>JBCCDS010000044.1:0-52118 GCA_039030655.1 Bacteroidota bacterium | reverse complement strand
CGTGAGGTTCAGGTTATCCAAACAGCAGAAAATCACGTCCCACCATTAGACGACCCAACATCGCCTCGTCGCGGAAGTAAAAAAAATAAAAAAATTCTAAACTCAAACATACCTAATGTTGTTAGGCATAATATACCTAACGCAATTAGGTATAAATCATCAATGGATAGACCACTAAAAAGGCAAGAGACTGGCCGACGGTATCGCCTTATTGCCGCTGGGCTAGTAGGCTTGGTAATCATCGGCTGGTTAGGAATTAGTTACCGCTCACATTCGGTACTTTCAATTGCCAAGGATCGTCTTACCGTTACGACCGTTGGCATGGACCGCTTCTTTGAGTACATCAATCTCAATGGACAAATCGCCCCTGCCCGAACTCGCTTTATTGATTGTCGGATTGCGGGGAGTGTAGCTCAGGTTTATGTAGAATCGGGGCAGCAGGTAGCACAAGGAGACACCTTGTTAAAGATAGACAATGCCGATCTGGAGTTGGAAGTGCTGCAGCGAGAAGCGGAACTAATTGAACAATTGAATAATCAACGGCAAACAGAGCTACTACTTAATCAGAACAATTTCAATCAAAGAGCGCAGCTAGTTGAGATCAAGTTCGATATTGAACTCTTGACGAAACAACACGCACGCAGCAAAGAGCTTCATTTAGCCGGTTTAATGGCTGCCAGTGAATTTGAGCCTATCGATAATCGCTTTTCTTTTTTGTTGGCCCGTTCCTCGCTGCTCCAGCAGGCCTATCAAAATGATTCTTTAGCACGCTACCGGCAATTAGAGCAAATTCGTGAAAGTGAATACCGTATTCTGGAAAGTCTGAGTTCTATTCGAGAGCTACTTGACCGCTTATTTATACTTGCTCCCCAAGCTGGCCTTATCAGCGATTTCTCATTAACCGTAGGGCAATCCTTAATCGCCGGGCAACGCCTAGGTGAAATCTACTGTATGGATGATCCCCAAATCATTACTCAAGTAGATGAGTACTATCTCGATAAGATCAGCGTGGGCCAACAGGGCCTGAGCCTGATTAACGGAGATACCGTTCCCTTGGTCGTAGAAAAGATTTACCCAACAGTGGCCGACGGTTTATTCCAGGTGGAAGTTGGACTCACGGCACAGGCGTCTGCTCCAGCTTTTGTCAAGGGACAATCCATACGCCTGCGGCTCTTATTTGGTGAGGCTACCCAGAGTACACTGTTGGCTAATGGCAATTTCTACAATGCTACAGGTGGAAATTGGATATACTTGGTAAAAGAGGACCAAGCAGTACGCATACCTATTGAATTGGGACGCCGCAACCCTAATTTTCACGAAGTTATCTCAGGCTTACAGGCCGGAGATCAAGTGATCACTTCTGACTATGCCACATTTAAAAATTTTCAAACACTAAAATTCAAATAGCATGTCTTTAGAAACAGCTGACTCTCCACTAGTTGAACTGAAAAATGTCTACAAATACCATTACTCCAAAGAACTGGAAACAGCCGCGATCAATGGAATCGATCTCCGTATTCAAAGCGGGGAGTTTGTCGCTATTATGGGACCCTCCGGCAGTGGAAAATCTACTTTACTGAATCTAATTGGTATGATTGATCGACCTTCCCGCGGCCATTACTTTTTTCAAGGACAGTTAACTAATCAATTGGTCAAAAAAGAACTGGCAATTTTGAGGAAAAACAATATTGGTTTCGTCTTTCAAAGTTTCAACTTAATTGATGAATTAACTGCGGCGGAGAACGTTGAATTACCGCTAATTTATTTGCGAATCCCTGCTTCCCAACGTAAAAAGCGTGTGCAGCAAGCTTTGGCAGAATTAGAAATGTCACATCGCATGAATCATTACCCACAGCAACTATCTGGTGGGCAACAGCAGCGTATTGCCATTGCGCGTACCATTGTGACCGAGCCTTCGCTCATCCTCGCGGATGAGCCTACGGGTAATCTTGATTCCGAACATGGAAAAATCGTAATGGATAAACTAGCATATTTCCACCAAAGAGGAGCTACCATCATTATGGTCACCCACTCTAGCCGAGATGCCGCTAGAGCGCAGCGCACTATCGAACTATTTGACGGTACTACGATCATTCCTGAAGCGGATTTTCTTGCTTCATAAATATTACTTACGCTCAATTAACTAGTAATGGCTACAAAAACATTAGTCGCGGCATCGACTAAACCACTGGTGCTATCCATCCTAGCCCATGGAGAAAACTACGGCTACCAAATCATCAAAGAGGTTGAACAAATTTCTGAAGGGGTACTGCAATGGACAGATGCCATGCTTTATCCCGTTTTAGGTAGGATGGAAAAAGAAGGCTTAATACGCTCACATTGGGTAAAAACGGAGCAAGGTAGGCGGCGCAAGTATTACCGAATCACGCTATTGGGTGAAGAAAATCTAGCCCAAGAAAAACAACAATGGCTAAAGGTCAACTACGCTTTTGTCCGTCTTTGGGGACTTACGGATACGCCTTATTCTCCTACTAAGGCTTAGATCGATACACACTTAAACATTAGAATTCATGTCTTTTAACTTTAAAGCTTCATTAGCGGCTTTTCGACAAGAGTTGATTGCTCAGGGTCATTTCGAAACGGGATTAGTTGAGGAGCTGGTTGCAAATCTCAATGATCGCTACGATGAATTTTTGATCAAAGGCGAACAACCTGAGACGGCCTTTCAGTTGGCACGACAGCGAGTACTGCCTGCTAAAATTGACTCTACCGCTTCTCTCAAAAAGCTGAACAAGGCAATAAATAGGCCAACTGGATTGATAGGAAGTTTCTTCTTTCTGTTACCCAATTTTTTCAAAATTGCTCGGCGGCAACTCTACCGAAAACAACTCTACAACGCCTTCAACTTCTGCTGTCTGACCATTGGTATCTTCACTACGATCCTGGCTGTATTATACCTAGAATACGAGACGAGTTACGATCGTTTTGTACCCAATATTGAACAAAAATTCAGACTGGGGAGAACGCAGCGTTCGCAAGATTATAGCATTGTAAGTTTTGATGGTTTCTTTAGTGCTACAGCGGAGCAACAGTTACATCAAATCGAAGGCCTCCAAGCGGTCTCTGGAATCGTATCAGCCTGCCAGTTTTTCATATTTAGTGAGCCTACCTACGTCCAAATCAACGATAAGCGGCTTCCTGCTACTAATTTACTACAGACTAATACCCCTAAAGCATTCTTCGACTTCTTTGGTTGGAAATTTTTGACTGGATCATTAAATGCTTTTTACCAGTCTAGTAACACAGCCGTACTGACCAGACGACAAGCTGAGCGCTTTTTTGGCTCCGACTGGGCTCAAAAAATCAGCGAAAATCAGCAGCTCATTCTTGAAGAAGAGCCCTATCAGATTGCCGGCGTAATCGAGGATGTAGCAGCAAACACACACTTTGATTTCAGCATTGCTTTAAACCGCCCAAAAATAGACTATTGGGGGGCGCGTATCTATCTAGAATTACTACCGAGAACGAAGCCAGAACAAGTCCTAGCGCGTATTGATCAGAGCATGCCTTCAATCAATGCGCGAATAGCGGCTAATGAACTTTACGGTGGCAGCATTCTACAGCCTATCAGCTCAATTCACCTTGATTCGGATATACTCTACGAGCTTAAACCGCCCGGTGATAAACGTTACCTCTATATTATAGGAATTATAGCAGCCATCATCTTACTGATGACAGTCAGCAATTATATGAACCTGTCAATTGCCATGAATGCGGGGCGCTCAAGGGAAATTGGTATGCGTAAAATATTTGGCGCCAGCCCTAGGCTGATATCCAGTCAATTTATTTTAGAGTCTGTGCTCATCAGCTGGCTAACAATACCTGTAGTTTTCACGGCCTTGTGGTTTGTACTCCCTCGTTTTAATCAGCTGATGGGTACCGCTATCGACGAACAGCTATTTAGCTCCGCTATATACGTCTTCCTTGTGGTGGGGATAGCTTCATTAATTGGACTCATTGCCAGTATTTACCCCGCGCTATTTCTGGCTAATTTTTCGGTACTCGCCTTATTTCGTAATAACTTAACTAATAATACGAACCAATTTTTCTCCACCCGTAAGCTGTTGATCACCTTTCAATTTATGCTTTTAATTGGCTTGTGTAGCCTTACACTACTGATCAATCAGCAGCTGCATTATATACAAACTAAAGAGCTAGGTTTTAATACCGAACAAATACTCTACACCTACCTTCCTGGGGATAGTAGTAGTTATCAGCTATTTCGAGATGCGGCACTCCAGCTCCCGGCAGTTCAAGCAGTGGGTAGTGGAAGTACTTTAGCCGGTCAGCCCTATAATCAAACTACCTATAAACTTGCGGGAACGACAGAGATTTTTGACGATGCTTACAACATCAGTATGGATTATCAATCTTTAGCATTACTAAATATTCAGACCAGTATTCCGGAATTAGTCGCAAGGCCAGAAAATGCGCCTGGCTTATTGGTACTTATCAATGAAACCCTGGTTGAAAAACTCACCACCTATTTCAGTATCAGCCGCGAGGAGTTGATCGGAAAAACCATTATCGAGGAGCCAGAGTACGTCGATGAAGATAGTGGTGAAGTTGGTTTCCCTTTCACCATTACTGGCACTTTTGCCGACATCAATATGTTTTCACTACACCATCAGATAAGTCCAACCTTTTTAAGTGTGTATCGCTCGTTACCCTATGCCTACTCCGCTACAATTGCTTACCAGGGTAGTCAAACCGCTGAAGTAATTGCCCAAGTAAAGGAGCAGTACGAAACGCTTTTCCCAGATCGGATTTTTGAGTATAACTTCCTGGAGGAAAACATTGAAACACTCTACGAAAATGAGCAACGCATCGCTCATTTGGGTATTTACTTTAGTTTCGTTGCCTTTCTAGTAGCCGTTATCGGTTTAATTGCCCTAACTGCTTATTTAACTACGATAAGACGGAAAGAAATTGGCATCAGAAAAATACTAGGTGCGTCTCAATGGGATATTCTCCGCCGCTTCAATGCCGAGTATTTCCTACTACTGGCTATTGCCCTACTGCTTAGTAGTCCCTTAGTCTGGTGGGGTATTAATAGATGGTTGTTGAGCTTTGCCTACCGTATTGATATCTCGATGGGTGTATTCCTTATGGCTGGCTTCATCACGCTGGTTATAACTGGTTTAGTGGTTAGTTTAACGGCCTTGCGTGCTTCCAATCAGTTGCCCGTTCAGGCTTTACAAGAAAATCAATAAGCAGATTTCATAAGGCGGCTCATAACTTTTCCTAGTTTTAAGCAGCCTAATAACGACACCCTGTCTTTCGACACCTTGTCCGCTGAGGCCGATCAGTGCCAGCCTAGGCCTTCAACCAGGCGCGTGAGGTCATCGCTAGCGGTATAATTCCCCACATCGGGCTGGATCAATTAGTGGGCCTTTTTGACCGGCATCCTCAACAAGCCACTACTATCTGGGCGTGGCAACTTTATTGGGTGTAGTCCTATTTGTACTTGCGTGGGTCTGAGCCTGCGGAAGTACAACAAATAAACCAAAGCCATCACCAGTCTACCGTCCGCTCGGTCGTCTGTCCCGCCTCGACCGTGACGGTCAGGGTCCGCTCTGGATCATCAGCTAGACGCAGGCCTCGCAGTAGTACTTCGTAGGTACCCGGTGAAAGTCGAAAACTGCGCGGATTGGAGTCGGCATGTGCGTAGGTACGCCCCTGATCGACCCTGCCAGTGGCATCACGCACACTCACCACAGCATCGACCAGTTCTCCGTCTTTCCTGGAGCCAATGAGCAGAATCCCGCTGGCAAATTCGTGTCCGATCTCGGTCGTTTCCTGGGGTGCTACAATTACTTCCTCGAAGACAAATTCATTGTCACGTCCTTCAATTCTAATCGAACTGAGCTCGACTCGATAACGCCCCGGCAATAAGTCTACTAGGTGGGGGTTACTGCGCTCGCCGGTATAGCTACGACTCGAATAAACGGCCCGTTCTGCTCCTACTGGCGTCACCGTGATCTTAGCATCATGTAGTGCCCCGTTTTCCTGCACGAGAATGCTCATACTACCCGTACTGAAATCTAGCTCGACCTCCGTAGTATCTCCACCGCTAATGATTACGTCTCTTCGCCACTGATGGGGTATACCACGCTCACCCACCAGCCACACTTCTAAATCGTAGCTGGCGGCGGCCAAGTTGAAATAGGCGGGGTTGGTCTGATCGCTGGTGTAGGTACGCGCCCTACTAATGTCTTCCTTACTGGCCGCTGGGTAAACCTTGATTACAGCATCCCGCAGCTCCCCGTCTTTTGTTACCCGGACCGCCAGACTAGCTTCACCTTCATCTACGGTCAGCTGGGTCGTTCTGCTCAGGGCAGCCTGCAGGCCCGCGGCATCGGCAACGTCTAGATAGAGACCGCCGGCGGCATTGGCAGCACACTGCAAGGGCTGTCGATTGGCTTCACCCAGATCAAATCCGACGATGTGTAACACAAATTCGATCCCTTCGGCCTTTGCCTGCTCGACCAAAGCACATAAATCGCCGCTGCAGGTCTCAATCCCGTCTGTAAACAAGATGAGGGTAGCTGCTTCACCCTGGCTCCGTAGCTGTTCCAGAGCCAAGGTCACCGACTGGGCCAAGGGGGTACGTCCTTTGGGTTGAATCGCTCGCACTGCGGCCAAGAACTGCTCCTGATCCGTATTCGTGATGGGTAGTAAAGCTTCAATGTCTGTACAATCTCGCTCACGACGATGGCCGTAAGCAATGAGGCCCAGTGCCTGATCCGCACTAAACTCTTGGCTGATCTCGGCAATAGCTGCCTTGGCAATTTCAATCTTGGTGCTGCCCTCCAGATCGCCCCACATCGAACCACTGCCGTCGAAGATGAACTGGATAGGCGGTGGCGTTGACTGGGCCGAAAGCAGGTTTAAGCAGAATAACAAACAGCTTCCTGCCAAGATAGATCGAATAGCAACCGACATAGGGTAATACTTATTGATGATGCCGCAATATCGGTCGTCCATAGCAACTGGCTTATCCCCCATTTGGGGGAAATTGGGTAGAGGAGAGCTCCATAAAAATCGGCCAACCATTTACCTTTCTATTCTTTTTTAATTTGCAGTCATGAAAACAGCGACAACTTCAAGCTCAATTTTATTTGGCTATTGGGGGCTATTAATTTCCCTGCTGGTTTGGACCTGCGGAAGTCCAAATTCTCCTACTCCCGTACCTGAGCAAGGGATGCTCATCGCCCAACCGCCAGAACTGAAGCCTGACCGCTACAACGTGGCTTTTCTGGTCATGGATGGTGTTTACAATACAGAACTAACTGCCCCTTACGATATCTTCCAGCACACCATTTTTCGCGACGGCATTAAAGCCATGAATACCTTTATGGTGGCCAATACGCTGGAGCCGATCACCACCTTTGAGGGGATCCAATTGCTGCCCCACTTTAATTATTTGGCGGAAGGCTTACCTGAGATTGACATCCTCGTCGTGCCTTCGGCAGAGCATCATTTGGATACCAACCTGAAGGATGAAGCTATGTTGGATTTTGTGCGTCGCACGGCTGACAGCGCCGATTACGTGACCAGCCACTGCGACGGAGCTTTTGTGCTGGCAGAGGCGGGACTGCTCAAGGATCGAGTGAGCACCACCTTCCCTAGCGACATCGCGGCCATGCGGGAACGCTACCCGGAGCTAGACATTCGGGAAGATCTGTTGTTTGTTCATGATGGGCCTTTTATCACTTCCGCAGGTGGAGCCAAATCCTTTGAAGCAGCGCTTTATCTGGCCGAGCATTTATATGGAGATAGTATCGCCCGGAGTCTGGCAGGAGGGCTGGTGATTGACTGGGATTTATCTGCGGTGCCGCATTTAGTCGTGGAATAAGCATTCTCAAAATGCAGGAAGAAATACTCGATAGTGGCCTAATTCCAGTAAAAGAACCACCACAATTTACTGTTGAGCATCTGAAGCGGCTAGGGATACTTGAATTGATATTACTAGTGACATTAGTGCTTGATTATCATTCAATGCCTTCGCTTGAAGAAGAATAAACATGACCCTAAAAGTTATTCTTCTAGCTCCGGAAGGTTCTCCCAGGGCACCCGGCTCAGGATTTCCTGCATGGCCCGCAGACGAGCGTTGCGCTTACTATCTGCCTTGAGGATGATCCAGGGTGAATGGGGCAAATCGGTGTGGGCAAACATCGCCTCCTTATAGCGCGTATAGTCCTTCCATAACTCCTGGGCTTTTTCATCTACAGGAGACATTTTCCACTTTTTGCGGGGGTCGGCTTTAATGTCCCTGAAGCGACATGCTTGCTCCTCTTTACTGATGGAAAACCAAAACTTAATCAAAGTCGTATCAGACTCCATGACCATGCGTTCGAAATCATTGACCTGCCCCATGAATACCTGGTACTCCCCCTCTGTACAGAAACCGTTGACCGGCTCCACCACAGCACGATTGTACCAACTGCGGTCGAAAAAGACGATCTCTCCCGGTTTAGGTAGTTGATTAACGTAGCGCTGGAAGTACCACTGGCCTTCTTCTTCCTCGGTGGGTTTGGCGAGGGCTACAATTCGGTACTGTCGAGGGTTGATATGCGCGGTAATCCGACGAATCGCACCGCCTTTGCCAGCAGCATCTCGCCCTTCAAAAAGCACTACGACCTTCTTTCGCTTTGCGACCACCCACTTCTGTAGCTTGATCAGTTGTTCTTGCAGCGATTGCAGCTCCAGCTCGTATTTAGTCAGTCGGAGCGCACGCTCCACATTCAGCTTTTTATCGGAAAAAAGCATTTTTCGGCCTAGTTCTGAATTCAAGATTTTCAGATCCTCTTCATTTAATTCCAAGCCAGCTTTCGAATTCTTAGTAGTCATAACAGAGCGGGATTAAAGAGAATCGCGGTAGTAGCGTAAAACCACATTGGGATCAGGTAGAATAGTAGTTTTAAATTTCTTACGGTTGGTATAGTCGAACTTGGACAAAACGTAACGCATACTTTCTAGTCGGGCCTGTTTTTTGGAATTGGTCTTGACAATTATCCAGGGGCTGAAAGTGGTATGTGTTTTCGAAAACATTTGCTCCTTGTAGTAGGTGTAGCGGTCCCAGAGTTTTTGGCCCAGCATATCGACAGAACTGAACTTCCATCTTTTTAATGGGCTAGCCTTACGCGCTTCGAAGCGCTCATTCTGCTCTCCCTTACTAATCGAAAACCAGAATTTTATCAGCTGCACCCCATCTTCATACAACATATGCTCAAAGCCAGGTACCTGTATCATAAATTGCTCGTACTCTGGTTTGGTACAAAAGCCCATAACTGGTTCTACGACTGCTCGGTTATACCAGCTGCGGTCGAAGAAGACAATTTCTCCGGGGTTGGGTAGTTCCTTGATGTAGCGGCGAAAATACCACTGTCCTTTTTCCAAATCGGTAGGCTTGGGAAGAGCGACTACTCGCATAGCACGCGGGTTCAGATGCTCGACAAAGCGTTTAATGGAACCTCCTTTTCCAGCCGCATCACGGCCTTCAAACAGGATAGCCACCCGCTTTTTCTTCTTGACTACCCACTGCTGTAAGTCCACTAACTCGGCCTGTAAGAGGCGTAATTCTTCTTCGTAGCGCAGATTGCGTAGTTCTTTCTTGATGCTGATGCCATTTCGCTCCGCAATCTGGATGAGATCTTTACGGCGCTTGGCGCGGCTCAAGTCTTCGTGTGTAAACATGGTGTTTGGTTAGTCGTTGCTGTAACTGGTGGTTGGATAGTATTTAACGGTACAAGTCCGCTAAATATCCAAACAAAAACCTAGAACTGCTTACTATTTTAGGTTAAGCTATTCTTTTTTCGAAACAGACACTATTCGCTACTCCTGCATACTGCCCGTAGTTGCTTATGATCTGATATTCACATTTGTGGTACAGCGCAATGGCTTCTGGCTGTTTATGGCCCGTTTCTAGAATACAGCGACTAGCGCCCAATTCTACGGCCCAAGCCTCCAATGCGGATAGGGTTTGAGTTGCAATACCTTTACCGCGATGCTGTGGGCGCACATACATTCTTTTTACTTCCATGGTCGCAGCATCAAAGGCTTTTATTGCACCACAGCCTACTGCCTGCTCATTGAGAAAAGCCAGTACTACGTACTTGATATTATCTAGTTTGTTGAACTGGTCGTAAAAAGCATGATCTTCTCCATCACTGATGGCCAGGCCTGCATCAAGCTCGGTAACAAGCTGGATAAAATCGGGATGATTGGGCGGCACCCTTTGGATCTCCATAATAGATCAAGCTAATTTTTACTAAAAGAAGGCAGCTCAGACTGGGCAGTGATGGGTGATAAGGCAAGGAATAGCCCCCAAAGGGCGAAGCTCGTTTTCATAAGGCCGTATTGGTTTGTAGTGGTAAGCAAGATAGTAGCTTACGGTCAATCGTACGGTATGTCCAAAATTAAAACCCCCATACCAGGCATCCGGTACGGGGGGCTTGAAAGAGTAGTTTAGGCGCCGCAGCGCCAATCATGGGTTACTGGTGATTTTAATCTTTTGGGGGAGACTGCCTCTATCATGCGTAGGCCGGTGATTGACCTTATAGCTTTACGCGGAAAGACGGACTTCTAACTCATCGCTCCCATCATTAAGATGGCGCTAAATAGCAGACTGAGAACGACGACGAAAAGAAGGGAATAGAGCGAAACTTTCTGGGTACTCATGGGAACATAAATTGGTTATCCAAAATAAGTAAGTAATGCTCCGCTCTATAAGTAAGGCTCTTTGTGGAAGAAAAGTAGTTATTCTGGGCTAATGAACCATTTGGCCATATTAAATATTGTTAATTATCCCCGTTTTTTATTAAAAAAAGTAAAACACCTACTGCTATTTCACCAGGCATACCTCCACTTTTCAGCTCCCAACTGCAGTAATAAGAAGCAGACCCAAAGTACTGTCATCAATCTGATATTCAAATTATTACGCATCCATTTATTTCCAAAACCAACAGATTGCTTGGTCGTTGAGAATAACAGGTAATAAGCAACGCTACTAACAAAAAAGAAATGAAAGGATAAATAGCCCCAACTAAGCAGTAACATAAGTACGTGAAAGCTGAAACCTAAAAAAATAGCTAAGCCGATTTGGGCGCGAAAACAAAATAACAAGCCGAGTAGTAGCTCAAAAAGTAAGATTAAAATTCCACTGATTTTAGCTACCAATAAGGCATCAACATACTGGGTCAAGTATCGATAACCAGCTAGTTCAAATACTTCAGCAGCAAAGAAATCAAAGTAATAACCATTCCACCAGTCCGCTTGCAACAGCTTATTCAAACCAGCACCGAAGTACAATAAAAATAGCTGCATTTGATAAATCCACCCACCTACCTGGTAGCTACCTCCCAATAAAAAGAGACAAGCCAAAAAGCATTTCGAGTTCCCAAAGAGCGGCATACTACTCAACAGCGATAGCAATAAGCCAATGCCCAGGCAACGAGCAGCCAAAGCAGCTCGGTAATTCAATAAGATGGCGAAAGGAGCCAGATAGACGATAACTATCAACGGCAAACAGAAGAGTCCTGTTGGGATTTGATCAAAAAAAGGGATAAAGGGCAAATAGGGCAATTGAAACCACAAGGTTTCCAACCATTCCCTGCGAAACAGCAACAAGTAGAACGCCAGAGCGCGTAAACTCAGTAGTATTTGTGGAGGCAACTTCTTCATTCCCAATGCAGGCTATCAGCGGGCCAGCTCCAGCTAGCTGGACGCCGGCCGTGAATATTAAAGCCTACAAGGACATGAGCGCTATCCGCGCGACCATAAGTCGTTTCGTATTGCCGAATAATAGCGATCAAGTTGTGGATCGTCCGATTTTCCCGGCCAACGGCAGATCGGCGATACCGTTCCTTGATTTCTTCAGCGCTTAACGATTCTCCCCCTTGAGTGATGCTGATTTCGTAATACGACAGTTCATCGTAAGGTGCCCAAGCAAAAAATTTTACATTTGTACAGCGGCCAACCACTAGTCCAGCGAACTGTAAACCGAAGAATAGGTAAAGCCAATTTTTGGTGCTACAAAGCGCCTTCATATTCGCTACTTGCGCAGGTTGAATGAATTGGAACCAGATTCCAAATGACAAATAAAAGAATAGCTCTCATAGGATGTGGTATTTGGGGACTTAAAATTCTCCGCGACCTGCAAGCATTGGCTTGTGTAGTAAGTGTTTTTGACCCCGATCCTGAAAGAGAACTTCAAGCCACAGCAGCAGGAGCCGTAGATTTTTCAACAGAACCGCTTACTTCCAGCGATTACGACGGGATCATTGTCGCTACTCCTTCCAGTACCCATCGTACGGTACTGGAAGCTATCGACCATCTTGGCTTACCTATTTTTCTGGAGAAGCCTTTAACGACCAATTATCCCGATGCTCTAGCTCTTCAACAGCAGCTACAGTCAGAGGTCTTTTTGATGCACGTCTGGCTCTATCATCCGGGTATTCAAGCCTTGGCTGAAATTGCTCAATCCGGTGAGTTGGGGGAAGTTCTCGGTTTACGGACGACCAGAGCCAATTGGACCAGTCCACGAAGGGATACCGATAGTGTTTGGAATCTCTCTCCCCATGACTTGACTATAACACAAGCCATTTTGGGCTACTTGCCACCAGCGCGTGCTGCGGTTTTAGAAACGCCTTCAGCTACCCATCGCGGCATGCTGGCCATTCTAGGCCAACGTCCCTATTCCATTATTGAGGTCTCCAACCGCTACGAACGAAAAATCCGGGAAGTACGTCTGCATTGTAGTGAGGGGATCGCTGTTCTACGAGACGAAAAGGTGCGACACCTCGACATTTATCGGGGGGATGAACACAGCCAGCTGGCTGAAGCAGAAAAACGTCCGTTTGCCAATGACTATCCTCTGTTGCTAGAGTTGCAGGAGTTCATCGCCTATTTGGAAGGTGGCTCTCCTCCCCGCTCCAGTCTGGCAGATGGGGTGAAAATCGTAAAGGCTATTGACGAATTGATAACTTTGGCGCAGCAATAACTCTCTTATGCTCAAAGCGACCATTATAGTCCCTACCACGGGAGATCGAGGGCCTCTACTCCCCTATTCGGTGGGGAGCATTCTAAGTCAATCGCTGGGAGAGCTGGAGGTATTTATCATCGGCGATGGCGTATCCTCTACTACGCGGGCACAAATACAAGAGCTACAAGCTAGCGATGCCCGCATTCGTTTTTTTGACCACCCTAAGCATCCCAGGCGAGGCGAAGTTTATCGTCATCAAGCCCTAAAAGAGGCCAAGGGAGAGATCGTCGCTTATCTCTGCGATCGTGATTTGTTACTGCCCAATCATCTCGAGGAACTCCACCAACATTTGCAAAAGTACCCAATGGCTGCGGTAAACTTTTATCGGGTAGCCCGCGATCAAAGCATTAGCTTTGGAAAGAGCATCCCGTTTTTTGGTCCCAGCGATCAGCAGCCTTCCAAGCTAGTTCAAGGTGGGGAATTTGTTTTGTCCAGTGTTGGGCACCGGCTCGATTTTTATCGACAACTACCCTATGGATGGCGTACTACACCCGCTCGGTATTTCACCGACCGCTACATGTGGCAGCAAATGCTGGCTCATCGAGCAGGAAAGATATTCTCCTCTACTACTCCAACCTTTTTGTACTTCAAACGGGGGCACTACCCAGGCTGGCCGTTGGAAAAACGCTTACCTGAATTACGCAACTGGAGCCAGCGGCTAGCAGCGACTCAAGCACTCACAATGCTGGAAAAAGAAGCTACGGAGCAGCTGCTTCAGGAGCAGCTACAACAACGCCAGCTGCTTAGCAGTCCGTTGTTAATCAATGGCGATCAGCCCGCTACTATACTTCGACGGCTAAGGGGAAAGGCTGCCACTCTCCCAAAGCGGCTGTTAGCTCGGCTTCGGTCCTAAAGTCAGCTGCACGAGGAGAAAGCGTCACTTCAGACATTGGCCAGGGAATTCCCAGATCAGGCGCATCCCAATAAACGCCCCAATTATCGTCGGGGTGATAGTCTTTGTAAGCCTCAGAGACAGCCTGAAGGTGCAGAGAAGGGCGAAAATAATACCAACCATGTAGCAGGCCCGACGGGAAGATAACGGCAGCCATATCGTCCTCGTGCAATTCGTAAAGCGAGTAAACGCCCTCCGTCGGAGATCCAGGCCGGATATCCTTTAGTCCAACTAAGCAATGTCCACTCAGCAGGGAAAAATACTCATCGTGGCGGCGGTGTAGGTGCATTCCTCTAAAAACACCCTGCTCAGATTTCACCACACTCCACTGCACAGGATCCATGCAGGTTCCCCAGTGGTCTTGAAAGACTTCAGAAAAAGACCCGCGGTAGTCTTTATGTTCAGCAATCTTGCGGAGCTCCACCTCATAAATAGGTGAGCCGGCTATCAGTTTGGAGTTCATGAGACGATAGTATTTTGGGCTATTAGCTAGGCAATTAGCATCGGCAACTCAGGTCGTGAGAGTTGTGCTGCAACCACTACAAATCTAAACAAAATTTGCACTTTCCCCGACTAGCCAAAAAAATGAAAGCACTAAAGTCACTTGGTCAGCCTTCGCTTTGCTAGATGGTCTCTTTCTCCAGTCGGGCATGCAACTCAGGAATTGCATTGACGGCTGCCGAGCCGTACCAAGGCAGCAGTTCCATCCTCAGACTGCCTGCTTGGATAGCAGGATCTGAGTTAGTTAATGCTTCGGCCTCCTCGACGGTAGGTACGTCAAAAATATAAATGCCCCGCAAATCCCCATCTCCGCCAAAGGGACCGGCCAGCAACAGCTTTCCTTCTTCCGCCAGCCGGTTGATGTTATCGAGGTGGGCACGCTGGAGGTCATAAGCTGTAGTTGAGTCTTGATCTCGGTTGGGACCACGGTAGAGCAGGGCCATTACGTAGAGCTTCATCCCATAATCATCGGCACCATACTCAGCGGCCAATGCAGCATCGTAACCTTCAGTATCCGCAGCTGTTGAATCGGAGGATACTTTCTCGACGGAAGCTGGCTGACTGCAAGCCACTAGGGCTAACAGCAAAGCCATAATTACCAAGTTCTTCATCAGGCTAAGATAACTAGCTCGACCGATAGAACAGCTTACTTTGCTCGATTTCGCCTAACGCAGACGGAAATCAATGGGTAGGTAGCAGACGACGGAGATGGCTTGCCCCTTAAACGTAGCGGGCTGCCATTTGGGCATATTGGATAGCGCTTCAATCGCTGCTTCGTCACAGCCCATACCTAGTGCACTAACCACACTAATTTGTTCGACTTCCCCCTGTTCATCCACTATGAAACGGAGAACTACCCGCCCCTCTCGGCTTTGCTCACGCGCTAATTCCGGATACTCCAATTGGAGGCTGAGATATTCTTCTAGCTCGTAAAAAACTGCAGCCTCCGTAGCTTGGGCATTTAATAAGGAAGTTGTTGAAGACGAAGAAGGCTCTGCAACTAAGCCAGGCGTATCTTCCTCCCACAAGGAAAGCGCCAAGGTTTGTGCCCATATATTGGGGAATAAGCTGCTGAAGAAAATACTACTAAGGAGAATAATTATTTGCTTGTTCATCATAGACAGGAGTTGTTGATAGGACCAAATTATTGGCCCCTAGCCCCTGAAACCAGCGATTCCTGCTCAATCGTCGTTATCGTTGACTGAATGGTCAAACCCTAAATCAGCAAGAGTCATTGCTCCGAAGAGCAATGACTCATTTATGATTCTGACCTGGATATTAAGTAGCCAGGCCTACTTATTCCTCTGTCGGTAATACTGGCGGCTCTGGCGATTCCGTAGCTGTACTATGACCATTGGCCGTAGCTGCAACTGGCTTTGCTGCTTCAGTCGGCTTCACCAAGCTAGTAGGCAGGCTCATCCCACTTTGCTGTAGAAAGTCGTTGAGCTGCGGCACCATACCGTAGAGACCCGAGACGAAGTTGCTTACGCCTTTTCCGTCACCAGAGTCGTAAACGACCACCTTGTCGATATCGACGTCCTTAATAGCTTCGGTCTGGATTTGGGCCAGTTCGGTCAGCTTATCCAGCATTAGGAAACCAATGGCAGATTGTGGGTCGCCATTCGCAGCATCCACCAGCTTCTGAAAACCTTCCGCCTGACGGGTGAGCAGCTGCTCCATACCCGTAGCTTCAGCCTGATAGCGAGCCAGTACAGCATCCGCTTCACCGCGAGCAATCTCCCGGCGGCGCTCCGCTTCGGCCTGAGCAGCGATGATGGCCTTTTGCTTGGCAATATCGGCAGCAACAACTTCTTCAGCTTCCCGCTTGGCTTTTTCCATTAAACCCCGCGCTTCTTCGGCCGACTGCTCCGCCGCATAAGCCTCTTCCAGAGCTTTTGCCTCCGCTACTTTCTGCGCCGCGATGGCACGACGGTTGGCCTCCGCCAGCTCAATATCACGAGCTGCATTAGAATTGGCAATCTTAATGGCCGAGGTATTCTTACCCTCCGTAGCTTGCGCCTGGGCAACGGCCTCACCGACTTCTGCCCGACTATTGGCATCCGCTACTTTCGTACGCTGATCCTGATGCGCTTCCGCTTCACCGATGCTACCGGTACGCTGCTCATTGGCTACCTTGACCTTGGCATCATTGATAGCTTTGGCAGCGGCCTCTTGGCCTAAGGCCTTGATGTAGCCCGACTCATCCTGAATGTCGGTCACATTGACGTTGATCAGCTCCAAGCCAATCTTGTTCAACTCATCACCGACATTGGTGTAGACCGAATCGACAAACTTATCGCGGTCGGTATTCAGCTCCTCAATGTCCATGTTGGCAATCACCAGGCGCATTTGCCCCATGATGATGTCGTGCGAAAGATTGGAGATGCTATTCAAGTCCAAAGCTAGCAAGCGCTCAGCGGCAGCTAACATGAGCTCCGGCTTAGTGCTGATTGCCACGGTAAACTGCGCTGGTACCGATACTCTGATATTCTGCTTGGAAAGAGCATCCTGAAGGTTCACATCAATACTGAGCGGCGTCAGATCCATGAATTTGTATTCCTGAATGACGGGCCAGACGAAAGTAGCGCCACCTGCGTAGCATTTCGCCGAAGCTCCACTTCCGGTTTTACCCGAAATAACAAGGATTTTATCCGACGGACAGCGCTTGTAGCGGCTGATTAAAAAGAGCACGAGTAGCAGCATAATGCCACCAATTGCTCCGACAACGGGCATAAATGGTTCCATAGTTGAAAGGGTTATTTGGTTGATTTCTGTTGTTTATTCTTTTTACTGCTTTGGCTGAGCAAGCTCAGTGAGCAGCTTAATTATTCTTTTGGTTGTTCACTCACCACGGCCTGATCACCTTCTACATCTTCTACCAGCACAATCGCTCCGGTAGGGATAAGCTGATGATTTTTCGAGCGCGCCTTCAACTCTCTTTGCGTGCCGTTAATGTTGACCTGAATGATTCCTGTTCCTTCTGCTGGAATGCGTAGATAGACCTTCCCGGTCTTGAACATGGCTTCGCCAGGGCTCCAATTCGTTTCCTCTTGCTGCTTAAGCATAAAGCGCAGGACAGCCGCCATCAGTAAGACGGCAATAAGACCAGCAATAATACCCGCCGTAAAAGCCAGCGTAGGATTGGCACTACTGACTAATACCAGCTTAACGACCCAAGAACCGATTGAAATGAAGGTCAGGCCTCCCTTCAGAATACCTACACCGCCTGCATCGGCATCTACCGGCGCATCAAAATCAAAATCCAGGTCGAGCCCACCGATTAGAGATAGCAGCAGCAGAGCGACCAAAAGGCCACCGGCAATCAGGGATATGTAAGTTAATGTGACAATCATTGCTAGGGTATAAATGGCCGCCAAAACGGCTTGGTGTACAATCAATAATGTAACGTTGGCAAGATATCTTACCGTTGTGGGGAAAAATAATCGTTGGTCGGTTTTTCGTCCCAACTGGTCGATGTTCTGGTTTTTTGACCTAACTGCTAACCGATTTAACACCTATTTTTTTGTACTTCCGCAGGTCCACACCTCCACCAGAGGTTTGGACCCTCGGCAAGTGCTGGGAGCACGAAATCGGGATAAAAACGTCCCCACAGGACTAACGACATTGTATATTTATCCCATGCGTTTTCACCTCTGTTACTCCTTGATACTACTTTCTCTGGCCGTTTTTGCCCAGCCTCAAGACTTTCAACTGGCAGCGACGGTCGAAGATCAGGGCTTTGCCCCCGACCGATTGGCGAAACTGGATAGTTTTTTGCGACATCTCGTGGATGAAGCTATCGTTCCCCAAGCGGTGACCTTCGTGGCTCGCCGTGGAGAGATCGTCCATCATAAAGGCTTTGGTTATCATAACCTGGACACACAACAACCCATTTCGACCGATGCCCTATTTCGCATCGCTAGTCAAACCAAAGCCATTGTCACGATTGGTTTACTGACCCTTTATGAGGAAGGCCACTTCCTACTAGAAGATCCGATCAGTAAGTATTTACCAGAATTCAGCCACCCCCGTATTTTATCTGAGTACGATACGGCCAGTCTGGAGTACACCAGCCGACCTGCGGAAGTACCCATAAATATCCGCCACTTACTTACCCATACGGCGGGTATTCCCTATTCCCATCCATTGGAAGAGCGTCCTGAATTCCAGCTTCCCTATTTCGCCAGTTTAGAAGCCGATCAGCTGGAAGAGGTCTGCCGCAAAATCGCCGCCCGACCATTGCTACATGAACCCGGAGAACAGTTTACTTATGGGCTCAATATCGAGGTCATCGGTCGCCTGATTGAAGTCCTCTCTGGCCAAGCGCTTGATGTATTCCTGCAGCAGCGGATTTTCATACCATTGGGTATGAATGATACACACTTCTATCTGCCCCCAGGCCAGGAGAATCGACTCGTCGAATTGTATTCTAAGGCTGCCCCTGACGCCCCACTAGAGCTACACGAAAACGAGACCTATCGGACTTTTGCCTACGCCGGCGCACAAACCTACTTTTCTGGTGGCGCGGGCCTGGTAGGCAGCATTGAAGACTACGCCAAATTTCTACAGATGCTCCTTAACGGAGGCCGATTTAACGATCACCGTATACTTTCTCCACACACCATCGATTTTTTGCTGCGCAACCACAGTGGTGATAACACCGTCTGGAACCGCCAAGATCCTTACGGTCTCGGTTTTATGCGATTTAGCGCACAAAGTCGCTACGGCGATCAGGCGAGTACGAGCAGTTTTAATTGGGGAGGTATGTACTGCAGTGAATACACCGCCGACCCCGATAACGAACTGCTGCTGCTGATTTATACCAATGTGCATCCAGTTCCGCAATACTCGGAGATTGTGCGCAAATTTCGGATTATGGTCTACAGTGCGCTGCTGGAATAGGGGGAGGTACTTGGTAATAGGACGCACAACTTACAACTCTGAACTTATAACTAATTCTCGCTTCAGTAATCCGAGGACGTCTCTAAAAGACTACCCAACTAAAATCTTGGCTCTAGCCGGCGGGCGGCACCTTCGCTTCGCTTTGGCAAGCCGGCCGACGGCGTCACTACTCGACTAATCTCCCTTCCCTGCCACCGCACGCAAAGCATCCAGTAGCCTTGCCATTTCATCTACCCGATTGTACACATTGGGCGCCACGCGAATGGCGTCTCCCCGGAAAGAGACACTCAAGTTACGTTTAGCTAATTCGGCGGGTAATTGGTCGGCCTGGAAGTGTTGCGGCAGGCGAATGCCCACCAGGTGGTGAGCAGGTCGCTGCTGTAAACGAATCCCTAGTGCTTCCAAGTCAGGTAGAATCGTCTGCCAAAGATGGGCGCAGTATTCCTGGATTTTTTCGGGCGTCCAGCTCAAAAGTTGTTGAATGGCGACCAACTGCATCGGTACCGACAAAAAGTTGCTATGCTCCCCCACCCCGTAACGAGCGGCACCCGGCCGATAAGCTGGTTGGTAGTTGACCAGATTTTTGAAGTCGTCACTGTTCTGTCGATTGATCCAATTATCCTCGATGGGTTTGCCCTCGTCGAAAACGGGGCCGTAGTAAGCATAGGCGCAGGCGTATGGCCCCATTAACCATTTATAGCCCGCACAGATGAGCGCATCAGGTTGGAATTCAGCTACGCTAAAAGGTAGTGCACCTACCGACTGCGTGCCATCGATAATCAACCAAGCTCCGACCTTTTTTGTCACCGCTCGCAGCTGAGGTAGATCGTAGAGCGTACCATCGGCCCAATGCAGATGGCCACAGGCCAGCAGAGCAGTATTTTGATCGATAGCAGCACTTAGGGCATCCGTCCAGGCCAGGCCGCGGTCTCCACTGGTCTCAGGGCATTCAATGATGCGCAGCTCAGCGCCCGACTCTTCGCAGCGGCGTGACCAACTGTAATAGTTAGAAGGAAACTGCCCACTGGGGATTACGACATTTTGCCCCTTGTTAAGCGGTAGGTTATGAGCAACGGTAGCCATGCCGTAACTCACGGCAGGGATTAAAGCTATTCTGGTGGGTTCGGGACAATCGATGAGCTGAGCATAACTCTTCTTCAGTTCTTCTACCGGCTCAAAAAAATGGTTGGGCCGAATATTACCCGGTCGATTTTTTTGCTGGAGCGCGTGTATTCCGGCAGCATGTACCGATTTGAGTTGAGGGGACATATAGGCCCCGTTGAGAAAGCCATCCCCGGGTGCGAGGCTAAATAAATCTCTCTGACAGGATAAAGCGGTAGAAGTGGGCGAAGTAGTCATACTCCAAAGTTAGGGGTCAAGGAGCAATTAGCTGCGGGCCTACCACTTCCCTCTTTGAAATGGCTAGACTCGACTTTTTGAGCGCTGATATTGTTGGTGAAGGGAATAAACAACTTATTCACACACACTATCAAACACACTTAACTATGAGTCCAAGGACGGAAAAATGGATTTTTTGGATTTCGACTGGTCTTATTTCTGCCATGATGCTAGGGTCAGCAGGAATGTATTTATTCAATACGGAGGAAGTCTCCGCTGAATTCAGTAGATTAGGCTACCCTACTACGGTAGTTATCCCGCTAGCTATTGCTAAAATTTTAGCCGTGTTAGCCATCATTAGCAATCAATCTGCCTGGCTCAAAGAATGGGCTTACGCTGGATTATTCTTCGACTTCCTATTAGCTACCCAGGCACATGGATTGGCTGGAGATGGTTGGTTTGGACCATCCGTTGTTGCTACTATCCTATTGTTGACCTCTTACTATTTTGATAATAAGGTACGAGGAAACGCACTCAGCAGCTAATCAGTTAAATCGTATTCCTTGATTTTACGATAAAGCGTTCGCTCGGAAATACCTAGCTCAGCGGCGGCTTCTTTTCGGCGACCGCTGTGCTTGGTCAGGGCCTTCCTAATCAGTTCCCGCTCATTGGCGATCAGGCTCAGGTTTTCTTCGACGATGGTAGATTCGTCGTAAGCCTCACGCATTTCATCATCTACCAGAATGGGGACTGCAGAGCGCTCGTCAGGTTCAATCTCTTCGACGGTAAACTCTCGGTTAGCCGTTGGGCGAAAGCCCGTTGGCTTCGGATCTACCGTAGCAGTGGCTGGGTTAAATCGACGCATAGCAGTTTCGCTTGCGGAGCTACCGTTATCACTACCTATGGCAGGGCCCAGCGAGCGGACAACCTGGGTATCGGGCACGTGCAAATCGTTGGTGCTGATTATTTCGTAGAGCAGTCCTTTGAGATCATTGAGGTCCGCCTTCATATCAAAAAGCACCTTGTAGAGCAGCTCTCGCTCGTTCATACTTTCAAACTGGCCAGCACCACCAGCCTGGCTAGCGGGCGATAACGCAGGGAGATTGCGTTGTAGCAGCCGGGGCATCATCTCCGCCAAGGTTTCGCCATCGATATCTCGTGTTTCTGCTAGTACCGTGAGTTGTTCCGCTACATTCTTCAATTCCCGGATATTCCCCGGCCATTG
Organism: Bacteroidota bacterium; assembly: GCA_039030655.1. Taxonomy (GTDB): domain Bacteria; phylum Bacteroidota; class Bacteroidia; order Chitinophagales; family Saprospiraceae; genus Neolewinella. The sequence continues at coordinate 30,194 of JBCCDS010000044.1, read as the reverse complement.
ATAATTCTCTAATAGAAAACGAGCATCCTCATCGATTTGGACGGGTTCTATACCTTGCTTTTCGGCAAAATCATTGGCGAAGAAGCGGAACAGCAAATAAACATCCTCTCGTCTTTCCCGTAAAGCGGGCAGATCAATAGGTACGGTAGCTAGACGGTAGTATAAGTCTTCCCGAAATTTACCATTCTGTACCCGCTCCATAAGCTTGCGATTCGTAGCAGCGACTACCCGTACACTCGTTTTTTGCACCTGAGACGATCCCACGCGGATGTATTCTCCACTTTCCAATACGCGCAGTAGATAAGCCTGGGTATCGAGCGGCATTTCTCCGATTTCGTCGAGAAAAATGGTTCCACCATCGTAGGCTTCAAAATAGCCTTTGCGATCTCCCGTCGCAGAAGTAAAGGCACCTTTAACGTGACCAAACAATTCGGAATTGATCGTCCCTTCAGGCAGGGCGCCACAGTTAATGGCGATGAAGCCCTCATGCTTGCGCGTGCTGTTGTCGTGGATGATTCGGCTAAAGACTTCCTTTCCTACCCCGCTTTCCCCAGTGATGAGGATTGAAAGATCCGTGGGCGCTACCCGCAAAGCAGTCTGCAAGGCTCTTTCGAGCGCTTCCGATCGGCCGATGATATTGTAGCGGCGCTTAGTGGATTGGAGGTTGGTTGAAGCCATGTGTTTTATTTTGCCCGGCTGCGGCTTTGCCGCAGCCGGGCAATTATTTATTTAACCATATCCCCCAGAAGGGTTGCAGAAGTAGCATCCTTAATTTTTACCTGAACGTAATCACCTGGCTGGAGCCCATTATCCAGCTTGGGGAAGATGACCATTTTGTTCTGGCTGTTGCGGCCCTTCCAGTCCTGGTCTGATTTTTTGGAATTACCCTCGATCAGCACTTTGAAGCTTTGACCGATGTCTTCCGCATTGCGGCGGCGGCTCATGGCCGTCTGGCGTTCGATAATCTCTTGCAGGCGGTGCTTTTTCACAGCTAGGGGTACATCATCTTCGTACTTACGAGCAGCAACGGTACCAGGGCGCTCGCTGTAGAAGAACATGTAGGACATGGAGTAGCGAGAATAATCGATGATACTCAAACTATCCTGGTGTTCCTCCTCTGTCTCCGTACAGAAGCCCGCGATGATATCGGAACTGATGGCGCAGTCAGGAATGATTTCGTAGATGCGATCAATTTTGGCCTTGTACCAATCCCGATCGTAAGTACGATTCATCAATTCCAGCACCCGACTATTGCCCGACTGAACAGGTAGGTGGATGTACTTGCAGATGTTGTCGTAATCGCGGATAGCGTAGAGTACATCATCCGTGATATCCTTGGGGTGACTGGTACTGAAACGCACCCGTAAATCAGGGTGAATCTCGGCTACCATTACGAGGAGCTGAGCAAATGAAATCGCCTCGGTAGTTTCGGGATTCTCCCATTTGTAGCTGTCGACATTTTGGCCGAGCAGCGTTACTTCGCGGAAGCCTTTGTTATATAAATCCGTAGCCTCAGCCACAATACTGAAACAGTCACGGCTGCGCTCACGCCCCCGCGTGAATGGCACGACACAGAAAGAACACATATTATCGCAACCCCGCATGATGCTGATGAAAGCCGTCACTCCGTTCGACTGCAAGCGCAAGGGGCTGATATCTGCATAGGTTTCTTCGCGACTCAAGAATACATTGACGCCTTTTTCACCTTCTTCGGCACCAGCGACCAGTTTGGGTAAATCGCGGTAGGCATCAGGCCCCACGACGATATCCACTAGCTTCTCTTCTTCCAGGAATTTGGCTTTGAGTCGTTCGGCCATACAGCCCAAGACCCCCACCATAGTGCCGGGACGATTATCCTTAATTTTATCAAAAACACGCAAACGCTTGCGGACGGTCTCTTCCGCCTTTTCCCGAATCGAGCAGGTGTTGATCAAAATCAGGTCCGCAACTTCCATGTTGCGGGTCGTATCGTAGCCCGCTTCCGACAATACGGATGCCACGATCTCACTATCGGAGAAATTCATCTGGCAACCGTAGCTTTCGATGTAGAAGCGCTTGCGCCCATTGTCTAATTCCTCAGCGAAATCAGCCTGGCTAAACACTTCTCCCTGACGCTTTTCGTCAATGACCTTGGTGGTCAAATTATCCAGCGTCGGATTGTCGTTATACATATACTTTCATTTGCGGGCACAAAGATACAGCTTTTAACTGACAGGATGTCAGGAAGTATAAAGAAATCCTTAACGGAATTAGTTTCCCTTAGCGCTAAATTTGCAGCATGAAATGGATTATTCTTTTCAGCTTGTTCCCCATCTTGCTGCAAGCTCAAACGCCTACCGATCTGGGGAATGCCAGTGATCAGGCGCAGGGCGTATTTGATCAATTGAGTGGAGAGGGCCAAAAGTCAGGAATCGCTGATGAATCAGGCAATGAGCAGATGCCTCTATTTTTATCTCCTGAATGCGAAGGCCTGTCAGGAGCGGAGTTAAAATACTGCAGCGAAGGTGCATTGCTAACTGCCATTTACTCTAATATCATGTACCCAGCCATAGCACGAGAAAATGGTGTAGAGGGTATGCCTATCCTTGTATTTAATATCGAAGTGGACGGGACGATGAGCGAATTAGCCATCGAAAATGACCCCGGAGGTGGTATTGGCGAAGAGTGTATGCGTCTCCTGCAGTCTATAGCCGATCGAGGGGTTGTCTGGTCGCCTGGGCTGCAATTCGGGGAAGCTGTTCGGGTTGGAATGAGAATACCCGTAAAATTCTACCTTGAAGATGACCGCCGCTCACGCAGAGCGCGCAGACGAGCGGAAAGGGAAGCTAGGAGGAGGAATTAGTTAGGTAGTAGGTAGTTGGGTAGGCTTTTAGAAAGACTTAACCGAGCCGGAATCTTGCGACTACTACTCAAATTCCTACGGTACTCCCGAGCTCCGCGCGGGAGGCGACAAACAACTGCTGTTTGATAGCTTCAGTATGCTCTACCCCGAGCATGGGTAAGGGACGAGAGTTAGGAAAATGCTGGCAATCGAATACTAACTGCTATTCCCAACGAATCTTAAGAGGAATATTTAGCTGAAAAGCTACAGAGCTCCCTCCTACTTTAGCAAGAATAAAATGAAAACCTTCGGCAACCAAACAAGCAAAGGCCTCCTGGATTGAATCGCTGATCAAGTCTGCTGGATGATTGAAGGGAAATTGAACTTCGATTATTTCACCTCTTCGATCTATTGTCAATTGCAGCAACAAACTTGAGGAGTAGTTAAAGTTCCTGGTGTGTGGTTGGAATCGAATGGCACCATAAATAAACTGAATTAGGTTCCATTCCGAACATTGCTTGATGTCCTCTTCTTCGCCTTGCTCTCAACCAGGCCAGATAGGTAATTGATCTACAGAATCAGGGTATAAAGCTTGAGTCTGCTGAGCGTTTAATAGCAAACCACTAGTCAAATAGGCTAATAACAATACCATCTTAAGATAGCTCAACATAAAAGCCTAGATGTACTCCTAAATAGTTTTGGTGGAAGAACTACTCTATCTATCTCAATGGCAGAGAGACAGGCAAAGGGTAAAGCTCAAATTAGTCGGGTAGCTAACTACCGTATAATGAAACTAGCACTCTCCATGCGGAGCGTGGAGCTACCGATAGAGGGCTTCACATTGCGTAGCGTATTTACCGGTACTCCCGAGCTCCGCGCGGGAGGTAATGATTGACCTCAAAGATCGCATAATTCAACACTCTCCACGCGGAGCGCGGAGTTACCGATAGTTGGCGACGTCCTTTGCATCAGAGCTTGACTGCAGCCAAAACCAGATGGCTAGGGGCAGTAAAACATGCGGCATCCGCTCCAGCACCTCAGGTGTCCAGCGATAGAGGAGATAGCTAAAATCGGTAAAACTTGCATTGGCCCAGTAGCGCGCCAGGGTGGTGAGAATAGCCCAAGGAATAATCCAGTATAGGGCGAGCTGCCACATCTTGCGTAGAGGAATAATCAACCAAATAGCGGTGATCAGATCGAGTATACCAACCAAATTGAGCAATTGAATGGCCGTATTTTCGGAGAGGGATAGACCTGCGGAAGTCCAATTCACAAAAGCGGCCGGCCGAGGATAAAAACCTAATGCGTAGAGCCCGTGACCGATGAAAGTCAAGGCAATCAACCAGCGAACTACAGTATGGAGTTGAGTAAAATCTTTGCCGCGAAGTAGTAACCAACAGATGAAGGGCGTACCCAGTCGCAAAGCAATTTCGAAAAGGTAGCCCCACTGGTAGAAATGATCGGGCCAATCCAGCAAAAACAGAGCGGCATTGCCGAGGGCCGCGATCAAAATCCAACTATTTCGAGCGGGTAAAGCCGGCCAAATGATGGCAGCGAGTCCTAATGTGTAGAGCAGCGCAAAACCGTATTGTAAGTAGATGATGGTGGCATTAATACCCTGACCAGCTACCCAATCCCCCCAATCGACACCCAGTACACCAAGCGGGCCGCTCAACAAAGCTTCATTCCAGAGCAGATTGCGCAGCGGCAAGTCAAAAAAGCAGGCCTGCCAGATACCTGCTAGAAACAGCAAAGCCGTGGCCCAGCGGACCAATCCCTCAGGCCGCATGCTGCGTATATTCTCCACTTGCCAGCATGACGAGCGTACAAGCAATGACGGGTTCGATGCCATTTTCCCGCAAGAGTTGCATCAGTTCGGGGTTTTCCGTACCCGGATTGAAGATCACTCTGCGCGGTTTCAGGCTCAATAAATAATCGTAGTAAGCAGGCTGATGTCGAGCACCGACGTATAGTGTAACAGTATCAATATTCTCCAGTGGAGGTTGCCCTTGCTGGATCGACAAGCCACCAATTTCACCTTTTTTGATACCCACCAATTCTACCTCCTGGCCAGCAGCCAGTAGACGAAGGGTAGCGATAAAAGCGTAACGTTGTGGATTGGGCGTTGCGCCCAGAACAAGCGTGGAGGATTTCATATCTAAATTTGTTTCACGCAGTGTACGCAAAGAACACCGCAATGGACGCAATGTTTCTTTGCGTTCATTGCGAATAATCATTGCGCCCTTTGCGTGAAATCTCTTCTAGACTAGCAGTCTTACCGGGTCTTCCAGTGTTGCCTTGAAATCGTTGATGAATTTCGCACCGGAAGCGCCGTCCACTACTCGGTGATCACAGCTGAGGGTAACTTTCATCATCCGGCCGGGAACGATTTCTCCATCCTTAACGATCGGCTTTTCAATGATGCCCCCTACCGCCAAAATACAGGCATCGGGTGGATTAATGATGGCCGTGAATTCTTCGATGCCAAACATGCCCAGGTTGGAGATGGTAAAGGTATTGCCACTCATTTCCTGGGGTTGTAGCTTCTTATTTTTGGCCTTCCCGGCCATTTCTTTGACCTCGACATTGATCTGAGAAAGCGACTTCATGTCCGCATAACGCACTACGGGTACCAGCAACCCATCAGGTACTGCAACCGCTACGCCAATATTGATATCGTGATTGAAGCGAATCTTATCTTCCATCCAGCTGGAATTGATGGCCGGGTGGTTGCGCAGGTTGAGCGCAGCCGCTTTAAGAATTAAATCATTGAAGCTGATTTTGACCGGTGCAACCTCGTTGAGACGCTTACGTAGATCCCAGGCTTTACCCATATCGATTTCTACGGTCAGGTAGAAGTGGGGAGCACTGAATTTGGACTCACCCAGGCGACGCGCAATGACTTTGCGCATTTGCGAAACGGGTACGTCTTCGTAATTATCGCCCGCAGCATTAAAGGCAAAGGGAGCTACTGCGGGGGCAGCAGGTTCTTCTGGTGCCGAAGCCGGGGCAGCGGCAGGAGCAGCAACAGCGGCTGGTGCTGGTGCTGGTGCAGAGATAGCAGCCTCAACATCGCGTTTCACAATCCGCCCGTTTTCGCCAGACCCTTCCATACTAGCCAAATCCAAGCCGGCTTCTTTCGCCATAGAGCGGGCCAGGGGACTAGCTTTAATCCGGGAGCTTTCCTCTGCTGGGGCGGCTACCGTAGCAGCGCTAGACGAAGCAGCCGGGGCGGCGGCTTCGGCTGTAGCTGGAGCCGGGCTAGCCTCCTCGGCGGGAGCAGAGCTGGATCCATTACCAGCAGCATCAATGGCTGCTTGCCAGTCTTCACCTTCCTCTCCAATTACGGCAATAACACCGTCGATGGGCACAGCCCCTTCTTTTACAGCAATATGTAAGAGCACACCCTCAAAGTAGGAGTCTAATTCCATCGTGGCTTTATCGGTCTCCACTTCCGCCAGAGTATCCCCTGGTTCTACAGCATCACCTTCTTCTTTAAGCCAGCCAACGATGTTACCCTCTTCCATGGTATCACTCATACGGGGCATCCGGATCACCTCAGCCATAGTGCTATAATTTCTTTTGTTGGTTATTCAATTGTAAGAGCGCAAATTTGCGGTATAGGGCTGGTATTGCAAAATGCAACAAGAAGGAATGCCGATTGTTTCTTTAATTGTGAGCTGGCTACCGTCTTTAGCCATAATAATATAGCCCAACTATGAATTTTTCCAGTCAGCTGATCGAATCCGCTGTAGATGCCTTCGCCGCTCTACCCGGTGTAGGCCGAAAAACGGCTTTGCGCCTGGCTCTTCATATGCTGCAACAACCAGAACAAGTAACGACCGACTTTGCCCAGGCCCTCGTTAAAATGCGGCAGGAGATTAAAGACTGTATTAGCTGCGGCAACCTGAGCGACCAGGAGGAATGCAGCATTTGTCAAGACAAAAATCGGGACCAGGGTATCATCTGCGTAGTAGAAGGTGTGCGAGACTTGATGGCCATCGAAGACACCCAGCATTTTCGGGGTAAATATCTGGTATTGGGCGGTTTGATCGCCCCCATCGAAGGTATCGGTCCGGCAGATTTGCGCATTGATGCCCTTATTGAGCAAGCTGCCCGCCCCGAGACCCGGGAACTGATCATGGCCCTGTCTCCTACTATCGATGGAGATACCACCATCTACTATATTCACAAGCAATTGCGAGAACGTGGTATCGAAGTATCCGTCAGTAACATCGCCCGGGGGGTCAGCTTCGGCGGAGAGCTGGAATATGCGGACGGTGTCACCCTGGGTAGGTCAATTATTGCCAGAACGCCCTACCAGGATTAAATTCACCCCAGCACTACCCTATTTTCATGCCTTTAATCTTACAACTTGGTTCCAATCTCGGTTATCGGGAAATCTACCTGGCCCGTGCCCGAGCGAAACTGGAACAACGACTGGGTCCGATCTTACAGCAATCTTCGATTTATGAAACTGCGCCCTGGGGCGTAGAAGATCAAGACCACTTTCTCAACCAGGTCATTGAGATTGATACCACTTTGGCCCCGCTGGCCTGTCTAACTATCTGTCAGGAGGTAGAACAACTCCTCGGCCGCCAACGGGAACAAAAATGGGGACCGCGGACCATCGACATCGATCTACTCCTCTTTGATGAGCACCAATCCGCTACCGAGGAACTGGGACTGCCCCACCCTCAGCTACAGGACCGCCGCTTTGTGCTAATCCCGCTTTGTGAAATAGCGAGTGATGTTCAGCATCCTGGTTTCCATCAAAGTATCCGGCAGCTGCTGGATAAGTGTACAGACAGCGGACAAGTACTTAGGTATTTGCGTAACCCTACTGCAGTAGCGAAAGCTGCCGAACCGGAATTAACAACCCAAGGATTAATCAACACCTATCAGTTTGAGGATAGTGTCCAGCTGGCGTACAAGATGATTCTGTACGGACACTTAATTATGGCCTTTTTATTGGGAATGGCCGGTCTATATTATCAAGCTTTAGGTGGACGGTTCTGGGTTTGCCTTACCATTTTTGCAACTACTTTACTACTATTCAGATTCTACAACTGGAGGAATGTTCGCTTAAATGCAACGATTCTGATCGCTTACCTCTTTAGTGTCTATTTGGAGTACATGGCCTTTGGCTTACCAGAATTACGAACGGAAAACTGGCACCCCAACAGCTTCCTCAATGGCAAAGGGAATTTAACCGAGTTGTTTATTGCCATTACCCCTTTGGTCTACTTATGCCTACGCTTGGCTTTAGCCATCCCTCTAATTCAAACTTTCCGCAGGTCCAGACAACTTAACTGAAAAGAAATCCAGTAATTGCTGCTAGAATTGCTCCTTGTATTAGTCGAAATAAAGAGGTAAGAACTGAAAAGCACCTTAAACTCTCGGGAAAAGCCCTGTATGTCCTCTTCCGATCGCGTCAAGTACTACCAATTCCAGGATAGCATCAATGGCATTACCAGCCTTGTTGCTGGCCATAGTCTTTTTGCAATATTCTTTCTTATAGACCCACTACCTGCCATAGAATTTAGTCCTCGGGTAACACTCAATTTGGCTATTGCCTTGACCACAATTTTCTTACTGAAAACTTATGATTGGCGATCAACAAAATCTAACCTCCTATTAATATTCACCTACATTTTAAGCCTTGTAGTAGAGCTTTCAATCATTGGCTTACCTAGTTCAGGATCGAGTCTTGAAACCCAGCATATTTATCTAACCAACAAGGGAGGCTTGACTGATATCATCATCGGGATTGGACCTTTAGTTTATGCCGGCTTGCGCCTATTCTTTGTGCTCCCCTTGATCTTACTATGGAATAGCTCAAAGCAGCTAAAGGGGCTATAGCTGATTCTCCGCCATTTGCTGATCCAGATAAATTGCGGTCAATTTTTTGCGAAAGCGTTCGGCCTCTCTGGCACTGGATACGCCTTTAAGTAATAAAACAATGGCCACTATGCGTAGCAATAGCCCATCCGTGGGATTAGCCTCACCCAGCGCTATTAAGAGGATGTACATGCCCATATAAAAAACCAGAAATAGAATAAAAGCCAGGGAAGCGTAACGAAAGGAGAGTAATAACAATCCCAGCAGGATCAGCATCTCTACCACTACAAAGGTTAAAACAGCAGTGTCCCAATCGACTTGAGTCAGCAGATAGAGCTCTACTCCCAGAGTCAGTAGCATGATCAGTAACATAGTGATCCGAGCAGTACGTAGATTTTTCAGATGTTGCCTGAAATCAACTTTATCGACTACGTGAGCATTGCCAAAATTATGGTTCAGTAGGGTTTTGTCCGCGACTTTTTGTCGGTTATCATCCAGAATAAGATGTTCTCCAAGCATAGATAGAGTAGGTGGGTGCTTAAGGCATTAATGAAATAGTCAAAGGTAGCCTATAGTTACTTAATCGATTTCCATTATCCGTTAAGCTGAAAAACTACCAAACCCTAAAATAGTGACATAGATCACTTTTGCGGGATACAATGGTCATGTACTAGCCCAAAGAAGCGCTGCACCTTTGACGAATAATAAAATATTCCACCCTTTCTGCGCTCTAGCTGCTATGCAAAATCAAACCTTAAAATGTGGACATCTAGTTAGGAAGTACAATCGCCCGGTTCCGCGCTACACGAGCTATCCGACTGTACCCTACTGGCAAACCACTCCTCCGAATCAGGAAGCCTGGCAAGCTGCGGTACACGACAGCATGATGGAATCGGCTGAGATCAGTCTGTATATCCACCTACCCTTTTGCGAGCAGCTTTGTACTTACTGCGGCTGCAACAAACACATCACTAAAAACCACCGACTAGAAGGTCCTTACATCGATAGCCTCCTCAAGGAATGGGGAATCTACCTGAGTCGCTTTCCAGCTAAACCCAAGATTAAGGAACTGCACCTGGGTGGAGGAACGCCTACCTTCTTTCAGCCCCAGGAATTGCGTCGTTTGCTTAAGGGGATCTTCGCTAAAGCCGAACGGGCAGAAGTCTATGCCTATAGCTTTGAAGCCCACCCCAGCAGTACGGTAGAAGAGCACCTAGCCTGCCTGGCCGACTTTGGTTTTGACCGGGTAAGTATTGGAATACAGGATTTTAGTCAGGCTATCCTACAACTCATTAACCGTAAACAAACCTTCGAAGAGGTTGTCCAGACAGTCGACTTAGCTCGAAAGCATAACTATCGCTCCATCAATTTCGATATCATTTACGGCTTGCCTGCTCAGACGAAGGAAGACATCCTCAATACGGTAGATCATATCAGCAATTTTCTTCCCGAACGCATTGCTTTTTACAGTTATGCCCACGTACCCTGGATCAGCAAAAGCCAGCGTGCGTATAGTGAAACCGATTTGCCCACCGCAGATGCCAAACGCGCCCTACACGACCTGGGCCAGGAGCTACTGCTCGACATCGGTTATAAAGCTGTTGGCATGGATCATTTTGCACTTCCGCAGGACGATCTGTACCTGGCAAATAGCAACCAGAGCCTACACCGCAATTTTATGGGGTATACGCCTATGCATACTCAGCTGGCCATCGCGCTGGGCTGTTCTGCCATCAGCGACTCCTGGGATACTTACATTCAAAATGAAAAAACCGTCAAGGGCTATCAAAAGGCCCTGCTTGAAGAGGAACGGTTACCCATTTACCGTGGCCATCAACTCAGCAATGAGGACCAGCTAGTACGTAGACACATTCACAATCTGATGTGTAAGCAAGCAACGAACTGGAAGAATAACGAATTACGCTGCCTGGCTATCGACCGGGCTGTGCCATTCTGGGATGACATGGCCGCAGATGGGCTGCTTATCCGAAAGCCCTATGAGGTAAAGGTAACTGAAAAAGGCGTCCCTTTTCTCCGCAACATCTGCCTACCATTGGATGATTATTATTGGGCCAACCAACCCAATCGTCCCACCTTTAGCCAGGCCGTTTAAGGACTAAGTAGTAATGGGACAAACACCTCCGATGAACCAACTGGCTTGCACCCACTGTGGTGAGCCCTGTCTGGAAGATCAGATCGTCGAGACGGATGTACAGTTCTGTTGTAGCGGTTGTCAAACCGTCTATCATATCCTGAAGGATAACGGCCTGAGTGACTTTTACCGCCTGGACAATGCCGCTGGTCAGTCCCAACGCAATAACTCCACTGACTACAGTTGGCTCAGTGTGCCTGAACTACAAGCACCTTTCATTCAATTTCAGGATGATCAACATACCAGGGTACAGCTGGACTTACCCGCCATCCATTGTACCTCCTGTATCTGGTTATTGGAGCACCTCAATCGACTGCACGAAGGAGTAAGCTCGGTGCAGGTAAATTTTGGCTTAAAGCGGGCAACCATTTTATTCCGACAAGCAAAAATCAGCATACAAGAGTTATCAGAACTACTAGCAAAGATTGGCTACCCCCCACTTTACCGTTCTGATCACGATCAAACGCAGTCTCTACCCAACCGCCGCCTGCTTTACCAAATCGGGCTTGCAGGTTTTGTCTTTGGTAATATCATGTTGTTCAGTTTTCCAGAATACTTGGGCTTAGGCATCGATCTGGCGGGAGAACGATTTGAACAGCTCTTTGGCTACCTGAACCTGATTCTCATCATTCCGGTGCTGCTCTACAGTGGCAGAGACTATTTATTGGCAGCCTACCGGGCTTTAAGCCAAGGGGTAGCAACCGTGGATCTTCCTATTTCTCTCGGAATCATGGCGCTCTTTGGCCGATCCGCCTATGAGGTCTTAAGCCAAAGTGGACCGGGATATTTCGACAGCCTTGCAGGACTGCTCTTCTTCCTGTTGATTGGAAAATGGTTTCAAAGTCGAACCTTTTCAAGATTATCCTTCGATCGGGATTACCGGGCCTACTTTCCGGTTGCGGCCAGAAGAAAAGAAAGTAATGGACAGCTCACCCCCGTAGCTCTTGATCGTATCCAAATTGGCGATCGGCTACAGCTGCGTCCAGGCGATCTGATCCCCGTAGATGGGATTTTATCGGCCCAACAGCAAGTAGGCGTTGACTACAGTTTTGTAACGGGAGAATCAGCCCCTCAACTGCGGCAGGATGGAGATCTCATCTACGCCGGTGGTCGGGCTACACAGCAGGCCTTTGAAGTCGTTGCCACCAAAGCCGTGGAGCAAAGCTATCTTTTACAGCTGTGGCGCGATCAGGAAGGAGCCCCTTCTTCTCTGGAACAAAACCTCACTGACCGGGCTAGTAAATATTTCACGCTGGCCGTAGTGATCATTGGCTTAGCGACCTTGGCCTACTGGTGGCCCAGCGATCCGGCTAAGGCGGCTTATGCCGCTACTTCGGTACTGATCATTGCTTGTCCCTGTGCCTTGGCTTTGGCCATTCCGTTTACTTACGGTGCCATTATCCGAGTAATGGGCCGCTATGGGTTTTATCTGCGCTCGGTACAGGTCATCGAAAAAATCCAGGGTTTACAGCACTTCATCTTCGACAAAACCGGTACCCTCTGCCTTAGTCAAGCTTCGACATCAGCTCCCCTGCAAGCCAAGTGGAACGAACAAGATCAGGCTATCGTTCTAGCCATGTGTTTGCAGTCCAAACACCCCAAGAGTCAGACGCTGGCTAGCTATTTAGTTAATCAGAGTATCCATCCAGCTCCTATTGAATCAGTAGTCACCGAAAGTATCGGTCAGGGGCTGAGCTTTCAAGAATATCGTCTGGGTCAGCCTGCTTTTTGCCAACTGCAAGAAGCTACTCCTCAAAACGCTAAACTCTGTGTCGCAAAAAATGGCCAATTGCTAGCCGCCTTTGGAGCAATGAGTAACCAACTGCGCCCTGGATGGGAGCAAGTCCTTGAGCAGTTATCGACTAATGGAGAATTACATCTTCTATCAGGTGACTATCAACCCAGCACACAAGACTGGAGCGACCAAATACCCCTCGGGAATTGTCATTTTGAGCAATCTCCCTTCGCGAAAAGAGCCTACGTAAGTGCTCTGCAAAAAGGTGGCAAAAAGGTGGCTATGCTCGGTGACGGACTCAACGATGCGGGCGCACTAAATACCGCCGATGTAGGGATTGCCATAAGTGAAGACCAGAGCAGCTTTTCGCCAGCAAGCGATGCGATTTTAGCCGCTAGTTCCTTCCCTCAATTCGCTGATCTCCTGGGTTTCATTAAGCGTTGCCGCTGGATGCTCTACTTGGCTTTTGCTGTGGCGATCGCCTATAACATCATTGGATTGAGCTTTGCGGTTCAGGGAGAGCTATCGCCCGTTATCGCAGCGATTTTAATGCCACTTTCCTCTATTTCCATAGTGTTAATCGGACTGGGAGGCGTCTATTTAATGGCCTGGTTTTCTAGGCTGAAAACTGATCAGTGGAAAAAGTGACATTTATCAATTTCAGGCCTAACAATAGTCATTCGTACAGCTAGAGCGCCCTGCTACCTTGCAGCCAATTAATCACCAAGTAGCATGCAGGTCATCCTCTTTTTGGCACTACTCAGCATCCTCGTTGCCGGCGGATTTTTATTCGCTTTTTTCTGGGCTGTTCGCAGCGGCCAGTATGAAGATGAGGTAACTCCTGCTATCCGCATACTATTTGACGAACCCACCTCTGCTAAACAGGATCAACATGATGACGACGACAACAACGTCTGACCCACTAGAAAAGGAGGTAGACATTGAGCAGTTCAGCTACGACAATAAGATCGTCCGCAACTTTGCTTTTGCTACTGCTTTCTGGGGGCTTATCGGAACAAGCGTTGGCTTACTGGCAGCTTTGCAACTGCTATTTCCGTCCCTCAACTTTACGGCCGAAACTACTTTTGGCCGCATTCGCCCGCTCCATACCAATGCTGCCATTTTCGCCTTCGTTGGCAATGGTATTTTCATGGGGGTATATTACTCGCTGCAGCGTTTGCTGAAAGCTCGCATGTTTAGTGACCGGCTCAGTAAGATGCACTTCTGGGGCTGGCAATTAATCATTTTAGCGGCGGCTCTCACTATTCCATTGGGGATCTCGACTTCCAAAGAATACGCTGAACTAGAATGGCCCATTGACCTCTCTATTGCGGTCGTCTGGATCATTTTCGGTATTAATATGTTTGGTACCATCCTCAAGCGTCGGGAACGCCACCTCTACGTAGCTATCTGGTTCTACATAGCTACCTGGGTAACCGTAACGGTACTGCACGTCGGCAACAGCCTGGAGCTGCCCTATAGCTTCTGGCACTCCTATCCCGTCTTCGCCGGTGTACAGGATGCACTAGTACAATGGTGGTACGGGCACAATGCAGTAGCCTTCTTCCTGACGACCCCATATCTGGGGCTCATGTACTATTACCTGCCCAAAGCGGCGAACCGACCGGTATACAGTTATCGACTCTCGATTATCCACTTCTGGGCGCTGATTTTCATCTATATCTGGGCCGGTCCTCACCACTTACTTTATACCAGTCTACCAGACTGGGCCCAGTCTCTGGGTATGGTATTTAGTCTGATGCTCATTGCCCCTTCTTGGGGAGGTATGCTGAATGGTCTGCTGACCCTGCGAGGTGCTTGGGACCGCGTACGGGAGGATCCAGTGTTGAAGATGATGGTTGTCGCAGTTACCGCCTACGGTATGGCTACCCTAGAGGGTCCATTACTATCCATTAAATCCGTAAATGCGATTAGCCACTATACGGACTGGACGGTCGGTCACGTACACATCGGCACACTAGGCTGGAACGGCATGCTGACCTTTGGTATCCTCTACTGGTTAATTCCCAAAATCTTCCAGACTAAACTCTACAGCCGTAAGCTGGCCAACACTCACTTTTGGATTGCGACCCTAGGCATGTTATTCTATGCCATCCCTCTTTACTGGGCGGGCTGGACGCAGAGCTCAATGTGGAAGCAATTCACCCCGGACGGTGTGTTGCAGTACAGCTTCCTCGAAACGCTGGATGCCATTATCCCCATGTATGCTTTACGGGCCTTCGGTGGTGCCATCTACGTGGCTGGTGTCGTCCTCATGATCTACAACTTGATTAAGACCGTAAAGGGCGGTCAATTACTCGAAAACGAATTTGCCGAAGCAGCTCCTCTGCGGGCTAGCAAAGCTGGTCACAAAGGAGAACACTGGCACCGCTGGATTGAGCGGCGGCCCGTACAGCTGATGATCGGAGCTACCATTGCGGTCCTGATTGGTGGTATGGTAGAGATCTTCCCCATGCTAATGGTCGATGAAAATGTGCCAAAAATTGAAAACGTACAGCCCTATACAGCACTGGAAATCGAAGGGCGAGACATCTACATCCGCGAAGGTTGTAATGCCTGTCACTCACAAATGATCCGGCCATTCCGTTCCGAAACGGAGCGCTACGGGGAATACTCCAAATCGGGCGAGTTCATTTACGATCGCCCTCACTTATGGGGCAGTAAGCGAACTGGTCCAGACCTGCACCGAATCGGTGGTAAATACCCTGACTCCTGGCATTACAACCATATGTACGATCCACAAGCCATGAATGAGACTAGTATCATGCCGGACTACGATTGGCTGCTCGTGCGGGAATTGAATCGGGATTACACCCCCGCCAAAATTCGAACGCTCATGAGTCTTGGTACGCCCTATGCTGATGATTACCCAGAGCACGTACATGAAGATATGGATCGGCAGGCTGCCGAGATTGCCGCGCGACTACGAACCGATGGCATCGAAGACGATGAACTCGAAAGTCGGGAAATCATCGCCCTGATTGCCTACTTGCAACGCTTAGGTACGGATATCTCTCGCCAACCTGAACAATAAATAAACCCAACCCAAAAGAATGCCGAGCTGCTAAGGCAGCTCGGCTCAAAAAATAAAAGCATGGCCAAATATTTGCTAGCGGGTGAATCCATCAATTGGTTAGCCCTGTTTTCGCTACTCACTTTTGTCATCATCTTTGTCATGGCACTGGTCCTGGCCTTCGGCCGCAACCGCAGGCGCTTTGACCGAATCGCTAACTTGCCGCTAGAGGATGGAAGTATAGCTTCTGATCAAATGAATCCTCCCCATATCGCCGCTAAAGATGCCGGTTTCTCCGCCAATGGCACCACTGCCAATCGGGGAGGATTAAACCTGCGGAAGTACAAAATGACCATCTTATTCCTATTGACCACGGCCAGTTTATCTGCTCAAGCAGAAGCCGCTGCGGAAGCTACCAGTGTAGCTAAAATGGGGCTTTGGGAAAGCATGAATACCCCCGAAAAGTTATTGGTAGTTTTCTGCATCCTCATGATTGCCGGGGCTATTTACAGCTTGATCCATCTCAATAGTAGCCTGATGCACATTCAGAAGATGCGGCTGCTGGAGAAATATGCGCCTGAGCAATTGGAAGCGCTGAATATAGAAGCTCCAGTTATTCAACAAGAAAGTTACTGGCAACGATTCTACCAACGCTGGACGAAGTCTGTACCCGTTGAGCAGGAAGCAGACATCATGCTGGACCACAATTATGATGGCATCCGAGAGCTGGACAACAGTCTGCCGCCCTGGTGGCTAGCTACTTTCTACGCGGCGGTCATTTTCGCACCGATTTACATCTGGTTTGTCCACTTTTCTCCTTACGGGCAGTCTAATGCTGAGCAATACCTAGCGGAAATGGCCCAAGCGGAGGAAGATGTCGCTGCCTACTTAGCAACCCAAGCTAATGCGGTAGATGAAACCAATGTAGTGGCCCTCATTCAAGCCGAAGCTTTAGAGAGTGGACACAGTGTTTTTACGACTAAATGCGCACTCTGTCATGGTCAACTCGGTGAAGGAGGCATTGGCCCCAACCTGACCGATGACTACTGGGTACATGGTGGCTCTATTTCGGACATCTTTAGTACGATCAAATACGGCGTGATCGAAAAGGGGATGCAGCCCTGGAAAAAAGAGCTGCGCCCGCTACAGATTCAGGAAGTCGCCAGTTATATCCTAACACTACGAGGTACGGATCCTCCCAACCAAAAGGATGCGGAGGGTGAACTCTACGTACCGGAGTTGCCCGAGCCCGCTGCCAATGATAGTCTACAGACTGAAGAATCACTTTCTCGATAAGCTCTAAACTCAGTCCTAACCACCAAACTTGATAACTGAAGAAGATGAGTGCCGTTCCAGTCAATCAGCCTAAGCCAGACCAGGAGACCTATCGTGATAGCATCGCGACGGTCGACCAGGAAGGCAAGCGCTTGTGGATGTATCCCAAGCGTCAGCATGGCGCCTTTTGGCGTAAGCGCACCTATCTAAGCTGGATCCTGCTGGCCATACTCTTTGGCCTTCCCTTTCTGAAATTGAACGGAGACCCACTGGTTTTATTCAATGTTCTGGAGCGGCGCTTCATCATCTTCGGTATTCATTTTACCCCACAGGATTTTCACCTGTTCGCTATCCTGATGATAACCGGAGTGGTTTTCATCGCACTCTTCACCGTCGTCTGGGGACGCCTGTTTTGCGGCTGGGTCTGCCCCCAAACCATCTTTATGGAAGGTGTTTTCCGTAAAATTGAATACTGGATTGAAGGAGATGCCGGGGCACAACGCCGCTTAAACAAAGCCCCCTGGACTCGCGATAAGATCGTCAAGAAAGTCGGCAAACAAGTTGTCTTCTTTGCTATTTCATTGCTCATTGCTCATACCTTTTTATCCTACATCATTGGGTGGGAGAACGTGCGTGATTTAGTCAGTCAAGCTCCTAGTCAGGATTGGGTAGGATTTGGTGCCATGCTCACCTTTACTTTCCTCTTTTACGGGGTTTTTGCCTACATGCGCGAGCAAGTTTGTATTGCGATTTGTCCTTACGGTAGATTACAGGGCGTACTGACCGGTAATGATACGATTGCCGTCATGTACGATTGGATACGCGGAGAACCCCGGGGTAAAATACAAAGGCAGAAAAAAGCCCCGAAACCGGCTAAAAAGAGTAGCTGTTCTTCCTGCCCCAATTGCGCTAAAGGGGAAGGTTGTAGCGAAGACGTAATGGCTAAACTGGAAGCAGACTTAAGTAGCCAGGCAGATTTGACGAGCCCTGCTCCCCTTGTCGAGGAAACGCCCGTCATTCAGCTGGGCGACTGTATTGATTGTAAGCTTTGTGTCCAGGTCTGCCCTACGGGTATCGACATTCGTAATGGCACACAACTGGAATGTATCAATTGCACACTCTGCATTGATGCCTGCGATGAAGTAATGACCAAGATCAATCGTCCTACCGGACTGATTCGATACGATAGTTACCACGGTGTGCAAAAGCAAGAGCGTAAAATCTGGCGGCCGCGAGTTATTGCTTATTCGGCAGTATTACTGGCCCTAATCAGTCTCAATGTGGTTTTGCTTAGCAATCGCAGTCCCATCAACACCACCATTAATCGTACTCCGGGGCTCTTGTACAACCGCAATGAGGATGGTAGCCTGAATAATCTATACAAGTACCAACTCATGAACAAAACCGGTGAGGCGATGCCCATTGAATTCCGCTTGGACAAAAGTCTGGAGGGAAATATTCGCCTGGTAGGCAGTCCGCCAATTGCCCAACCGGGAGAAGTGGCTGAAGGGGTGCTTTTTATCGATTTACCCGCCGATAATCCAACGGGAGTCAAGTCAGAGCGTATTGAGGTGGAAATCTGGTCAAACGGCCAGCAATTGGACGAGGAAACCGTCAGTTTTATTCGCCCACCTAATTAACCAATCAGCCCACAGATCAACTATCCTGTCGGGTTAAAATAAAGTAAGATGAAATTTCACTGGGGACATGGCATAGCGCTCTTCTACAGCATTTTTGCCCTAGCTTTGATCATAGTAGTCATCCAAAGCACCACCTTCGACAACAGCCTAGTGGTCGATGATTATTATGCACAGGACATTCGCTATCAAGAGACTATTGACCGACGTATGAACAGTCAATCTTTAGATCAGCCCGTACAATTAATGCGGGAAGGAGATTGTCATTATCTGGTTTTTCCCATCAATGAACTTAGCGGGGCAGTATCCGGCGAAATCCAGTTTTACCGGGCCAGCAGCAAGCGTTTTGACCGCTTTCAGACCATCGAGCTGGAAGAGGAAGGCCGTATTTGCCTAGATGACGATGAGTTGATCCCAGGCTACTGGCAGTTAAAGGTCAATTGGACTTCCGCAGGTCTTGACTATCTCGATGAATTTGAAATCTACCTGCCTCCGGCTTAAATCCCACTACTACTGATGCTACTCTGGTCAGCCTTTCTTATTGGTTTAACGGGCAGCCTGCACTGCGTAGGGATGTGTGGTCCTATTGTGCTGGCCGTACCTAATCAAGGCAAGAGCCATTACAGTCGCTTTACGCGACTCTTGTTGTATCACGGCGGACGTATTTTCAGTTACGCACTACTAGGTCTTTTAGTGGGTAGCCTTGGCTGGGGTGTCCGGCTGGCCAATGCTCAGGGAAGTCTCGCCATTATTACGGGGATATTGATTATCTCTATAGCTATACTACAATTAGACTTCAGTAGAAAACTGGAAAATAATAGTCTGATGAGTCGTTGGCAGTTTAGTGTTCGTCGGCAATTCGCCAGGCTATTTAAACGGCATGATTTAAGCGCCACGCTGGGCATGGGCATGGTGAATGGATTACTGCCCTGTGGTCTGGTCTATCTAGCGATAATCACTGCGATCAATGCTAATGCACCCTGGCAAGGAGCCCTGTATATGCTACTTTTTGGTCTGGGTACCGTACCGTTGCTCATTGCAGTCAGTATAGGCGGGCATGGTCTTTCCTTAAAATTAGGCACTTATCGCCGTCCGCTGCAAAGAATATTTTTAGTACTCGTAGGTGGTTTTTTTCTTTGGCGAGGATTGAACTTCTATCTTCCTCCCGATTTTCATTTTTGGCAGGCTATTAATTTTGCTCCCATGTGCCACTAGCCAGTGATAAATCATTTCCTACTACTTGTCTACTACTAATCGCCAATGCCTAATCGAATATCATCCAATCCGAAAGAAGATGCTCTCCGCCTGAGGGCGCTGATCGATATGGCGACGGATGCGATAATTACGATCAATCGTAAAGGTACCATTGAAAGTGCCAATGCTGCGGCCTCTAAACTTTTTGGTTACGCCGATCACGAAATGTTTGGCCAGAATATTAAAATTCTAATGCCAGAGCCCTACCACAGCGAGCACGACGGATACTTAAAACGCTATCAAAAAACCGCCAAACCACATATTATTGGCATTGGCCGGGAAGTACAGGGGCAAAAGAAAGATGGGACCATTTTCCCTATTCGCCTGGCCGTCAGCGAAGTCCCACTGTCCGACGAAACCATTTATACTGGGATCATTCACGATATCTCCAGAGAAAAGGCCGCTACTGCTCAAATTGAGCAAATGAACCTAGAGTTGGAGCAAAAAGTAATCGAACGCACCGAAGAGCTCGGCAGAACACTAGAGCGCATGCTCCAAACTAATGAAACCCTGGCTGTCGAAATGGAGCAGCGGCGAGAGGTGGAACGCTTACTCAGAGCCCGTGAATCCGAGTTGCAGGATTCCCTCCATAAAGAACGGGAACTCAACGAGCTGAAGAGCCGATTCCTGTCCATGGCCTCCCACGAGTTCAAGACCCCTCTCTCCGCCGTACTAAGCTCTATTGAGCTGATTGAGATGTACCAAAAATTGGAAGATCAACCCAAGCGGGAAAAACACATTGAGCGCATTAAAAGTGCGATTGGCCAATTGACGGACATCCTCAACGATTTCCTCTCCCTCACCCAAATTGAGCAAGGAAGAGTAGAGGTAAAAAAGCGCTGGGTCGATTTACAGGCCATTATTTCTTCCAGCATCGAAGGCTCCGAAGGGCAGCTCTCTGAAGGACAGCAAGTAGAATTGGAGCTAGCAGCAAGCCCAACCAGGATATTTAGTGATCCCAAATTGCTCAAACATATCCTCACCAATTTGATTTCAAACGCCGCCAAGTATTCCCTGCCCGGAAAGACGATTACTGTTCGTACCCACAAGGAAGAAGCAACGCTCGTCATTGAAATCATTGACCAGGGGATCGGTATTCCTAAAGAAGATCAAAAACACATTTACGACCGCTTCTTTCGAGCCCGCAATGTGGAAAACATCAAAGGAACGGGCTTGGGGCTTAATATCGTTCAGCAGTATACCCAGTTATTGGGAGGTCAGTTACAATTCACTAGCCAACTAGGCGTAGGCTCGATTTTTAGTGTTCATCTACCAACAGAAGAATCTTCAAAAAACTAAGGACGGATGTCGCAAGAGAAAACTCAGATTTTAGTCGTTGAGGATAACGAAGAAGTAAGGGAAAATCTAGAAGAGATCCTCACCCTCTACGGTTATCAAATCGAAACAGCAGCTGATGGAATCATCGGCGTGCGCAAAGCCATGACCAATCCGCCTGACCTGATCCTGTGCGACGTGATGATGCCCGAGTTAGATGGGTTTGGCGTGCTCAATATTCTCAACGAAAATGAACGTACGGCTACGATTCCTTTCATTTTCATCACGGCAAAAACGGAAAAGGAAGATATCCGGCGCGGTATGAATCTGGGGGCGGATGATTACATCACCAAACCCTTCTACAAAGACGAATTACTTACCGTGATCCGTACCCGCTTACGGAAGGCGCAAGCCAATAAAAGTGCCCGCTCCGGAGCACCCAATAGCGCAGCTCCCGATCAGGAACGTGGCCTAAAGAGTCTAATTGAGGCCATCCAAGAACAAGGCCGTTATCAAAACTTCACGAAGAGGGATTTGATCGTCCGGGAAGGGGAGAATGCTCATTATCTCTATCTGGTCGATAAGGGCTACGTTCACCTACGAAGATCACACGAGTATGGCAAAGATTACATTATTGCTGAACTCGGGCCCGGAGACCTTTTCGCTTATTCGTCCCTGATCGAGCGTCAGACTTTTGTCTATACCGCTCAGGTCGGTTTAGAAGACTGTGGATGTTATTTACTTCCAGTGGATAAGTTCTACCAACTGATCAATCACGACCAGCACATTGCGGCAGCGATTATGCATTTATTGGCAGGAAGGCTCGTTGATCGCGACAAAAAACTGGTCAATCAGGCCTATGATAGCGTGCGGCGAAGAACGGCGCTCACGCTCTGCGACTTGATCGAAAAGCATGGGTCCATGACGATTACCATTCAGCGTGATGACCTGGCGCAAATGGTTGGTAGTACCAAAGAGAGTATTATCCGCTCCTTGTCTGACTTTAAAGAAGGAAAGTTAATCAGCATCAAAGGAAGTAAAATCACCATTGAAGCGCCCGAAAAATTGCGCAATCTGGCGATCTAGTCTTACTTCAAGGTAGATTCTTCGGTTGGCAGCAAACGTAGCAGCTTCCAAAGATTTTCTGCCACTGCCAAGCTATTGGTAGCACCGATACATTGATCTCCTGTTTCTAAAGAAAACAGAAACTGCTGCCAACTCTCCCCTAGTTCATCTCGTGCTACAGCAAATTCATTATACCTATTCTCGCTCCACGCGTATAGATTGGAATTTGGTAGCAGCTCGGCTATTAGCGCCCAGTTTTCTTCCAGTTGATTAGCACGGAATAACAATTCCTGCCACTCCAGCAGGCATAGCATCGGATCGTGAATGGCGTAGTTTAAATCCTGCCAATTGGAGAAAAAGTCGTAGAAGTTGCCCAGATAAGAAGCTTTAAAACTAATTGGATCAGCGGCATAAAGCGAGTAGGTCGCCCGATCCAGCAAGGTCTTGGCAAGATCCAAGTCCTTTCGTTCAATAGCGTATTCGGCATCGTTGAAGGAAATTTCTGCCTGCCTCAAATGGAAACGAAGAGTTGGACTTTGCGGCCGCCGCTTATGGCGCCAAGGAATTAAACTTGCTTCCAGCTTCTGAATCAGGATAAAGCTTTCATCCGCTTCCCCATGATACACCGCGTCTAACAGCTGGATATACTGCCCTTCCAAACGCGTAAGTTCAACCAGTTCCTCAGTGCTACACGACCAGTGAGTAAATAGCATCAGAGGTGACATAAAGACCAAAATAGCTCGGTAGGACATTGCTGATTTTTTGTAGGTGCTTATTGGATCAAAACTAGCTGCTGTTCAGCAACTGCAAACTGACATAAATCAACTCTTTCTTTGATTTAATACCCTTCCACGCAGTAGTAGTGCTCCTACTTTTGAATGGTAACAAAAGCGAAGCATCATGAAGAAAATCGAGAAAATATTGCTGCCCGTAGATTTTGGGCCAACCGCTGAAAACGCCTTCACCTACGCCTTACTATTGGCGGACAGTCTTGGGGCCAGTATCGATTTAGTCCACTGTGCTTATTTGACCCACCCTTCAACCATTGCTTTTGAAGGTTACCCTATTTCTTACGAAGCTGAAACATTGGAGATCAATGAGAAACGGCTTAAAGAATTCGTCGCCGATGGCCTAAGCCGCGTGCTCCCACAATTGAAAAACGCCCCAGTAGTCAATAGCGAATTAGAGTTGGGTGATCTGGGCGTGCTGATTAAGACCATAGCAAAAGACAAAGGCTATGACTTAATCATTATGGGGACCAAGGGTGCTCACAACTTTTGGCGCAAATTGCTCGGTTCCAACAGCGTTGATGTGATTTATAATGCTCCTTGTCCGGTGCTCGTTATACCAGACGAAGCCAGCTTTCAAGGCATAAATCGACTCTGTTTCGCTACCGATCTGGATCACATCGATGCCCTGGCCTCCAATGAATTGCTTAGCGCACTGGAGCCCTTTCATCCTGCCCTGGATTTTGTCCATGTACAGGATAAACCCGACCGTAAACACGCTATGGATATGGAGTTTCTGCGTGAGCTGGTCAGTCGCCGCTTAGCGGACTTCGAAACAGGATTCCATCTCCTAAACGACCCGTCAGTGGCAGCATCCATCATTGATTTTGCCAAGATGACCGAAGCGAGTATGATCGTAATGCCCCGGCCACACTACAATTTCCTCGATCTACTGTTTCACAAAAGCTACACCCGGGAAGTAGCCCATCGCACCGAGTTACCACTGTTGGTACTCAATGCCCGGGAAAAATCTATTGCTTGAAGTTTTTTTGGGGTTATATGATGTTCAACAATCAGGGCTGCCCGAGGGTAGCCCTGTTTTGTTATTTTCGCCCTTGATGTCAAAGCTGTAGTGTCACCTCCTCTTCATCGCCATCAAGGCTGGCATCGGCAGGCAGGCCTGTACCCAGTTCTTAACGTTACACCAATCTCTTTTAGCCGCTTCATGGCCGCAATGTCCATACCCGCTCTTTTGCTAGATGTAGAAGGTGTTCTGGGATATTCCCAGTTCGCGATAGATATCCACTACGGAACACCCTCCTTCGCTTTTTTTGATCGCCTCGAGAATCTGGCTATCCGTGAATTTTGATTTCTTCATAACAACTCGAAATTGTAAATTTTAATGTTTCAAGTTGTCCGATTTTTGGAAAGGCTACAATAGTAGGGCAGTTCAAAAAATTGGAGTTGAACTGGTGTTTTCCCAAATGAGATAGAGTAGCCCTTGCTCTACCCATTCTTTCAACTGTCCGTGATCGGGGACTGGCTCGAAGGCCAGGGACCCCGCCAGGATATCGAGGTCGCCATCGTGGTCAAAATCAGCCAAATCCATACTGATCCAGCGACCGCGTTCGGACGCAGGGAGTCGGTAGGCCTGAAACTGCTGATTTTCCAGCTGTTCGAATACTACGGCACTATTGGGATTGGGGCTACTAAAGTCGGGGAAAAAGGAGATGGCGGCCAGGTCCAGATCCCCGTCTTGATCCAGATCTGCTGCTCGGGCTGCATAGGCTCCTGGAAGAGGTAAGAAAAAGGCTTCTACAAAAGAGGCATCTGGCTGTTGTTCCAGTAATCTGATACCGTGGTAGGGCTTGATGATGGGTGGATAGTCCGCATTATCGCCATTTACAACTAATAAGTCTAGGAGACCGTCTCCATTCCAATCGAGCGTATCCATACTAACGCTGCCGTAGCTAGGCGGGAAGCGAAAAAGGAGCTCGGCCTCGAATTCTCCTCCCCCTTGGTTATTGTAGCGCATAATCCGTTCATCTCCCTGGCCAAAAAGCGCGTACAAGTCTACTAGATCAGTGTTGGCCTTAGTTACCGGTATCACTCGTAGTGCTCCCGCCGTGTTCGCTAGATTATGAGCGACCGGCCCCTGAGCAGATGGTTCCCACCAGGCCAAGCGACCGTTTTGTTTACCAAACTCCGCCACGATGAGTTCATTCGTACCATTTTGATTTAGATCGGCTAAAGCCAAATCTACTGGACGTTTTAAGTTGGAAAGGAGTGTTTGTCCTTGAGGTCCAAATACCCGTCCTGTTGCCTCGTCAGTTGGGGAGAAAGAACCAATCACACAGCCAAACCAATTGCCTGCTTGATCTATCTCCAGATCAGTCATTCCCTCCCCCACGGGAAGTTCTGCCGTCAATTGGTGAGCGGCATTAAAACGGTACAAAGACTGCTTATTCGCATCCGCAATCAGGTATTCATTGTCCAGGAAACGGACGAAAGTAGCGGAAGGTGGAGCTACAAAAAGCTCCGAAAAGATGGGGCGAAAGCTTAAGCTAGTGGCTGCTTCAAGATGAGGATTTTCGGTAGTGAGCAGCGAGGAGATAGATGCCTCTACCAAATTAGATGGGACGGGAGCAGTAGCTAAGCTTTCGGGGGCAAGCGACAATACATAGTCGCTGATAGCCTGTATCTCTGCTTCAGTAATCAATGCTTCCTTTGGATAAAGCTGAGCCTGTTCCTCCTGACTCAAGCCAGGATGATTGGCCAACAATTCATTACGATTATCTTCTGGTCGATAGTAACCTAACCTCCACCCCATTCGTGGAAGAATATAGTCGGACCAGGTGGCCTTATCGAGATCCGTAGGACCCGCTAATTGGTGGCAGCTACCGCAGTAGACAGCATATAATTCGCCTCCGCTCAGGGAGGTGTCTGAAGAATTATCCCGACATCCCAGCAGACTTGTCACGATTACAAGAAAAGTAGCGACGTAGAGTCGGCTTGACCAGCTAATGGCAAATCGTACTCCTGACATTTGCTTAGTAAGTACCACCAATGGTTCGTTCATTCCAGGCTGGATGTGCGTCAAACTGAGGCAAAACAACTGGGATCTGAGTTAAACCAACAGTATCCGTAAGCGTCTCCATAAAGCTGACTAAATCCGCCATTTCCTGCTGACTCAAGCCAAGCGGATCAGGAGGAAGGGTCTGGTGTTCCAGTTCAATACCAATGCCATAACCACCACCACGATTGTAGAAATCAACGACTTCAGCCAGGCTTTGATAAACCCCATTATGCATATAGGGCGCAGTGAGGGCTACATTACGCAAACCAGGCGTTTTAAAGGCAAAAACATTGTAGTAGGTCTCATCAATGGGACGATAGCTATTGACCCGTCCTAGATCAGGATCTACCTGAGCATGGGCGGTATCAGAGGCAAAGGGAACAGCTAGCACTTCTGATTCATTCTCGGCGTACTGCGGAGGTACTAAGCCAGAAAAGGTCGGAGAAAAATGACAACTCGCACAAGCCGCCTTGCCCGTAAAGAGGTTGAAACCACGCAGCGCAGCTGCGGGATATTCATCGGTTTCCCCGCGCGCATAGCGATCAAATGGGCTATCGTGGCTAACTAGGCTACTCACGTAATGAGAAAGAGCATCACTGATACTCCAGGCCGAGATACTGTAAGTTGGATTATCGGCATAAGCAGCTGCAAATAAGTCCTGGTATTCCTCGCTTTGCTGAAGCTTTTCAATGATCTCTGGAAAGCTGGTGCCAAACTCGCGACTATCGAGAAAGACATGCTTCATTTGACGCTCCAGATATTCTTCGCGGAGGTCGTAGAAATAGCGGTCAGCATACACACTATTGACCAAACCGGGGCTATTACGTAGCAAAAAACCCTGCCCGTCAATCGCCCGACTTTTGGCGTAACCATCAGTGAATCCTTTTTCCGGATTATGACAACTAGCACAAGAACGTTGATTATTGCTGCTTAAGATGGGATCATAGAATAAAAGCTGGCCTAAGGACGTGCGCTCCTCATCGTAGGGACTGGGACTCAACTGCGCATAATATTCCGTAGATAACCAATTTGCATCGAATAGCAACTCGGCCTCCATATTTACCGGAGCAGGCCGGGGATCAACTTGACTAGCGAATTCAATCTCCAATAGTTGTTGAGCTTGGACCAAACCTTCGGTCAGCGGGTTAAGGTAGTCACGCAAAAAAGCCGCCCGATCAAAAGTGTCGAAATCAGCTCCTTTTAACTGACTAACCGCCCGATTAAATGTAGTCAGCAATTGCATGGCCAGTTCGCCATCTACCTGATTTAGGGCGCGACTGTAGTTCCGATAGCAGTCTGCGGTGGCTTCCAAGGCCGCAGTCGCTTCCGGCATAGCATTTACGGAGCCAGGCGTGTCAAAGCCCGTGATGCCGAGGGTGAAAATACGGACCAGCTCCAAGCGCATCGCCTCGAAGAAGTGTCGGTGATTCAATTGTCGATTCTGTACGTAACTATAAACTGTCCTAAAGTTCTTAGCCAGTTCTTTAGTTAGTCGCTCCACCTCTTCACGGTCAGGAATATCCTCGAACACTTGCTCGTCCAGTACTTGCAACCCCTTAGGTTGAATGATGGCTACTTCCGGAACGTGTGGTTCCGTCTTGGGAAGTGGCGCTCCGTTTAAATAGCGACGAACAGACTCGGGATCGATGTATTCCAGCAAGTACTCTACCCGTTTAAATTGAATCCGTGTGGCCAGATGGTTCGTGCGCAAAATCTCCAAATCCATTTGAGGATCCGCTGCGGAAGTAGCGTATTCGCTTACTTGCTGTTCGAGTACCGACAGCTGGTCTTTAAAGGTAGCCGTATTCTGCTCGCGGGCCTGTTGCAATAAAACATCAGTAGAGCTGATCGGCAGGAATGATTGCCCCAGGAAAAAGAAGAGGAGGGGCATGCAGACAAACTGCAAAAATGGTTTGATGGTAGTAGACATCTAAATACACTAAAGCTGATAAAATAGCTTTACCGCCTGCGACCAAAGTCACAGGCGGCAAAGTTGAAAAACAGAGAGATCGTATTATTCCTTCACTAGCTGAATTACTGCACCTTCGTTGGAGCGCAGGTAGTAGATTCCAGCAGGCAGATGAGAGACGTTAATCTGATCTACGTTGCGGTAAACCTGGAGTAGCTGTCCCATTTGTGTGTAGAGAGCTACGTCCTGTACCGTATTCAGGTGTACATTTTGCAGTGTAGGATTCGGGTAAATAGAGAAGCCACGTTGATCGTCGATATCTGGATCATTAAGACCGGTTACCGTCAGCTGATCAAAGCCGTGGATAGCAAAGGTCAAAGAGTGATTCCAGGGGAAAGGATTAGCACCAGATGGGTGCTGAGAGTTAACGATCAAAGACTTGCCGTCAGGAGTAGGAACTGCGCCGGTTACTTCTGCCCCCAAAGGTACTACCGTAAGGCGGATCAAATCGTCGATGGTGGCATCTTCGATAGTCGCATCCAGTAGGTAGAGTTCACACATCCGGTTACCTAAACCACCATTTGCGTTGTCATTCTCGAAAGGCATACGACCGAAGTTGTCGCCGTTGAGGTCTTCCTGAATAACCAGGAAGGTGCGACCGTCGATCACGATTTGGCTCAGACCATCAGGGTTAGACAGGTGCTTTTCTGGGTAGTCGGCCTCCATTGGAGAAACCTCAAAGTAAGGACCACCTTCCACCATAACGGTGATTTCCTCCGTAGCGGGATCGTACTTCAATACCCGGCCGTAGTAGTCCCAGTAAGTATCATTATCGTTGGGTTCCGTCAGGCCCTGATCCGCAGCGCGCGCCAGGTGGTGAGGAGCGAAAACGGCACCTTCAGCAGCTTCATCTTCCCAGTTGCTACCGGGGGTGTCGCGGCCGGTCTCCGTCATGTAGATGATGCCGGTCTGGGGGTCGATAGTTACCCACTCGATCCGGTTGTACATGGTAGCCTCCAGCGCCACTGCTTCGTCGGCGAAGTTGAGCATCTTGGCCGCGTCGGCGTTGTCAATTTCGAGCCACTTTTCAGGAGCGTCGTGCTTGTAGACATAAGTTTTGCCCTGGGTGAAATCACCGGGCTCATCCGCTACAAACTTTACCCAGAAAGCAGGTGTGGCGTCCACACCCAGGTACATGGTGCGGTTGTCTAAAGAGACAGCACCACCTTCGAAACCCTGACGGCCCATGTTGTACTGCTTACGAATAGCCACTGCTTCGCGGGGATCGATCTCGACCATCCAGTTGAAGTTCTCGTACTTAGGTACGGTCAAACCGTCAAAGGCAGGAAAATCAGGAGCGCTGATCGTCCATTCGGCCGTATCGCGCACCCCCTGATTGGCTCTTTCTCCGGTACCCCAAGGACCAGAACTGAGCGCGTTAGTAGAAAAACGACCGTCGTTAATTGATCCATTGCTAGAGCGGAACCACTCTTCTGCGGTCCAGATACGACCGTCAACTACGGAAGAGATACCGCCACAGTTCATACCAGTTTCACCAACGGTATTGACAAAGTCAACGTTGAAGAATTGGCCAGAACGGCCGTCAGACAGGGTTTGGTCCATGACGTTCAGCAGGCCCGTGATCGGGTCGCGTTCTACGCGGAAAGCCGTCATACCACCACCGTCACCGATGCGGTTGTCGCGATAAATCATTTCGTGGTTAACCGAAACCCAACCGAGGGATTCGCCGGTTTCGTCTGGTGTGAAACCAGCGAAGTCATGCCACTCCTTAGCAATGGCCTGACCAGCAGGGTTGCCGTAAGTAGGCGTAGTTTGTACCAGGTCCGTTCCTCCAACGAAAAGAACCTGCAGCGTCAGTGGGCTACCCGGCATCAGAACCGTCTGAGGGGCGTAGCCTTCGGGAATTTCAATCTCGTCAGGAAATACGAGTTGAGCTTGGACCTGCGGAAGTGCAAATCCGATAAAAAAGAGCGATAGATAAAGTAATCTCATGGTGTGTAGGTATTTTTTTGAACCTGACACAAAGCTCATGAGTGGGTGTTACCGCATTATTTGGGAATTATTAGGATTGTATGATCGCTATGTTAAATGGGGTAGGAAATCTTAAAAAGAAGTTGTTTGTTGGTTAAGTTTTGTGGTGGGGTACTTGGAATGGGGTATTAGGTAGGGGAGCAAAATCAAGAATCAAGTATCCTTCCTTCCTACGGCCCCACTTCCGGCACCTCCAGCTCCACCCGTAAGGCCTCCAGTCGCTGCATCAAATCGGCCTGCACCTCGGCCAGGGCTGGATCATCAAAGCGATTATTGACTTCGGTGCCATCCGTCTCCAAGTCATACAGCTCGTACCACTCGCCGTTTTCGCCGTAGAAGT
>JBCCDS010000043.1:0-52249 GCA_039030655.1 Bacteroidota bacterium | reverse complement strand
GGACGTTTGCTGATTTTCGGCGGCGTTTACTCCAATTTGCATGCCTTGCAGGCTTTGCGGGCTGAGGCGGAGCGAATGGGCATACCGCCTACCCATATCATTTGTACCGGAGACATTGCCGGCTATTGCGCCTTCCCCGACGAATGCCTACAGATGGTCAAAGAGTGGGGCATCCATGCCATTGTCGGTAATGTGGAAGAAAATATCCGCGACGGCTTAGAAGACTGCGGTTGTGGCTTTGGAGAGGATAGCGCTTGTGATCTTTTCTCCCGGATGTGGTATCCTTATGCCAAGGCCAATACCAGTCCTGATTCAGTGGACTATATCGCTGGTTTGCCTGCTCAGCTGCAATTCAGCTATGCGGGGCAACGTGGACGGGTGCTACACGGAAACCTGGAGGCCAGCGCAGAATTCGTGTGGCGGTCAACGGACTGGTCCGTTAAAGCCCGCAGTCTGAAAGCGAGTGGGGCCGACTTCATCCTCAGTGGTCACTGTGGACTTCCGTTTATCCACCAGGAGAACGGTAAAAGCTGGATCAATGCCGGGGTAATCGGTATGCCGGCCAATGATGGCACCCAGGACGTTTGGTACCTGACGCTGGACGATGCTGATGGAGATCTACAATACGAATTTCACCGCTTGGCTTATGATCATGTTGCTGCCCGAGCCGCGATGCTGGAGCAGCCGCTGCCTAAATCCTATGCCCTGACGCTCAAAACGGGCATCTGGGACAATACCGAGATCATGCCACCAACGGAAGCGGGCTGGGAGGGCATTGCATTACCGCAGACCTTATTTACTGCTTACCAAAGTGGAAAAGCTCCTGAAGGGATGGACCTGCGGGAGTACAAAAAAGAACAAACCACAGCCTCCGGTACCGGTCAGGCTGTACAGTCAAAAAAGATAATGACTAATCCAAAATACTACGACCCCAAAGACTTGAAACGCTTTGGCCAAATCAAGGAGTTTCAAGAAGAAATGGGGGAACAGTTTTTCAATTGGTACGAAAATGCCACGCACGGCGACACCGCCCTGACCCAACGGGAAAAGGCACTCATCGCTTTGGCAGTCAGCCACGCTTTGCATTGTCCGTACTGTGTAGATGCCTACACCACGGCCAGCTTGGAAAGTGGCGCCGATGAAGAGCAAATGATGGAAGCCGTGCACGTTGCTGCTGCCGTAAAAGCAGGTTCGACCCTGATCTACGGTATGCAGATGAAACGGCAGGTGGAAAAATTGACGATGTAGGTTTACGTAAATACGTAGCGCGTACAGCGTAGAGCGATTTGCAATAGTTATGATCGCTATACGTAATACGTAATACGCTTAATCGAATAAAATGGCAATCAAACAACGCACCAAATCACTTAAAGCCCGGGGCAGTGAGCTCTCTTCCAGCTATGTGCAACTCGACGTACTCAGCGGTAAAGACCTGGCCGATGGTCGTATGGAACCTTTTGCGGGCAAACTGGCCAATTTAGGCTATCAGCCTTTTAAGCCGACCCAGATTGAAATCTTTCAGCTCAATATCGGTAAGCTCTGTAACCAGACCTGTGCGCACTGCCATGTAGATGCGGGGCCAGATCGTAAGGAGGAAAACATGGACCGGGCTACGCTGGAGCGTTGTTTGGAGCTGATCAAAGCTACGCCTACGATCAAAATGGTAGACATTACGGGCGGAGCGCCGGAGATGAACCCGCACTTTCGCTGGTTTGTGCAGGAGTGCCGCAAGTTGGGTAAGGAGGTGATCGATCGCTGTAACCTGACGATTGTGATGGCCAACCCCAAGTATCGGGACTTGCCGCAGTTCTTTGCCGATCATCAGGTGCACCTTATTTCCAGTCTGCCGTATTTCAGTAAGTCGCGGACGGATTCACAGCGGGGCGACGGCGTCTTCGAAGACTCGATCAAAGCCCTGCAGCTCTTCAATGAGGTAGGCTATGGCAAAGCGGGGAGTGGGCTGATTTTGGATCTGGTCTACAACCCCAACGGTGCCTTCCTGCCGGCTGATCAGGCGACGCTGGAAGCCGAATTTAAGCGGCAGTTGCTGCGTAAGTTCGATATCGTCTTTAACCAGCTCTACGCCATTACCAATCTGCCGGTAGCGCGCTTTCTGGACTATCTGATCGAGAGCGGCAACTATGAGGAGTATATGGAGAAGCTGATCAATGCCTTTAACCCTGCCACGGTGGAGGGCCTGATGTGTCGCAATACCATTTCGGTCAGCTGGGACGGCTACCTCTACGACTGCGATTTCAACCAGATGCTAGACCTGAAGATTGCTCACCCCATCCAGCACATTAATGACTGGGAAGGCGAAAGCCTCAATGACCGGAATATCTTGCTCAATCAGCACTGCTACGGCTGCACGGCGGGCGCAGGGAGTAGTTGTGGAGGGACGATTGCTGAGTAGTGAAGCACTCGCATTATTTTATACCGTTGCGCCTTAGCGTCGTTGCGTGAAACAAAACAGCAACAACTACTACACAAACAACATCACCAACACCAGCACCACACCACCAGCGGTGAACCAGAGTCCCTTTTTAAGTATATCTGTACCGGGCATATACATCCAGAAGGCGGAGATGACAAAAAACAACAGGCTGAGCCCGAAGAGGATGTTGAAGAAAAAAAGTGGGTCTTTAGTGGTCGATTTATGCAGGTGGGTTAGTTTATCGAGTACGAACGGCAAGCGCATCTTAGTGATTGACGCGACCCCTGTTGCAGGGTTATAAGTACCGTCGTCAAAATAGATAATGTCTCCTTCGGTGCGGGTAGCTTGGAAGTCGCGAATATCGAGGGCATCCCCGAGTTGTGCGGCATTCAAGTGGGCAGCGACGGTTTTTTCGGTAGTTACCGGGCGCTTAAAAGTATCTCCTTTACGGAAGATGAGTACAATACCGCTAATCGCATATACGGCCATGACACCAGCAAGGGTGAATCCCAAGTAGCGGTGCCAAACCCGCATTTTGTGCGATGTAGAGTTATTCTTGCTCATTGGGGGTAATTTACTCGCAAGATAGCAAGTGTTCTCTTGTTTTGAATGAATCTAAATAAAAAATTAAATCCGAAACACGCCTCGACTTCAGACCTCCAAGGACCGCTACGTGAAACTTACGGAGGGCGTCGCTGTCCTACTACCGACTAAAAGACTACTCAACTAAAATACCTTTGGACACTCAAAGGTCTTCCACGCTGTTCCAGACACTTCGAGGTCCGACTACCGACTAAGTACTACCGAACTAAAAGCCTACCGATCCGACTCCAAACGGGGAAACCTCAACTGCCAATTCTGAGGACTGAAGCTGACCGTCATGCGATCTTCGATGTAGCTGGGGTAATCATCGGTAAAGATTTGGTACCAGCCTTCTCGCAGACTGATGGAGAAAGATCCTTCACCGTGCATGGCCAAGCGGACTTTATCCAAGGTGCTCCCCATGAAGTAGGCGGAGTCTTCGGGTAGGCTAGCCATTGCTTCTCCGTCGCTCTCATAATTGGTAAGGGGGATTTCTTGCCAATGCTCCAACTGCTCTAGTTCTCGGAGATAAAAGGTTTGGAGGCCATAGCAACCATCCTCTTCTCCGAAGCTACCGACAAGGACATAGTCGAATGACTCGCCGATTCGCCAGGCGCGTAGTTGAAGCAAATAGCCATCGTAGCCTTCGTTGAAGTAGAGCAATTGGCTGACGACTCCTCCTACCTCTAAGCCGATGAAATGACCTCTTTCGGTCCAACCTAGGATCACTTGGGTGTTTTCATCGATTTCCGAGCGATTGACAATCTCTAAGCCATCACGATACTCGTATTCTGGCAGGGGGCGATTGATGCCTGTTTCTAATTCCCAGAGTAATTCCTGAGCAGTAATTGCAGCACAAAAAAAGAGGCTGAACGTTAAGGAGGCGAGTAGAAAACGTAGCGTCATGAGAGGTAGTATCGTCTTAGAACGATATAAGTTCGGACCTTTTTATTAAGAAAAATCTTAAAATGTAATTATTTTAGATAGCGGTAATAATCGCTGAGAAATCGGTAGGTTTTAGGCTGGCACCGCCAACTAGCCCCCCATCTACATCCGGCTGACCGAAGAGTTCGGTGGCGTTTCCAGGCTTTACAGAGCCCCCGTAGAGGATGCTTGTTGCTGCCGCAATCTCTTGGCCATATTGCTGGGTAATCTGTTCGCGTAGGAAGGCATGCATGTCCTGTGCTTGTTGCGGACTAGCCGTTACTCCGGTACCAATGGCCCATACCGGTTCATAGGCGATGACTACCTTAGAAAAATCGGCTGCATCCAAGTCAAAAAGCGCCGTTTTAAGCTGCTCGCCAACTACTGATTCATGTTGGCCAGCTTCACGGATATCCAGCTTTTCGCCGCAGCAGTAGATGGGAAGTAAGCTGTGTGCTAAGGCCTTTTGCACTTTACTGGCGATTAGCTGATTGTCCTCACCGTAGTATTCACGACGCTCACTGTGCCCTAAAATTACGTAATCAACACCGGCTGCGGCTAGCATGGGGGCACTGATCTCGCCCGTATAGGCTCCACCGTCTTCCTGGTGCATATTTTGTGCAGCTACGTGAAAATGCTCGGTCTGAGCCGTCAGTGCTTGGATTGCCACTAGTTGGATAGCAGGAACACCAAAAACTACTTTTGTGGTAGGCTTAGCTTGTTCTATTACAGCTTTGGCCAACGCGAGGCCTTCAGCAGGGGTGGTATTCATCTTCCAGTTTCCGGCAACCATTTTGCGAGACATAGGGGGATATTTTTTGTGCCCGCCGAGCATTTGCTCAACGGGCACAAAAGTAAGCGTTTGGACTTGATCTAATAAGCTTTAGCTCGAACTTCTTTTTGCTTCATTCCGCTCGATTTTATGGGCGGGCCTTGACCATTTAATGCGGGTCTTCTCTGACGGTGCTCCAGGGTCTTCCTTCATTTCAGGCTGTTGACCTTTAGCAAAGGGAGCGGTTGGTTGGATACCCAATTCATTGAACAGTTCTAAATCTTCAAAGGCTTCGGGATTGGGCGTGGTCAGTAGTTTGTCGCCGGCAAAGATGCTACCGGCTCCAGCCATAAAACAGAGTGCCTGACCTTCTTTGGTCATTTGGGTACGTCCTGCGCTGAGTCGGACCGTAGTTTGTGGCATTACAATGCGGGTGACAGCGATCATGCGTACCATTTCAAAAATAGAAATGGGCTCCGCATCCTCCAGCGGAGTGCCATCTACGGCTACTAGCGCATTAATGGGTACACTTTCTGGCTGTGGGTCTAAACTAGCGAGGGTCAGGAGCATCTTTAGTCGATCGTCCAAAGACTCTCCCATGCCTAAAATGCCTCCGGAGCAAACGGTTAAACCAGCTTTACGGGCATTGCCAATAGTTTCGATCCGATCTTGGTAGCCGCGCGTAGAGATTACTTCCTGGTAGTACTCTTCGCTGGTGTCTAGGTTGTGATTGTAGGCGTATAGACCGGCTGCCGCCAGTCGTTCGGCTTGATTAGGCGTCAACATGCCCAAGGTGGCGCATACCTCCATGTCTAGGCTATTGACAGTGCGGACTAGGTCCAATACCTGATCGAAATCTTCATCATCTCGCACATTACGCCAGGCAGCGCCCATGCATAGTCGACTGGATCCTAGCCCTTTGGCACGTTCAGCGGCAGTTTTTACTTGCTCTACCGTCATTAAGCCGGTAGACTCCACATCGGTGTGATAGCGGGCAGCTTGCGGGCAGTAACCGCAGTCTTCTGGGCAGCCTCCGGTTTTAATACTGAGCAAGCTGCTCATCTGTACCTCATTAGGGTTATGATGCTCGCGGTGCACGCTCGCTGCCCGAAAAACAAGGTCCATGAAAGGTTGCTGATAGAGATCGCGCAGGGCGTCCAAAGTCCAATTCGTCATAAGTCTGCTTATTCGAAAGGCGAAGATAGGATTCCTGGCACTAACGCTGGCTGACAAATTCCCGTCTAGGAGAGTGAAATCATAAACTTTAGAAGTTAACCCCAAAATATATGCGATTCAGTCTCCGACTAACGCTGGTACTAAGTGCAACTCTCCTCTCCTGGAGCTGTGATGATGACGACAACTTTTTTGATCCGCCTGAACGGGATTATTGTACGGAAGGAATCCCTACCGAAGATTGTATCATCGAGCTCAATGAGAACAACATTAGCATAGATGAGTTCGAAGACTGGTTGATTGGTGACTGGCAGCTAGTGGCTCGGGATAATACCAATTTCTTAGAACCAACGCCCTGTGAAACGGGCCTAGAGGATGAAGTTCGCTTTAGTTTTACAGCCGATGGCATTTATCGTTATGAGCTGGCTGATGGTAGGACGGGGTCTAGCGCTTATGTAGTGGGACCTTTGTGTGGGGTCGTTCCACCCTGTATTATCCAGATTACCTACGATGATATCAATCTAGCCTTTACACCTTCTTTTCAGGCGATCTGCCCATTTGGAGTGGCCTGGTTAGATGAACGGGCAGTGGATGGTGGTTTGGAGGTTTATGAGCGAGAATGACATTTTTTGTTTGTTTTTTGCAGAAGTATTTGTATTTTTAGGTGCTGTTGTTAGGCAGTGGGTGGTAACCTATGTCCTATGGCAACAGTTTGAACCAGTACACTAGTTAAACTGGTTCAACTGCTGGATTTTCTCACTATCCAATCCCCCTCCCCCCGCGGAATTACTCCCAAATCTCTCCCTCGCTCCAATAGAAGCCGCACCGCGTTGCGACCTTCCTCCCCCAAGTCTAAACTGAAATCAGTTACGTACAAATCAATATGAGCCTGCATCACCGCAGGATCCATTGCCTGCGCGTGTGCACGCACATAATCCGCAGAATCTGACGGGTTGGCAAAAGCATGAGCAACGGACTGTCGGAGCAATTGGTCAATTTTTATTTGTACTTCCGCAGGTATTCTCCTCGCTACGGCTATTCCGCCCAAGGGAATGGGGAGACCAGTCTGTAGCTCCCAGAATTCACCCAGGTCCTGCAACTTGATCAAGCCTTTATCCTGGTAAGTGAAACGATTCTCATGGATGATCAAACCAGCATCATACTTTCCCGCAACTACGGCATCTTCGATCTCAGAAAATAAAACTTCGGTCTTATCCCGTGCCTCTGGATGAGCTAGACCCAGTAGGAAATTAGCCGTGGTCCAAGCTCCCGGTATCGCAATACGAGCCGTTTTTAGTTGCTCTGGACTCAGCTCTTTTGGGGCCACCAGTAGTGGTCCGACACCTCGACCTAATGCACTTCCGGCATTCAGCATCCGATACTGATCCGTTAGGTGCCCAAATGCGTGATAGCTGAGTTTAGTGATATCTAGCCTCCCCGCTTTGGCCCAGCGGTTCAACTCTTCTACGTCACCCAGAACAGGTCGGAAACTTATCCCCTCAAAATCAATACGCTCGTGTACCAGCGCATCGAAAATAAAGGTATCGTTGGGGCAGGGAGAAAAACCGAGCGTTAATTCCATGATAGAGTAGCTGATAGGGGGAAAGCAAAATTGCATTTCCAAAATGCTTGGTTAAGGTGCTTCAAATCCGTCAAAAATGTGCCAGATGTCGTCATCTTGCGGTACTTCGGCCTCGATATAGACGGGCTCCTTTTTTACCGGATGCTGGAAACTCAAGGCACGACCGTGTAGGTGAATCTGCCCATTCGGGTTGGGCGAGTTGAAACCGTATTTGATATCTCCACGGATGGGACTACCAATATGAGCTAGTTGGACCCGAATTTGGTGCGGCCTACCCGTTTTAGGTTGAACCTGTAGTAAGGTATTCGACCCCACTCTGCCGATTAACTGGTAGCTCAACTCCGCTTTTTTAGCACCTGGGTGACGACGACTATCTGCTTTGGGTAAGACCTTTACTTTATTCTTGGCCTCGTCTTTGAATAAATAATTGGTCAGGGTTCCTTCCAGCTCAGCGGGCTGATTAGCGACGATGGCCCAGTAGGTCTTCTCTACCTTACGTTGACGAAAGAGTTCGTTCATCCGCTGCAGACCTTTAGTGGTTCGCGCAAAAAGCAGCACACCACTCACGGGGCGGTCAAGCCGGTGTACCGTATGCAGGAATACATCGCCGGGTTTCTCGTAGCGGATTTTGATGTACTCCTTGGCAGCATCTAGCATGCTAAAGTCCCCCGTTTGATCTCCTTGACTGAGGATACCTGCCGGCTTATTTACGGCCAAAAAATGATTGTCTTCGAATAATACTTGTAAATGCATAAAGGTCTATTTGTTCTCACTGACAATTTGGCCAAAAGAGAACTTACGGTTTAATAACCCGCGACATCGTCATCTGGATTACGCGGATCACCAGCAGCTTGCAATCTGCCATCTTCTAATACCTGGACGGCCTTGATCACCGCCATGCTGTTTACCGATTTAAACCCATGACCGAGTGCTTCTAGTTCTGCTCTGACTCGCGGACTAAAAG
This sequence comes from Bacteroidota bacterium, assembly GCA_039030655.1. Classification (GTDB taxonomy): domain Bacteria; phylum Bacteroidota; class Bacteroidia; order Chitinophagales; family Saprospiraceae; genus Neolewinella. The sequence continues at coordinate 43,818 of JBCCDS010000043.1, read as the reverse complement.
CGCTTGGTTCTACTAATACCGAATCAGGTAACCATTGATGGTGAAAACGAGCTGCTCTGATGGCACTGTCAATCGGCATACCGTAGTCCGCTACGTTGGTGAAAACCTGTAAAACGGCGGTTATGATAGTTGATCCGCCGGGTGCACCCAATACCAGAAAGAGTTCTCCGTCCCGCTCCACGATGGTAGGAGTCATGCTGCTCAGCATCCTTTTACCCGGCGCAATAGCATTGGCTTCGGCGCCGACTAGACCAAACATATTAGGTACACCGGGTTTGGAGCTGAAGTCGTCCATTTCATTATTGAGAAAAAAGCCACCACCATCTACGATGACTTTACCGCCAAAATTGCCATTGAGTGTAGTAGTAATCGAAACGGCATTGCCCGCCTCATCCACAATACTGATGTGAGTAGTTTCGAAGGACTCCAAGGCCAGGATACCCGCCTCAGTACGATTACTGGTAGAGGCACTATCAAGGCTGAAGTCAGCCATGCGATTGGCCAGGTAGGTCGAATCAATTAAGTCAGCAATCGGCACCGGATAAAAATCGGAATCTCCCAGGTATTCGGCTCGATCCGCGTAGGCTCGACGCATAGCTTCAATCGTCAAATGACCGCTTTCCAAAGATTGAAAGCCATATTCTGCTAAGGGATAGGGTTCCAACATACCCAACATTTGACTCAAGGCAACTCCACCACTACTAGCCGGCGGCATGGAATAGACCGTGTAATCACGGTAGGTGGTGCTAACGGGCGTGCGCCAGGCTGTTTCATAATTGGACAGATCTTCGTGGGTGATAAGCCCACCACTTGATTTCATTTCCGCAACGATTAGATCCGCTGTTTCCCCCTGATAAAAACCCGCTTTCCCTTGGTCCCGAATGCGCTCCAGTGTTTTTGCCAAGTCTTGCTGGTAGAATGTCTGACCCAGTTGGAAACTATCGGCTAGAAAAGGGCTTTCCTCGTTAAAGGCTCGAAAATCTTCCTGGTAGCGGTGAAAACGATTGACCTCTGATTGGGTCAGCGCAAAACCATTACGAGCCAAATCTATGGCGGGTTGTACTAACTCTTCCCAGCTGAGACTACCATGTTCAGCGTGCATACTGACAATGCCTGCTACCGTGCCCGGTACACCTGCTGCCAGGTGCCCACGAGTACTCAAGCCTGGAATGACTTCTTCATTTTCATCCAGGTACATATCCCGATCTGCAGCGGCTGGGGCTTTTTCGCGATAATCCAGCGCGCGCACCGGTCCTGTAGTCGGGCGATAAACCAGAAAACCGCCACCTCCCAAATTACCTGCTCGTGGATATACTACCGCCATAGCGAATTGTACCGCCACGGCGGCATCGATGGCGTTACCACCCTGCTTTAGAATGTCCAGACCCACCTGTGAACTGACGGGGTGGGGCGTGGTGAGGGCGGCACTGGAAAAAATATCCGTTTTTTCAGCGGGCATTAATTGAGGAGCCTGCCGACAAGTCGATAGACTAATCACTAGCAGCGCAAGCAGAGAGATGGGCAGTATGCGTGACATAACGGGCGTTGAATTTGGGCAGAAGATAGCTAATCCACTCGCTACGGTCTAATCGCTCAATTTCAAAGTCGCTGAAATGAATTAAAGTCGGTAGTATTACAGCTCAAATCCACCAACCTTAATTTTCCAGGATGCAATCCTCGATATTTCTTACGACTCTATTGTTTTTGACGCTTATGTCTTGTACTCCCGAACGGCCAACCTACAGCTCCTTCGATGAATACCCCCGCTATGAAGGCGGAGACCTGGGTATGATTTATAGCCCAGCATCCACCAGTTTTAAACTTTGGTCGCCCGCTGCCCAAGAAGCTAGACTATTACTTTATGCTACCGATGTAGCTGATGAAAATCCCTTTGCCATCATTCCTATGGAAGAGATTGACGGGGCCTGGACGCATGTTTACTCAGGTGATCTGGAGGGCAAGTACTACAGCTTTCAAATTATGCAGGATGGAGCGTGGCTAGAAGAAGCCCCGGACTTGTACGCGCGAGCTGTAGGTACGAATGGCGAACGTGCCCAGGTGATTGATCTAGCCGCTACGGACCCTGAAGGCTGGGAGACAGATCGCCGGCCAGAGCTAGCAGCACCCACCGATATCATTTTGTACGAACTACATATGCGTGATGCAACAGTGCATGCTAGTGCTGGGAGTCGTTACCCCGGAAAGTTTCTTGGTCTAACTGAGCGAGGAACGCGCAGTCCCGACGGTCTTGCTACGGGTATTGACCATTTAGTGGAATTGGGCGTCACTCATCTCCATCTTTTGCCGGTTTTCGATTATGCCAGCGTCGACGAACGTCCAGATGCCCCCTCTGCATTTAATTGGGGTTACGACCCGCTTAACTACAATGTGCCGGAAGGAAGTTACGCTACCGATCCCAGCGATGGCCGGGTACGAGTACGTGAGTTTAAGCAAATGGTACAAGCGCTGCATCAGGCGGGTATAAGAGTAGTCATGGATGTGGTTTATAATCATACCGGCCCTACGGATGATAGCCCGTTTAATTTACTCGTTCCCGGTTATTACTATCGGCAGAACGAAGAGGGCGGCTGGTCGGACGCCAGCGGCTGCGGCAACGAAACGGCCAGTGAACGCCCCATGGTACGAGATTACATCATCGAATCCGTCAAATATTGGGCTAGGGAGTTCCACGTAGATGGCTTTCGCTTCGATTTGATGGGTATCCACGACATTGAAACGATGAACCGCTTAAGTGCAGAACTGCACGAAATAGACCCAAGTATTTTTGTCTACGGAGAAGGCTGGACAGCTGGCGGTAGCCCCTTGCCCGATGACCAACGAGCCCTAAAAGCTAACACACCTCTCCTGGACCGCATCGCTGCTTTCAGTGATGATCTGCGCGACGGACTAAAAGGTTCCGTCTTCAATCACGAGGAATCTGGCTTTGTTAGTGGCTCGGAAGGTCGGATAGCCAGTATCCAGTTCGGAGTAGTGGCGGCTGGACAGCACCCACAAATTGATTATGAGGCAGTCAACTACAGCAATGCCCCTTGGGCGCCCGAGCCCTACCAATGTATTAATTACGTAAGCTGTCATGATAATCATACGCTCTGGGATCGACTGCAAAACTCCAACCCTGAAGACAGTGAAGAAGAACGTGCGAAAATGGCTCGTTTGGCCTTGGCGGTAGTCCTTACTTCGCAAGGTGTACCATTTTTACATGCCGGCTCGGAAATGCTGCGAACTAAAGGCGGGGAAGAGAACAGTTACCAAAGCCCTGATTCGGTGAATGCTATTGATTGGACTCGGAAGGCTCAGCAAGCAACTACGGTCAGTTATGTAAGTGCCTTGATTGCATTACGAAAAGCCCATCCAGCTTTCCGGCTGCCGTCTAATGCCGCCATTCAGGAGCATCTGAGTTTCCTACCTACAACTGGCGGAGACGACCTTGTTGTTTTCCGCCTGCAGGGAGTAGCTGGTGATGATTGGCAGGACATTTTGGTGGCCTATAACGCCTCCGTGAGCCCGCAGTCTTTAGCGTTACCGGCAGGAGATAGCTATGATTTAATAGCCTCCGGTGAGCAAATTAACGTAAACGGGATAGGTGACCAGCCAACTGGAAGTATTCAATTGGCTGCTCGCGCCATGACTATTCTAAAACGATAAACGCGTCCTTTGGCGACAGCTCAACCTCGAAATTTGCAACATCTTTAGCCATCACTCGCTTGCAACGTAGTTAAATAGCCGACTATGAGATTTTGTCTGTCCTTGCTTTTATTATCTCTGATGAGCCTTCAGCTTTCTGCCCAGCGACGGGAAATCGACTCCAGCTTGGTGATGAATTTCGAAGACTATGATCCTCCCTCTAGCCTAGTGGTACCAGAGCATCATCCACAAGCAGCCAGTTTTCCTTTTTTGGATGTCCATAGTCATCACTGGCGGATGGCCACCCAGGACCTGGAAAAGCTGATCGCAGAGATGGATCGTATGAATATGCGAGCCATCGTTAACCTGAGTGGTAGGGGAGGAGAGGCCCTAAAAGGTATGCTAGATAACGTCAACGCCAGTGGCTACACAGATCGGATTTTGTGTTTTACCAACATCAACATTCGCAGTATTGATGATCCAGACTTTCTACAGGCCACCCTCGATCAGCTGAACTACGATCATAGCATTGGGGCCCGCGGATTGAAGATCTATAAAAGCCAGGGTATGCGGGATACGGATAAGGCTGGCAATCGCATTGCGATCAATGACGAACGACTTACGCCCATCTTCCGCCGTTGCGGTGAACTAGGTATGCCCGTGCTGATCCATTACGCAGACCCTCCACAGTTCTGGCAGCCTCACGATGAAAACAACGAACGCTGGCTGGAGTTGAAACTACGCCCCCGCCGGAAACGGGAAGCAGATGATCCGGCTCCTTGGGAACAAATAGTGGCCGAAGCCCACGACCTCTTTCGTACTAATTCCAATACGACCTTCATTGCTGCTCACATGGGCTGGTTTGCCAATAACCTGAATTACCTAGGGCAATTTTTAGATGAAAACCCCAACGTCAACGTAGAGATTGGCGCGGTAATCGCTGAGTTAGGCCGCCAGCCACGAGCGGCCAACCGCTTTTTTGAGCGCTATCAGGATCGAGTGCTTTTCGGCAAGGACTATTACAATCCGGAAGAGTATTTGACTTATTTCCGAGTCTTGGAAACTGACGATGAGTACTTCCCTTACTACAAGCGCTACCACGCCTTTTGGCGGATGTATGGTCTAGATCTGCCCGACCATATTCTACGTAAGTTGTACTATGCGAATGCCGTACGAATCATTCCCGGACTGAGCCTAGATATGTTTGAGTAATGCTTGTAAAGTGATGATCGCCTAAAGTCGAGTATTACCTGATGAGATTAATCTCTCCGCTAAAGACCTGTGAGGTTCCGTCCAATAGCTCGACCTCTACAAAATAGCCATAGACACCAATTTGAGCTAGTTGACCACGAACACGGCCGTCCCAGCCAGCAGACAGGTCGCCAGGGCGGTTTTCACTGGATACGAAAACAGGGGACCCCCAGCGATCGAAGATCTGTACTTGCTTAATCTGAGCCACGGCCTGACTGCCAAAGGGCAACCAGCTATCATTAATCCCGTCTCCATTAGGAGAAAAGGCCGTTGGAGCAAAAAGGATATTCTCAGCAGTTGGGCCTACCGGCAATTCAGCACGGAAGCTACAACCTAGACCAGTAGTTATCTCCGCTACAATCACTAGCGGCTCGCTAAGTAAAAGGGTAATACTTAAAGCTCCCGTATCTCCTACTCCTAACGGCTCCCAACTGAGGTTGGCCAGATCGCTCAGCGGCAAATTAGACTGCAGGCTAATGTTGATCGCCTCTCCAAAGCCAGTATTGTCTGGACTGTTGTTGACTAAAGAGAGCACAAAATCTAAGGGGTCTGGCAGCAGCACAGATACCGTCGACTGACAGCCGCCAGCATCTTCGACACTGATATCGTAATTACCTGGTCCTAAGTCGGTGAAACTGGAGTCCGCCTGGAAGCTACCCTCATTGATACGGTAAAGATAAGGAGCACTTCCACCCGAAGGATTACTAACGACAATCTGCCCTTGCGCTACTTCATTGTTGGGCCCACAACGTACCGAGTCGGTCAATAACTCGAAGCTAGGCTCCGTGCGATTGTCGATCAGGTTGATCTCAAGTTGACTAGTACATCCACTAGTGTTAGCGCTAACTTCTAATTGATAATTACCGGCCTGAGTCGCTAAAAACTGGGCTTGGTTAGCCACGGTTACACCGTTTCTAGTCCAAAGATAACTCACCTCATTGAGTGCCGGGATAAAATTACTCAGCTCCACTTCTGGTGCGATGCAATCCAGACTAAGATCGATTGGAGCTTGTGCTGGAAAAGGGGCGGGCGATATGACAACGGTTACCGTACTAACGGCGGGCCCACAGGCTGTTCCAGGATCCACGGTGTAGGTGAAATCATAATTACCTGCGACGGCATCACGCAAATCTACCATGCCAGAAACTGGTGAAAAAGGAGTCCCGGCCAGGACCGGCGGAAGTGCCCATGCACCACCAGTATCAAAGTTAGACAGTAAGCTGAAGAGGTCAAAAGCCTGGGTTTCACCCACACAATGACTACCATTCCCGCTAGTTACCCCTGCGTTAGCCGGCGCAACTAGGTTGAAATCGAGTTGATCGGTAGTCGTGCAGCCAGCCTGTCCTACTTCATACTGCAGGCTGTGTGGTCCAATTAGTAAGGTAGAGAAATCGAGGCTGCCACTGGGCAAAGGTAGACCGTCTACGGTCCAGATACCGGCAGGAGTACTACCTGCGGAAAGTATAGTGTTCAGGTTAATAATCCCCTGGTTTTGGCAATATTCCAGATCGCCTTCAATCTCGGCGACTACTGGAGGGGCCAGGGAAACTTCCTGACTAGCATCAGTCAGACAAGTGCGCCGAAAACTGATATCGTCGATGGCAAAGTCGTTGCCACTTCCATTGGTATTCAGGTTGCGGATGCAGATTTCTGCGCTGTTATCCCCACCACTATTCCAAAGGGCAAAAAACTGATTCCAGGGACAGATCTGACTAGGGGCGGGGAAGGGATCGCCAAATAGTGTCCCATTGATGCTAAACTGTAGGATGGCCGGATTTAGGGCTACCATAGTAGTTACATAGGCCGAGAAGGCGTAATCTACGTTGGGGTCCACCGCGATGGTTTGGCACCATACATCGACCTGACTGTTGCTCCCGTTCACGACCATCATGTTCCCACTACCAGAGGTATGATCGCCGCAAGCTCCAAAATCTTCGTGTACAGCAGGTGGATCATCGGTGATGCGGTACTGCCCTTCATCGTCCAGAGGGCCATTGCCGCCACTGCTATTTCCAAAATCGTAGTCGGTGTTAAAGCCCGTATCACCCTGGCTGAAATCACCATTAAATACCAGTTCTGGCCCGGTCAAATAGCGCATTTCAACGGTGTAAGTTGTACTGGCAGTTGGGGTGACTGCGGCATTGATTCCATCAATGTTTAAAATCAAATCGGTGGTAGGGCTCCAGGTCGTAGTTAGTACTTCCGCAGGTATATCCGTTACGATCAAATCCACGGTTTCTCCCGGGCAAATAGTAGTGTCAACACCGAGACCAATCGCGGCGGGACAACTTTGTGCATTAAGAGATTGGACTAAAATAACGAAGCTGGTTAGCAGTAAAACTCTCAACATAAAGGGATCGGTTTGTGGGCACTATCGACACAAAAAGCCTAGTACTTCGCAAGAAGTATAGGTCGAAGGGAATACGAGAAGTAGTTGGGAAAGTAGTCGTTGCTAGCCGTAAAGATAGGGATTTGTTGATAGATGTCAGCTGTCGAATGCTAGTAAAAGGAGAGATAAGTTGACAAACAACCAACATCTAACAACCAACAACTAATTCCCACCGTTTCTCTCCTACTATGTTTACTGGAATAATTGAAGAACTGGGAACGATCACCCAAATAGAACGTGAAGGCAGTAATGTCCACTTCAGCCTAGAGAGCTCCCTGTCGGACGAGTTGAAGATCGATCAGAGCTTAGCTCACGATGGTGTTTGCCTCACGGTGGTAGCTCTAACGGACCGTACTTACACGGTAACGGCTGTTCATGAAACCTTAGAGCGCAGCTGCTTGGGTGATTGGAGGCAGGGTAAAAAGATCAATCTGGAACGAGCAATGGTAGCCGGCGCTCGTCTGGATGGCCACATCGTTCAGGGCCACGTCGATGGCTTGGGTAAAGTGCTTTCTGTTAAGGAGGTAGACGGCAGCTGGTACTTTGAATTTGCCTACCAAAGTACGCCAGAGCACCTCCTGGTAGACAAAGGGAGCGTTTGCATCAATGGTGTAAGTTTAACGGTCGTAGAACCCACTGACTCCAGTTTTAAAGTGGCGATTATTCCCTACACCTACCACCATACCAATTTTCAACAACTACGCCCGGGAGATTCCGTTAATCTGGAATTCGACATCATCGGAAAATACCTGGCCAGGCAAATGAAAGCCTACCAAGCGCTTCTTCAGACCAAATAGGCTAGTAGGGAGGTGGCTATCATCTCCTTAACGCCCGTTAAATTCCCCTTAAAGCTTGGATTTTTCTAGGGGGTAGTCCGTATTGCTGCTATCATTGGGTAAATCAATCCCCTTAGCAAATGCGACACTTTACCCTGTTACTTGTACTTTCCCTTTTTACGCTCTTAAGCTTAGAAGCTCAACGCGACGCAGTTCCTACAGCCTCTTCCATATCTGGTTTTGGAGCTGCGCGTATGATGGGCGATACCCTCTTCAGTCCGACCCTGATAGATCCGTGTTCGGATGAGGTATTTATTTACGAACCTGGTGATGGGGAGACAGGCTACGTAGGCGGTACGAATAGTTTTTTGGATAAAGAAAAAGCCATCTTACTTACCTATGATGTAGCTGAAGACTTTGAAGTGACCGAAGTAGTGGCCTACTTTTTCCCCCCCGATGATGCAGCTATCCTGGATCTTAATCTCTATGCCTTTGTTTCAGAAGTAAATGTGGACGGAAGCCCTGGTGATCTAATCGCTGAGAGCGAGCCCATTGCTATTAGCGACCTGAATACGGAAGAAGGCGTAGTACAACCGACCTTTTTTACTTTCTCAACTCCCGTTGCCCTCAGTAGCTCTTCCTTCTTCGTGAGTATTGATTTTACTGAAGTCTACCAGGCAGATAGCGGAGATATTGGGCTTTGGATGACTGATGATGGCTGTGCGGCAGATCCCAATCCTAGCTGGGAACTCTGGGACGATGATACCTGGCATAATATTGAAGATTCCGATAGCTGGGGGCTGGAAAATGAATGGTTGCTAGGTGCTGTAGTAAGCATTGTTTCCTCCACCCGCACGCCTTTAGTAGACCTTCAACTCACCCTAAGTCCCAATCCCAGCGCTGGGCTGGTACTGTTGGATTACAGCTTTGAACGTTCTACTAATCTAGAGTTAGAGCTATACAATGCAATGGGACAAGTCGCCTTCTCCAGTGATTTGGGCTGGCAAGTAGCCGGTAGGGGGCAGCAGACCATTGATCTCAATCATCTTCCTGCTGGTCAGTACCATTTACGACTTACCACTGATGATGGAATCAGTAGTCAGACACTAATCCTGGAATAGATATTTGTAGTTGCTCACTGTATTTCTCAATTAGGTACGCTTCCCCAATTCAATGGCCTGTACTTGGGTGATCTCCCCTTGCTCTGAGATGTCAAAGCGAATCAGGGTACGCACTTTATGAAAACCGTGCCGCCCACAGGCACCAGGGTTCATATGCAATAGCTGACGATCTTGGTCGGGCATAACCTTGAGAATGTGACTGTGACCGCAGATATAAAGATCGGGTTGGTGCTCTTTTAGTAGTTGTTTCACGCGAGCAGTATAGCGGCCAGGATAACCGCCAATGTGGGTAATCAATACTTTTAGGTGGCTAACGGTAAATAACTGATTAAGAGGAACTTGTGATTTGATGTCTGGGCCGTCAATATTGCCATACACTGCTCTCAAGGGCTTCTTTTGAGCAATGGCCTCTAATATGCCACTTCCGCTGCCTACGTCGCCTGCGTGCCAGACCTCGTCACATTCATCAAAGTATTTCCAAATGCTGGGGTCCAACCAGCCGTGAGTGTCAGATAGCAGACCGATACGCAAAGACATAAATACGGATTATAGGAGATTCGTGGTCAAAAAATATATTGATAAACAAACGTATCTAATTCTGGGGTGTTGAATGGAAAATATGCACAATCTTTAAGCTAAGCTTTTTAATATGGGTTTCAGCGGTACGCAAACAGTAGCACTTCAGGTTTCAGGCATGGACTGTCAGAACTGTGCCAGTGGTATTGAACGTGCCCTGTCCAAACGGGGGCTGGATGAGGTATTTGTAAATTTCCAGACCGGTGAAGTCCGCTTTCATCGTACTGCTGATCAGCTCAGCATTGCAGCGGTAAAGGATGAAATCGAAAAGCTGGGCTATTTGGTCATTACTGCCAACGAGGGCACTGACCCGGCCACTGCTATGGAGGCCGCAGCGAGGACTGCTACGCGTCGCTTGATCTTTTGTGTGGCTCTTACGCTGCCGCTCTTACTGACGCATCCTTTAATGGCTCTGGGCCTTAACTGGCATTGGTTGCATAATCCCTGGTGGCAGCTGGCTCTGGCGCTGCCTGTTTATGTAATCGGCGCCTGGCATTTTGGCCGATCGGCCCTGGGGGGCTTAAGAGCTGGCTTTTTAAACATGGATGTATTGATATGGCTCGGCGCAACGGCTGCCATGGTTTACAGCCTAGTGGGACTGTTCTGGCAGGATCCTGATTTTTATTTTTTTGAGACTTCCGCAGGTATAATCACCTTGGTTTTAGTGGGTAATTGGTTAGAATCTCGGGCAGTAGCGCGTACGACCAACGCTATTGGTAGCATGCTGCAGCTTCAGGCTGATTCCGCCCTGCGCATAACCGCTAAGGGAGCAATAGAGGAGGTCTCCACCAAGGATCTGATCCCAGGAGATGTGGTGCAGGTCAATGGTGGAGATCGAGTTCCGGTTGATGGCATTATTAAACAAGGGTATGCCACTGTGGATGAATCGCTACTGACGGGCGAAAGCCTGCCCGTCGATCGCGAACCAGGGACCGAATTAATCGGTGGTAGCTTGATCTTGAACGGTACTATTGAACTACGAGTAGTGCGTAGCGCCAAAGACGGTACACTGGCCAAGATGGTAGAGCTGGTCAAAACTGCTCAACAGGATAAACCGGAATCGCAACGTCTGGCGGATCGAGTGTCGGCCATTTTTGTACCCGTGGTGATCGTGATCAGCATCCTGACCTTTTTCTTAGGCTGGGGAACGGGCTATACTACTGCTGCTCAAGCCGTGCTCAATGCCATTGCAGTACTGTTGATTTCTTGCCCTTGTGCCATGGGCTTGGCTACCCCTACCGCCGTGATGGTAGGCGTCGGCAGGATGGCTCGACAAGGAATATTGGTCAAAGGTGGTCAAAGTGTTGAAACACTGGCGCGGGTCCAGCGCATGGTTTTCGATAAAACGGGAACGCTTACCCAAGGGAATATTGAAATTGATCGTATTGAATACCTCACAGCAAATGAGGGTCTTATCAATAAGATACTCTACGCGATGGAGCGCCATAGTTCACATCCGATCGCGAAAGCAATTGTTAAGAAGCTGGAGCCGATCCTTGACCCTCTCTCGGTTCCAGAACTTGAAATCATGGAAAATCCTGGCCAGGGCCTAGTCGCTATTGGTGAAGAAGGCCGTTTTGTGCTGGGGTCGGCTCGAGTTCTTCAGCAGGAGCATCAAGCTACCGAGGCCTCGGTATATTTATTGTCCGATCAAGCATTACTAGCAAGGCTTTACCTAAGCGACCCTCCAAAATCTGAAAGCGCAGACTTGATTAGAGATTTGGAGAAGCGTGGAGTAGCTACCAGTCTGCTCAGTGGAGATAGTCAAGAGCGAACGAAACGCTTAGCGACTTCGATTGGCATGACTCGTTATCTGGGAGGACAAATGCCCGGAGAAAAATTAGCCTACCTCCAACAAGAAACAGAACAAGGCATAACGGCTATGGTCGGTGATGGCATCAACGATGCGGCTGCCCTGAGTAGAGCCGATGTCGGCATTAGTATGGGAGATAGCAGCGCCGTAGCCATTGATGCGGCCAGGGTAGTCATACTGGGCAATCAGATGTCAGCTATTACCAAAGCCATTGACCTAAGTCGCCTTACTCTGCGTACTATCCAAGAAAGCCTCTTTTGGGCCTTTAGCTATAATGTCGTAGCTATTCCACTGGCCGCTCTGGGCTACCTGAGTCCGCTTTGGGCGGCGGCATTCATGGCTTTTTCAGATCTGGTCGTTATTGGCAATGCGATTCGCCTACGTTATCGATAGACTAGGTATTAATACCAGCTAACCATAAAACAGCCCTGCCTTTTCCGCGTTTGATGAACAGATAATCCGCTCATGAGTCGCTTCTTTCTTTTTTTCCTCCAACTTTTAGCCTTGATAGTGCTGGTTTTTTCCTGCCAGGAAGAATTCATCCCTGCTACTGTTGCCGGTCCACATCCGCTAGTGGTCGAAGGATATATTGAAGCAGCTGGTGAGCGCTCTTCTCCTCCCTACGTTTTCCTGACACGCTCTTTCCCTTTCTTTAGCCAAATCAGTGGGGAAGAATTCGACGACTTTTACGTGCATGATGCCGAAATTACGGTGTCAGATGGCGAAGAAGAATATCTTTTGACGGAGCTTTGTTTTAATGATCTTACGCCCGATCAACGGGAGATAGCTGCCAATTTTCTAGGTCGCAATCTGGATAGCCTAGGGATTAATCTATGTGTTTATCTGGATTTAAGTCTCAGCCTATTTGGCGAGGAAGGAAAAACGTACACTCTAAGTGTAGAAGCAGAAGGGGAGACCCTAACTGCCGTTACTACTATTCCTGAACAAGTATCGTTGGATTCTGTCTATTTTGTGGAACCGCCGGGTGAGCCACGTGATACTCTAGCCCAGTTGCGAGTCATTCTGGACGATCCGCCAGAGGATAACTGGTATCGTTACTTTGTACGGGTTGGGGATGATGCTTTTCGCCGCGACAACTTCTCCGTTTTCGATGATCGACTCTTTGCTGATGAACGTCTGGAGTTTCCTTTAAATCGCCCTCTGGCACCTGGAGAAAGCTTTGATTTATCCACCTTTGGCCTCTTTCGCCGGGGTACCGATATGAGCTTGAAATTTCTCTTTATCGATGAGGCACACCACCGCTTCTGGGAAACGATAGAGTTTGCTGCTTCTAACCAAGGACCTTTCTCCAATTATACCCGCATCGCTACTAATATCGAAGGCGGGCTGGGGATTTGGGGTGGTATTGCCGCTAGTTACTACGAGCGGAGAGTGCCGGACTTGTAGGTGGGGTTTAGGTCGTCGGCAGAGCCTCCTCCGTTTGCTCGGCTTCGCCATCGTTGTTTAGCACTCGGCCGTTGGCCTCGGTGGTTTATAACTTGCTCGCCTTCGGCCGCGCTTTTTCTAGTGTAACTAATGAGAAGTGCGATGGCGAAGCCGAGCACGATTTTAAACGGGAGGGCACTAGTGCCCGAACTAAACCAAGCCGTGCGAAGCACGCTTAAACGGAGGAGGCTCTGCCGACGACATAAACTCCGAAATCCTTGCCGCCGCGACCAGCAAAGCTCGTAACTTTACCCTTATGAACGATAACAAAGTAGTCAAACAGTCTACCATTACGCTAGGGGTAGGATTAGATAAGGATAATCAACCGGCCCACCTGGAATGGAGCTCGACGGATGGACCCCGTTCCGAGGGAATACCTGCGGAAGTACAAAATCAACCACAAGCCTGCAAAGCGGCGCTACTAAGCTTTTTTACTCGGCAGGAAAAGGAGACCTTAAAGATCGACTTGTGGACGAACGATATGCAAGTGGTCGAGATGGACCGCTTCTTTTATCAGACCTTGCGTTCAATGGCCGACACCTATTATCGGGCTACTCAAAATCAGGAACTGGCCAACGATTTTCAACAGTTTGTCTTCTACTTTGGTCAGAAAACTGGCACTATTCCTAAGCAAGACCCCGCGAAGTAATATATTAGGGTCTTCGCTTAAAATGATAACGTGCAAATAAAAACACCCACTAAAGAGTACGATGTAGTCATCGTAGGCTCGGGCGCTGGCGGTGGAATGTCCGCAAAAGTGCTTTCAGAACAAGGATTGAGTGTGGCCATCGTCGAGGCTGGCCCCTTCTTTGATCCTGCCGATCCGGTAACCAAAACACAGATGCGCTGGGCTCATGAGAGCCCCCGTAGAGGCCGAGGAACTAAACTGCGCCCCTTTGGCGACTTTGACATGGCCCTGGGCGGTTGGGATATTGAAGGAGAACCCTACAGTGCTGACGAAGATACCGACGGTTTTAGCTGGTTTCGCTCGCGGATGCTGGGTGGTCGAACCAATCACTGGGGGAGAATTTCGCTCCGCTTCGGACCGGATGATTTTCGCAAAGGTGATATTGACGGACTAAGTGACAACTGGCCAATCGGCTACGAGGATGTCAAGCCCTATTACGATAAAGTGGATAAGCTGATCGGCGTATTTGGCACCAATGAAGGCTTGCCCAACGATCCAGACGGCTTTTTCCTGCCGCCACCCAAACCACGCCTGCACGAACTCTTTTACATCAAAGGTGCGCGAGCCGCTGGCGTACCAGTGTATCCTTCGCGTTTGTCAATCCTGACGAAACGGATCAATAACGACCGTGGCGTTTGTTTTTACTGTAGTCAGTGTAGCCGCTCCTGCGCGGTATATGCCGACTTTAGCTCCGGTTCCTGTCTGATCTTTCCCGCCCAGAAAAACGGTGGACAAATAGACCTTTTCATGAACTGTATGGCCCGCTCCGTTGTCACGAACGATGAAGGTAAGGCGACCGCAGTGAGCTACATCAATAAAGAAGATCGACAGGAGTATCAAATCAGGGGCAAGGTGATCGTGCTGGCGGCTTCAGCTTGTAGCACGGCTCGTATCCTGATGAACTCTAAATCGGAGCAGCACCCCGGTGGCCTGGGTAACGGTAGTGGCGTATTGGGCCGCTACCTACACGATAGTACCGGCATGTCAGTCGCGGGCTTCCTGCCTCAGCTCCTGGACCGTGACATTTACAATGAAGATGGGGTAGGGGGACTACACGTTTACTCGCCTTGGTGGGGCGATAATAAAAAACTAGACTTTGCCCGTGGTTACCACGTTGAGGTCTGGGGAGGAATGTTTATGCCGGGCTACGGTATGAACTGGCCCATCGAAGCTATTCAGGAAAAACTGGGCGAACCAGTGGGAGGCTATGGTCCTAAACTGAAGGACGAGATGCGTCGGGTTTATGGTGCGGTCTTTGGTATGGCTGGACGTGGAGAAGCCCTGGCGCTCTATGACAACTATTGCGAGATTAACTCCAATGAGGTAGACGAGTGGGGTATTCCAACTTTGCGATTCCATTACAATTGGTCGGATCACGAGCGTAAACAGGCAGCACATATGTATGATACCTTCTCAGAGATCTTTCACAAGATGGGGGGGCAGTTATTTACCGATCGACCAACCGATAAAAATAATGGCCTGCAGATGCCAGGTAAAATCATCCATGAAGTCGGCACGGCCCGCATGGGGGATGATCCTAGTAAGTCCGTTTGTAACTCGATGCAGCAATTGCACGAATGCTCGAATGTATTCCTTTGTGATGCTTCTAGCTTCGTGCAGCAGGGAGACAAAAACTGTACCTGGACGATTTTGGCCTTGTCCTGGCGGACGAGCGACTACATCGTCGAAGAACTCAAAAAAATGAACATCTGATGGACCGTCGAGAAACACTGCGCAATCTATTGATCGGTACCGTAGCTGCAGGTACTGCCTTGACCACTGGTACGGCTTGCCGTACGAATGAGGAAGGTCCTGACCTGGAATCGCCTAGCGACAAAGGCTATGGCATTCGAACTCCGGAAGAAGACCGCCAGGATTTCCTGGTACGTTCCTTTACCTTCTTCAGCGAAGGCGAAATGGCTGCGTTGCTGGTATTAGCCGATGCTATTTGTCCAGAAGATCCGTCTGGTCCAGCTGCTTCTGCTACTAAAATTGATGAATTTTTTGAATTCAATCTCAAGGATATGCCGGAGATTCAGGCGCCTTTTCGCGGCGGGCTGGCTTTTGTTCAGCAGTATTCAAGGGATCAATTCGCAGGGAAAACATTGGCTGAATTAGAACCAGCTGAACTTACTCAATTGATGGAAGCATTATCTTATCCTGAATTGAAGGAAGAGGCTCCTGATTTAGCCCCGGCTATAGATTTCATGTCTTCGATGCGTTACATGACGCTTACGGGGTACTACAGCAGTCGTGAGGGTATCAAGGCACTGGGCTATGTGGGCAATAGTCCTAATCAGTGGGATGGTGTCCCTCCCGAAGTGCTGGCCAAATACGAGGTGGATTATGAGCCCGAGTGGCTGGCTAAGTGCATCGACCACGAAACGGCCAATGTGGCCGCGGAATGGGATGACGAAGGTAACTTACTGACATAAAAAACAGACAGGATGGTATGCTGTTTGCTAAAAGCGCGTATCTTTGCGCTGGGCAGCATACATCCAGCTCCCTTTGAATCTCCCCAGGGCGGAAACGCAGCAAGGATAGAAGGTTGTAGCGGATGGTATGTCTGCCCATTTTAATGCCCAGTGCCTACCTAGATAAATCCAACCACTGTGGCGTCGCCTCGTGCCCAAACTCCTGACAGCGGTCGATGACGCTTTGAAGGGCGAAAGGGTCATACTCCATCCAGTCGTGCTGCTCCATGATTTTGAGATTCTCATCGAAGTAGAGCCAGATGCTGAAGTCCATGCCCCATTCACTTTCGATCAAATGCCCATCATAGTAGAAGGGGTTAATTCGCCCGCAGCCTACTACCAGATTGCTATCTACAGCTAAAGAGGTCAGGGTTAGGTGCTCCTGCTCAGGAGTTAGCTTTTGGAAGGGTTCGCCTTCCTCATCCCACTTGTAGAAGCGCTTAAATTGCCAGAGGCTGTCTAAATCGATTTGCAACATAATATCCCGGAAGACCAGATCCTCCCGGTAGAAGGAGCAGAGTTTATCCCAGTCGGATCGTTCGGCGAAGGTAGCGAAGTATTCCTCAGCTTGTTGTCTAACCAGCTGTTCATAGTCTTTGCTTATTTCCTGCGGTTGTGCTGGTGGGCAGGCCGTTCCGATTAGGAAAAGGAGGGTAGAAACGCTAGCGAGAATAGTAGTTTGAAAGAGACGCATGGAGTGGAGTGTTCAATGCTTAGGTTTGCAAGGATTAGACAACTCTTTGCATTGCCTGGGTAAAATCCTTAGAAGTATCAAAATACGCCATTCTATGAGTTCTACAGGCTTTCTTGATTTGGAAGCTATGTCTAATCGTAATTTGAGGTAATTGAACCTTTCTGTTTTACGGTATTCGTTTGAGGCATGATAAGTAGCACGGTTTTTGAGCTAATCACCCAGGAATTAATATAGACAACTGATAGTGAGGGCTTCTTTCATTGATGGATTACTATCTTTAATATCATGGGTAATTCTACAAAATTAAACTGCCTCGTCTGCTTCTGCCTATTATGGGTTTTTAGCTGTAGTCAATTCGAAGCTGATAACTGGTCGGTTACCATTCCAAAGATTGGATCCTCTTCGTCACCCGTCGCGGTAGATTTAAACAAGGATGGATATCTGGACATCGTGATTGGAGGTGGAGCTCATGAGTTTGAAAATTTGGAAGCGTCAATTCTTGCTTTGGACGGGAAAACCGGTCAAATACTTTGGCAGCTAAGTGGCCATAACCAAGTAGTTGGCACCGCTATTCTTCAAGACATTACCGGTGATGGAACTGATGATGTGTTTATTGGTGGCAGATCGGCAACTTTTAAAGCTGTAAATGGAGAAACCGGTGAGTTACTTTGGGAATATCTTGCTTACGACGATCAACTGGACTATTTAAATGATACGACTTTACTCAATTTTTATACTGCCCAGTTTGTCCCAGATGTTGATAATGATGGCTTCCAGGACCTATTGTCGGCTTACGGTGGTTTTGTGAAGGCAAGACCAGATGATACAGATCGTCCCGGAGCTTATTTAATACTCCTAAGTGGAAAAACAGGTAAAACCATTAGAAAAATAGGGGTGCCGGATGGTAAAGAATCCTATATGTCCCCTCTCGTACATGATTTTGGAGATGGTTTAGAGGTCATCTACGGTACGGGAGGTGAAGACATTAGCGGTAATCTTTACCGTGTTAAGCTGGATGCTATAATGGCGGGTGACTTGCATTCGTCAACAATACTCGTTGAAGGTGGAGAAAAAGGAATGATCGCTCCTCCGGTACTGGTTGACATTACCATGGATGCTGTGGCCGACATCATTGTGGCTACTGTCGATGGACGGCTCGTGGCCGTAGACGGAAAATCTAGTGAGCAGCTTTGGTCCGCTACCCCTCCCGGAGATTTTGATACCTACGTAATGCCGGCTCCTGGACATTTCACCGGGGATGACGAAATTTTTGATTTCTTCGTTAGTTTCGGAAAAGGGGCTTGGCCCAATACCGATTATACTATTCACTTACTTGTTGATGGGAGTACCGGGGCTATTGTATCTGTGGATACGCTAGGCAGCTTTCAGTACGCCTCTCCGGTGGTAGCCGATTTCAACAAAGATGGTAAAAGCGATGCGCTGATTTGTGTCAACGAAATAATGCTGGACATCAACTTAATAGATACCCAAGAGTATAGGCTCAATAACTTTTACGTATTTCCGGAGGGACGTGACCCTGTTTATACTTTAATAGATGCTCAAGTGGGAACGAACTTAGGATCAACGCCGCTACTTTCTGATTTAGATCATGATGGAAATTTAGACCTAATAACTGCGGCTATGGGAGATCCACTAGAGTTTTACTCTTTCAGAGGACTTAGAATAACTAGACGAGAGCTTAATGTAAAAACATCTTCCATTACTTATGGAGGCTATATGACTAAGAGCGTTTTAGGAATTTAGAATACCACACGGAGCACAGTAGAGCTAAGCCTAAAAATCATACTTAATCTGCGCCCCAAACTCCGTCCTGCGCGGAAAGGGGATTTCCTGATTGCCTGAACCTACCGTTTCCCGGTTGCTGTAATAAAGCTGCGCAATGCGCGCCTCCAGCGTCATGTTACGAATGCCCTTATAACGGACGTTGAGATACATTCGCGTACCTACGTCATAATAGGCAGGAATGCGGAAATTGTAGAGCAGGCCGTTTTCATAATTGTAGAAACGGACCTGAAACCCATCTGTATTGAAAAACGCAAAACGCGTATTGAAGCTAATCGGAAAGCCGATCGGCTTGAAAAGGAAATCCTGATAGAGCATGAAGCCCGTCTGGCGTTCGTTGAGCTCGGTATCAGTGAATCCCCAATCAAAGCGACTACGCCATTCGAAGGCCTTGGTTAGCTTGTAGGCAAAATGTAGCCGACCCTGAAAGCGGGTGCGATTAACTACCCCATCAATAGGTATACCTAGTAAATCGGTTCCAATCCCTTTTACTTCCGAACGTACTTCCAGATAAGTTTCCAGCTTGCGTTTTTCCCAGTAAGTTAAGCGAAAGCGATATTCGTGTCCACTAGTAGGGGCATCTACGTTAAAGCGCAGCCAGGGATGCCGGAATATATCGTAATAAGCAGCGATCTTCCAGTGATTGGCTGGCCGTATCTCCATACCGATGTAGATGCCTTCTTCGTTACGGCCACCGGTAGTTTCCGCAAAAGGACGGGCATTGAGTGCTTGATAGTCAGGGTCGAAATTCCGGTAAAGTACCGCTAGGTCGATATAGCGACTCAGTCCAGCCAATAGGCCGTGCAGCTGGGCAAAGCCACCATTGTCAGAAGTTGCTGCTTCGCCAAAAAAGGTAAGGTTCCGCAACCGATAACTATAATCGATACTGACATTGGACAGCTGGTCACCACTGAAGAAGAATCGATTGTAGGGCTGGGGGCGTAGTTGTAGCGGATTACTCAGTCGTTCCTCCAAATAATTGACCGCAATGTGGCCTTTGTTCTCGAAGCTGTAACGCAAACTTCCACCAAAGCTTTGCTGCCGAATAGCGTTTCGGTCATCAATTTCGGCCTGGGTGCGATGTAAGCCGTCTAGGTCCAGACTACTTACTCCCTGTTCGGCGAAAATGCCTTCTTCTAAATCAAGGGAGTCGACTTCCAATAAGTTGGCAGAACGACCCCGATTACTGTAAAAAAGGGTTAGTTCGACGGGCTCGCCCAGCCCAAGACTTACAGCGCCTCCCCGCATAAAATTGGCTTCGTTGACACTAGCGTAGGGGCGTACTCGGCGACCTCCACGTCGAATATTGGTGACCAGTGAACTCTTGCCGTAGCCAAATCCAGAGTTCAACAAGAGCCCCTGACCCAAATTGATAGTATAATCACCCAGTGCAATAGTGCGGAAGCGGCGATTGAGTCCATTGAGGTAGAAGTGTGCACTGTAGTAATCGAAACCGGTACTTCGCCAGGGCTCGCCAGCGTCTTTCTCGGCAGTTACCCCAAAACTCAAATTATTACTATACCGTTGGCGAAAGCGTAGGAAAATCTGGTTGCGGTCTCCGAGGTAGCGGGGCTCACCCGTCGCTTCGTTGATTTCAAAACCTCGCGCGGGTTCCAAATTGCGGTTAAGCCGCACAAATAGATCTCGTTCGCCCCGACGGAGCATCTCACTAAAGGGCGTTACTAAATCATCCAGATCGCCACCAACTTTTACAAATGGCTCAATGGTGCGAATGGTCTCCAGATCAAAAGCGGGCAGCACTTGCAGCTCATAAAAGCTCACCAAGCCATCCATTTGTTCGCGGTAGTTCAGCAGTTGACTGATTTGGATGTCGTTCAACAACTGCAACTCCGCCAGGCGTTCTGGGCTAGCGGAATTCAGATCGAGTGGCCGACGACGAAAGTCAGCCAAAGCTTCGAAATCATCCGTTAGCTCAAATCCGCCTTCGTCTCCTGCGGCATTAGCTACCAGGTCTTCAATAAATTGTGCATTGGGCTCAGGCTGTTCTTCGAGCGGAGGTGGATTGTCGTTTTGTGCCGACAATACCAGCGTCCCACAGCAAAGTAAGGCCCCCAAAAGACTGCCGAAAAAAGAAGAAAAGCTTCGGATACTGAGCTTCATTTATGAATGAGGGCCCAAGGCCGCTATTTTTTGGTCTAACCACCAATGGAGCTGTAAATAGGTATTGGCTTTGTGTTCGTAGGGAATAGCCTGAAGATCCATTAGCTCTTGCCGCCATTGTTGGAACACCACCAGTTGTTCTCCGGGGGCTTGTCGCAACAATTTACGGATTCCTGAGATAGCTAGTTGATGAGATTGCGCAGAATCTTGGCTGCGCTTTAATAAACGACCAATATTGGTCAAGTGATAGTCGACCAGCGAGAGATTGCCTAGCTCGTAATGACAGAGCAAATGCAAGAGTCGGGTACTGATCAGAAGCTCCTCTCGCAGTAGGCTTGCTTTGGTGTCGATGATATGATTGAGGTAGTCCAGCGCCTTAGAGAAATTACCAGCTACAAATTCTAGAGCGGCAAACTTATACTCGAATAGCAACCACCGATGTTGCCCCATTCGGATAGCCTTTTCTTGACGTAGCTTCAGCATTTTTTGCATCAATTGCCGGGCGGCTCCCCAGTTTTCCTTCAGGAATTGACAATTTAGATTCAGTAGGTAATGATAGGTAGCCGCTATGCTTTGGGTGTTGTCATTGGAGTTTTCTCCTTGGTTTTTTCGATAATCAGCCAAGGCACTTTCACTACGTTTCAGTTCCTCTCGATCCTGGCGCAAGTAGGCCATTACCCCTACATAATACTGACATCGCAAGTATAAGTCGGGATCCTTCAGGATCATTGGATTATTCAGGCCAAAGAGGCCAACACTGCTTTTTGCCGCCTCCAGAGCCTTCTGTAAATCAAGTCTGATGTAGTGATACCACATCATCGATTGAAAGCGATTGATGCGCTCAAAGAAGGTAGCTTGTAACTCATAGCGCCGATTATCTGGTTTCTGGATTTCCTGCCAGTATCGCTCGACTTTTTCTGCCTCCTCCGCGTTGCGACTATGGCCATGCTCAATGTAATAGCCGTGGATCTGAATATTAATATTGATCAATTCGCTGGTCTGTAGCGTAATGAAAGACCGCTGGGCGGATTCATTGAGCAGTAGATCCATCTTATTTTTTACCTGGCGGGAGCGGGTCACGTGCCGAGCTTCAATCAATTTTTGAAACTCGAGAATTTCCAGATGAAGAATATCCTGGTGGTGATCTACCGCCCTTTGTTTGATGCGCTCCAAGATGCGCAGCGCATCCAGATAAAGCCCTTTGCCGTAGAGGATGCGGGCGTAATCAATTTGCTGGCGAATTTCAATATCAATTTCCTTATTGATGTAGAGAAGCCGCAAGCTCGTCATGATTTCCCCGTATAAATGCCGCTTGAGGTTGCTAAGTTGACCGCTAGAAAGGATGGGGAGTCGCTCGAGTAGAAGTTGATCGTCGGGCTCTTCGAGTCGATCCATAGCATCAAAAAGCTGTACGAACTTTGCGTTCGCATTGGCGTCTGAGCGTCGTGCGTACAACTTGAAGTTGCGCTTTTCTGCCTTGGTGAGCGAGCGCACCAGTCTCCACAATTGGTCCTTTACCGCATTTGCCATGCTAATCTGATCGAAGCTAATTTATTGATAGTCAGCTTGTGGTGTACGTAACTATCGTGTTTGATATAACAGCTTGGCTATTTATCCGGCTAGGCCAAAGTGAAAGGGCGTATCACTTTTGTACCAACAGCTGCTCAAAGATAGATCCGAATTATCAGGATTGCCTTTTACAGCAATTTTTGCCCTGGCCATTACCTCCTCTTCAAGCTAAACTGGTCGCGCGGTTTTTCCGCAAAGCCCAAAT
Source organism: Bacteroidota bacterium (assembly GCA_039030655.1). Classification (GTDB taxonomy): domain Bacteria; phylum Bacteroidota; class Bacteroidia; order Chitinophagales; family Saprospiraceae; genus Neolewinella. The sequence continues at coordinate 21,247 of JBCCDS010000043.1, read as the reverse complement.
ATAAACACGCTAATGAAAAAGATTGAGGCCATTGTGCGCTTATCCCGTTTTGAAGCCGTTCGTGATGCACTTGCAGAGATCGACGTCCGCTTCTTCACCCTGACCGAAGTGAAGGGATTCGGACTACAGCGCGGAGAAAAACTAACTTATCGCGGGAGTGTCTACGACGCAGACTACATCGCACGTCTACAATTAGAAATTCTCTGCGATGCTGACAAAGTAGATCCGATCATCGCTGCTATTATCACTGCTGGTCGTACCGGTAGCGTTGGCGATGGAAAGATCACTATAATTGATGTCGAGCGTATCGTTCGCATCCGGACGGGGGAAGAAAACGAAAGCGCCATTTAGTAGTCGACTACCCCCTGAACACTCAAAGGTCTTACACGATGTTTCAGACACTTCGAGGTCCTACAGGCGCCGCTCCAGTCCTCCGATGACCGCTGCGCGAGGCATCGGAGGACGTCGCTAAGGCTCCCTTATCTAAAAGACTAAAGAACTACCCAACCTACCGACTGCTGAACTATTATTCCCTCTCCCTAGCCAAGTAAGACCGCCACACAATCATCTGACTCACACAATTTTATTCCTACTATGGATGCGGTTTTTACTGTCAATAATCTCTGGATACTAGTAGCTACGGTGCTGGTATTCGTTATGCACCTCGGTTTCGCTATGCTCGAAGCCGGTTTCGTACAGCGTAAGAACGTTGTCAACATTCTCTTTAAAAATTCAATGATCATTTCGATCGGCCTGTTGACTTACTATTTGGTAGGCTACAACTGGATGTATCCCGGTGAAGGTTACGAAGGCGGCTTCTTTGGCCGTATTGCCATTTGGGACTGGGCCGGCGGTGTCGTTGAAGAGGAAGGATCGGCCATGTCTGGTTACACCGACTTCATCTTCCAGGCCATGTTCGCTGCTACTTGTGCCACCATTGTTTCAGGGGCAGTCGCTGAGCGTATTAAGCTTATGCCTTTCCTGATTTTTGCCACACTTTTCGTTGCTTTTGCCTACCCCATCACCGGTATGTGGCAATGGGGTGGCGGCTGGTTAGCTGAGCGCGGCTTTTATGACTTCGCAGGTTCTTCCCTGGTACACGCTGCCGGTGGTTTTGCTGCCTTAGCCGCAGTGATGCTGCTCGGGCCACGCAAGGATAAATACCGTAAAGACGGTGGCGTCAACGCTATTCCCGGCCATTCTATGCCGCTCGCAGCCATGGGGGTATTTCTACTCTGGTTTGGCTGGTTCGGCTTTAACGGTGGTTCGGTGCTGAGCGCAGACGGCAACACCGTCGGTTTAGTATTCGTCACCACTTCCTTAGCGGCTGCTGCGGGGGCCATCGGCGCATTTGCCTGCTCCTACGCATTGTTCAAAACTTACGACCTTTCTATGGTGCTCAATGGTATCTTAGGTGGTTTAGTCGGTATTACTGCCGGAGCGGATAGCTTCACGGGGACTGGAGCGATAATCATCGGTCTGATTGCTGGTATCATTATCCCGCTCAGCATCGTCATGTTTGACAAGTACTTGAAGGTAGATGACCCTGTCGGTGCAACTTCGGTACATGGCGTATGCGGTATCTGGGGCACCCTGGCCGTAGGTATCTTCTCCGTAAATCCTGAACACAAGTTCTTAGAGCAATTGATCGGTACTCTGGCTATTTCTGCTTTCGCCTTCGTTGCTTCCTTCGGTATCATGGGAGCCATCAAACTGCTGATGGGTATTCGAGTAGATGCTGAAGAAGAAATAAAAGGACTGGATCTTGGCGAGCACGATATGCATGCCTACAGCCTCAAGGAGGACGGTGTCTTCCAACTGACGGCTGAATAAGCTCTTCTTGATAATCTGAATTCGTACTTCCGCAGGTCTAGCGGTTAAGCGGAGTTAGCTGCGCTGGTCGGCCAAAGGGCCTCGGAGTTTATTCCGCGCTGGGTTGCGTAAACTTCAGTTCTCGCAGTCGCAACGGCTAAAAATTCGCTGGGTCGTTTCACCTGCGGAAGTACAAAAAATACACTACGGCTTAAAGTCCGGGCAACTCGGCGCAGACTAAAGCCTGCTTAACCGATACAAAAAAGCCCGCTTGCGCTGCAACGCAAACGGGACTCCGACGACGATTTTCATCATCATCTTCCAAAGGATAAACAAAGGTAGTTGCTCTGGCTAGCATGGCCAAACTCGTAGCTGCTTTGGTGAAAATCGTAGAGTTTTATTCTAATCACTCCACTACAATTTTTACCAACGATGAAACTTAATTATACCCTGCTTATGCTCATCGCATTGCTTGGCTTTACTACTCGTTTATCCGCTCAGGATGCTGCCGAATTACCCGCAGCTACCCTAACGGAGGACCCTACGGCAGAAGCGGCCACCGCAGAAGATGAAGAAGACAATGGCTTACAGATCAGTGGCTTTGTCGATGCTTACTACCAGGCCAATTTCACCACTTTTGGCGAAGCTGATGCCCCGCTGGTGTTTCCTACTAGCTTTACTGGACAAGCCAACGAATTTGCACTAGGCATGGCCAATGTGACCTTTGCTAAAGAAATGGGCAAAGTCTCGGCTGTAGCACAACTAGGCTTTGGCCCCCGAGCCGAAGCAGCCAACGGTGACGTGGCAGCCATTCAGCAATTGTACGTTACCTATTCTCCTTCTGAGTCCGTGACCTTTTCCCTGGGTAATTTCGGTACCTTCGTGGGCTACGAAGTCATCGATCCTGTTAATGTGAATTACTCTACGAGCTATCTGTTTAGCAATGGTCCCTTCTTCCACACCGGAGTGAAGGCTGACATTGCCCTTACCGAAGGCCTTGGCGCTATGATTGGCGTCTTCAATGATACCGATAGCAAGTTTGACGCTGTGGGTGGCAAACACATTGGCGGCCAACTCTCTGCTGAATTTGGTGGCCTGGGTGCTTACCTGAATGTACTTACTGGTGTAGAGGAAGAAAACTTCCGTGGGGAGGAAAATTTGACCGGTTTTCAGGTCGACCTCACGGCTACTTATACCGTTAGCGAAAAACTCATGTTCGGCCTCAACGCTTCCGACAAGACGAGCAGCGTTGACGGTGATGTAGTTACCGGCTTTACGGGTGTTGCCGTCTATTCAACCATTGGAATAAGCGAAGATTTTGCACTGGGCCTGCGCGCAGAATCCTTTACGGGCAAGCTAGCTGAAGAAGAAACAGGAGATGCTCCTTCGGTGCTCAGCCTAACCTTGTCTGGCAACTTCACCGTTGACGATCTAACCTTTATTCCTGAAGTCCGTTTCGACAGTGGTAGCAACGGCGCCACCTTCTTTACGGATTCCGGTGACTTCACCGGAGAGGAAAGCGTAGCCAGCTTTATCCTGGCGGTGGTGTACAGCTTTTAACGATTAACCTCCGGGCAGCTTTGCTATCTGGAATTACTACTAATAACCTACTGATTTAACTCAACCAATTATGTCCAAGTCAAAACTGGAATATTTATGGCTCGATGGTTACGAGCCGAAACAAAACCTCCGTTCTAAGACCCGCATCGAAGCGGACTTCAGCGGCAAACTGGAAGACTGTCCAATGTGGTCTTTTGACGGATCTTCTACCCAACAAGCCGAAGGTGGAAGCTCTGACTGTTTGTTGAAGCCAGTCGCTATTTTCCCGGATCCGGGCCGGAAAAATGCATTCTTGGTGATGACCGAGGTGCTCAACGCTGATGGTAGCCCACACCCTAGTAATGGCCGTGCGACTATCGACGATGATGACAACGATTTCTGGTTTGGCTTCGAGCAGGAGTACTTCCTCTGGGATCCTGAAACCGATAAGCCACTAGGCTTTCCTGCCGGTGGTTACCCTGAGCCACAGGGCCCTTACTACTGCGGAGTAGGCGCCAAGTCGGCTTACGGTCGCGACATCGTCGAGGAGCACATGGATCTCTGTATCGATGCGGGTATCAACATTGAAGGAATCAACGCTGAAGTGGCAGCTGGCCAGTGGGAGTTCCAGTGTTTCGCCAAAGGCGCTGCGGAAGCCGGTGATCATATCTGGGTAGCTCGCTACCTGCTCGAGCGTACTGCTGAACAGTATGGCGTAGCTATTAATTACCACTGTAAGCCAATTCAGGGCGACTGGAACGGTTCCGGTATGCACGCCAACTTCTCCAACAGTCTATTGCGTACCAGCGGTAAGAAGGAGGATTACGATCGCATCTGTGAGGCCTTCGGCGCTTCCCCTGAAGTGATCAAGGCTTGTATTGACGTCTACGGTCCTGACAACCACTTACGTCTGACTGGTCTGCACGAAACGCAGGCCATCGATCAGTTCAGTTACGGGGTGTCTGACCGTGGGGCTTCGATCCGAATTCCAATTGCTACGGTAGAACGTGGCTGGAAAGGTTGGTTGGAAGACCGTCGCCCGAACTCGGCAGCTGATCCTTACAAGGTAGCTGGCCAGATCATCAAAGTGGTCAAGGGCGCTTAGCCTAAAGTTTTAAACTCCATTTCCCTCAGCCGGCTGCGGACGGCTGAGGGGGAGTTTAACCTGGAGAGTAAGCTGCTTATTATCCAGGTTAAATCAGCCTTTTGTTGCTATTTCGGTAGCAACACAGCCCGACCTTGCGCTTCAAGGTCGGGTTTTAGTTTTGCAGGGGAGCTACTTTGCGGCCTTACTTAAGCCGCTTCATATTGAGTAGGATGCGGTAGCCAGATTCGGTGTCGATATCCAACTTCGCTTTAAGTCGGTTAGCTCGCATTCTCAAATTAGCTAAGCCTTGTCCCGTGCGGATCGATCGATTATCTGCTAGCCCATTGGTGGGTTCCAAGGTACCGTTATCTTCGATGAGCATCTCGAAGCGATTATTGACTTCCGATAGGATGATCTTCACTTGGTTGCCATTGCTATGGCGTGCGATATTATTGATGGCTTCTTTATAAATGAAATACAGGTCTTGCCGAACATCTCCTGACATGGTCTTTTGCTCGTCGAATTGCCCATCAAACTGGAAACGGTATTTGATGTCAAGAGGAAGCAATACATCGTCAGCATGTTCTTGCATTCTTTGAAAGAGCTCACCGATGGTATCGCGCCTGCTGTCAATACTCCAGATGACATCACTCAACTTACTCATCGCTTTGCGCCCTGCCTCACCAACACCCTGTAGGCGGGTTTTTAGATGATTATTTTCAGTATGACCTTGTAGCAATTCGGTCTGCATCGTAATGCCAGCTAGTAATCCACTTACCTCGTCGTGGATATCACTGCTCAGTTGGGTGCGCAGGCGCTCTGCCCGCAAGCGATCTTGCAGACGGTAGTAAAGGATCCCTATAATGGAGGCGGCGACCATTAACCCCAGCACGATTAAAAACCAGGGCTTTTCCCAGATATATTGTTTGACCAGTATGCCTAGCTCAAGGCTATTTTCGGTATAGTTACCATTAGCGTCGGAGCCTTGTACAAATAGTGTGTAGTATCCTGAAGATAGGTTGCTATAACGGGCAGTATGATCACTGCCAAGTTCTACCCAGTCTTTATCCTGTCCGTCCAATTTCACCCGGAAGCGATTACGATCAGCCTGTGCTGTTGATGGCATTGCAAATTGCACCGCAATACTTTTTTCATTCCGCTGAATAATGATTTGCTCCAGGCCGTTTAATTGAGTTTCCATCTCTCGACTACCATTCCGCCCAATCGTACTGATCTTGGTGATGACCACCCGCGCAGCTTCACTGGTCTGCCTTAACTCCTCATCGAAGAAGACATTCAGTCCATTTACTCCACCGAAATAATTGCGCCCCTCCTTGTCCCGGTAAAAAGCGCTACGATTAAACTCATTATTACTCAGCCCGTCGCTACGATAATAGCGATGAAACATAGGATCTTGATCAGGCTCGAAATAGGTGAGCCCATAGTAGGTGCTCAACCAGTAGGTATGAGGGCCTACCGCCAGCATACCACAAATGACATTACTGCTCAACCCCTGAACCCGGCTATAATGATGACTGATGTGCTGGGCTTGGCGATCCAGCAAGTGTAGTCCACCCCGCGTGGAAACCCACAAATTGCCATCTGTTTCCTCTAGGACGTGGTAGATAGTGTAATCGTTCAACAGCACACTTTGCTCAGACTTACGATTGAGCGGTGGGCTGTAATGTTGGGCGGTTTTGTTATCGAGGTTATAAATCAATAGTCCCTCGCCGTTGGTCCCGATGAATAATTCATTTTGTTGAGCACTGAGGCTGAGGTGAAAGACCGCAGCATTGGGTATAAAGTGCTGGCCCTGGGTGTTGCGTAGCGGAAGGAATTCCTGGCTGCCTTCGTCAAAGCGAAGAATTTCAGCGCGACCACCAATACTGGCCGTTCCAGCAAAAAGACTGCCTCCCGGCCCGGCACAAAGACTGGTCAGGGGCCTATTCGCAACGATTACGGTGGTGAGGCAAGTTCTTAGGTCATAACGAACCAGCCAACCCTGACCGCCGGCTATCGGAGGAGACGCGTTGAAATACAGCAGACTGTCTCGGCTGTAGACCAAATTACCTGCGTTTTTAAAGTTAAGTTCTTCGCCATTAGTTTTGAGTGGTAAGGGGATTGAATCCAATTGACGGCTGAGGTGGTCAATTTTGAATAACCCCCCATCCTCGACTAAAAAATAGATGTTGCCAGCTTCATCCTCGGTAATGCCACGTACTAAATTGGCAAAACCTTCCTCTCCTTGTTCTTCGGCTAGATAAGTGCGAACGGACGGTCTCGGTTGTTCAAAAACTGCTAAGCCACTAAAGGTGCCTAGATACACCGTTTGTCGGAAATCTTCACTAATTACAGAATACACCCGCTGTCCTGCAACTAACAATTCATCATAGGGATGAACCTCGGATTCATCATCGATTAGGTAGAAATGGTCGACTAAATCCGTGACTGCGGCCTGCTTACGGCTAGACAATAAAACCTGCCCACTTTGATCTCTCCAAGCGGCAACGTAGTAAGTGCTGTCGGTAGGTAGTCCACGGACAGGGAGTAAACTCTGGTGATTTTTATGGTCATAGGCGTAAAGACCTGGGCGACCAAAAAAGCTGAAGTACACCTGTTGATTAGTGCCTTCGATCAATACCATAGGGCGCTCAACTAATCCCTCAGGATAATCTGCTCTAGCTTCCTCGGAAGGGTAATACTGATGTAGTAATTCGCCGGTAGGACTAAAGTGCCGCAATCCGTATTCTTGGTCAAAAAGTAAGAATTCGGTATTGTCCAGTACCAATAAGTCAATGCGAGTGGCAATCCAATCCAATCGTTGTTGGGTCTGAATGACGGGTTTCAGCTCTTCAGGGGTGTACTCGTAAATATCTACCCCAATTTCTGTCTTGTAGACGATGAAGGTTCTGCCGCGATTATCAGTAGCGATTAGTTTCGGGTGCCCCTCGGCCTCATCACGGCCTAATAGTTGGACCCTTTCAACGCTAAAGGTCGTGGGGTCAAAGCGGTCAAAGTAACCCGTTGTGTTTTGGTAAGTAATGACCAGTTTGTTTTCCTGATCGAGGCTGAGCTGATCGATGTTTCCACGACTGAGTTTGGTCTCTGAATAAGGCCCTTGGTTGAAGGAGCGAAACTGATAGCCATCAAAGCGATTTAGACCATCCAGAGTACCCATCCAAAGGTATCCCTGCTCATCACGGATAATATCGGTGATTACCGGACTGGATAGCCCTTGATTGATCGTAAAGAAATCTAGATCGCCGGTTTGGGCGTTCGTGGATGTTGGTAGTAGTTGAACCAACAGGGCTAGCAAATAGTGAGTCCAGTTAAATCTCCCCATCCAGTTTTTTTCGGACGACTTCCATTTTTGATTTGACCTGCAACTTACGGTAGATCTTTTTGACGTGGTCCCGTACGGTTTCTAGACTGATATCGAGCCGCTCGGCTAGGTCGCGATAGGTAAGGTTATCCACAAAGCCCTGTACGATTTCCATTTGGCGAGCGGTGAGCTGTTTGTCGGGATCTACGGGGCGGGTAGCTACTGCCCGTTTTTCCTGGGCTAGATGGGCTACTACCTGACGGGCTATACCCGGGCTCATGTAGCTACCACCATGATGCACGGTAGATACGGCCTCCCGCAAAATATTAGGATTGACTTTCTTTTTACTCAGATAACTTACTGCACCAGTTTGTAGTGCCCGGAAGATATTGTCGCTGTTGTCGGAATTGGTCAACATGATGATATCAATATCCGGCTTTCTTTGCAGAATATGACGGATACCATTAATGCCATCCATACCTGGCAGGTTGATGTCTAACAGAATGGTATTGATGGGGCTGCTGCTATTAAATCCGCTCAAAAAATCCTCCATCGTCTCGCTGGCTTGCTCAATAACAACCCCAGGGTTGCGTTCGAAGCACTCGCGGATGGAAGCCAGCATGATTGGCTCATCTTCGACGATTCCCAAGTGGACTTTTTTTTCTTCTTGCATAGGTTGGATGATTGTAGGAGTCTAATTCTCATTTAATAACGTTTGAGAGGCCACCTTAGGTCTATGGCATCTGTTCCCTACCTTTACTGGCCAGAATATTCGAACATGCCCAACACTAAACTAGCCGGTATCGGCCACTATGTGCCGCCCAGAGCGGTGAGTAATCACGATTTGACACAGGTAATGGATACCAGCGACGAGTGGATCCAGGAAAGGACTGGGATCAAAGAACGACGCTACGTGGAACGTGGTACGGAAACGGCAACTTCATTAGGAGCGAAAGCTGCGCGAAAGGCTTGTGCAGATGCTGGAATTGAGGTGGAAGATATTGATTTTATCATTTTCGCCACCCTTAGTCCAGATTACTACTTCCCTGGTTGTGGTGTTTTGCTACAGCGCGAATTAGGCATTACTAAGACGGAAATTGGAGCGCTGGATATTCGCAACCAATGTACCGGCTTTGTTTACGGCCTTTCGGTTGCCGATCAATTCATTCGTTCCGGGATGTACAAAAATATCCTGCTGGTTGGCGCGGAAATCCACAGCTACGGACTCGATTTCAGTACTAAAGGTCGCTCGGTTTCTGTAATTTTTGGCGACGGGGCCGGTGCTGTGGTTTTACAGCCTACGGATTCCCTGGATGATGCGGTATTGACCACTAAATTGCACAGTGATGGAACTTATGCTGAGAAACTATCGGTCATTCACCCTGGTATGCACGCCAACTACCACCTGGATCGAATCGAAGGTTTTGACGACTTCAAGGTGGAATTCGACCTAGAAGATAAGCCATACGGGGGCCTTTTTATCAATAATGAAATTGTTGACCGGGAAGTATATGCCCCTTATATGGAAGGTCAGGCTGTCTTTAAGAAAGCGGTGCAAAAATTCCCTGAGGTAATTGTTGAGGCTTTGACTTCCGCAGGTCTGAGCGTTACTGATATCGATATGCTGATCCCTCATCAGGCTAACCTACGGATTAGCCAGTTTGTACAAAAAAGGTTGGGCTTGAGCAATGATCAAGTCTACAACAACATTCAGAAGTACGGCAATACGACTGCTGCTAGTATTCCAATCGCACTATCCGAAGCCTACGAAAAAGGTTTGGTGAATTCCGGTGACCTGGTCTGTTTAGCCGCTTTTGGTAGTGGCTTTACCTGGGGCTCTGCCTTGCTGCGCTGGAAATAGCAACGACGATTCTTCCTAGATGTACTCCAGAAGACAGGCACTCAAAAAGGTAGGTACTGCTGCTGCGCTGGCTACAGTCGCTCCTTTAGCGGCCTGCACGCTTTCTGATCCTACACGGACTTTAGGTGTTGCTCTGGTTGGCTTAGGCAATTATGCTACCCGACAATTGGGCCCAGCCCTGCAACAAACGACTCTATGTCATTTAAGCGGGATTGTAACTGGTACGCCTGAAAAAGAAAGTGTGTGGCAGGATCGCTACGGCATCCAAGCGGCGCATACCTACAACTACGACAACTTTGATCGAATAGCGGAAGATCCGGCGATTGACATTGTTTACATCGTGTTGCCCAATTTTATGCATGCTGAGTTTACCATTAGAGCATTAGAAGCCGGTAAGCATGTGATTTGTGAGAAGCCCATGGCCATGAATGCTAAAGAGGCTAAAACAATGATTGCGGCCGCAGAGCGAACGGGGAAGAAGCTGCAAATTGGTTACCGTCTGTACTATGAACCTCACCATCTGGCGCTCCGAGATTGGTCGCTCGCTGAGGATATCGCAGGACTGCGATTGATGGAAGCTAGTCTCGGATTTGATATGGCCCGACCAGGCATGTGGCGGATTGATCGAGCAAAAGGAGGCGGAGGTGCGCTTATGGATTTGGGGCCCTATTGCATCCAAGCTGCCCGACGAGCTACTGGCAGCCTGCCAGTGGAGGTTAGTGCCCAAGCTTACCGCGATGATCCTGAACTGTACCGGGACATATTCGGTACTTATTGCTGGCAGTTAAGGTTTACCGATGGGAGCCTATGCAATACGACGGCTAGTTTTTCAGCTTATGTTGATCGCTTGCAAATAGCTAAGGGAAACAATTGGGCCGCCCTTCAACCGGCTTTTTCTGCGGCCGCTGAATTGAAAATTACAGCTAGCGATGATGAGGCATTGGAAGACTTGCCGGCTGCCGATTACCAACAAATTGCTCAACTGGATGCTTTCGCCAACAACATCCTTCAGGATACTCCGGTACTGGCGTCAGCTACAGAGGGCCTGATTGATCTACAAATCATCGATGCCATAAAAATTGCCTTGGAGAGTGGGCAGGCCGTATCCATCAATTATGATTAAGGCAGCCACCTGATCTCTTCGGTTCCCGACAACTTAGCCAGGTAACGACCCAGGACGAAAAAGTAATCAGATAGACGATTCAAGTAGGGGAGAATATCTTCGGCCAGGCTTACTTCTTCGACTAAGAGCACCACTTGTCGCTCTGCTCGCCTACAAACGGTTCGGCAGATGTGTGCCTGAGAAACGGCAGGATGGCCACCCGGCAAGAGGAAATGGCGTAAAGGTTCTAGTTGTTCCTGCATGCGGTCAATCGCCGCTTCCAGGGTCGGAGCGGCACCTTTAGGTAGCTGCATTTTTTCTACTCCTTCACGGTCATCGGCCAATTGTGCGCCGATGACGAAGAGGTGTTGCTGTTGAATGAGCAGTAAGGTGTCGGGATCTACCAATGGACCCTGGGTAAAATCGCGTAGTCGGCCAATTTGAGCATTCAACTCATCCAGGTCACCGTAGGCGGCAACACGTAAGGCTGCCTTGCTCACTCTTTTTCCGCTAAAGAGGGAAGTGCTTCCTTGATCACCTCCTTTAGTATATATTTTCATATTGCTCAGCTCTGGATATACAAACTGACCAACGGACTAATCCGTTGGTCAGTTCGAACAAATGAGAATATTTCTGTCGATGAGGCGCCCGTTTTACGCTTTATTGTAGCGATGCTCGGGATCATCCGTGCGAACAATTTTCTCGTTTTTCTTGTCGGATTCGACCAACCCGTCCCTTAAGCGTACAATGCGGTGGGCGTGTTCAGAGATGTCGGGTTCATGAGTGACTAGAATTACCGTGTTGCCAGCACTATGGATCTTTTCGAAGATCTCCATAATTTCAATGGAGGTTTTTGTATCCAGGTTTCCGGTAGGTTCATCAGCGAGGATGATACTTGGACTATTGACTAGCGCGCGCGCAATGGCCACGCGCTGACGTTGTCCTCCTGATAATTCATTAGGGCGGTGATCCACCCGATCACCCAGGCCGACATTAGTAAGTACTTCTCTGGCCCTTGCTTCGCGATCTTTTCTACTCTTGCCGGCATACACCAGCGGAAGTGCAACATTATCCAGAGCAGTTAAACGCGGTAAGAGGTTGAAGGTCTGGAAGACGAATCCAATTTTATTATTGCGTACCTCAGCCAGTTGACTGTCCGTCATTGTACTGACGTCATTGCCGTCCAGGGCGTAGTTGCCGTGGGTAGGGGTATCAAGGCATCCCAGTAGGTTCATCAGAGTAGATTTTCCAGAGCCGGAAGGGCCCATTAAAGCCACGTACTCGTTGTTGAAAATCTGGAGGTCGATGCCGGCCAGCGCCCGTACCTGGGTACTACCCATGGTGTAAATTTTTTGCAGCTGGTGAATATCAATAACAGGAGACATACAATCAGGTATTAATCACTTTAGGTACCCGGAAAAATTCTCCTTCTGGATCTTTTTCCGGCGCGTTGCGCAGTGCAACGGCTCGCTCTAATTGATGCTTTACCTCGTCGGATCGCAGGACCAACTCCGTTTCGCTGACGTAGCGCATTGGTTCGACTCCTTCCAGGTCTAACTCGTTCAATTTTTCCACCATAGCTAGGATATTTTCCAGGTCTTGCTGCAGCCTTTGCCGCGTTGCAGGGTCCAAATCCAGCTTGGCTAATTGAGCTAGGCGTGAAATAAGTGAATCATCAACGGTCATCGGGTGAATTTTCGATAAAGGTAGTCTTTTAAGGGATCAACGATTCATTCCAACAGTTTCCGATTTTATTCGCCGATGAAGTTTAACAACTTGTCATATTGTGGGGCTGCGCGCAATAAATCAGCACAGCCCACGAGTACGAGATGCTCGCGAGCGCGAGTCATGGCTACGTTGAGCTTGCGGTCTACCGCTTCCCGGTCCAGTTGGGCGAGACCTTCCAACTGCAAAGTATCATTGACGCATAACGAGATTAGAATGATTCTACGCGCTCCACCCTGGTACCGTTCGACAGTATCTACGGTAAAGTCATCGGCAGTACGGCCAGCCTCCTGTAGCCTTTTTCTAATATGAGCGATTTGGGCACGATAAGGAGTGATGATCCCAATATCACCAGCAACAATTGGGCGTTCCGTTGGGGCATAAAGGCGCTCGAAGGCCGCAATAAGGTCAAGAAGTAATTGGGCTTCATGTTGGTTAACCTTATTGTCAGTACTGCTACTGTCTACTGGACTATTGAAAAAGCAAAGTCGTCGGCTGGCCAGGGGGGTAAATTGAGGCGATTCGAGTAAGCTGGCGTCTAGTTGCAAACTGGCTTGCTGTTCGTCTCTGCGCGGCCCCGTACCTGGAGGGAGCACAAACAGCTGTCCCTGATAAAACTCTTGTGCAGGGAAAGCCATAATGCTTTCGTGCATGCGTCCCTGATGGCTCAATTGATCATAAGCCCAATGCCAGTCGTGACGACGAGCAAGGAAATACAACCGTTCAAAAAGACTACTGCCCAGGCTAAATAAACCCAAGTGACGTAAATCTTCGTCCGTTACTTTTTGTTGCTCCTCTGCTTGCTGGACCACGGCCGGCAGTTGGCGATGATCTCCGATGAGTATAGCTTTGGGAACCCGACTTAACAAACCGATGAGCAGGGGTTCTAGTATCTGTGAGGCTTCGTCGATGATAATGCGATCGAAGGTCTTTAGCCGGAATAGTTCTTCTTTTCCACCTACGCTGGCTACGGTACCTACCACAATCCGATGTTGAGCCAATATTTGCAACAACTCAGCCCGAGTACTGGCCTGCTGCGATCGGTTGCGCAGGAGGCGGTCTTGATACTGATCAGCGGTGCCAAAACTGGAGCCAATCCGCAAATAATTCCGAAAACCACCGTTGACACGTTCGATACTTTCACAGATCTCATCGACGGCTCGATTCGTGTAGGCCAGTAATAGCAGATGTTCCTCACTTTCATTGAGCAAATGCGAGACAAGTTGATGAAGCATCACACTGGTCTTGCCCGTCCCCGGTGGCCCCCAAAGCAGGAAATAATCGGGACTGGCCAGCATTTTTTCTAGTATTTTTTGCTGCTCACGGGTCATGCCAGCAACTGGAGCAAGTGCGTTTGCTTCCCTTTTACGTGGCGCAGCAAGCCCCAACCACCGGTCACGTACACTACGGTCACTTTCTACCCAGGCCCAAAGCCCGCGGTAGTAATTTCCGAAACTGGAATCCAGCACATCCCGTTCGATAGTCCAGTAAGCTGGCCCTTTGAAACATTGTTCACTGAGTTGGTGAGATCGCATTCTCAAGATTACCTCCCTGGCGCTGATGGCAACTAGCGTGCACTTAAAAACTTGTGAGTGAAGGGCGTCTTCTTGGAGCCCTGGATAGCTGTCATTAGCGTAAAGTGCAACAATATCTCCTTTGCGAAATTTAACCATCTGGCCGGTCTCAGCTTGCCGTTGAAGAATGAGATTACCGTTTTCAGTCTCATACTTAGAGAAGGTCAGGCCGCCCAGAGCATCAAATCGCTCTTCCTTCTCGCGAGGACTCTCAATCCATAGACTAGCCAAGCCATTTCTTTGATCACTGCCGGAATCGCCCATTTTGGCCAGCATTTGTTCACGAGCGGTAAAACCGAGGAAAGCACCAAAGTAGCGCTTTTCTAGGCTAGTCAATTGCTCGTAGCCAGCAACAACTCTTTGGAAATCCTGCAAAGTGAAGCGCGCTAGTCCTCGGTTACGATCTGGTAATAGACGGGCAATCAGTCGATTCGTTTTTGCTAGGAGATCCGAATCTGGAACCAGCTGACTGAGCAAGAGCTCAATGGCCAATAGCTGGTTGCGAATCGCCAGAGCCTCTTGCTGTTGAAAGGCTTCAGCTGGGGCAAATCGCAAGGGACGATCTTCAGCCTGACTATAAAGAATATAGCTGGCAACGTTAGCTTCCCGCCCAAAGGCTTGATTAATCATTAAATCATAGAGCAGCGTCTGTATAAAGTGTGACTGACTCAGGCCGTGGAGGTTAGGCCGGTAAATCTTACCGCTTTTTAATTCGACTATGCTAGTCAGCGGGCCCTTATCAATCTCACTGCGGTGTAGTAAGTCCAACCGTCCCTGCAAACCAAAGCTAGGAGCATAAAAGGAAGGCTCTAATAAGCATTGCGCTCGGTCGATCCCTACTTGTTCTAAGCCTGATTTGCAGATCTGTCGAAGCGTCAGATAATGTTTTTGTAAACCACTCACCATTTGCACGACCTCCTGATCGGTCAAACAGCAAAGAGCGAGAGGCTGGGTCTGAAAAATTAAGCGTTTAAGCGCAGGAAACTCTGTACTAGGGTCAGACATCAATACATCTAGAAAGTGATTGACAATGTTTCCAGTCATTAAGGCCGGTCGCTGTTCGAAAGGAAGCAGTTTTCTACTGAGTGCACCCCAAGCCTGAGGGCTGTCACTACCAAAACTATTGGCAACTGCCGTGACGTCAATAAGGTAATCGGGCAGGATGATGATTTGACTGGGCTTGAGTTGCCCGGCTTCGAGTATCTCTACATCTAAGAGGTTGACTAGGACGGGCAACGGAGCAACGCTCAAGAGCAGCTGAATGGCCTTACGTACGGGTTCTTCTTGCTGACCATTTTGATACGACAAATGGTAGCAACGGTCGGGATGCTTTTCTGCTCGTAGTACTAGGTAGTCTTCCTGTTCAGCTTTAGCCAGGACTAACATACGAATTTGGGCAAAACGCCCTACTACTTTAGCTGATTCGTAGGCTACTGGAAAAGGAGCGGCTACAGCGTCCTGCCACCTTATAGGGCAATCTTGGGGAAAACAGAGCTGTATGGCTTTAGCCATGGCCTGAAAGCCAATTTGGATTTGCTGCTCGAGGGCATCAGTTTGATGGTTACTGAGTGGGCTAAAGCGGGTTTGCTGTAGATGGTAACTGAGCTCGGCCGGGAAGTTGTAACGATGCGCTACATAGGCCATCCGGGCATAGAGGGTGCTGAACTGTAGTTGCTGTCCATGAGTAGCCAATTCAAAGAACCGAATGAGTAAAGCCCGCAAGGCTTTAAGTTGATCTTCTGCCGATAGCTCTTCATGGCCGCTGATGCGATCGAGCTGAGTGAATAGGTAGTGATTAAAAGCGGCAGCCTGCATGAAGTGTTGGAGGTGTGGCACAAAATAAACAAATTATGTTGGAAATTATTCCGGTTCGCGCGTGGTATCTAGGCACTAAGGGGATGGAATTTATAGTGCTCCAGCTGCTTTTTCTTAAAATATCTTTAAAAAAGTAACAATTTGCTATTCAAAATATTCTCTTAAGAGATCGACCTGCGGAAGTAATAACTAATTGATAAATAGTTATATAGGTGTATTTAATCAATGTTAGAATATCGAAAAATTGCCCTAAAGTTGTTTGTTCTAGGAGGTGGGAGGCTGCACATTTGTACTGTCAGCGAAACGGAACGCTGTTTCAACTGACAAGAACTGGTTTATTTCTCAATCTATCTGTCCTTGAGATGACCCGGCGGCGGCTTTGTTGCCGCCGGTTTTTAAACCTAAAAATTACACACTGCGACTCGACACTAATCAACGGATTAGTCCAGAGTGCACGCATTTAAAGATGCAAGGGTGTTTATCTTCAGAAGGGAAAATGAAGATAAGTAGATAGTTGCTATTTATTCGGGCCGGGAGAAGCTATTCGCTTCGTCCCGGTTCCTTTTTTTATGCACCTTTGTAGGGATGAAAAAGTTGTTGATTGTTGGTTCTGGCGGGCAGCTGGGCCATTTATTCATTGAAACGGCCCGGCTCCGTGAAAATTTACGGGTATTTGCTTACCCGCATTCACTACTGGATATTAGCGAGGAAGAGGAAGTCCGAGAAGTCTTTTTGGAAGTACAACCGGATTACTGCGTAAACTGTGCCGCTTATACTGCCGTAGATCGGGCAGAAAATGAGCCGAAAAAGGCTCAGCTTATCAATGCTACTGGAGCGGCCAATCTAGCTAAGGCTTGTGCTGCCATTGACTGTGTTTTTCTCCATTTTAGCACGGATTATGTCTATGCCGACCACTACAATCGCCCCTTGAAAGAAACGGATGAAACTGACCCCAAAAGTGTTTATGCCCAGACTAAACTAGCTGGAGAGCAAGAGGTACTGGCCGCTAACCCGAAGTCGGTCATCATCCGCACCAGCTGGGTGTACAGTGAGTATGGCCATAATTTCGTGTTGAGTATGCGTAAGCTGGGCCAGGATCGTGAACAACTACGGGTGGTTTACGATCAGGTCGGAAGCCCGACTTATGCCCGAGATCTAGCCGAGGCGAGTCTTGATTTACTCTTTTTAGGTACTTCCGCAGGTCTATCTGCCTCGCCACTAGATCGGATCTACAATTATAGCAATTCCGGGGTGACGAGCTGGTACGATTTCTGCCTGGCCATCCATGAGCTTGCGGGTATTGAGGGCTGTCGGGTGTTGCCCATTCTGACTAAAGATTACCCCTTGCCAGCACAGCGACCTAGCTACAGTTTACTAGATAAAAGTAAGATAACGGAGGTGCTGGGACGTGCTCCTCGTCCTTGGCGGGAAGCGCTGAAGGATTGTCTAGCTAGATTAGATTAGTCGACTAACTGTTTTGCTGCTTTAGAGGTATTACTGGTCAATATTGATGACTCGAAATTCTAGGCGTTCGTTTTCAGCATGTTCTTGTTCGCTGCAACGAACACCATCAGTGCAATGATTTTTGAGCTGGTGCTCACCGTAGCCTCTGGTAATCAATCGATCAGGATTGATGCCGATTTCGTTGAGATAGTCTCTTACGGCATTTGCTCGGTCGATGGAAAGCTCCATGTTAGCCGTAGCTTCGCCTCTGGCATCGGTATGAGCAGTGAGTTCTACGCGGATATTGGGTCGTTCATTGAGTAGCGAGGCTAACTGGTTTTCAATAATCAGCATGCTTTCCTCCGTTAATTGGGCTTCATTGGGCAAGAAGTCTGCTCCTAAGTCATTATAGGAAACCAGCTTGCAGTCAATCGCTTCCCAATGCTCAAGGCCTCCTTCTTCTATTATTTCGGTGATTTCGATTTCTACTTGCTGAGGATGGCCAAGAGTACTATCGGTTGGTTCCCAAATTTCGACGTACTTCGCTTCTTGGGTTACGAAGCATAAAACGAGACAATCGTTTGGATCCTGGTTCTGGCAGCCTTCGTATGGTCGGTATTCCCAACGGCCCGATGCTGGCTGGATTTCGATCTCACGATAATTGCAGGGATACTCATCTGCTTCGGCAGTAGAATAAGACAGGTATTGGAGCGTATAAGTCTCCGTGATGTCGGGAGTAATAGAACGAACGTAGCACTTATTAGGATCTGGATTAGCCGGCAGTGCTCCATTAGAATAGTTGGGCTTGCTGACCCGATAACTTCCTCTATAAGGACCTTCAGCGCAGGAACTAACTAGTAGGAAAAGCAGAGTAATGGCGTACAATAAGCGGTTGGTAATTCTCATGGCGTTAATAGGGTAAAGGCTGATTGAAATTCTAAAACAAAATAGCTGTTTTCTCTCATTTAATTAAGCCGATGGTCTTTTATTTTGTCTGACGCGCCATCCCAATCCGATCAAAGCCAAGACTAGGGCCGATATGCCCAGGTAGTGGATGGGGGAAGCCTCCGCTCCGGGAAAATCTCCTTTTAGACGGGCCAGAATGGTAACTGCCATCACGATTCCCACATAGAAAAAGTAGCCCAGATGTAAGCTAAGTTGCTGCTTGCGATTTCGCATGACTAAGGGATATACCACAATCAGCAGGTAGGCCAAAGCGCCACCAGCTACTTTGGGGGCTTCTAAAGATACTTGGTTGAGGTACACATTGGCCGCTAAGAAGCCGAAATGAATCAGGTGAAGTATGGCAAAGATGCCGACTAGCTGTTTTAGTCGTAGATAATTCTGCTCCTGCGCAAAAGGATAACGAGTAGCGAAGTAATAGCAGTTAAACAAAAAGACGAAGAGCGACAGCCGTCCTGAGTAGCGAGCAGCGTGTTGAAATAATTCTTCGGGCTCAGGATAATTGAAATAACAATAAGCCAGGATACTTAACTCGGCTAGGACCCCAATAAAGAGCCATTTCCTGAAAAAGGAGGACTTGTTCATAGTGTTGTTGATCTGGTTTGCTCGCTATTAATGTGCTGCTAAAATAGACTAAGCCTGAGTATTCAAGTTTTATCTGGCCATTTTAGCTTGGTTCCTGATAGTTCAGTTGGGCATTCTGATCTTGGAGTACAGCAAGGTGATCAACTGCGCTAAATTCTTTTTCTTCAAAGTTTTTACGTCGCTCTTTCGCCTGTTCTTGACGGTAGAGGCTGCGGGCAAAACGGCGGATGCTTTCTTCGCTATCGAGAATCAGGCCCGGAACATGAACGTTTTGGCCGTTGGCATCTTTAGCAACCATGGTGAAGTAAGAAGAATTGCAATGTTTGACGGCTCCGGTTTGGATATTTTCGGCTTCTACCCGCAGGCCAACGACCATAGAAGTCCGGCCGGTATAATTGACGGAGGCCTTTAGTGTCACCAATTCGCCGACCTCGATAGGGTGGAGAAAGTTCACCTTATTGACCGAAGCCGTAACGCAGTAGTGGCCAGAGTGACGCGAGGCACAAGCGAAGGCAATTTGATCCATCAGATTGAGAATAAAACCACCATGAATCTTTCCACTGAAGTTGGAGTGGGAAGGTAACATGAGTTGGGTCATGGTAATCTGAGAGTCCTGGGCGTGGCGATAGCTCATGGAGATAGTAATTAAAAAAATGCACAGTAGAATCCGGAAGGTGCCTTTATTCTTTCACTAATTTTAAACTGATAGTCGAGCCATCAGTCAGTGGAAATTGGAGATTTAAGCCATCAAAGCCACTCCAGTTAGCGCCTAAGCTGTAGGCTGGATTATTTTGTGGCTGTAGCTGCAAATTACCGTGGAAAAAATGAAAAGCATGAAGGCGAGTATTGAATCCCTCCTCATTGCAATTATAATTAAAGGTGCCGTTTTCGTTATGTGAAATCGCTGCTGGCGGAGAAAAGTTATCGTCTAAGATTTGGTAGTCGAGTATATAAGTCTGATTGGAGGTTAACTCCAGATTGAAATATTGACATAAGGTATCGATGCAATACCTATGCACATAGGGCACATCATTAGGAGGGAGTAGCCAAGAACCGTAGAGGGTATCTGCGGTATCTGTCTCGCACGGTATTAAAGTAGTTGCTTCGCGACCATCATCATTACTACAGGCTACTAATGGTGCAAGAGCAATGAGGATTAGGCAAAGCCGCCGATCTAGAACGGTTGAATTAAGTAGCTTCATTTCCAGGTAAAATAATGGCCATTTCATAGACTATCGAAGACCTACAAGGAGTATCAAGCGTTAGTTAGCTAGCGAATATAGCAACTAAGCGTATTTAAAAACCCTATCAAAATGAAAAGCGCTTCATTTCTCGGCAGTCTATGGCTGGTTATCCTCTGTAGTTTAGCTCCCGCCCAATTAAGGTCGCAAGACCTTTTAGACCAGCTGGGGCAGGTCCCGCTGGATATTGTTATCACTTCGGAAGGTTTAGGGATCGATGCGGATAACATTTTCCTGATAAAACGGGCCAATATTGTGTTGAATTCAGAAGCAGGTGGGGGCTATTCCTCCTGGCATTTGAATTTCACTAGTTCACGCCGAGTTGCAGTAGCGACAAGGCGCAGATTTATGAGCAATGTTTTTTATCGATTAACTTTTTTTGATGCAACGGGTAATTCGATCGGTGAAGTAGAACTACCCAGTGGCGACAGTAATCGTATTCCTTGGGATTTTAACGAACCTGCTGACAAATACTACTACGAGTTAGATATCTGGCGTATACCGATTCAACTTTTGGCTGACGCTGACAGAATCGATATCACCCGACGCCGGTAGACCGCGCCTCAGCTTAAAACAGTAGTTTAAGGCTAAATCCCTACATTTAGCAAAAATCTTATGTCTGTTAGTTCTCATCCCGAAATCCCACTCTGGGTACAAAATCGAATCGTTGGTTTCTTTAATCAAGTACGCAACGTCGGAATGATTCTAGATGGAAGTATTAAAGATGACCCCGCTGATGGGCCAGGGCGTACGATTAGTCGCCCTTTGGCGGCGCGAATCTTGCGCGAACGTAATCAGTTGGAGCGCCGCCGTTTCACGGACCTGGAGCAGATCGATAGCATCCGCGGTATTGGCCCGAATACCATCCAGGATCTGGTGTATAGCTTTGGTATTAGTGCCGATGAAGCCTTTCTGAACGCGATGTACAACAGTGGGACGATCTACCGGGAGAACTGGCCGTTAGAGTACTTTCGCTATACGCTAGATGATACGGAGGTCTTTCAGGGGATTGCTAACAATCGTGAGCAGTTGCGGAAGTTTATTGTAGACAAGGTAGCGCTCGTTGCCCGCGAACGTGAAGTAACGGAAGCTGCCCGTGCTGCCATGTTGCAAGAACTGGAGAATGCCTATATAGATGATTATCATAATTCCAGCCCTAATGCCACTTACGCTTTAGC
>JBCCDS010000042.1:0-53838 GCA_039030655.1 Bacteroidota bacterium | reverse complement strand
CTGACCTCCTGATCAAAGCCCCAAAGTTGGACCTGACCAACATCAGCGCGCCAATCCGCGAACATCGGCGTCATCTGCGCACAAAAAAGGCTGCGCAGCAGCGCTATGCCACCGCCAACAGTCTTTTTTGGACGCTGATTTTTCTATTTGGGAGAGCAATGCCTGGAGCTGTCTTTGGTCAAAACGCTGGCGCGCTCAGCCAATCGTGGGGAGCAGCATTGGAGCGGATGACCACTCACCTACGGTTCGTTCCACGGATTTTGGTTGCTAGTAGAGGGAGGTCTCCAGTTTATCCAGTAAATGGAATTTTCCATTCGCCTAAAGTTTAGGGATGACTTCTGTTTGGCTCGGTAGTCTATTGTTTCAAAAAACGACTGGCCCAGACGCGACCTTCGCCGGCTTGTATTAACTCAATGCTGTACCAACCCTCGGACAAATCCAACAAATTTAGTTCCAGATTGCCAGAGGATATCGCATGGCGACTCAATTCCCGGCCTTGGCTATCGTAAAGACACAATTCCCCCGTTGATGGCAGGTTCGTCAACTGTAATTGTTCAGCAGCGGGGTTGGGAAATAGGTCGATCTGTGCGTACAGGTCACGGAACATAACCGTTGCTACATTGGAATAGCTAAAACTGCCATCTACATCGACCTGCTTGAGTCGGTAGGAATTGGGACCATCAATAGGATCAGGATGCACGAACTGATAAAGGTCCCGATTACTAGCTGCGGCCCGACCGATGGTGGACCAGTGATTATTCACTTCGAGGTATTCAACTTCGTAGTGGCTGGCGTTTTCCTCCAGTTCCACCCGCCAACTCAGCAGGATGTCCTTGGTTCGGGCTCGGCCTTGCAGAGGAGAGGCATAAACGACCGGTAATACTAAGGAATTCGTCATCTGTGCCGCTAGGTTTCGGATATAGGCTGCCTGGTAATAGATAGCTGGCTCAGATATTTCCCAGCTATTTTCATTGTAGCTACCATTCCAGCCGGTATTCCAGTCTTTATAGGCCTTTCCCATGGGTTGGCCCGCAGGTGGGCTAATAAAGTTGAGGCTGAAATCTTTATTGGGTCCACCAGATACAAATCCCGGAGCAGGACCATTGGGGGAGGTAGCGGAGTTGTCCCAGATGGTTCCTTCATTAAACCAGGTATGGTAAATTTCCTGGATGCCTCGTTCTGCGCCTCGGCCTTCCATGCCTGATAGGTACACTATTCCCAGTGGATTAAGGCCATGAAAGGAATGTAGAATACCCGCTGATTTAGCGCGAAAGCTAGCGGCCTGACCAGAAATCAGATCATAGTTAGCCACCAAGTTATTCAAGCTACCATAACGGGAGCGGGAGTTGCTGCTTCCCCAATGGTAGGACCAATCTGGAATAAAGGCCCGGTAGAGATCATTGGTTCCCATACCAAAGTAACCGTTCCAATTATTGGTAGCTTCGGTAGTTAGTCCATTAATGATACGGGTAGATAGACTAGCGTCGGCTCCGGGAACTGTGGTGTAGTACATCAGAGCAGTATTAAGTACGTTGTCCTCAACGCCCCAAAAATTAGTAGCTAAGGGGGCGGTCTTGTCCTGATGATCAATCAGGAAACTATTGTAGGCGGCATCTCCGGTAAGGGCGAACAGATGAATAGCTGCCACCTGAGCTGCCTTCCACTGGTTGTCCTCATTCCAATCGGCATCGCCGGATTTAATGGTACCATCATCACAATTGAATTCCAGGGTTCCGGCAGCTTGGCGGCTGAGCCAATAATCGAAGGTACTTACCGCTTGATTTCGGAGCGTTTGGGCGTAACTGCTTAGGCTACCCAGCTCTCCCATTACATCTGCCGCCTGGGCGAACATAGCGGCTGCGGCAATGCTGGCCGAAGTACAGGTCGGGCCATAATAGCGGCGGTCGGTATTTGCGCTAGGTGGGGCCGCAGCATTGTCGTTATAGTCAATGCTCCCCATTTTGATGATCACACTACCATCGGGATTGGTCATCTTTAACAGCCAATCCAGTTCCCATTTTAATTCATCCAACAAATCGGGAATGCCATTGCCAGATTCGGGAATATTCCAGCTATCGGTAAATGCGGCCGGACTTTCGGCGTAGGCCCATAATAGCGGATTTACCGCACTGTAGGCGAAGGTGACGTACTTGTTGTAATCTCCGGCATCAAACCAGCCACCACTCAGATCACGGCGCATGCTGGCATTTTCTGGATCACTAAGTGCACTACAGTCACCATCCTGAAGAGGATTGAGGAAGTTGGTGCCATCCGTCCAGTTGGGCTCGGCAAAGGGAGCGGCCTTGGGCGCATTACAGCGGTTATAGAAAAAGGCACGACCTGCGTCTGCCATCAAGTCATCATACACCTGATCCGAGATCGTGAAGGTAGCCGAACGTTCGGTACCGTTGGGGTCCTGGAGATAGTATTCACCTGCGGAAGTCCAAGCAGAAAAATCTAACCACCAACCGCGATCACCGGACTGGGAATCGGTTGCCCCGCCATTCCAGAGCTGGGGGCTACCCGACCAAACGGTGATACCCGTAATGGCATTGACCAGTTCAAGGGTAGCCGGAGCAGTATAATTATCGCCAGCATTAAAGCCAATTTGAGGATCTGAAATGACCGCTACTTTGACGGCGTTGGGTAGATACCCAAATTGATCGATGTGGATAAATTTACTGGGCGTTTGTCCGCCTAAGTCAGATAGTAAGGCCAGGAAAACCAGAGAAAGCATGCACTTTAGAAAAGACATAGTTGCGTGATTAGGGTGCTCAATTGCACACATGACGAATAAAGTTACTAGCAGATAACTGGGTTGACTCGATTCTACACCGCACTTTTCAGATAATAGACGCAGCAATTGAAGTTGCTGCTCATCCCTAGTGGAGGGGGGGAATAACCAAGAAACGTCACAAAATATAAATAAAGTCTAAATACGTATCATTAAAAAGGGGAGCAAGGCGATTTGGCTGCGCCTTGCTCCCTGATCAAAGTATGAAGCTTATTTTTTCTACCCGTGTGCAGCCTAAAGCATCACTTTGTAGGCCTGTATTTGTCCATCTTTTTCAATATTGACGATATAAATCCCCATGGCCTGCAGCTCGAATTCTGCTTGTACTTCGGAGGATTCAAAGTTTTGGCTATGCAGTAAGCGACCTTGTAAGTCAAAGACTCTTACAATAGACCTGGCACGCCCATTCAGCAGGCTGTAGTTTACCCTGAGTTGATGAGTGGCAGGATCAGGGAGTAATTCTACCG
The DNA here is from genome assembly GCA_039030655.1 of Bacteroidota bacterium. Taxonomy (GTDB): domain Bacteria; phylum Bacteroidota; class Bacteroidia; order Chitinophagales; family Saprospiraceae; genus Neolewinella. The sequence goes on along the minus strand of JBCCDS010000042.1, from coordinate 50,577 downwards.
AAGCAAAGGCATCTTCAGAGGTAACGCTTAATGCGGCATTGATTCCGGCCTTGGTCGTCACCTGCACGATGCCGCGTAAGCCTTCTATGGCAAATCCCTCCCTGAGTAAGGCCTCTTCAGCGATGATCTCGATGTGCTCGATTTCATCGGGATCCATAGCTTCTACGGTAGCTTCATCCGAAAGCACCCCATCAATGTAGTAATCGAATTCTTCCCCTTCAATGGGTTCTAAGATCAGGCTTTCTTTTTGCTGTTGCTCCTGACGATTGCGCCGGTTTTCCGCCCGGGTACGCTGACGAGCTGCTTGCTTGGTGGTAATCTGAATAATGCCCGTAGTATTTGCACGTTGACGCAGAGCCAATACCTCCGCTTCGGCCTTAATCACGTGGATAGACTCGATGTCTTGAGGTTGTAAAGTATTCTGCAAGGGGATGCTACCTGTAGGCAGTAACTCTCCGTCTACGTAGAATTCTACGCTTTCATAGCTATCAGCAACAAACTGCTCTTCTACTTCAGTGAGGAGAGACTTTTCTGGAGAAGTCGAAGCTTCATCAGGCGTAAAGCTAATTGCCGGGCTTTCCGGCCTTGGGTGGGCAGCTACGTAATCTTTCGTGTAGATCTGGATGATCCCCACCGTAGAAGGATTCTGGCGGATGCCTTCCATAGCCTCTCCTTTGAGGACATTGACCTCCGCAATCGTATTGGGATCGATACCCTCCAGAGCTTCGTGACCAATTTCCAGATATTCATCATTGAGGAAATATTCAAGATCCTCACGACTCATAGCAGTTGGCGAACCCAGGCGAATAACATCTTCAGCGCCATAACTCAAACCTGCGGGTCTCCCTTCAAGGATTTCTTCAACCGGAGGAGAATCGTTATCATACTCTAGTTTAAACTTAATAGGAAGGTTAAACTGTACGCGTACTCGCTCACCGGCTTGGCGGCCAGGCACCCAACGCAGATTTTGCTCATTCATGAGTGTTACTATTCGCAGGGCTTCAGCACCCAGACCAGCTCCCGGGTCACGCAGCACTTCGATGTTAGAAAGACTTCCATCTTGTTCGACCACGAAACGTACAACCGACATGCCTTCTTTTTGCTGTTCACGGGCAGTGGCGGGATACTTGATGTTGGTATAGATGTACTCCAGCATTTTCTGCTGAGCACAGTGGTTGCGTTCAGCCATAGGCAGCTCTTCACAGCCGGGGAAGCGAGGCATTTCTTCCACTACGCGGAACAAATCGCTGCCTTCTGGTCCGGTGAAGGTGGCTTCTGCCTGCGGAGGTGGCGGTGCAGCGTAGCCGACCACAACGATTTTTGAACCGGCGCTGGCTAATTCTGATGTTTCTTCTACATTGTTTTGATCATGCTGTTCAGGGGCTTCGGTACCATCTGGCCACTCCAGTTTGAACTGAATAGGCATCGTCCATTGTACGTTGACAGCCCGGCCATTTTGGCGTCCGGGGGTCCAGCGAAGGTTGTCATCGCGCATTTCTTCGAAAACTGCCAGAGCAGCTTCTCCGAGGCCGCCTCCAGGATTACGGACAACACTTAGATTCTGCATACTACCATCTTCGGCGATTATAAATTTGATAACTACAGTACCAGCATTACCTCCTTGTCGGGCAGATGGAGGATATTTGATCCGGCTGTAGACATATTCTAGGAAAGCTTGGTCCGCAGCTTCCTTTTTGGCGAAATAACTTTCCCCAGTTGGAGCGCCAAACAGAGGCATTTCCTCCACCACTTGGAATACTACCGCACCGGGGCGCAGAGAATCCAGAGAAGAAAGCTCATTTTCAGAAGCCAGTGGTTTGAGATCATAATTCTTAGAGCCAGCGAAGAGCACTACGGCCGTCAGCAAAACGGGTAGCAGCAGGGCGTACTTCCAGCGCAGCAGCGGGTGAGAGGGTATCTTATTCATCATTTGGAGTCTTTTGGAAATGAAAGTGTGATAAAAGTGATGGGCCAGTTCGTCTTCCAAACGTTGGCCAGGGTTATTGAGGACAGCTAGTAGTTGATGGCCGTAGCTGCGTTTATCGGTTTCGTTAAGTTGTAATACGGCATGATCCGCCAGGTATTCGTGGCTCTGTCGGAGGGCGCGGCGATAAGCGGGTAGTAAGGGGTGCCACCACAGCACAACCCGCGTCAGCTCCACCAATAAAATGTCAATACTATGCCAGCCTTTGATGTGGGCCAATTCATGCTGCAGCATGCGATCAAAGCCAGGCCCTTTTTCAGCAAGAAGTTGAGGAGATACAAATACGGCCCCCAAAAAAGAGAAAGGAGCACGAATAGCTGGATGAATAACCAGCACGTAATCCTGAAATTTTTGCCGCTCTCCTCTTCGATAGTGCCTCCAGATCCGACTAAGGCCTAGTAGTAAACGAATAAGTACTAGGCCACTAATGATGCCATAGCCCAACCAGGCCCAATCGATCCAGCTCCAAGTAGGTTCTGCAAATTCGATAAAATTTAAGCTGGAAACTTCAATGCTCTGCCCGTAAAAAACCGGCAGCATTGCTTGTACGCCTGCTACGGGTTTAGCCTGCGCCAACCACATAGAAACTGGTGGTAATAGCCAGGCTAACCCCAGACCAAAAAGGAGAAAGGATCGCGTCCAGGCATGATGCGTCATACGTCGCAATGACCAATAGTAAAGCGCATAAACCAGTGCCAGCGTACAGGCAACCTGTAGAAAGTAAGTGCTCATGATTCGTTGTCCTTTTTGCGGTTCTCTAATTCCTCAGCCAGGGCCTTCAACTCTTCGGGGCTCAAGTTCTCTTCTTCGACCAGAAAACTTACCAGCTCATTCATACTGCCACCGAAGTAGGAGCTCACTAAGCCTTTTAAGGACCAACCGGAGTAATCCCGACGACTTACCACCGGAAAGTATTCATAGGTACGGCCATAAGCTTTATGGCTAACGTAGCCCTTGTCTTCCAGACTGCGGACTACCGTGGAAATAGAAGAATGTGGCGGTTTAGGATTTGGCAGCAGCTCGATTAATTGGCTGACGGTACCCCGCCCCAACTTCCAGACCAATTGCATGATCGCTTCTTCCTTACGGGTCAGTTTTTCTTTTTGTTTTGACATAGTAGTTCAACGTAACACTACAAATATACAACGTAATTTTACGTTATGCAACTTTTTTTTACGTCACATTTTTGTTAGCGTGTAATTGCCCACCAAAACCTAAACGGTATGCATCTGATGGTCATGCGCTACTGCTACCTACTTTTTGCTTTGATTTCTAGCCTACTACTACCTGCTCAAACGGAGCCTCCTCCTCCCCCACCAGCAGAGTCTCCGGGGGCCTGCGGATTTTATCTTCGGGATGTTCAACCCGTCTTTCAGGTAGATAGTTGTTTACATCTCCCACTAGATAAGCAAAGGGAATGTGGACAAGCGTTTATGGTAGATTACATCTACAGCCACCTACGCTGGCCGCGCCCCGATACCTGTGTGGAAGGGATGGTCATTATCGGTTGGTATATCGAAGTAGATGGTAGTGTTAGCGAGCTTTCGATCGTCCGTGGTATTGAGGAAGGACAAGACAAGGTCAGCATTATGGTCATCGCAGACTTATTGCAACTCTACCCTTGGCGGCCAGGCTATCAAAACGGCCGACCAGTTAGAGTTAGGTACAATATGCCGGTGAAGTGGCGATTGGAATAGAGTCAAGATCGGCATCGCTGCGCTCGCCTACTGGAATCAAGAATCAAGATAATGTGATAGCATGGTAAGCAATTGGACACTCAACTCCGAGGCGAAGCCGATCACCGAAGGTAAAGGTCTTGGCTACGCTGCAGACACTTCGAGGTCCTGGCTTCGGGCTATCCTCCCTAGGACCTCGAAGTGTCCGATCGAAGGAGGACCTTTGAGCGTCCGCTTGTTTAAAGCCATATGGATAAGCAGTATGCTTCAAGCGCTTCTATTTTTTGGTTTTAGCCTATGTCTTTCCTCTCCGCTCCACTCCCAAAATCTGCCGCAGCAAGGCAACCACCGATGGCAGCAGCATTGGCACCTCAATTTCTACCCAGTTCCAGAAATGGCAGCCTGCGATAGCTTACCGAAGGCTCAACGCTGGAATTGTGCTTATCGTACCATCCGTAGACAATTACAATCAGCCATCTCCGCAGCTTCTCCTTTACCAGATTTTCTAACTGGAGCCGTACTACTATCCTGGCAGTTGAAGGCTAACCGGGTGCAAGAGCTATGTGTAGAACAATCGCTGCATCCGGTGGCTGATCGTAAAAGCCTCGCAGCATTAGGCAGGGTATTAAGGAGATTGCGTTGGACGGCCCCTATCCCTGGAGTTCGTTCGCAGGGGGTTAAATACTATATCTGGGTCGAATGGTGTAAAGTAGCAGGCTAAACTAATTAGTTGTTGAATATTCGCTTCTTTGGATACTTAATGTCTTTTTAATGGAACAGACCGTTAGAGGTCCTGGCTTCGGGCTATCCTCCCTAGGACCTCGAAGTGTCCGACCGAAGGAGGACCTTTGAGCGTCCGGAATAGACCAGGCCCTCTACCTACGGTGATGGTCCATATGGTCCTCAGAGTTGAGTGTCAGGATGGCTATTGGTATATCCGACATGAAATGTCGTAGAACCATGCCCGACATGAAATGTCGTTGAACTGTGCCCGACACAGAGTGTCGTGGAACTAGTTAGCAGGATCGTAGATGACTTCAAATAAGTCCCCTCCCCAGAAGGGTTCAAAATCGACCCCCACTACCCCACTGTTTAGCAACTCTGGAGTGGGTGCTTCCAGGCCGGCATCGCGCAGGGCGTGGTAGACAAATTCGGTACAGTACATACGAGTACTATCGGCAAAATCGAAGCGGTCGTCGAAGGCGATTTCAGCATCGAGCAAGGCTTTAGCCGCTTGGAGAAAAACTAGGTTTTCCCCCGAAACGTGGCGGCTGATCAAGTAGGCATTTTCGCGGGCTTCGGCCAGCCAGTCCAGTAAGCGGGCAGTTTGCAGACCATCTTTGTCGCCGTAATCAGAAGAAACTGAGTGCCAGACTTCCCAGTCTTCTCCGTTTTGATACAGAATACCGACGTGACTGAAGGCGCGCGGCTCGTCCAGGCCCATCATCAGCGTAGAGCTTAAAAGTCCTTGGCCTGCTCGCAGAATCAGATCACCAGATTGCAAGCAGGGATAGACCGCAGCGGGGATATCCTGGCTGATGGTTTTTCTTTTTTGATCACTTCCGCAGGTCCAAAGCTGTAGCGCAATCAACAGCGAAAAAATAAGATAATGGTGGCTGCGCATAATGGACAGTCTAGACCCTTTACAACTGTAAAGGACGCTGGTATTAAGCCGCTTGAGGTGCTACCCGAGGTACTTGCAGCGCAGCCGCACTACCGAAGAGAATAGCACCGAAGAAGGCCGTTCCCATGAGGCTATTAGCCAGGAAAGGCAAGCCCGCTGCCAGGCTCATCCAAAGACCTTCGATACCGTTGGGGTACATCTGAAAAGGATCCACGTACCAGCTCAGGAAGTTGGTAATAGCATAAAAAAGCAGGGTCCCGGCTAAGCCCGTGAGGGCGAGACCTGCGGAAGTCCAATTCCGCTTACGCAACTGCCAGATGCCTAGCAAAATGATGAGCGCGAAGGCGGCATAAACGCCCCAGTTGACGGACCAATTCCAGGCAGCCCCTTCGGCGGCATACACCCAATTATTAAGTACCAGATCACTCAGATAAAAAGCGACAAATGGCAACAGCCAGACCAGCCAGCTACGCTGAAGATAGGCAGCTCCGAAGAGGGCCATGGCAGCCAGGGGCGTGAAGTTGGGCGGGTGCGGAAGCAGGCGGCTAAGAGCAGCTAGCAAAATGAGACCGCCAATAATGGCAAAGCGTTGGAAGGTAGTTGGGCTGGACATAATACTATTTGGTTCCGCAAATATAGTGGAGATAGCGCATTCAAGGCTCAATAGAGTTGAGCTGATTTAGCTACTTTTGCGCATCCATCCCCTGAATCTTATGAAGATTATCCAATTTTTTGCCCTCATTTCGTTTGCACTCCTCATTGGAAGCTGTGGAGGGAATAATACGACGAGTCAACAGCAGCCTACCGTCAACAGTGGTGCAACGCCCAGTATGGACCTCATCACTTACCGAATGTTGCCGGCTGATCGAGAGATCATTAATACCTTCGAGCAACAAATGGGCGTACGGGTAAACGTCGTTCGTAAAACGGCTAAGGAAATTATCCAGGATGCTCAGGCGGGTGCCTTGGCTGGAGATTTGGTCTTCTTCCCTACTCTGGAAGATGCCGTACGCTTGCGCAACTTCAATGTACTGCAGCCATTCTTTGTCGATGCCTTTACCGATGGATCCGTCGATGACCGCTACCTGGACAATGAAGGCTACTACGCCGGCTTGACTCGCTGGACGATGGCTGCTATCTATCAGCCCAACACGGTGGCCATTGATGAAGTGTCCAACTATATCAACCTGGCCAAGATGCCAGAGCGGGGTATCCGCCTGGGGCTAGCTCATCCAGACAGTAGTGGTTTGGCCGGGGTGATTAGCGGACTGTACCGAATTGTGAATCCACAAGCCGCCCAACTCTGGACAAACATCCTACTGGATGGCGTAACGGGACCATTGGCCGGAAACGATACTGACCAGCTAGACCGCATGTTGGCCGGTGAGCTGGACGTGGCCTTTGTGAATATCGGTGCAGCCATGCGGTGGTTCCTCGATGGCGACCCTTTGCACTTCGAAGCTGCTGAAACCTGGCGCATTAAATATCCTCAGACCCAAACGGATGGGGTCAACTTCATCAATATCAGCGGTGTTGCCATGTTAGCGAATGCTCCTAACCGTAACCTGGCCGCAGCCTTTATTAATCACCTATACCAAAAAGAGAACCAGGAAATCCTGGGCAATGCCTTATTTGAATACCCTAACCAGGCCTTTGCTGAGCCAAACGACTACTTACTGGCGGTAATGGAAATTCCCGGCAGACAAGTCAATGCTGAACAGATAGAGGAATACATTCCCCAGGCCTGGAACATCATTAACAGTCTGGCAGGGCAGTAGAGCTGGTCTTGCACAAACTTTCATTCTTTCACTATATCTTCTGACCGAATGCGCCAATTTTTCTGCTTTGCTTGCTTATTGCTGTTGACTGGACCACTGACTGCTCAGTATGGTTACTGGCAACAGCAGGTCGATTACGACATGGAAATCGACTTTGATATCCGCAAGCACCGCTACAATGGGCAACAGCGCCTGACCTATACTAATAATTCGCCCGACACCTTGGATCGGGTATTCTACCACTTATACTTCAACGCTTTCCAACCGGGCAGCATGATGGATGTACGCTCTCGCACCATTCAGGATGCTGATGAGCGAGTGGGTAGCCGTATTTCCGGACTTAGTGAAAAGGAGATAGGTTACCAGCGGGTTAGCAGCCTTACCCAAGATGGGCAAGCACTCAATTTCGTAACCGAAGGTACCATCCTAGAAGTAGAACTGGCCCGACCCATTATGCCCGGTCAGACCACCGTCTTCGAAATGGAATGGGAGGCTCAGGTGCCGCTCCAAATCCGTCGTTCTGGGCGGGATAGTCGGGAGGGCATCAGTTACAGTATGAGTCAGTGGTACCCAAAGCTAGCTGAATACGACTATCAGGGTTGGCACGCCAATCCCTACATTGCCCGGGAATTTCACGGGGTTTGGGGAGATTTTGACGTCACGATCAGTATTGACCGGGATTACATCATTGGCGGTACCGGCTACCTGCAAAACCCCGAGGAGATCGGATATGGTTATGCACCAGATCCACGTGGCCGCAATCGCAAGCTGAGCTGGCACTTCAAAGCACCCAACGTCCACGATTTCGTCTGGGGAGCTGACCCTGATTATATTCACACAACGCTGGACCGCCCCAACGGTACTACCCTACATTTCTTCTACCAGGACAACGAAGAATTCAACGACAACTGGGAAGCATTGCCTCGGATTATGAACGAGGCCTTCAACTACATTGAGGCCCACTATGGTCCTTATCCGTACGAGCAATACAGCTTTATTCAGGGAGGTGACGGCGGTATGGAGTACCCCATGGCCACCTTAATTACTGGTGAGCGTCGCTTAGCCAGTCTGGTGGGTGTTTCGGTACACGAGCTAATGCATACCTGGTACCAGATGTTGCTGGCTACTAATGAAGCCCTCTATCCCTGGATGGACGAAGGCTTCACTTCTTGGGCGAGTGCAGAGGTCATGAACCATCTACGGGCTGAAGGTCTCATTCCCGGCCAAGCAGTCGAAAACCCTCACTCATATGCGGGTCTGCGTGGTTTCCGTGGTTCTGGTTTGCAGGAGCCCTTATCTACCCATGCTGATCATTTCAATACTAATGCTGCCTATGGTGTCGGTTCCTACACCAAAGGATCGGTCTGGTTAGAGCAACTGCGCTACATTATCGGTGAAGAAGCCTTCAGCAGTACCCTACTGCGTTACTACTGGGAATGGCGTTTCAAACACCCCACAGTTAATGACTTTGTACGGGTTGCCGAAAAAGAAAGCGGCTTAGAGCTCGACTGGTATAAGGAATACTGGGTAAATACGACCCACGCTGCCGATTACAGTGTAGGCAACATAAGCGCTGACGGACGCAGGGAGACCACCATTAATCTTAGCCGCATTGGCCGCATGCCGATGCCCTTGGAAATACAGGTAATGCTCACCGATGGTACGGAGCGTTGGTATTACATCGCCCCCCGCATTTTAAGGGGAACGAAAGCCCAACCGGCCTATGCCCCCAATTGGACAGTACTGCCTGATTGGCCCTGGGTAAATACGGACTATAGCTTCAATATCGAATTGCCACGCGACCAAATTAAACAGGTTACAATTGATCCCCGCCAACGAATGTTTGACGACAATCCGTCTAACAACAGTAAATAATAACACTTTTTTTAAGCGGCCCGGCCACGTCGGGCCGCTTTTAGGTATCTAACGGGCAAGAGATAAGCATTAATGGCGTTATCTCTGGGCAGTTAACCAACGCTCGCACTAAAGAAAAGTCCCTACCGCCCGTGTTTACAACGCTATCTACAACCGCTTTTGGAAAGCCTTTTTTCGGCACTCACCGTATGAAAGTACTCGTTTTAAGCAAGAAATTCCCTTACCCGCTCAAGGATGGAGAATCTCAAGCTATTCATGGTCTCAGTAAGAGTTTACATGAACTAGGCTGTGATGTTTCTCTGCTGGCTATGAATACCAGCAAGCACTTCTATTCTGAACGGGAACTCCCTTCCTCCATGAGCCACTACCGGGCCGTACGCACCGTCATGGTAGACAATTCGCTCAAAATTGGAGATGCGCTGGGAAATTTGGTCCGCAATACTTCCTACCACATCAGCCGCTTCGACAATGAGGACTATCGGCAAGCTTTACGTCAGTGGTTGCAGCAGGAACAATTCGATATTATCCAGCTAGAAACCCTCTACCTGGCTCCCTACCTCAGCACCATTCGTCGCCATAGTGATGCTCCCGTAGTCATGCGTTCGCACAATGTCGAGCACGAAATTTGGGAACGCCACTGCGCCAACTTAAGTTTTGGTCCAAAACGCTGGTACATGAAGCGACTCACCAAACAGCTTGGTCGTTACGAGCGTGAGCAGCTTAACCAATATGATCTTTTATTGCCCATTACGAAACGTGACGAACAGCGTTTTCGCAACCTGGGCTTCCAGGGGAAAAGCCAGGTTTTACCCATTGGTTTGGACGTCAAATGCGGAGAGCCTGATTATCTGAGCTACCGGCAAGCGCCCAAGCTCTCCTTCATCGGTTCTCTAGACTGGATGCCCAATCTAGAAGGTTTGCAATGGTTCCTCAACCGCGTTTGGCCGGACGTTCATCGAGCATTTCCTGAACTGGAATTCCACGTAGCTGGCCGCAATATGCCTGCCTCTCTGAAGGCGCTGGAAATGCCTAAGGTCATTATGCACGGTGAAGTGGAAGATGCCTGTGAGTTCGTCGGCAGCCATAGTATCAGTCTTGTACCTTTACTCAGCGGTAGCGGTATGCGCGCTAAAATCCTGGAAGCCATGGCCATGGGGCGTACAGTCATCAGTACCAGCATTGGTTTAGAAGGCATTAAGGCCGAGCATCGGCGCCATCTTTTCATTGCTGATAGCCCGGAACAATTTGTGGAGTCCATTCGCCACTGCCTGAAATTGGGTAGTGATCTGGAAGGCATTGGCAGAGCAGCCAACACCTTGTTTCACCACAAGTACGATCGCCGCCGTATGACAGAAAAGTTATTGCGGACTTACAATCGTTTGGTAGCACAGGGTGAACTAGTCAATCATTAGAGCCAATCTGCTGCTAATCAATCCCTACAACTTTGTGAGTCTGTACGCTTAATTTCCACTGGGGATGCGCTAAGCAATACGCGATGGTCCGCTCCGTATTAAAGGCCACATCTGGCCCATCCATTGGTTGTAAATAGAAGTGCTCAAAGTCGGCATCTGCAAAGCAGTCCGGTTGCGCTTCGGGCTCCGTTTGTGGGAAAACCAGCTTGAGTTCCTGACCTCGTAGTTGAATTATTTCCGTATTAGCTTTTGGACTTACGCAGGTCCAATCCACTCCGTTCGGCACGGGAATTGTGCCATTGGTTTCAACGGCTATTTCAAAACCCTCTTCGTGTAGCGCATCAATCAATGGTGCATCTAATTGTAGTAGAGGTTCACCACCAGTACAGACTACGTACGCTTGTCCACCTCCTGGCCAAAGGTCGGCGACTTTAGCTGCTAAGTCGTTAGCCTCATAGCGTCCACCGTTTAAACCGTCCGTACCTCGGAAATCTGTATCACAGAATTTACAAACCGCAGTTGCCCGATCTTCCTCCCGGCCACTCCACAGGTTACAGCCAGCAAAGCGCAGGAAAACAGCTGGTCTTCCAGCCTGGGCACCTTCGCCCTGGAGGGTATAGAATATTTCCTTGACCAGGTAAGCCATCGTGATTGATTAATGCGGTTTAGCTTTGGCAAGAACAGCAAGAATAATAAGCTAGTTTAGCGGGCAGCAGTCAAGGTTTGTAAATAAGCTAAGAGGTTAACAAGCTCTTCTTCACTCATGAGTAGTTGCAAATTTGCGGTCATGAGTGATTCGTTGAGCGCCTCTTGCGCTAAAATATCCGTTTTGTTCAGGCTTAGGCTGACTCCTCCCATTTGTCGCAGACTGATTTCATCTTCCGTTTGACTCTCTAGGTAACCACGCAACTTTCGGCCGTCTTTAAGATCGATCTCATAGCCTTCGTAACCAAATCCTATTCCCTGATTCGGATAAATGATAGCGGCCAACAGGGCATCAGGTCCCAATTTATCTCCGATTAAGCTGAGATCCGGACCGAAACGTACGCCTTCTCCTTCTACTTGATGGCAGCTCCAGCAATGCGTTTCAAAGACCACTTGCCCTAGACTGGCCTCCCCATCAGCTTGTGCAATTTTCTCCAAATCTAAGGGAGCGGCACCGCGTTGCTCCGCCCACCAAGTTATCGCTTCCTGCCTGATATTCGCCCGCCAAACCTGGGTAAGTATAGTCGCAACGGCTTCTTCATCTTCTTGAAGGACTTCTCCCTCCTGGAGCATCGTCAACAAGTGCTCCATCCCAGTCCAATCGTTGGCTAGTGCGCTCGCCGCGAGTCGGCGAGTAGATGGCAAAGCATTTTGATCGGTAATAAAGGGGCGTAGCCAGTCATTATTTTCCCAAGTTTGTACATAGCGAGCCAGATCCATGATGGCGGCGGCTCTGGCAGGTGGAGCGTTCACGTATTCCTGTTTGATAAAATCATGCCCTAATACATCCGTAACCAGTTTGATGGCGTCTGACTTGGCGGTCCATTCGGTGCTCACAATAGCCAGGGCCGTATCAAAAAGATAGCGGGCTTCTTCTTTCAACTGACCGTTACGGATGATCATCAACCAATCTGCGGTTCCGCGAATACTGGGAACGATCTCTTCTATTTTAGCCTGAATGACGGGACTGTTTTCAATCTGTTCGGCGGAGAAACTATTTACGGCCAATTGGAGGATCTCCTCTCTTTGGGGGTTTTCCCGACTAGTCGATAGCAGCTTTTCCAGAACGGAACTTGCAGCTTCTGCGGGTATAAAGTGTAGTGCTCTGAAATAGCGGGCACGATCTTCCCGGGTTCGAGGGTCACTGAGGTAGCCTTCTAGGTACGGAGCGGCAAGGGCGGAGCGTGATCGCCAAACTATGTCTCTAGCCGTCGGGGTATCTAGATCGTCAGTTACCGCCAAAAAGGCTTTCAGGCGCTCGTCGGGAAATAGATCAGCAGCGATGCCCAGAGCTTCCAGGTACCAGCGGTCTTTCCCATCATGAGCGTTGGCCAGTTGGACCCATAGTTCATTGGCTGCGGTCGTATTGAGGTACCGTAGGGATAGTGCAGCCTCTCTACGAATAAAGGGATGGTCAAGATCAAGACTAGCCTGTAAATAGCGGATTAAGGCCTCCGCCGGCAGTTGGCTTCTGGCGATGCGGATACCCACCATCCGTAGTTGAGGTTCTTGAGAAAGATAAGCTAGTTGCAAGGCTTCATCTACGCAATCCCAACAGTCAGGCATAGCAGCGAGTGCAAAGAGCATTCTGGCTTTTTGCCGCAAGTCGTAGTCGGAAGCAGTAATGGCTTCTTGTAGCTTAGTAATGGCTTCTTCACCTCCATCTATTACCTTTTGAAAGGCCAGATAACGAGTAGCTTGGTTGACATGATTGAGATTAGCAATAGCTAGCTCTACTTGGTTTAGATCAGGAGCAGTTTGCAGATAATCCGAATTGCCGGTTTGATACAAGCGGTAAATACGACCGCGCTGTTGGTCAGCCATCAGGTGACCACCGACCCCGGCATCGTACCAGTCCGCAACAAGCAGAGAACCATCCGGTGCGGCGCAGATATCTGAGGGTCGAAACCAGCTATCCATACTTTCCATCAAGGGAATTAATTCTGCGCTATAGCCCGCAGCTGTAGGGCTAACTGGGTAGGAACGAACTACATTTTGCCCCGGTTCACAGTGAATCATTTGAGATTGAAAGACCTGCGGAAGTGCAACTCCTTCGTACACTAAAATCCCCGTTGGAGAGCCAGCTCCGGTCTGCAATAAGTTGGGTACAACTCCTGGGTCATTAAGGTGCCAGTGGCGCTGGGGAATTTCCGCATGCATGCCCACTCTAGCTGCTCGCCAGCCAGCTCCGGTCATTTCATCTTGGTAGCCGTAGTTGCCATACTCCATAACGTAATTGATCCGAGTTGCTTCATTGCCATCATCGTCATTATCACTTTGCCAGAGGCTACCGAAGGCATCAACTGCTACCTCAAAATTGTTGCGAAAATTGTGCCCCAAAATTTCTAGTTCGCTCCCATCTGGATTGCAGCGAAAGATCATACCCTGGCGAAAGCTTTGTCCTTCTTCCACCCTATTTCCGTGGATGTCCGTGGCTAGTTGACCATCTTTATGCCGTAGTCTTTTGCCTTCATTACCAAAGTTAAAATAGAGTTTTCCATCAGGGCCGAAAACAATGGCGTGTACACCGTGATCATGGTCGATGCCATCCAGGCCGGTGAAAAGGGTATCTTTTTTTTCTGGGATATCATCTCCGTCGGCGTCGGTAAAAATCAAGAGATTAGGACTAGCCGCTACGTAGATATGTTGCCCTAGTTTAGCAATACCTAAAGCGGCGTTTACGTCGGTACCTTGATAGAAAACCTTAGAAGAATCAGCTTGCCCATCGCCATTTGTATCTTCTAGAATCAGAATGCGGTCTCCGGCGGGATCTAAGGGAAAATCGTTATTAAACAGTCGGTAATTGGTTGCTTCCAATACCCAAGCCCGGCCTCTTTCGTCAATATCTAAATTGGTGGGATTAACTAGCATGGGTTCATGAGCGAACAGCTGAAGTTCTAGCTCAGAATGGAGGTTAAAACTCTTGAGTGCATTTTCAGCTAGGCGTTGCTCCGTTTCAGGCAAGTCAGAAAAGGCGGTATTTAAACTGGGTGTATTCACTTCACAGGCTAACAGGCCAAGTAAGACGAGCAGGCCCAGGGTTAACTGACGCATGATAATCACAACTTTAAGGGGTAAGCTCTAAATTAAGAAAACCAGCCTTAATCTGCCACTTCCTCCCAATAGCGCAATAGCTGAGAGGCCCGATGGGCGGTCGTGTGCTCCTGAATCACCCTTTCGCGAGCACTAGCTCCTACCCTACGGCGTACTTCGGGTGCTAGTTGGTAGAGAACATCCAGCACATCTTGTTCTGTTTCCACTACGTAACAATCCCTACCGTTTTCAAAGAATTCATCTAGCCCCGCCCAGCTATCCACCAGAATAGGCACACCGCAAGCTGCCGCGACTAGTAAGCGCCTAGAGGGCGTATACCCTAATTCTCTCCGATCTTGGCGATTGAGCACCAAGGAGCAGTGAAGACGGTTGTAGAAATCTACCAAATTGGTATTAGGTAAGTACTCCAGGAAAGTCAAGTTACTGGGCCAGTTTGCCGTTTGCGGATCGTAGCCATTCCCCACTAGGGCAAACTGCCGGTTGGGGGTCAAACGAGCAGGCTCGACTAATAAGCGTTCCAGTCGGGCAGCACGATGATCTTTATTTTGACCAATAAAGCCCAACTCATACTGCTTCTGCGCATCGGTACGGTAGTAGAAATAGGGATCAATACTCTCATAAAGGGGTCGAGCACAACGCAGTTGATAATCTTTAGCCAGATTTTCCAGGGACGGGCCGCCGGTAGTACTCAGGTATAAGTCGAATACTGGTATGGTCTTGCAACTCAGGCATTCCTGGTCAACATTTCCTGCTTCCAGCGATCTGAGGGTTCGCCCCAAGTCAGTATCATAATAGATCTTAGTTCCCTGTGCTTCATTGGCCAGCCATTCGGAAATTTCAGCAGCACCTTCCACTGCACTCCCCAGTAGGACAATATCCGCTGCTCGAACGGCATCCCGATAATCTGATTTTAACGATTCTAAGTCACGGTAAGTCCAGACTTCGCAATAAGGAGTACGAAGCATATCCCGGGGCTGATCCTGCTCAGAGCTGAACCTTTCCAGGAAAACGGTTCGGTGACCATGCTGAGCCAATTCTCCCACTAAACCACGATACAGCTCCGCTTGCGGGTTCCCGAAAGAGGACAGAATAGAGCGGCCAATGATGACCAAATCGAGGGCAGGAGAAAAAAGCATTAGGGCGAAGATACGTGTAAGGTCTATTTTTTCAATCAGGGAGTAACACTTCCCAGTCCTTAGTCAGCATTCAGACCATATTTAAGCCAGTACCGCATCAGACCGGTCAAGCTCATATCCGGGGGATTAGCCGCCCGGTAAGCATCGATAATATGGCCTTCCAATGCTAGCTCTTTAAATTCTCCTTCGACAAAATCGACGAAAGCTGACTGAATATCCACTACAGAGGTTCCCGCTTTTGCGTATGGTTTTACCCAACTCGCATACTTCTCGATCCGAGTAACCAATTCTTTAAGGTGATCTTCAATATTTTCAACTGGCCCAAAATGAGTAAGATACAATCGTCGCGGTCCGATGCTACGGATTCGATCCAGGCTGGTTTGCCATTCTGCTAACTGAATATCCGGGGGAGGGCAAGGAGGGACCACCGGTCCACCCTGTATTTTCACTCCGCCGACATCACCGGTAAAGAGTAAGTCTCCTAATTGCCAGGCAATGTGATGAGTGGCATGGCCTGGAGTGTGGTGAGCCTGAAAACTCAAACCATCAACCTCAATAGCTTCATAATCTTCAACTGAACGGAGACGATCACCATCAATAGCTTCCATAGTACCCCAGAGGCGCTCCATCTGGTTTCCGTATATCCGCTTAGCGGAGCTATACAACTTAGAGGGATCCTGCAAGTGCTTAAAGCCACGAGGATGTACATAGATCTGAGCACCTTGTTTAGCCCACCACCAGGCTGCACCAGCGTGATCAAAATGAATGTGCGTCAGTAAAACGGCTTTAATATCTGTTGGTTGGAGTTGGTATTGAGCTAAGCCAGCTAGCAAATTTTGGGTAGTGCTATGGGGTCCACATTCGATAAGTATAGCACCATTATCAGTTGGAATACAATAAGCTGCAATAGCACCTTTTACCCCGAGAAAGTGCAGATCAATGGTATGCACAGCTGGTTATTGGGCAAGCAGGTTGCGGGTTCCTATAATAGCTTTCTGGATCAACATTGTAGCTCCAGACTCCAGCGCATCAGCTCCTACATCTACTGCATCTACACTAACTTCCTGAACCTCCGTTTCAGACTGGGTACTTTTCAAATGATTCAAATATGCGTAACAGCCCAGACTCAAACTAAAGAGGACAATACAAGTAAAACGAAACAAAGTAGAATTTTTCATAATGCGAGGGGGCTATCAATGGACCTCAAATTTACGAACAGCATACGCTGGTTTAAGAAAATCTTAAGCGATAATCGACGAATGACTCTAGTTTATCGATCAACGATCGACTACATCCAGCTTCAAGGCCGTCAAGAGCTTAATAGTCTGAGGGTGCTTCCCCTTTTTTAACAAATCAGTAGCAACAATTTCCTCTACAATTTTAGCTTCGTGCATGACTCCTATCCGGTCAGACCAGTCTAATGCCAAGGCTAAATCATGGGTAATGCAAAGTACTGCCAAGCCTTCTTGCTGGCAAAGTTGATGGAGCAATTCCATCAGTTTATGTTGTAGAGGAGCATCTAAGGCAGAGGTCACTTCATCGCAAATCAACAGCTTGGACTTCGTAGCTAGGGCCCGGGCAATAGCTACTCTTTGTCGTTGACCGCCGCTCAATTCATCGGCTAAACGATGATAAAACTGTTCGGCCTCAAGGCCGACCCGGTTCAATAATTCTTCCGCTTGCCGCCGGGCATTTAAAGCAGCAGCAGAGGAGAAATTCTGGCGGACCACTTCTTCAATGAGGGTTCCAACTTTTCGGCCGGGGCTCAATGAGCTGTATGGATCCTGAAAAACTAGGGGAAGCTGTCCTAGACGTCTGGCCTGATAATCCCCAGTGGCTTGTAGCAGGCTAATTTTTCCACTTGTAGGCATTTGTAAGCCGACTAGACAGCGTGCCAAACTACTCTTGCCACAGCCGCTCTCCCCTACCAAAGCATATAGTCGCCCTGGGTATAGCTGTAGGTTCACCCGATCAAGCGCCTTTAGCCACAGATTGGGCCTGCCTAACCAATTGTAGTTCAGTGGATAAGATAAACTTACTTCTTCTACTTTCAAAACAGCTGGCAACGACGAATCATTGACTTGTGACTCCGCAGTTGCTGTCCTTCTTCCAAGTTGTAAGCGTGCATTGTATTGCACTAGTTCCCGGCCATAATCTGTTTGTGGCTGATCGATTAAATCGCTCAGCTGCCCTCTTTCCACTACTTTTCCCTTACGTAGTACGATGGCAGAATCCGCCACATAGCGGGCTGCAGCGAGGTCGTGACTAATAAAAAGCAAGGACATGCCTTCCGAGCTACAAAGCTCATTCAGCAACTCAAGTATTCCAGCTTCAATTACTGTATCTAGGGCAGTAGTTGGTTCATCTGCAATTAACAATTCCGGCCCCGCGGCCATCGCCATGGCAATCAATAGTCGTTGCCGTTGACCGCCGCTCAGCTCATGGGGAAAGGCTTTCATAATCCGTTCGGTATCCATCAGCTTGACCTTTCGCAGCCAGTTTTCAGCTAGTTCTTCAGCTTCCTTACCCTTGATTCCAAGATAAAAATAGAAGGCCTCCAGTAACTGCTGCCCGCAAGGCTGAGTAGGGTTAAGTGCAGTGAGTGGTTCTTGAAAAATCAGCCCAATACGTTTGCCACGAATTCGCTGAAGTTCGCGCTCAGTAACTGACAACAGATTCTCCTTATCCTGCTCTATGGTAATCTCGCCACTTGCTGTACAGCCCTTAGGCAACAGGCCCAATAAAGCTAAAGCCGTCAAGCTTTTCCCAGAACCTGATTCCCCCAGCAAAGCCATACGCTGCCCTTTCTCTAGCGAAAAACTAAGCTCATCGAGCACTGGTGGATCATCTCCAAAACGGAGACTCAAATTTTCGACCTGAATCAATTCCGCCATCAGCTTGAGGGGTATTCCGGAGGTGCCACTAAAAAATGGTAGGACTTTTTGTCATAGTCCATCTCACAGACATAGGAAGCACGACCGTTACTTATCATTAGGTAAGGTACAGCGAGTGGCCCGTTATAAGTAGAAAGCTGGCGAAAGGTTTGATCCGTAAGTTTCACCTTGGGTGCTTTGCACTCAATGAGCAGAAACGGGCGCATCTGACGGTCAAAGACCAGAATGTCCGTTCGCTTAGCCTGATCTTCCACCTCAAGCCCTCGTTCTACGGTAATGCGGTTGCGATTATAGTGCATATCCTCCACTAGAAATAGCAGAAGCAGTTGTCGTACAAATTCTTCTGGCTGCAACACCAGCCAAGTCCTGCGAATTAAGCAACGAATGAACCGTTTGCCTGCTTCTTGCTTGAGTTGCAACTGAGGAGCAAAGCGGTCGAGAAGAAGATCTAACGGATCAGGCGCAGCCACAAAATTCATTTACAAGGTTTCGCAAATCAGGAAAAAGCCGCCGAAAGGCTAATTCCAATTGGTCATCTAGTTCCGCTATAGTCAGTTCCAATGCGTCCAGCTTATCGGGCTGACTCACCCGAGAACGCATCCTTTCAAACACTTGCAATATGCCAGGGACCGTGCTATAGACTCCTAACCATTGTTCCTCTACCATCTGCCGGAATCGATCAGCTAATTTGGGGCGCAGTAGCGGCAAATGCCGGCGAATATTAGCGTAAGCCTGATGAGAGAAATCAGCATAACTTATAGGGACAAAATTCTGCCAATCCCGGAAGAGGTAGTAGTCGAATAGAACATCAGTCACTACTCCTGCGTATCTACCGTGACGAGGGCGCAAAAATGGAAGAATTTCCAAGACTGCCGGATGGCTGTCCGTAGTTTGATCAATTAAGCGGTGTAATGCTATCCCCGATTTTATGCCGGCAGGATAGTGTGATGGAGGCCGACCTTTGGTAAAGTCTCCCAACAAATTGCCCATCTGCAATTCGGGGTCATGGCAAGACAAAACCAAGTGAGCCAGAAAATTCATACTCGCAAGGTAAGTGCTCTTTAAGATAATATGACAACAGCAGCTATATTAGCTTCGTTATACTACAAAACCAACTTACTATGCTTCGTTCATTGCTGTATTCTGGCCTTCTTCTGGCCTGTGCCTGCACTCCGGCACCCGGAAGTGTAGACCTCAGCTCAGATTTGCCCGCCGCCGATACCGAGATCGGATTAAACGAACAGGCACCGATGGCTACTACCGCCGCAACGCCCCCACCCCCAGCCACATCCGGGGAGGTCTCCACCTACGAATCTACAGCTCGCTCTGGTGCGCCTACTACTTACGGGCAGGCAGCAGTACTTACTCCCAATGAAACCATCAGCGGAGACGAAGCCATCATTATGGGTTTACAGGGTCGCTGGCGTAATCAAACGGATGAGCAGGAAGTCCTGCAGTTTAACGCAGATACCTACGAAGTCTACTTCGAAAATGAGAAAGTCGTCGAAGAAGCCGTTAGTTATCACCCCAACTGTCCAAGTGATTGTACCGGAGGGGCCGCAGCTGATTATCCCTGTTACGTGGTGTCCAGCCCTTACCATACGGATTGTTTCGGTATCGTACGGATGACTACTAATGAATTAGAGCTCACTATCCTGGGGCAGTCTACAGCTACGGTCCTTTATTCGCGGATCACTCCCTAATTATAGCACTGACGGGTAATCGGGGGGCTGATTCCCAGGGAAGCATAGCGTTGAAGAGTCGAGCTTCCTGAAAATGCTCTAAGTCTTTTTCGCGGATCACTGATGGGCAAATCACTCCCTCCTGAATTAGTTTTGCTCTCCGGGTCCCACGTAGTAGTGGCCAGGCTGGAGTAATCCATTTACGGCCATCGTACAAAGCAATATTCGCGTAACTCGTATCGGTGAGAAAACCATGTTGAGTCATGAGTATATCATCACATCCGTTACGTTGATTGTAAAGATTAAGGATGGATTCTCGGTCCGCTAATTTTTGAGGATACTTAACACTTTCTGCCGCTATAATCCGCAAGCTATTGATTTCTCGAGGTACGTAGGGATGGGCTTCCACACTAGCATTACCCAGTTCATACAGCACCCGGACTTTGTAAAGCCCTCTTTCGGGATAGCCACGTTGCTCTAGCAGGAGCCGCAATTTTGGCGCACTTGCTTTGGGAAAGAATTTCTTGAACGAACGGTCTACCCGCTCCTGATGGAAAGGAAGTAAAGGAAACTCGCCATCGATGAGGCGAATAGACTCAAGCAAGAGTGGGTTGTCCACGGTAGTTGTTCTCAGTAGCCGTTCTCCCGGCTAATGTAACGAAAAACTGTTAACAGCTCTAGGGATTCGTACCTTATTACAGAGTTCCCGATATTCTTCCTCCCAGACAGAACGGGTGGTAATCCCTCCGCCAGCCCAAAATCGGTGACTGGAATCCGCCAATTTTTCGACCAGTCGAATAAGTACACAACTATCAAAAGTACGTCCATCGAAAAAGCCTGCAATTCCACAGTAATAACCACGATCCCGACCTTCAGCACGTCGGATAATATTAATTGTGGCTGGTTTGGGAGCACCACTCACTGAGCCTGCGGGCAATAAATCGGCCAAGATGCTCCCCAGACGGTCTTGCCATTCTGTTCCCAAAGCCCCACTAATTTCGCTCGAGGTCTGTAACAAATTTCCGCGTGGGCTTTCTATTCTTTGCAGGTAGCGGTAGCGATCCACGCGTACTCTTTTAGCTACCCGGCTCAAATCATTGCGAATCAAATCCACAATGGTAGCATGCTCTGCTATTTCCTTTTCACTGCTGAGCAAAGCTGATCTTGCCTCGGGATTATCCAGCGCGGTGCCCTTCATTGGATAACTGGAAATCCGTCCTTCCCCACTAATACGGACAAAAGTCTCCGGAGAAAAGCAAGCCAAGCGATCGTTCCACCATAAGCGATAATCGGCCTTAGCCACTGCGTAAAGTTCGTACAGATCAGCAGCCAGTTTTACCGGTACGGGCATCGTTAGGTTCGTCAAAAAACTATCGCCTCTTTGCAAACCAGCAGCAACTACTTTGAACGCAGCCCGGTAGTTCTCCGGTTGGGGAAACTGGGCCGACTCAATCAACTCTCGATCATAAAGCGGAGGGGCCGAAAGATCGTTTCCAACACCCCGAAAGTTGAACTGTAGCTGCCGTGTATCCAGACTGGCGGTCGGCCAAATTCGCGCGGACTGCCCCTCAAAATCAATAATAAATAGTGCCGCCTGGCGGTTTTTTCCCAGCGCATTGAGCTCCGCCACCCAAGTGGCGGTAGGCTGATCGTGCATTACGGCTTTGGTCATGTCCTATTTAAGACGTTTGAAGGGAGAAATGGTTACTTCTTTGATGACGCTATCGGAAGCTCAGCCAGTGCAGCTTGGCGAGCTTTCTGCATAAAAGAGCGCTCCGGCGGAATCAAACGCCACACCCGTCGTGCAGCCCGCCAACGCTTAACCCGTTCCCATTGGCGGATCGACCAGCCTACTGTAAGCATACAGGCCAAGGCATAAGCTAGTAGAAAGTAACCTAGCCCTCCTGCATTGATCGTTAGCCAGGCAGTAATCAGCCAGATGGGCAGATAAAGCAGCATTCCAAGAGCGCAAATACCGAAGCGAATCGGCGAGTAAAATTCAATTTGTCGGATTACCGTAGCTGCAACCGTTTCCGCCAACCACCAAAGAGGCAGCCAAAAAAGCAATAGCAAAGCCGCTAGAAAAGCTTTTAACCAGCCACTCCATCCCAAGTGGAGGTCTTTTTGGTAGCGCCCAGCAACCGCAGGATCTTCTAATCCAAATTGGAGTAGACGGTTGAAATAATAATGGGTTTGGGGTCCGACCTGCGGAAGTGCAAAAGCTAAGGCACGCAATCGGGCAAATTGCTGACCGTCGTGGGTGATCCCGTAACGCAATTGTTCACCGTGTTCGGATCGATCCAGTTCAAAAGCAGCTTCTGCCAGGTTATCCTGCTCCTGACGGGGGACGTGTACTACCAAACCTTCGAGTCTTTGGCGCAAAGCTTCCGTTAGTGCATTTACCCCCTGGTTTTCCTGTGTCTGATAGATGGGCATAAATTCAACAGCAGAAAGGGGGCGGCCAAACTCCAGATGAACCTGCCCGCGCACTCGCTCAGCATGATTAAAATGGACCCCAACGGGAATAATCGGTACCTCTTGCAAATCGGGGTCGTGCTGCAAAGCACCCAGTGCTATACGCGCAGTACCCTTTCGCAGTGGCCGCAGTCGTTTCTCATGAATACAACGCCCCTCGGCCAAAATCATGATGGCCTTACCCGCCGACAAAGCCTGATGGCAGGCCTGAAAGGTGGTGAAATTATCCCGCAGCTTACTATAACCGCCGTCCTGAATACGGTAGACAGGCAAAATTCTTACCAGACCAAGCAAAAACTTAAACAAGCCATTTTTAAACAAATCGCCCCGCGCCAAAAAGTAGAGGGGGCGTTGCTGAAAACAAGCTACCAAACAAGGCTCAATAAAAGCAGTAGGATGGTTAGCAGCGAAGATTACTGCTCCAGTACGAGGAATATTTTCCAAACCGCTCACGTCAAGATGTCGGTAATAGTAGCGCAAAACGAAGCGGGCAATGGGCCGCGCCAAGAAATAGATCATAGTACGTCTGGGCAATATAGATTGGACGGCTGCAAGTTAATACCTTTGTGCTATGCCCAAAATGATCGTAGTGGGAGGCCCGACGGCCAGTGGTAAAACCAGCCTGGCCATTGAGCTGGCTCAATACTTCGGCACGGCCATCATCAGCGCCGATTCTCGACAGTTCTACCAGGAAATGGCCATTGGTAATGCTCGCCCTACTGCCGAAGAACTCGCTCAGGCAACTCATTACTTTGTGGCCAACCGCAGTCTGGATCAAGCACTGAGCGCCGGTCGCTTCGCCGAAGAAGCCATAGCCCTTGCCCGGCGGTTGTTCCAAGAGCAGGAATACCTGATTTGCGTGGGCGGCAGCGGACTTTACATCCAGGCCTTTTGTGAAGGGCTCGATGAATTCCCTCCCGTTAGTGAAACTGCACGGGAAGAGGTGCAAAGGGTTTGGACTTCCGCAGGTCTTAATGGTCTACAACAAGCATTGGCCCAGGCAGACCCCGATTATTTCCAGGTGGTTGACCAGCAAAATCCCCGACGGCTCCAGCGTGCGCTTGAAGTGTGCTGGAGTGTTAATCAACCTTATTCGAGCTTCCTGGGTAATGCGCCGCAACGTCCCTTTGCAAGCTATTACTTTCGGACCAATCCAGAACGAGAAGCACTTTACGAACGCATCAATCAACGCGTCGACCAAATGTTTGCCCTGGGCCTGGAGGAAGAAGCTCAACGCTTGTATCCCTATCGGGACTTAGCCGTTCTGCAGACCGTAGGCTACCAGGAATTTTGGCCTTACTTTGCTGGTGAGTACGATCTGGTACGCGTCCGAGAGTTGATTCAGCGCAATAGCAGGCGCTACGCCAAACGTCAGTTCACCTGGTTTAAGCGCGGCGATAAATACCGAGCGGTCCATAGTTTGCAGGATATTTTACGGGAGCTGGAGCGATGATACCCCTCCAATGCTAAGGGGTAGCTGCATCGATAAACAATGGAAAGAGCCATTTTGGTGGATGATTGCCCGACTAGAAAGTGGTACAATCTCCCGTTCGGGAAAAAGGCTTTCTAAGACCTTGATCGCCGCCTTATCGGTAGAGACTCCGTAGGTGGGAAGCAATACGACTCCGTTGCTAATCAGAAAATTGGCGTAGGTAGCGGGTAGGCGACGACCATTTTCCGGGTGGTAAAGAGCAGGAACAAAAGGCAGCGGCACCAGTTGGTGTTCAGGGAAGGCCTGTTTTAATTCTGCCTGCATTTTTTGCAGTGGTCCATAATGCAGATCCGACCGATCATCACAGGCGACGTAGGCGATGGTCTTCGGATCGCAAAAACGGACCAGGGTATCGATATGCCCGTCAGTATCATCGCCGATTAAGTGGCCGTGATCCAGCCACACTACCCTACTTGCTCCCAGTTGATTCTTGAGTAGTTGCTCTATCCTCTGCTTTGACAAAGCTGGATTACGTTGAGGGTGCAAGAGGCAGCTGGTGGTGGTCAGGATAGTACCTCGGCCATCAGTTTCAATACTCCCGCCCTCCAAGACCGTATCTAGACACTGCAGATGATTTGGACCTAGCTCTCTTTTAGCCCATAGTCGAGCAGTTACTCGATCATCTTGCTGTGCAGGGTATTTTCGTCCCCAGCCATTAAACCGATAATCCAGCAGTTTTATGCTAGCGGAAGCCTCAACACTTAATGGTCCAAAATCTCGGATCCAGCAATCGTTAGTAGGGATTTCCACCAACTTAGCTGCGGCCAAAAGCTCGGAATAATTGGCCGCCCAATTCGGGTCTCCACAAACGACGATAACTTTTACAAATTGAGCCGTAATAGCGATCAGCTCTGCTATTTCCTGGCTAGCAGCCAACAGCTGTCCTCCCCAATTACCCGTGGAATTAGGAAAGCTAAACAGTACGGCAGCCTGAGGTTCCCATTCAGCAGGCCAGCGAATCATTCAGCTTTTAATTGGGTTAGGCCACTGGCAATAATCTTCAATTCGCCCTGTAAGAGCACTTGTAGTTCCACACCCTCTCCAACGACTTTGGCGCCATTCAGCGCTAACTGCTCCAAATCACCTCTCAATTCCAGGCCGGGCATTAACTCGCGTTGCTTTAGCTCATTCTTTAGCTGGTCATGTAGACTGGATAGATTTGCGGTCAATTGCTCGTTGAGTTGTTCCTGAATAGTTTTCTTCA
Organism: Bacteroidota bacterium; assembly: GCA_039030655.1. Classification (GTDB taxonomy): domain Bacteria; phylum Bacteroidota; class Bacteroidia; order Chitinophagales; family Saprospiraceae; genus Neolewinella. The sequence continues at coordinate 25,586 of JBCCDS010000042.1, read as the reverse complement.
AGCGACTTTTGAATAGCCAGGCTGCGGTACGGTGCAGAAAATTCCGGGTGGCCAATCGGTAATCCAGTTTATCAATTTCAAGGCGATCGCGTCGCGCATTATAGCGAGGGATGCCACTCAATCCAATGGTACCATTGTAGCTGCCACTTGCGTCTACTTCCACCACTACTTCCTCTCCTTCTCCACGCAGCCGCAATGCATTGATGGTTACCGAGCGCCGACCACTGCTGTAGGTCTCTCCTACTACGGCATCGCGAGCCAGGGTTTCGGCATTGTCGTAAGTCATGACGCTACTAATGAGTAATTGGAAATTACTTTCGGCTGCTTCAGCGTAGCGAAAGGAAGGAAAGGGGTTAAGCTGTCCGGGGCCGGGGTCTTCGCCGAAGAATAAGCGCGGCTGGGCTTTGAGGATGAGGGTTGCTTCAATGACTTCATCATTGGCCAGTAGAGGCGTCATCTGCAGGTCAAGTGGCTGTACTCGTAGCCAGGCCTGGTGTTCTTCGCTTAGCTGGATGGGGCGATGTAATTTATTCCAGGCTTCCAGCACTTTTTGATCAAGTGCCAAGTAGCGGGCAGCAAGCTGGTCGATGGTTCTTTCGACGGTGGTTTCAGCTTTAGCAATGACGAAATCGCTGAGCATGCCGATGGGTAGGTTTACGACTCCGAGTTGTAGGCGTGGGCGCTCAATCCACTCATGGTCACGCAAATCCGTCTGAGTCTGTAGATGCCAAGCTTCGTCAATCTGGTAGCTGGTAGAAAAGTCCAATTCAATAGTTCCATTTGCCCTGGCGGTACCCAGCGTAAGGTCATAGGCGATATCCATTTCTAGGGGAATCCGGTATTGAATTTCTCCGTCTTGAATCTGTAATTTTATGTCGCCTCCTTTGCGGATATCCATTTGAAGTCGCCGATCTTCCTCAGACCGACCACCGGTATACAAGCTATCTCCCAGCTGTTCGTTGAGCAGTTCTTCCAGTTGCTTTATTTCTAAGCGTAAGGGAAGATTAATTATCGAGGGAGCCTCCGTCATGGATGCAGTAATTTGAGTGGGGCCTTGATTGGAACTACTCGTGCTAGCCGGACCAGATCGAGTAGTTGCACAGTTGAAACCGATTAGTAACATTAGGAGCCCTAGAAAGCGAAACATTTTACAAAGATAGTCCGCTTGTTTGCATGTTAACCCGTAGTTTTAGGTCTTCCCAAATGATTAAGCGCATGAACAGGATTACAACAGAATAAGATCAAGCGCTAATGGACTTTCCGAGGGCGCTGCAAAGCGCAATCCCATGCAACGATTTCAAGCAGTACTCAGTGACCTTGACGGGACCCTGGTAGACTCCGAGCCCATTCATGGCCGGGCCTGGCTGGATATTTTGGCAAAATACGGTTTACATTTTGACGAGCGATGGTTTGATCAATGGATTGGTACTTCGGACCGATTCCTGGCCGAAGCCGTTATTAAAGAGCACCAACTTCCGATCCGTGTACGGGAGCTTCAGCGAGAAAAAGAAGTGGCTTTTCACGCCGCGATAGAAAAAGAGGGAAAAGTATTCCCAGGAGTAGAGGCACAACTAAAGAAGATCAAAAAGTTACTGCCCATTGCCATCGTAACCAACAGTGGAAGGAAGGATGCCGAATTTGCGTTTCGAGCTACAAAAATTGATCAATACGCTGAGTTGTCCGTAACGGCCTCCGATGTACGACAGATGAAGCCCGCCCCAGAGCCCTACTTCCAAGCTGCGGAAGCCTTAGGCGTCAACTCTAAACAATGTATCGCGATTGAGGACTCTCCGGCTGGCTCCTATTCCGCGATGAGTGCTGGCTGTTACGTTATCGGTATCCACCACGGAAATCTCCGCAAAGAACTACATGCTGAAGAGGTGGTCCAACATCCGTGGGAGGCCTTCGGCCGGGTATTAGAAATGCTCGGTCAGGAAGCAACTGAGATCGGCCAGGCTATTTTGAGCAACAAGCGTTGAACGATAGCTTTTGACTAGTGTACTATTGGCAAAAGCCAAACGTTAGGTACAAGTATGCAAAAATTAATGATCTTGGCCCTGTTACTGGGTCTACTCCTACCCTTGCGAGCACAGTTTGGGATTTCGGCAGTCTATACGGTCCCTCAGGTTAGTTTTGCCGATGGGAGCATCGAAAATTTCCTGGATGATGGTCTAGAATTCAGTGCCAATTATTGGTTCCGGCTCAAGGAAAAAAGGGTCGAATTTTTGCCCACGATTAGCTACGTGAAATACAATTACAGTGATCGTGAAGTCATTGGCCAAGAGCCCTTGTTTCCGGCTACTTTTCGCGAAATCGGATTTCAGTTCCATACGCGTATTTACCCCTTTGACTTTGGTACCGATTGTGATTGCCCCACTTTCGGCAAACAAGCACCCGCCTTGGAAAAAGGTTTCTTTATCCAGCTCAGTCCGGGAATTAGTTGGTTAGAAGACGTCAACTCGATTCGACCGCCTGACCAGGAAGACGAGCAGCAAGCCAGCAGTTTCCTCCCGACTATTGGGGTGGCCGTAGGGCTTGATTTCGGTTTAAGTAATCTGGTCACTCTCAGTCCCATTGCAGGCTTTCGTTACAGTATTGGAGATGCGCCCAATGCGCTGGAATACAACTCTGCAGTAGCAACGGATGACAACTATTCCAAGTTTTTCGCCGGTCTTCACCTGGGCATCCGACTGGACGAAAAACGCTACTAAGCACTAATTGTCGTCAATTAAGCGATTGTAAATAAGCCTATTTAGGACTAGTTAGATTTTTTACGACAACCTACATTTGGGAAATGTAGCAGGCAGCAGTCTGCCTATATCTCTTATTCATAATGAGACCAAGAATTCATCGTGTAGGCCCCTTAGTATTGGTGATCATGTCTACCAAAAGGAAGGCCGCATAAGTCAACTACCAATGGCTACAGCCGCTTTCCGAAAACTCGGGAAGCGGCTTTATTTTATCAATTGCAATATGCCCAAGGAATTAAACAAATATAGTCGCACGCTCACCCAGGATCCTACCCAGCCTGCTGCTCAGGCCATGCTTTACGGCATTGGTCTAACCGAAGAAGATATGCACAAGGCACAGATCGGTATTGTGTCAACTGGATGGGAGGGTAATACTTGTAATATGCACCTCAATGGCCTGGCAGAGCAGGTAAAAACCGGGGTAAAGGAAGAAGATTTGATCGGTCTGATCTTTCACACCATCGGCGTTAGTGATGGGATTTCTATGGGGACTAGTGGTATGCGCTATAGTCTCCCCAGTCGTGACATCATTGCGGATAGTATTGAAACGGTGGCCGGTGCGCAATGGTACGATGGCTTGGTAACCGTAGTGGGCTGCGATAAAAATATGCCAGGCGCAATGATTGCGTTGGCGCGGGTAAACCGACCGGCCATTCTGGTTTACGGTGGCACCATCAGCCCTGGCTGTTACGAGGATCGCAAGAAACTAGATATTGTTTCGGCCTTCGAGGCGCTGGGTGAACGGATTGCCGGTACGATCTCGGATAAAGACTATCAGGGGGTCATCCAGCATGCCTGCCCTGGATCGGGAGCCTGTGGGGGTATGTATACCGCCAACACCATGGCTTCTGCCATAGAGGCCCTGGGATTATCCCTGCCGTACAATAGCAGTATCCCTGCCAATCATGTAGATAAGCAAGCGGATTGTGCGCGAGTAGGTAAATACCTGCGGAAGTGCTTAGAAAAAGACATTAAGCCACGAGACATTTTAACGAAGCCAGCCTTTGAGAACGCCATCACGGTGGTCATTGCGCTGGGTGGCTCGACCAACGCTGTTTTACACCTTTTAGCGATGGCTCGGGCCGCAGAGGTAGACCTAAGTATTGATGATTTCCAGCGTATTTCAGACCGAGTACCATTTCTAGCTAATCTCAAACCCAGTGGCAAATACGTCATGGAGGACCTTTACCTGGTTGGAGGGGTGCCTGCCGTAATGAAGGTTTTGCTGGAGAAAGGGGCTCTATATGGTGATTGTCTGACGGTAACCGGAAAAACGCTGGCAGAAAATCTAGCGGAGGCCGAACCCTTGAAAGCGGACCAAGCTATTATTCGAGAATGGAACCAGCCGATCAAGGACAGCGGTCACTTGCAGATTTTATACGGCAACCTAGCTGAGGAAGGCTCGGTTGCGAAGATCACTGGTAAAGAAGGAGAATACTTTTCCGGTCCCGCCCGCGTATTCAACTCGGAAGCAGCAGCTAATGCAGCTATAAACGGTAAAAAAATCCAAGCTGGCGAAGTGCTCGTCATACGTTATTGCGGCCCTCAAGGTGGGCCGGGGATGCCAGAAATGCTGAAGCCGACTTCGGCCATCATGGGCGAAGGACTAGGGCAACAAGTGGCCCTCATCACGGATGGGCGCTTTAGTGGAGGTACTCACGGTTTTGTGGTCGGCCACATTAGCCCCGAAGCACAAGTTGGTGGATTAATTGGCTTGATCGAAGATGGAGATATCATAACCATTGACGCGGTCAATAACCGACTTGATGCTGAACTAGACGAGGCGACCATTGCCAGTCGCCGAGCTAAATGGCAGCAACCTGGACTAGCAGCCGACTTCGGAATTTTGAAAAAATATGCCAAATCAGTAAGCAGTGCTAGCCTGGGCTGCGTAACCGATTTATAAGTAATCGGCGACTGGAACTTTGTTTCCACTTGCAAGTATTAGTGAGCTTATTAAAACTAATCGAAGATGAAAGATCTCATGGACAATCCTCTAACCGCCAACACCGCTGCTGACGATATCCGTACGATGCGAGGAGCGGAAGCCGTCTTGGAATGTTTATTGGCCGAAGGGGTCGATACTATCTTTGGTTACCCTGGCGGAGCTATTATGCCGGTTTATGATGCCCTCATCGATTACGAAGATCGCATCCAGCACTTGCTACCACGGCACGAGCAAGGTGCTATCCACGCTGCGGAGGGCTATGCCCGCAGCTTGCGCAAAACCGGGGTTTGTATGGCTACGAGTGGCCCCGGAGCTACCAACCTAGTGACTGGACTTTGTGATGCCATGCTGGATTCGGTCCCCTTGGTCTGCATAACGGGTCAGGTCTATTCCAAATTACTGGGTAGTGACGCCTTTCAGGAGACCGATGTAGTTAACTGTACGATGCCGGTCTCCAAATGGAATTATCAAATCACTGATGCTAAGGACATTGCCTGGGTATTCAAAAAGGCTTTCCACGTGGCCAATAGCGGCAGGCCAGGCCCAGTGGTGATTGATATCACTAAAGATGCTCAACTAGCCAGCGTTGATTTTGCGTATCCTCAGACGGTAAAAATTCGCTCCTACCAACCCTTCAAAAAAGCTGGTCAGGCTGAACTAGCTGCTGCTGCTGCGCTCATCAATGAAGCTGAACGCCCCTATATCCTCGCAGGTCATGGGGTGCATATTGCTGAGGCTCAGGATATTTTCCGAGAGTTTGTAGAAAAAACCGGCATTCCGGTTGGGGTAACCTGCCACGGTTTGTCGAGCCTGCCGAATGATCACCCTTCTTTTACGGGCATGCTGGGTATGCACGGCAATTATGGGCCCAATCTTCTACAGAATGAGGCCGATGTCATCCTGGCAATTGGCATGCGCTTTGATGACCGGGTGACGGGCAGACTGGACAAGTATCTGCCCAATAGTAAGGTGATTCATTTTGAAATCGATCCAGCAGAAATTGACAAAAACGTCAAGGCAGAAATTGCCCTATTAGGTGATGCTGGTGAGAGTTTGCAATCGCTACTTCCTTTGGTTGAAAAACGGACACATAGCGAATGGCAGGCGCGCTTCGATGCTTGTCGAGTGATTGAAGATCAGAAAGTGGTCGCTGAGGCCCTCTCCCCTACTGTTAATGGCGAGATGCGTATGGGTCAGGTGATCAAAGAAGTAAGTCGTCAGACCCAAGGAAAAGCGGTAGTCGCTACCGATGTGGGGCAGCACCAAATGATGGCGGCCCGCTATTACGATTATCTGGGTCACGACCAGTGGGTTTCTTCCGGCGGTGCAGGTACTATGGGCTTTGGCTTACCGGCAGCCTTTGGGGTAAAATATGCCCGCCCTGAAGATGAAGTGGTGGCTTTCATCGGCGATGGTGGCTTCCAAATGACCATCCAGGAATTGGGCTTCTGCGCGCAATGGAACGTAGGCGTCAAAATCATCCTGTTGGACAATAACTTCTTGGGAATGGTGCGTCAGTGGCAGCAGTTATTTCACGATCGACGCTATAGCTCTGTCGAACTGGTCAATCCTGACTTTGTCACGATCGCGGAAGGCTTTGGCGTAGCGGGACATACCATTGCTCATACGGATGAGTTGAAAGAAGGAATCAGTCGCATGTTGGCGCATGATGGTCCCTATTTACTCCACGTCAAAGTGGTTAAAGAAGACAATGTATTCCCGATGGTACCGGCCGGTAAGGGGATAGCAGACGTTGCTTTGACCCCAGCAGAACTCGATTAATAAAGTGGAAAACGCCCTAGCTATGAAGACCTTTACCATTACCGTTTTTACGGAAGATCATGCCGGCCTGCTCAGCCGGGTAGTTTCCATTTTCACCCGCAGGAAGCTGAATATTGATAGCCTAACTACTAGTGGAGCTAGTGACCCTAGCATCCATCGATTTACGATTGTCGTCAAGGTAGATGAGGAGACCGTACGAAAGATTGTGGCGCAGCTCGACAAGCAAGTGGATGTTATCAAGGCTTTCTACTATTCAGATGAAGAAATTGTCTTTCAGGAGGTAGCCATGTATAAAGTACCAATCGAAACCTTTCAGGACAGCTCTGAAACCGAGCGGCTGATTCGCCGCCATAATGCCCGGGTTCTACTCATTGAGTCCGAGTACGTAGTGATTGAAAAGACTGGTCACGAACACGAAACGGAGGCCTTACTCAATGATCTCAAAAAGGTAGGCATTTACGAATTTGTACGTTCTGGCCGAGTAGCGGTAGTCAAACCAATGGAGCGACTAAATAGCTATTTAAAAGAGCAGCAAGAGCAGACTGTAGGTAGCAATTGAGAATAAGGGACAGCCGCCGGGCTATTTCTCTTCTCCTGCTGAAGCTTCTTTCTCTGGATCGCTGAGTTGACCGGGCTTGGCCTCTAGCTCTTCTAAATCGATGCCCATAGCTTTGGCTCTTCTTTCCCAACGCTGGCGCGCCAGCCGCTGCATGTCTTCGGTGGAGTCTTTTTCATCAACGATCTCGAGTCCTAGCATCGTCTCGATGGCATCCTCCAAGGTGACGACTCCCTCTAGACCACCGAACTCGTCAACGACCATAGCCATGTGTTCGCGACGCTCCAGCAGGGTATCCACCAGGGTATGAATGGACGTGTTTTCGCTTAGAGTCAGTACATCTCTTTGCAAGCTGGCTATTGATTCACTTTCTTTTTTGTCGATAATGGCCCGCAATACATCCTCCTTCATTACGAAGCCCGTAATCTGGTCGCGAAACTCCTTAAAGACTGGATAGCGGCTAAAGGGGGCATCCTTAAATTCTTCGTAGAACGAAGCAATGGTACGCCCTCCCTTAGTACCGACCAGTACCGTACGAGGAGTCATGATATCATGAAGGGTCAGTTCTTCAAAGTTCATCAAGTTGCGTAGAATCCGACTTTCGTTGACGTGCAAGACCCCTTCCTCTTCACTAATCTGGGCCATAGCCGTAAACTCGGCTCTACTGAATACACTGCCATGGGTGTGGCTCCCCTTAAATAGGCGGGTGATCCGAATACTTAACCAGACCAGTGGCCAAATTAACCAGATTAACCAATCGAGTGATTTTACGGTAAAGGGGGCCAAGGACTGCCAGTAGGTAGCACCAATAGTTTTGGGGATAATTTCTGATAAAATCAGAATGGCCAGGGTCATCAAACCTGCAATCAAAGCTTCCATACCAAAAGGCATCTCCACTCCAAACCAAATCAAATGTTCCTCTCCAAATAGCTTTTGCGCAGTCGCCCCCACTAAGATGGCACCCACCGTATGGGCAATTGTATTAAGGGTCAGAATAGCAGCTAAAGGTTGATCCACATCGTCCTTGAAACGCTTTAGCAAGTTACCTACTTGTCCGCCCTCTTGTTGCTTGAGCTGAACATAGCTGGGCGTTACGCTCAACAGTACGGCCTCCCAAACCGAACATAGGAAAGAGAATCCGATGGAGACGAAAGCAATAATGAATAGAACTAACATAGATGGTATTTCTAGGACGAAGGTAATCACCATCTGGGAAAAAGTCAGGCCGCTGCGGAAGTATCCGCAGCGGCCTGAAAAAATGTTCACACCTTAATTGGCAAATAGGCTGTCGCCGTGGTCAACCGGCGACAGCCACTTCCTAATTGACGTAAAGTCGTTGGAAGGGAATGATAACGTCCGAAGGCGTTAATCCATTAAATTCTCTTAACTGGGCTACAGTGATCCTGTAGCGCTGGGAAATGCTAAAGAGGCTTTCCCCTTGCTGCACAATATGGATGGACCGGGCAGCGGAAGGTTGCGTATAGGTTTCTGGCGTAGCCCGACGGGTATTACCGTAAGGATTTGGTGTACTGGCAGCGGAACCGTAAGTCGCAGGAGCTGCATTACTGCTCCCTCCTTCCAATTGAGACATCGACTGTCGGGGTGGCTGATAGGCTTCTGGAATAACCGCACTAAAGCCAGGATCATTATTAAACGCCTGATTTCCCGCCCGTGGATTAGTCGTCGGTTGCGCACTTTGGAAGGTACCTGGAGCAGAGGGGGACTGACCAAAGGTCTGTGGTTGGGCGGGAGCACGATTTGCAGTAGGTCCGACAGCTGTACCGGTGGGTGCTTGCCCATAAGTGGCTGGAGCCACCAGAGCCTGTCCGTAGGTAGCAGGCGCATTGCCCAATGTGTTGGGTGCAATAGCAGAAGTAGTTGGCGCTGCTCCTATTGCGGGACAATTACAATCATTAGTTTTCAGTCGCTGACCGACCCGGATTACCTCACGTGGGCCTAAGTCGTTGATCTCCCGAAAGCGAGCTTCGGTATATCCCAGTCGCAAAGCCACACTTGCTACCGTTTCGCCGGGCTGCACGATGTAGTAGTCCTCACTATCGTTAGGTGTTGGCGTGGTTATGGTAGGATTTTGTTCGTAAGGCACCGGCTGTGCCGAACCAGGATTACTATTGGCTACTGACCCTCGGTAATAAGGAACGGCATTTCCCTGGCTACCTGGATTTAAGGCGGCAACGTCCGCAGCAGCTGGAGTGGCGGTAGCAAGGCGCCCTTCTCCCACCCGCAAGGGCTGACCAACGTTGATCATATTGTTGTTGAGGTTATTCCATTCCTTGATCTGATCAACAGAAACACCGTACTGACGAGAAAGACCATAAAGCGTTTCGCCGCGAGCAACGGTATGCAAAGGAGCTTCCACAGTCGTAGCTGGAGGAGTAGCAGCGGGTATTGGGCTGACGGGCGCGGTACCTCCGTAGGTCGGTACACCAATGGTGGGGCTACCGCTATATGTTTGGGGGCCAGCTGTGGTCGTAGGTGTATTAACTATGGCAGGAGCGGTCTGCTCTGCACATTCTGCCGCCAAATAACTATTGAGTGGTAGGCCATTTACCCGACGCAAGACCACTACCCCACCCAGGGTACTATTGCCATCACTTCCTAAGCGACGTTCGATAACCCCTAGTTCTTCACTAAGCTTGTAGTCAATAACCGGGTAAGCATTACGAGGCATTAGCTGCCGGAAGAGGTAAATTCTGGTACAGAGGGCATTATCACGGCCTTCAAAAAAGACCGTAGCCCCCGGATTATTGATGGATAGGTTTTCACCAATGACCCCATTCTTAGTGTCAAAGCTAAAACTGGCCAGGGGGGATTCGTAATTGACCTGATTCCCAACGACCCGCCGTACAGATGCCATGGTAACCGGCTGTACGAAGAATGCGCCGGCGCCATCAGGTACGAGCATGAACACTCGATCCGTATTGCCATTGATGCGATCTGCCAGCTCATCGTTAATCCGTGGATCACTACAGGCTAGGTAACCTGCGGGCAAATAAGCCTGGCTTACACTTCCTTCCACGCCCGTTTCCAGGGTTAAGTAGGAATCATTAGGTAAGGCGATCTGATAGCTAAAGTAGGCCATGCGCGGTTGCTGCGAGATGGCTTGTTCGTACTCTAGACGCTGCATACAATTGGCGTCAAAGAGAATAAAGTATTGCTCGGCTGCTAGCGGGCTAATCGCCATCAGCAAAACGAACAAGAGACCGATGGTTCTCATAGGTTTGATTTGGTGTGAAAATTTTTACTAGAACGAAGATATAACAACTAAGCCTTACATACGTAGCGACTTAATTGTTAATAGCTTAAGTATACGAGTTTTAATATAACGTTTGTTTTTCTAATGTGTTGCCAACTAACTTTTGGTTACATCGACTAGCTGCTTACTTACTTTATGCTTGGCGGAAACATCACAGTTCCTATATTGTGTCAAAACTCAAAATGTTACTGCGTTTAAGCTCTCTGGGGTTACTTTCTATCTTATTTTTCAGTTGCAATTCTGCCACTTCCCGTACGGTACGTTCAGAAACCACCATCGTGCGAGAGGTGGATCGCATGGGAGATCCAGGCATGATTCACTCCGTCTATTTCTATTTAAATGAAGGGGTCAGTCAGGCCGAAGTAGACGGTTTTATGGAGGAGCTGCAGCGCCTGGGCGAAATTCCTTCAGTCACCCGTTTCTTTATTGGCCCACCGGCAGCTACTGAAGAGCGCGGAGTGGTAGACAATACCTTTGGGATTGCCCTGATAGTCTGGTTTGATGACCTAGCAGGCCACGATGCTTATCAGGTGCATCAAATTCACCTTGACTTTATTGAGTCGAGTAAGCACTTGTGGAGCGGGGTGAAGGTGTATGATAATGTGGTGCGGTGATTGATAATTGGGTATTTAGTTATTAGTTGGCTTGCCGTAAATAGTAAAATAGAACTATTTGAAAGCGAAAGGCTGATTTATACAATTAAATAAATGGCTAAACGCCTATATTTAACTGTCAAAATCACCTAGAGCATGAGTAATCGTGAGACCCAAAAACAAGACCAGTCAGCTGTATGGCTTGGTAAAACCATAGGGTTTCTTTCCAACAAGAAAGCGGCCTTAGCTATGGGCTTTCTATTAGTAGTTGCCTTAATTGGGATGTACTCGAATGGTACCTGGGTATCACCTCTAATTATTTTTCCAGAACATGCTATAGGCAGTTTAAATTCCTGGGCCCAAGAGTGTATAGGAGGCGGGGCTAACTACTACTTTTTTTTCGACGCAATATTTGCAGTTTGCCTTTGTTACTTATGTCAATATTTTCTAATTCAACTTGGCTGTAGGTCAAAAGTATGGCTAACCTTCCCATTCATAGCCTTATTGTTTGATTTTTTCGAGTCAGTTTTTTATCTAAATAAATGGCAAAATATAGAGCTAATCCAGTTTCTAAAAATTCTTTTTTACACTATAGCTTGGTGCTCACTAATTTTCTATGTCTCTAGAAAGCTATTCAGGAAAATTGGAAATTTTAAATCTTCATCAATAGCACTATTTTTAAAAAATTACTTGCCCTTCTTTTATCCTGGAATTATTAGTATTACACTATTAATTCTCATGATCAACTCCCTCGATCAGTTTGATGCTCTGATCATCGAACTAAGTCGAGGATTAAATCTACTCATATTTGCCTTTGCATTTTTGAGCACTATCATCAAGGTATGGTTCATGCCCTATTATGTTCAGTTTTCTCAGGTTTACTACGACAAACTTGAGCCTGGTGATTATAAATGGTATTCGAAAAAGGTAACGGTAAGTCAAAGCAATTTTTCAAAGGCTACCACTTATAAGGGAGCATTCACAACAATTAGTAGCTTACTAAATAAGGAAATCGTTGAAACTGCTGATTATGGTAACTCAATTCGCAAAAATAAAAGTACTGAAGACAAAGCATCAAAAACGAACAGCTCTGAATATTCAACAGTTAGAACAAACCCTATCATCAAATCAATTGGAAGTACTCTAAAGTCTTTAACTACAAGGGAGCAGAATCAAAAAGAAAAAGAGTTAGCGGAAAACCTAAGAGTACGTCGCAGCCTGAACCTCAAAGTTCGACCACTTTCATTTTATGACCCTCTAAAAGGCGGAACAATAAACGAAAGTGAAGAACAGAAAACAAAACGAATAGAAAGCTTATTTCACATCATTAGGCGGCACTGGGGATTGCTTTTTATCATTATTTTAATTTGGCTTCAGTTAAAAACACTATGCAAACTCTGTTCCTTCCCAGAAATAGTAGCTTTTTTCGGAGCTATTGCTGTAGGATCTTTACTATTCTTTATACTTAATTCTTCCTATAAAAAACTTACCACTAGAAGCAAAAATCTTGACATGATGCTACAGGTTTATGAGGAAATTGACAGGATTAAAAAAAGCATTAATCATAATACAGAAGAAAAATTAATCAAATTAAAAGAGCAATATGTTAATTCCAAAGTAATTGGCCACTTAGGTTACGAGGTTCCTTTGATCCTTGAGAAAGAACGCTTACGAGAAGTCTATTTAAATAAATACTTTACCTTCTTATTATTATCAATACTATTCACTTTATTCTGTTCCCTAGGCCCAGAGATTTCCCCAAGGCTGTTTGAGTTATTTCAAGGCTCTCTGCTAAGTATTACTTTATTTTTAGTTACAACATTCCTCTTCGGACTTACCTACATCTACTTCTCCCTCTTTCGCTATCCAGTAGTAGACATTTCTAGGCAGGCAATGGGAAAGAACGAAATAGTTGAACAGAAGCTAGTTCTACTGGATAGCTTCCAGGTTTTTTTTACGAAATCCCTAATGGTTTATGGAACAATACTGACTCCATTAGTTTTTTTGATCGCAATTATCTGGAGTCTACTTTTTCGCATTGATAATCTACATTGGTTAAACCCCATCAATTACTACTTGATTATTGTTAATGGGGCAATATGCTTATTAACCTTAGCCCATAGAATTTTCACGATTAAATATATAAAATCAAAATACACTACCCAAAAAGACCCTACAGAAAGTGGTGAAAAAAGGAACATCTTGATCAAGCTTTTAAGCCCAACTATACAGATGTATAAATCAGTATTTACTTTCACCATAAGCGTCTTAAAATTGATTGTAAACTTATTTATATGGTTTTTAAATATTTTTAGCTTATTAGCCGGTTTTAAAGGATTAAAGTATTTGCCAATTGAAAAAATAGACGAATCGGCCACATTTTATAGAACCTCTATTAACAAGCGGACCTATTTTGCAAACATCTATGCTTTATCTGGAGTAGTAATTTTATTACTGATTGCCTTAAGTAACCGAACTAATTTCCATCATGAAATTAACTATTTATCCACTACTCAGTCATCTCGCCCTGAAATAAGCTTTGAAGGTTTCACCCGTAATTTCCTTGCTGAACAACCAATTAGTAAAGACTCAACCACGACTCCTCAAAAAATATATTGTATTGCAGCTGAAGGCGGAGGATTACGAGCCGCATACTGGACCTTACTAGTATTAAACCAGCTAAAACCAGAAGTTATAGATCGAACGTTTATGATGACTGGTGCTTCAGGAGGGGCCATAGGTCTAGCCATGTATAATTTCCTTCTTGCTGAAGGGAAAACCGATTCAACTGAATTATTCAATATTACAGAAATGTTGGGTAGCCATAACTACCTCACAACTGATGCCGCAGGTATTTTAACCAGAGGAGTAGCTGGGCAATTTATTCCATGGGAGGGCATGAAGGGGTATTGGGATCGACACCGCTATATGGCTAAGACTTACTTTGACTTAATGAGATTAGAAGGAGCCTGGGAAAAAGCAAGTGATCTTCCATTTTACCATGCCTGGCAAGACTCTAGTCGACACCTGCCAATGTTAGTTGTTAACACCACGAAAACAATTGATGGGACTCGTGCAGTAGTTCACCCATTTCCTGGATCGGAGTCCCCTTTCAGCGATAACTTCACAGATCTTAGCAGTATTCAATCTCTATCAAATCAAACAACAGGGTACATATCTTATGCTGATGCTGTGTTCTTAACTAATAGGTTTCCTTTCGTAAGTCCACCTGCTCGTATTGAAGGAAGAGGTTACTTTGTTGACGGAGGCTATTATGACAACTCTGGTATACAAACCATCCTTCACACGCTATCTTATCTTAAAAGTTTAGCAGAAATAGAGGATAGTCCTCAAGTTTATCATGATTTTTTCGATACGACAAAGTACGAGATAGAAGTTATTAATATCCGAAATTCTCAATCTGCCTATTTCCGTGAATTAGTTGATACCCTTGATCTTAGCTATCAGGATGTTAACCGAATTGGCAGCCGACAACAAATTGGTAATATTCTTTCAGCGGCCACTAACGCTGGATTAACTGCTTTGCCAAACTACTACCACTTCTTATTCAAGAATGAGGTGTTCCAAACTGGTCTAGGGCTTGTAAACTACCATACCATCGACCTACCCTATAGATTAAAAGATGCTAGACCTCTGCACAATTCCCTTAATGGTCAAATTCAAGATCTGCAATGCGATTTGATAGCCTACCCAGGGTCACACGATGCTACAATCAAGGAAAGCTTGAGTGAAGAATTAAAACACCAGAAGTATCTCGAACCTCCTCTAGGTAGAATGCTACCCTATCACACCAGACTTTATATGCAAGACATGCTTAGACACGGGTGCGTGAAATCAAAAATAACCGATCTTAACCGAGGGTTATAGAGTGTTTATTCCTCAGAATTAAATTGGAATATTTTCTACCCTGGTAAATATGTATCGCAGTAAATACCAACCTCAACTAATATGATCGCTAAGAAATACCTCGAACTAATTAGCAAACCAGAAGGTTTGTTACTTGAATGGCTAAAAAGCACAAAAGTAATGCATCAAGGCCATCATATAGCAGCAACTAGATACAACAATCATCACCGTACGATAGGAACAGTTTCGGCTATTCTAAGTGCCATTATTGCAACCTCACTATTTATATCGCTTTCTACCTCAGACAATAGACTTGCTATAATTATCAGTGGGATAATCAGTATGTTAGCTTCGGCATTAACTGGTGTTTCCACCTTTCTTGGCTTAAATGAAAAAGCAAACCGTCATCTCCAAGCAGCAACTTTGTTTCAGGCAGTACGAAGAGAAATCGAAGAAGAAATAATGAATATAAACCAGGGCAAAATCAAAGAAAACTATTTGCCAATTCGAGAAAAATGGACAAAAGCATTAGACACTTCTATCCCGCTACCAAAAGGACTTTACGATAGTCTTAGCAATCAAGTAGGAGATGATTGATAAAATTGCAGTATTCTTTCCATCGTAGGGATTACATCGGGAAACGTCATCGTTTCGTGTGACTCGGCCTCTACCTCCTTGAGCTTTTCCAAAGAATACCACTTAGGAAACACCGATGATTCTAAATACGGATTTCCTGTCACTCGACAGACATAAACAAAGTCATAATGCACCTTCACACCGAATCGATGCTCCCCTCTTTCTTCTTGAACTTGGAATGGTCTGGGCATAATAAACACTCTTTTACCAAATTGTTCAGCCTTATAATCTAAAAAATAAAACTCATGCTCTTCAGCTTCAAGTCCTAGTTTCTTTTTTATTGCCTTATAGACAGCCTTACTTGGGGATTCGTATAAACCTAACCTTTTTCCTGGAGGCAATAGCTTGTTATACTCAGGGTGTCTAATCAGGGCGAATTCATTTTTCTCATTTAGTAAATAAGTAAAAATATAATCAGTGCCAATCGACTCTAAAACATATTTACCTCAGCTAACCAGGGATTGATCCAATTTTCAATACCATCAGCGGCACCTAAACCAAGTAGAATTGCAGGAATAGTGTAAACTTTTATGGTATAAAAACAGTCTGAAGAAATCTTTCATAATCTTTTACTATTCAAAATCAAATAATCTTTCCCTCCTTCGCCATTTCCTGCCGCAGCGCACTTACAATCAACTGCTTATTAGCAATGAACTCTCCCTGATCTAAGAGTCGCAAACACACCTTCTGCACCACATTATTAATCGTCGCTCCGGATAATTCATAATCCTGCGCCAATTGCTCCAATTTCACCTTGGGGCCTAGGCTTACTTGCTCTGGCCAGGCGGCCGTCCATAGCCGAAGGCGCTCCGAGGCGGTAGGAATAGGAAAATGAATCACCGACTGGAAGCGCCGCATAAAGGCCTCATCGATGTTGGACTTAAAGTTGGAGGCCAAAATGATTAGACCATCATAGGTCTCAATGCGCTGCAGCAGGTAGCTGACCTCTTGATTGGCATAACGGTCGTGGGCATCCTTCACGCCCGTTCGCTTACCAAACAAGGCATCAGCCTCATCAAAGAAGAGAATCCAGTCTTTATGCTCAGCTTTAGTAAACAGCGCTGCTAGGTTTTTTTCCGTTTCACCGATGTATTTGGAGACGACCATCGAAAGATCTACCCGGTAGACATCCCGTTCCTTCTTTTGACCAACAAGGGTAGCCGTCAGCGTCTTACCCGTACCCGGTGGACCATGAAACAGGACGCGATAGCCCGCCTTGATCCGCTTACTCATCCCCCACTCGTTCAGCAAGGTAGCTCCATGGTCTAGCCAACTCAGTAGTTCTTCCACCTGGTAGTTAGTCCGGTCATTCAGTACCAAATCTTCCCAGGTCATTTTGGTACTGATGCGTTCCGCTGGAAACTGCGTACTAAAATGCGGACGTGGGGTTTTATCACTCAATAAAGTTTCTACTACTTCGGCATCAGGGATCAGCAGACCACTGCTGCGCGGCTCCCCTTCAGGTACTTCTCCGGCCTGCAGTAAGCGCTGTTCGGCAAAAAAATGATCGCTGGCAAATAACCGTTGTGCATCTTGGCGCCATTGGTCCTCTCCCCCACCGAGAAAGAAAATCACGGTTTGTACCGTGGCCAGGTAGCCCCGGTACTGCTTACCCTTTACCCCTCCTAATTGAGGAAAATCGCCCTCGCGCTGAATGGGTCCGAGTAGTAAATTATCCAATAGACCGGGCACTAGTTGGGGCAATAAGGCCAGTATCCATGCTATCCTGGCCTCGGCTGTCCAATCTGCCTCCGGGTACAGACCTTCAATAGCTTCAGCACGAGCTAAAAGCTCATCACGAAATGCTTCGTCCGTACCGCCACTCAACTGAAATTGCAGTAACTCTCGTAACAGCTGATAAGCCGCATCAATTTGACTCTGTTGGATCATAACGAGCTAACTTTATTGGGTCCAGAGATATACCGCTTTAGCCTGCTGGAAGTAGGCTTTATCCGCTGCTGCCTGACCATTCCAGAGGGTGAAATGACCAGTAGCATCATCCCATACATCAACTTCAAATAGAATTATTCCACGATAGTTAGCTAGGGCCTGCAAATCGTAGGGAGGTTGTAGCACCTGGTCCGGAGGGCCGAATTTGCGCTCGATAAAGCTGCGTAAATCCGTAATGCGGAAGAAGTACCACTTTTTGTCTGCTCCAGATATGGTCACCCCTTTGCCATTAGCTCCTTTGGTAAAGGGAACCGGATGCCCGGAGTAATTCAGCACCCGACTCATGCGGATGGCACAAGTATTCTTAATCCAGGGATAATTGACTTTACCACCTATCGATTGCTTCACCTCATCAGCAGAACCTACTGGGTAGGCCGACCAGAGCAGGTCAAAGGCCGGTAGCACTTCCTTTTTAGGCGGTCGACTGACTTCCTGCCGCTGCACATTTGTCGATTTACTAGAAGCTGTTGAAGCTCCCTGTTGGACAGTATGCGTCAGCTCATGGGCCAGCAAGCGCTTACCTTTATTCGTATCTGGATTGTATTGTCCCGTATTGAAGTAAATATCATTACCGTTGGTAAAGGCTCTGGCGTGCAGGTCTTTATTCATCGATTCCGCCTCGGCATCCGTATGGATGTTAACCTGGCTAAAATCGACGCCAAAACCTGCTTCCATTTGCTGCATTACTTCCGGAGACATCGGTTTACCCCGACCAGAGCGTGCTTTCAACTTTTGGCTTAGACCTGCGGAAGTCCTATTCCCCTTACTAGTCGTAGCCTTAGGCTGTATCTTTTCTTCTTCCTCCTTGGATTGGATCGCTTCCTCCTCTTCCATGGCCTGAGCAGGTTCTTCTTCCTCCATTTTTTGGAAGGGTTCTTCTTCCTGAGTTTGAACAGCGTCCTCTTCTTCTTGCGCCTGCATCATTTCCTCTTCCTCCTGAGTCTGAAGAGTTTCTTCCTCTTCCTGGGCCTGGACTTCATCTTCCTTTTGTTCCTGCACGGCCCGATCCTCCTCCATTCGGCTATCTGGCATGCGTTGAATTTCGGGCTTTTTTTGTACTCCCGCAGGTGTAGCGCTTTGCCCGTCTACTACCTGCTGAGCGACCTGATCGGCCTCTTGCTCGTACTTATCACCAGGCTGCCCAACCTTCAATTTAGGTTGTACAGCGGAGGGTTCCTCTTTTCGCTGTAGCGGCTGAAAGAAGGCTTCGTTATTTTGCTGTTCCCCCTGGTGAGGGTTGCGGTGCCGTCGGCTCCGACGGGTAGGTTTAAAGGCCATGATTAGGAATATTTTTCAACGAATTGAATCAGATCGACAAAGTCAAATTGGTGTGGATTACGCCCCAGTTCCGGGCGCCAGCGGGGGTAGCGCTTGAGGAAACTTTCCTCATCCTCGCGCATAATGGTCATAAAGCACTCTCCCAGGATAGTACTGCCTACCGGTCCAAGATGCTCTCCGGCATTGCCGACCGTCTCAGCTTCGTAAAGTAGATAGAACCAAAGGGGAGTTCCCGATAATCGTAGTTTTTTAGTCAAGGGTACTTCCAGGGGCTCATAGCCCAAGCGCATGGCTACGGCCTCACCACTAGGCAAACCATAACTGACCCCGCGCCGGATATTGCGGAAGGGTAAAGACTGTTCTTTTTTATCTTTGGTTTGGATGAACGGAATGCAGTGAAAACTGCGTCCAATCTGCGTATCCAATTTGCGGGCGTACTGCACCCGGCCGTCGCCAAAATCAAAGAGATAGCGCCAATCCACCCATTCCTCCATTGCGGAGAAAAAGCCCAGGTCAAACAGCTTTTTATCGGTTTGGGCATTGATCCGGTTTCGGTCTCGGGTTTGGCTGTGCCCCACCCGAAAAGCTGCTCCGGTAAACTCCAGCGGCAGTGCAGTCGGCAGCCTATAGTGATGAGCCGGTTCCCGTTTCAAGCGATTGAAAATACTTGGATCCAACATTGGGTCCAGGAATTCGTGCAAAATCAGCCAGTGGTAATACCAGATTACTTCCCTCCTGGCCGCCGCAAAGACATTATCCGGACAGCTAGTATCACGCAGATGTTCTACCATCGCATTGTGGAAGGCAATGAATAGCACCTGCTGTCGGGACACCAGGATATTTTCGTCATTGCGACTATCCGCAATAATGGCTTTTCCTTGGGCATTGCGTTGCAGGTCCCACCATTCTCGCTTTTCTTCTTCATAATGTTTACCCAGTAGTAATTTATCCTTGTCTTCCGCATCGTAATAGAAATCCTGAGTACGTTGGCCGTAGATACAATCGAGATCTAAATTGATGGTCCGATCATTAGCGATAGTCGGCACCCGATTACTGCTCCGCAGTCGGCTGTTGGCATCGAAGGTGATATCGTGTGCCAAGAACTGACTAAAGATGGCCACTCCGTTGGTGATGGATGAGCTATCGGGGTTTTCCATCTCGCCCCAATCCATCATGCGTTCGGCGTAGTTCCAACATTGACGGTCCGTCAGTTCCAGCGGTTCCAGTTCTGGAAATAAACGCGCAAAGTGATCCTTGCGGTGACTGATGAAATTGCTGTTTTGTTGAGAATGCATAGGTTATTAGGTTTAGGAGGCTTGAGTGATGGCAGCTAAGCGCTGCTCCAACTCATGAGCCAGGAATAGATAATCCGAAGCACCATTCGACTGCGGGGCAAATTGATAGATGTCCAGCCCTGCTTCCTGGGATTCGGCCAGGGCTACGTTCGTCCGGATAGCTGTGTCAAAGAGTAAGCCTGGGTAATCTTCCTCCAGGATCTGTCGTACCCGTTGATGTTGTTTTTTGCGCCGATCGTAGCGAGAGAGTACCAGTCCGAGCAGGCGTAAGTTGGGGTTAAGGCTACGTTGTAGGTGTTGGTAGTGTTTGTTAAAACTTTGTAGCCCCTTTAAGGGCAAAAACTCGGCCTGCAGCGGCATGATGATATAGTCGCTGGCTACCAATGCATTGACCGTTAGCATACCCACCGCGGGCGGGCAATCAATTAGGATGTAATCATAGGCCTCCCCCAGCGGCTCCAGCATCCGTTGCAGTAATTGCTCTCGGCCATAAGTAGCGACCAATTCCAGTTCCGCATCGGCCAGTTCCAGTCCGGCGGGGGCCAGGACTAGTCCGGTTTGGGTCTCCAAAATGATCGAACGCAGATCGGCCGTTGCTCCTCCCATTTCCTGTTTAAGTAATTGGTAAATAGTGGTGAGGCTTTCATCGGCTTCGGTCAGTCCGAGCGCGTGCGTCAAATTGGCTTGTGGGTCCAGATCGACTAGCAATACGGAGCGTCCCATCTGCTGTAAGGCAGCGGCGAGATTAATGGCAGTGGTGGTTTTTCCAGCACCGCCTTTTTGGATGGCGAGGGAAATGGTGGGCATGGGGTGGAGTTGATGAGGGTTAAAAAAGCTGAGCTTAGAAGGAACTTGGATTTATCCCGACGCTAGCGGCTATACTTCCTATTTGACCGCGCGTGATATCACTGCTCATGGCCCGCAATCGGCCAGCATCGCGCATCGTCGAAGCGATCTTGGTGTATTTCCTCATCATGGCATTACGCTGGGCAGCAGACAGTTTGATCGATTGGCCATTAGCGCCTTTCGTCAACTGCTGTATCAGCTGATCCAGATCCGTGAAATGGCGATCCATACCGTGAAAACCAGTCTGTTGGTGCACCTGCGTCTCCAGTGCCAGCATTGCCTGTTGAAAGGCCAAAAGCTGCTGGACATCTACTGCATAGAAATCATTGGAGAAGTGATTGACTGGAGTTTTTCGATAGCTCCACCCCGAAAAGCCCGACCGCAGGAAACTAAAGATTACCCACCCCCAGAAGAGTAGTTTAATCGCACCAATAACTATGGCCAGTATTAGAATAAACTTGAAATCCATCACTTTAAATTTTAAGTATTCACGTCTCGCTAGTTGGTTTTCTCCTTTGCTGAAGGTCCTTCTAGTTTGATGACTGCATCTGGAATTAAGGACAATAGCGATTTGATCAGTTCTACGGCATTACTACTTATGTTGGCAGTATCGTAACTCCAATTGGTCTCTCCATCTTTCCGCTCTATCTTGGTAGACGTAGCAGCAATAATCATCGTAATGACCCCTCCCAATGCCAGAATGGTAGAACCGGCAAACATTTCCCGATTGATGTAGTTTGCATTGAATTCGGCCAGCATCGGCCCATACTCGGGATGATTGGCAAATTGCAGTAAAACTGCTTTAGCGATTACTACGGATTCCTTGGTATCCACACTGCTCATAACCAAAGAAGCATCCGCCTGCTGAAATCCCTGCAAAGCTGGTAGGACCACTAGGTCAGGAGCCAAGTTATCCTTCATATTCATTGGGGTCAGACTAACCTCCTGCATTAAGTGTTGCGAAAAGGCGCGATACAGTTGCAGTAGTTCTGTATCATTTAAGTTTTGAATTTGCTCAGTTGTAGTCATGATAAATCAGATTTTGAAAAGTGTTAATTATTGAGTTTATCGCCAATCTCCAGCCAGGCGGAATCCTGCCCAGTAGTAGGCCCTGGGTAAATCACTGGGGAGCGATGCATCCTTGAGTAAGTCCAGACATGCCTGCCGATGGGCAGTTCTTCTCGGCAGCTTTTCCTTTAACCAGTAATGGTAGAAGCGTTCAGCAAATGCCGTGGCGTACACGATGTTCACATTCCAACAGGCGCTGATCACCGTTGCCGCTCCGAGGTGGAAAAAACTCCATTCCAAGCCCAGTGCATCGCCCCCTACTCCTTCCTTGGCGTGACCACTGACACAAGCCTGTAGCAAGAGGCTAGTTCCTTCCAGACGAATAACTCCGGACCGGTAAGCCTCCAGGAGAAATTGGGGACTGAGGAGGTGCTCATTTCGATAGTAGTCATCACCGGCTGTGCTGTCCAGACGGGGTAAACCAACATCGCTACCCAGCAATAATCCAGAGTGGGTGTAAGGCGATTCTTTTGCCGGGAAGAAACCGTGCGCTCCCAGGTGAATCAGGCCGCTATCTTTAGCCGAGTCCATAAACCTTTTACGACTGGCCAATGATCCATAGGTAATCGTATTCTCCAGGGGTAAAGTTCCCAGAAAGGCCTCTAACTGTTTGAAGTAGGTTAGATTACTATTGGGGCGATCATCTATGACATCAGCATTAGCCGGAACAATCATCCCCAGCAAACTATCTGGTCTTTCTGTCTCCCTCTCTAAAATTGATTTGAGAGAAGCTGCACTATGGATACTGGATATGGAATGGTACTCCAACCAATGGCGGTCTCCAAGACGTACGTACTGCAAGGGGAAAAAGTGGAGATGGTGATCCGGGCAGTAGACCAAATGATCCTCTTCATCAATTATTCCCTGTTCATAAAGTGGGGCTAACCATTCAATTAGTGGTCTCAGCAATTGCGTCATATCTCCTTCCTGACCCGTCATCCACTTTAATTCCTTCCAGGATTTGGGTTCCTCCAGGCGGAAGTTCAAAAACTCTTCCAGGTGCTTTTCTCCTAAAGGAATGGTCTGCTGGTAGCAGGTTCCCTGCTTACTTAGCAAGACGGCATAGGTTACTGCTTCATCTACGAAAAAACTCAGGTAGTGACATTGCTGCTGTTGTAGTAACTGGCGAAAGGGTTCATCCAGCACTCTTTGGGTGTCTACTTGTTCTTCCGATTTCGTGTAGGCAAGCGCCAGATCGCCCAATACCCTGCCTTTACCACCTTCGATGGCCTCAAGTAATTCTTCGGTTCGTCCGGCAGTCGCCAGTTGTTCACATAAGGCGGGAAAAAGATGAGGATAGACCGAGAAAGCCCGTCCTCTTTCGTGTAAATCAGCGATGCTGGCACGCCGTACTTCAAGGACCTGCCACAATTCCCAAAGCTGATCCGCGGCTCGATCAGGTTGCTGCAAGCGACTGTAACAGAGGTAGCTGGTATATAAGGCATCCCGTAATAAATCGGTATTGTCATATTTTTTAGCCCAATCGTAGACCTCTCTAATGGCCGTTAGCGATGCGCGAAGTTCCGATTCCGAAGGATTCCTACCGACAAAAATGCCGCTTGCCGCCCGAGACTTAGCTTTCATGGCCAGCTCACTTTCATCATTTGTACCACCGCCCAACAAAAAACTTTCCCCCTCTGCCAAAATCGAATGGAGCAAGGCGTGCCCTTCCTGGGTGGTAGGATCTATTGAGGTCAATTGTTCTAATAATGAAGCAATCATGCGCTTCAACTGAGGATCCGCGGTTTCATCCTGTAGCAGCGCGTTCAATACGCGTTTCATCTCCTCCGAGTCGGATCCGAGTTGAGCGGTGGTGTTTGGTGCTGGATGCTCCTGGGCACCATCCGTTACGGATCCTTTAATGGATTTGATGGTACTGCGCAAGCGATTGAGTTCGATGTCGTAGGCGTAGTGCATCCGTTTTGGCAATTCTTGTAGCAAGGTATCTGCTTCATCTACTCGGTTTAGTTGCAGAAGCGCCGCCACCCTTTTCAGTTTTAATGAATGCAGGGGGCCTTGGTACTCATCCTGGTGAGCAGGATTGACCTTAGCTGCCGCGCCCCCTTCGACCCAATCGGTTACTACCGTTACTTGCTCTACGACCCGTTCGAACTGCCCCAGGGACAATTTAGCCGTAGCGGCATTGTCTACGTTCCCCAGCACCGTACTCAAAAACAATGTTTGCTGTTGGTCAGCATCGTATAGCTCTTTTCCCAGCCGGTAGAGCGCATCGGCCAGGGCCGCTCCTACTTCCGGATGAGCGCCGTGTACGTAACCCGGCAACAACATACTGAAGGCGGTCTGTACCATGGCCGGCTGCTGCGTAGTGCCCACCAGATTAAAGGCGGTATCGGACATCCTGGTCGCAGGTAAAAGTCGCACTAATTGTTGCAGCTCCGCAGCAGTGCCATTTTTGAGGATATGGTAGATTTGATCAGTTGTCATATTCTTTGGATTTGTAGGTGATCATTATGCTTCTGTAAAGAGCTTTGGCAGCCTACTTCTTCTTGGGATTGATCAAACCAGCTTGGGGATCTAAATCAACCGGCAACACCAACCTTTCCATCTGCTGTAAGGCAGTGGCGAGGTTAATTGCAGTGGTAGTTTTTCTAACACCGCCTTTTGGGATGGTGAGGGAGATGGTGGGCATGGGGGTGCGGTTAGCTTATTTTCTTCAAAAAGCGGCTGTAGACAAATCCTTCGTGTAGTCCATCCACTCGGGTAGTGATGAAAGCCCAAAGAGTTTTCACTGGCCTTCTTTGGCCTTTTCGATATCGGTAGGAATAGGATCGGACACGGACTTCTTGACCGTGTGGAAAAGTGCCTAAAATCTTGGATCGGCTATTTGGTGATCGACGGATGTTCAAGTGACCTCCACGCACACTTACCCGATGGAGTTGGCCTCGATCTGATTCTCTATCAGGCACTAGATCATACAATGCCCCAAGCGGGAATGCCGGACCCGGATCTACTTTGCGGGAAATTGCAATCTCATCATGCCCCACGATATCTCGAATTGTTGGGTACTCAGCGATCAGGCTTTCACATACCGATCGGATTGCTTGAATTTGCGCTTCGGGATAAGGTAACCACCCTCTAGTCCTTCCCTCGTAAGGGTGTCGACCGATATAAAGCTCATCTGCCTCATAAAAAGGCTTAGTGGGGTCATTATGGGCATTCACCTCTCCGTATAAACCATTTGAAAACCGCTGTAAATAGCCCAGATTGACAGCACATATACCAATGCTGAAGTCATTTAGATTGTTTAAGCCTTTCCAATTGCTATAGCCTGCATGAGCTGCCCGTTTATTCAAGGGGACACATTGTAACAATTCACCGTTTTGGTCGACGAGGAGATGGTAGCTCAAGCCTCTATCCTTGAGCGCCTGCCAAGCTTTTTTCAAGGTCGAGGTTGCGGAATAGTGGATGGTGATATAAAGTGGATTTATTAAAGAATCCCGAAAGGGCAACTCTCTAAAAATCAAACTTTCTAGTTGATGGCTTCTTACTTTTTTCATTCCAAGCATTAATAGGTTTAAGTATATTAAAACAACTTATTCTTCATTAAATGATATAAACCTAATTTAAAAATCGTCAACCTTAAACATCATCCTAGGATTTTCTTCAATAGTAATTCCTTCTTCATTTTCTTCTGAGAAACTTTCATATACGATATACATATCCAAAC
The DNA here is from genome assembly GCA_039030655.1 of Bacteroidota bacterium. Classification (GTDB taxonomy): domain Bacteria; phylum Bacteroidota; class Bacteroidia; order Chitinophagales; family Saprospiraceae; genus Neolewinella. The sequence goes on along the minus strand of JBCCDS010000042.1, from coordinate 55 downwards.
TTTTTTTGATTAGCAACCAATCTCCATTTACATTCTCCCTTTCCATAAAATCTGG
>JBCCDS010000041.1:0-55183 GCA_039030655.1 Bacteroidota bacterium | reverse complement strand
TACAGCGTTTTCTTACAAGCTTTTGTAAAAGTCGCTCTACGTTCTACGCCGTACGCCTTACTTGTCTACGGGCAATAGTGCTCCAATCTCTGGCAAATGAGCCAGGGTGACTATTGAAATCAAGCGACTCGATTCTAAGTGACGACTCAGTCAAGAATCGTTTATCGCCAATCATACACGGGTATAGCTCAATTCGCCTACGGCGGCTACTGCGTGGTGGCAGAGTCACTGGTAAAAGTAGAATTGCAGTTTTGCCGTTTACTGCTTGACAAACGAGTCAGGTAAAAATTGAAAAATCAGATAATTCGTAATTGAGTGACGATCCAATCAAGAATCGTTAATCAAGAATCGTTTATCGCCAATCATACACGGATATAGCTCAATTCGCCTACGGCGGCTACTGCGTGGTGGCAGAGTCACTGGTAAAAGTAGAATTGCAGTTTTGCCGTTTACTACTTGACAAACGAGTCAGGTAAAAATTGAAAAAGCAGATAATTCGTAATTGAGTGACGATCCAATCAAGAATCGTTAATCAAGAATCGTTTATCGCCAATCATACACGGGTATAGCTCAATTGGTAGAGCACTGGTCTCCAAAACCAGGGGCTGGGAGTTCGAGTCTCTCTACCCGTGCATTTCAGTTGATCGTTATTGATTTGCCGATATAACCAGCGGATGGAAAAGACTTTCCCTCTAAGCTACTGGACTCCAACCGCCGCAGGCAGCTGCGGAGCGAAACCAGGTGCTGGGAGTTTGAACTAAGCGAAGCGGCCTCACGGCCTGACCTTAGTCGGACGTAGTCTCTCTACCCGTGCAATAAAAATGTGCTGATTGTTGAGCCTTTTGGTTGAATAAACAGCACCTAAAATTCATCTCCCCGATGAACAATAAGCTCCTCCTTTACATCCGGGAAAGCTACAATGAGTTAGCTCACAATGTGACCTGGCCAAGCTTTTCCACGCTGCAGACCAATACCGTTTTGGTGTTGATCGGCTCAGTAATTTTTGCTCTACTCATTCTGGTCATGGATTTGGTCTGGAAAGGAGTAGTTGACCAGCTTTACTAAGCAGTAGCGCACAGTACTTACGCAATGGCGGATACGAAAAAATGGTATAGCCTCCGGGTCATTAGTGGCAAGGAGAAGAAAATCAAAGAGCGCATCGAGCTGGAAATCTCTCGCCGGGATTGGCAGGACTACGTAGGGCAAATCATTGTCCCTACGGAGAAAGTCTACAAAATCCGTAACGGCAAGAAGGTGATCAGCGAGCGCAATATTTTGCCAGGTTACATCCTGGTAGAAGCTGACCCGCACTACCTAACGGGTGAGTTGGTTGATACCATTGCGAATATCCCCAATGTGATTCACTTTCTGGGTAAGCAAAACCCAGTTCCGATGCGCGACCATGAGGCCAACCGCCTCTTAGGCAAAGTGGATGAGTCACTCGAAGCGGGCGATTCTTTGATCGAACCATTCATCGTTGGCGAGACAGTGAAGATCATCGATGGTCCTTTCAGCGAGTTCGTAGGTGACATTCAGGAAGTAAACGAAGAGAAAAAGAAACTAAAAGTTATCGTCAAAATTTTTGGTCGTGGCACCGAGGTTGAACTCAACTTCATGCAGGTCGAAAAGCAGACGTAAGCTGATAATTATTTAGCAATTTAAAAGTCGGAGGGCTTGTTGACAATCCCGTTCGTACGACAAAAATTGAATTACAATGGCTAAGGAAGTAGATGGCTTCATCAAGCTACAAGTAAGGGGCGGACAAGCTAATCCTGCTCCTCCCGTAGGTCCAGCACTAGGTGCTAAAGGGGTAAACATCATGGAGTTCTGCAAGCGTTTTAACGCTGAGACGCAGGACAAGCAAGGTAAAGTTTTACCTGTAGTAATTACGGTGTACAAAGACAAGTCGTTTGATTTTGTCATTAAGACTGTTCCTGCTGCTGTGCAACTCCTTGATGCGGCTAAACTGAAAAGTGGTTCGGCAGAATCTAACCGTAACAAGGTCGGATCTGTGAACTGGGACCAAGTCCGGGCAATTGCTGAGGACAAGATGGCCGATCTCAACGCTTTCAAAGTAGAAAGTGCCATGCGCATGATCGCCGGTACCGCCCGCTCTATGGGCATCACCGTTGACGGAACCCCACCCTGGGAAGCTAACTAAAGTAGTATCGCTGATTCCTAAAGCCGTCGGACAGATGGTTGGGTGAATAAGCAGACCTACTACAGCAGAACTAAAAAGATTATTCAAAGGGAGCAGCTCTAACTAAAGCTGCGCTAATCACCTTAAAATTTTTCAACAATGGCTAAACTGAGCAAAGCGCGTAAAGCCGCTAATGCCAAGATCGACGCCGACAAGCAGTATCCGCTAAACGAGGCCATGGCGCTCGTCAAGGAAGTAAACACTGCTAAGTTCAATGCTTCGGTCGATGTGCACGTTCGTTTGGGTATCGACCCCCGGAAAGCTGACCAAGCCCTGCGCGGTACGGTTACGCTGCCCCACGGAACGGGTAAGACCAAGCGTGTACTGGCCTTCGTAACCCCCGACAAAGAGCAGGAAGCTAAGGATGCCGGTGCGGACTACGTAGGTCTTGATGATCTGATTCAAAAAGTAACCGATGGTTGGACTGACTTCGATGTTGTAGTCGCTATGCCACAAACAATGGCAAAAGTCGGTCGTTTAGGTCGTGTTTTAGGCCCTCGTGGTCTGATGCCTAACCCTAAAACGGGTACCGTTACCATGAATGTCGGAACGGCAATCAGTGACGTAAAAGGAGGTAAGATCGCCTTCCGCGTAGACAAGTTTGGTATCATCCACTCTTCTATCGGACGAGTAGAATTTACTCCCGACCAATTGACCGCTAACGCCAATGAGCTATTGGGGGCGCTTAACCGCATGAAGCCTTCCAGCGCCAAAGGTACCTACATGAAATCGGTCACCGTTGCTTCAACCATGAGCCCTGGCATCAAGGTTGATCCAAAAACTATTCAATAACCGCTTCCTTTAAAAAGCTTATACCATGACTAAATCGGAAAAAGCAGCCGCTATCGAGGTATTGAAGGAGCGGTTCGAAAACAACGAATTTTTCTACATCACTGATGCTTCTACCCTGAGCGTAGCTAAAGTCAACGAACTCCGTGGGCTTTGTTTCGAGAAAGGTGTTGAAATGACAGTGGTCAAGAACACCCTAGCCCGTAAGGCACTCGAGCAAATGCCCGAGGACCAAAACTACGCTGAGGTATTCAATGCACTTCAGGGCCCAACTGCTCTGATGTTTTCTCCCGTCGCTAATGCTCCGGCAAAAGTGATCAAGGAGTTCCGTGGTGAGAAGGGCGAACGCCCTATTCTGAAAGCCGCCTACATTGCCAGCGCCGTTTACCACGGTGATGATCAAGTAGAAGCGCTGACGAAACTCAAGTCTCGCGACGAATTATTGGCTGACGTATTGACGCTGCTGCAGTCACCAATGAGCAACTTGCTCGGTGCCCTGCAAAGCGGTGGCAACAACGTCGGCAACCTACTCAAAGCTCTCCAGGAGCGCGGCGAGTAGTTCATTAACCCGTTTGGTGCGCCCAACGGCGTTGCCAAACAATCCAATATTGGCTTCCAAGCTGATACGCATTTCGTATCACTCTAAATACAATTTTATCATGGCAGATATCAAAGCAATCGCCGAATCATTAGTTAACCTAACTATCAAAGACGTTACCGAACTCGTTGAGGTAATGAAAACTGAGTACGGCATTGAGCCTGCTGCTGCTGCTGTTGCCGTAGCTGCCGGTCCTGGCGGTGCAGGTGGCGGTGAAGCTGCTGCAGAAAAGACGGAGTTCGACATCGTACTTCAGTCTGCAGGCTCAGCTAAGCTACAGGTAGTGAAGGCAGTTAAGAACTTACTTGGTCTTGGCCTGAAAGACGCTAAAGGAATCGTTGATGGTGCTCCTGCAACCATTAAGGAAGGTGTCGCTAAGGACGAAGCGGAGAAGATCAAAGCTGAACTGGAGGAAGCAGGTGCTTCTGTCGAGCTGAAGTAATCACACTTTAGTTCATTGTAACTACGAAATACGGAGACGGTGGCTTCGGCCATCGTTTCCGAATTCGTACTTACTCAACGGTAATTTACCGATTGACCTACCTCCCTTTCTTTACGAAAGGTCAGGGGCGATCGGCGGGCTTAGACAGGGTGTTACCTGCTAAGCCTATTGGCGTCTAAAGGAATACCATCTTCGGATGCAACTTTTTTACGCCGCCCGCTGTATAGTATATTCTGGTATTCCATAATAACTATACTACGGACCAAATTTTAGCCAATCGAGCTTGGTGATCACGCCTCCCATCGGAGGCTATCGCTATGCTTATAACTAAAGGATAATTGTCAATGACGTCAAACGGCCAGCTGCTTCGCGCTGAAGATAATAGGGTCAACTTCGGCAAGATCAAACTAACGTCACACTATCCTGATCTGTTGGAGATTCAGTTGAAGTCCTTTAAGGAGTTCTTCCAACTGGAGACTACCCCTGAAAACCGGGTCAGTGAAGGACTTTACCGAGTTTTTCAAGAGAACTTCCCCATTACGGATACGCGCAACATCTTTGTGCTGGAGTTCCTGGATTACTTCGTAGATCCACCGCGTTATACCGTGCCTGAATGTATGCAGCGCGGACTGACTTACAGTGTGCCCCTCAAGGCAAAGCTGAAGCTTTCCTGTAACGACGAAGAACACGTCGATTTCAAAACGATTGTACAAGATGTCTTCCTGGGGAATATCCCCTATATGACACCTAAAGGTACTTTCGTGATCAATGGTGCTGAGCGCGTAATCGTTTCTCAGCTGCACCGCTCTCCCGGTGTGTTCTTCGGTCAGAACTTCCACCCCAATGGTACCGCAATCTTTTCCGCCCGGGTAATTCCTTTCAAGGGAGCCTGGATGGAATTTGCTACCGATATCAATACGGTGATGTACGCCTACATCGACCGGAAGAAGAAGTTTCCCGTTACCACCCTACTGCGTGCCATTGGTTACGATAGTGACCAGGCCATTCTAAACCTATTCGGCCTGGCTGACGAGGTGCCCAATACACGAGAAGCGCTAGAAAAGGCCATCGGCCGGAAGCTGGCTGCTCGCGTTCTGCGCTCCTGGACGGAAGACTTCGTAGATGAGGATACCGGTGAGCTGGTTATCCTGGAGCGTAACGAAATCATCCTCGAGCGGGACACTGAGCTGACCGAGGAAAACATCGAGGACGTACTCAATGCTGAAGGTATTGAAGTCGTTATCCTGCAGAAGGAAGATGTCGATCTGGATTACTCCATTATCTACAATACGCTGGCTAAAGATCCAGCGAGTTCAGAGCTCGAGGCGGTTCAGTACATCTACCGCCAATTACGCGGTAGCGATCCCCCCGATGAAGAAACGGCCCGGGGTATCATCGACAAGTTGTTCTTCAGCGACAAGCGCTACAACTTAGGTGAAGTAGGCCGCTATAAGATTAATCGTAAGCTGGGTGCTACGACGGATATGGAAACCCTCGTCCTGACGAAGGAAGACATCATCGCCATCGTGAAGTATCTGGTTGCCCTGATGAACCAGCGTGCGGAGATCGACGATATCGATCACCTGAGCAATCGTCGGGTACGTACCGTAGGAGAGCAGCTCTACGCCCAGTTTGGTGTAGGTCTGGCCCGGATGGCGCGGACGATCCGTGAGCGGATGAACGTTCGGGACAACGAAGTATTTACTCCGATTGACCTGATTAACGCCCGTACACTGTCTTCCGTCATTAACTCTTTCTTCGGAACGAGCCAGCTATCGCAATTCCTCGATCAGACCAACCCGCTTTCAGAAATCACCCACAAGCGGCGGATTTCTGCACTGGGACCTGGTGGTCTGAGCCGAGAGCGTGCTGGTTTCGAGGTACGTGACGTACACTATAGCCACTACGGCCGCCTTTGTACCATTGAGACGCCGGAAGGACCTAACATTGGTCTGATTTCGACCCTTTGTGTACACGCCAAAGTGAATAAGATGGGCTTCCTGGAAACACCCTACCGGGCTGTTGAAGGAGGTACCGTAACTATGGAAGGCGATCCTCAGTACCTTTCGGCAGAAGGGGAAGACTTTAAGAAGATCGCCCAGGCTAATGCACCAGTTAACGAAAAAGGAGCCTTCCTGAGCGACCGCATTAAGTGTCGCGAGCACGGTGACTTCCCCGTACTGGAGCCAACGGATATCGAATATATGGACGTAGCCCCTAACCAAATTGTTGGGGTCTCCGCTTCCATGATTCCTTTCCTGGAAAATGACGATGCCAACCGTGCCCTGATGGGCTCGAACATGCAGCGTCAGGCAGTGCCACTGATCCGTCCTAGTTCTCCCGTTGTCGGTACTGGACTGGAAGGAAAAGTAGCTCGCGATAGCCGCATGTTGATCAACGCCGAAGGTGATGGTATTGTCCGTTACGTAGACGCCAACGAAATCATCGTTGAGTACGATCGTACCGATGATGACCGCCTGGTTTCTTTCGAAGATGATCGCAAGACCTATCAACTGACCAAGTTCCTGCGTACTAATCAGGGTACTTGTATCAACCTGAAGCCGATTGTCCGTCGTGGACAAAAGGTAGTGAAGGGACAAATCCTTTGTGATGGTTACGCTACTGAGCGTGGTGAACTGGCATTAGGACAGAACCTGAAGGTAGCCTTCATGCCTTGGAAAGGGTACAACTTCGAGGACGCCATCGTACTGAGCGAGCGGGTTGTTCGGGAAGACATCTTTACCAGCCTCCACATCGAGCACTACGAAATGGACGTGCGCGATACTAAGCTGGGACAAGAAGAACTGACCAACGATATCCCCAACGTAAGTGAGGAAGCCACCAAAGATCTGGACGAGCACGGTATCATCCGCGTTGGCGCTTGGATCAAAGAAGGCGATATCCTGATCGGTAAGATTACCCCTAAGGGTGAATCTGACCCAACTCCGGAAGAAAAGCTACTGCGTGCCATCTTCGGTGAGAAGGCAGGTGACGTTAAGGACGCTTCGCTGAAAGCTTCTCCTTCGGTAAATGGTGTCGTAATCGGTAAGGACCTCTTCGCTCGCGCGAAAAAGGATCAGGCCCAGAAGGATGCTGAAAAAATCCAACTGCAGAAGCTGGAGGATGAGCATCGGGTCAACCTGAACGAACTGAAGACCCGTCTGGTCGACAAGCTGGACAAACTGGTACGCGGAAAAGCCAGCCAGGGTGTCAAAACGATCTACGGTGAACCCGTAGTCGCTAAGAGCGAGAAATTTACACTTTCTCTCCTCCGCGAGATTGATTACACAGCCATCGACTACACCGGCTGGACGACTAATAATGATACCAATCAGCTGATCGCTCGCCTGCTGCACAACTACAGCATTAAGGTGAACGAAGAGGTAGGTCGCTACAAGCGCGAAACCTTCAACATCAGCGTGGGAGACGAACTGCCCGCAGGTGTACTGAAGCTGGCTAAAGTTTACCTGGCCAAGAAGCGTAAGCTGAAGGTAGGAGATAAACTAGCCGGTCGTCACGGTAACAAAGGTATTGTATCGCGTATTGTACGTGATGAGGATATGCCTTTCCTTGATGACGGAACGCCCGTAGATATCATCCTGAACCCACTGGGTGTACCATCACGGATGAACCTCGGTCAGATCTTTGAAACGGTACTAGGATGGGCCGGTGAGAAGTTGGGCGTCAAATTTGCAACCCCCATTTTCGACGGTGCCAGCCAGGACGAAATTGAAACTTACATCCAGAAGGCGGAGCTGCCTAGCCTGGGTCAAACTTACCTCTATGATGGTGAAACGGGCGACCGCTTCCACCAGCAAGCAACGGTAGGTGTGATCTATATGCTGAAGCTGAGCCACATGGTAGACGATAAGATGCACGCCCGCTCCATTGGACCATACTCGCTTATTACACAGCAGCCGCTGGGTGGTAAGGCTCAGTTTGGTGGTCAGCGCTTCGGTGAAATGGAAGTGTGGGCACTAGAGGCCTTCGGTGCCTCTAACATCCTGCAGGAATTGTTGACCATTAAGTCGGATGACATCCAGGGCCGTGCCAAGGCCTACGAAGCTATCGTCAAGGGTGATAACCTGCCCGAGCCGAACATTCCGGAGTCATTCAACGTACTGGTCCACGAACTGCGTGGCCTGGCCCTTGATGTTAAGTTTGATTAATTAAATATAATTTGGACTTCCGCAGGTGTTTACCGTGAAGGTAGGACCTGCGGGAGTACAAAATCCTCCATATATGCCCTTTAAGAAGAAATCACAGCTGCAGAAGCAAGACTTCGACTCGATCACGATCAGTCTGTCTAGCCCTGATGAGATCCTGGAGCGTTCGTACGGGGAAGTACTGAAGCCGGAGACCATCAATTACCGTTCCTATAAGCCGGAGCGGGACGGCCTCTTCTGTGAGCGTATCTTCGGTCCCGTAAAGGACTACGAATGCTACTGTGGCAAGTACAAGCGAATCCGCTATAAGGGGATCGTTTGTGATCGCTGTGGTGTAGAGGTAACCGAAAAGAAAGTTCGCCGCGAGCGGATGGGCCACATCAAGCTGGTCGTTCCTGTGGTGCACATTTGGTTCTTCAAAAGCCTGCCTAACAAGATTGCCTACCTGCTCGGATTTTCGAGCAAAGCGCTGGAAAGTATCATCTACTACGAGCGCTACGTGGTAATCAATGCGGGTATTCGCGAAAGCGAAGAAGTACAATTCAAAACCCTGCTGACGGAGGAGCAGTATCTGGATATTCTGGATACCCTGCCCGCCGAAAACCAGATGTTGGAAGACGATCATCCCGACAAGTTCATCGCGAAGATGGGCGCCGAAGCGGTACGTGATCTGTTGGAGCGTCTGGAGTTGGGTAACCTGAGTGCTGCCCTGCGCCACCAGGCCAATACGGAAACCAGCCAGCAGCGTAAGAGTGAAGCACTCAAGCGCTTGCGCGTGGTAGAGTCTTTCCGCGATGCGCAGCTCAACGTAGAAAACCGCCCAGAGTGGACGATCATTCAGTACCTGCCGGTAGTACCACCCGAGCTGCGCCCCTTGGTGCCACTAGACGGTGGCCGTTTTGCCAGCTCTGACCTGAATGACCTATACCGCCGGGTGATTATCCGTAATAACCGCCTAAAGCGCTTGTTGGAGATCAAAGCTCCGGAGGTGATCCTGCGGAACGAAAAGCGGATGCTACAAGAGGCCGTTGATAGCCTCTTCGACAACAGCCGTAAGTCTAATGCCGTAAAGGCAGAAGGTGGTCGTGCGCTGAAGTCGCTATCTGATATCCTGAAGGGTAAGCAGGGCCGCTTCCGCCAAAACCTACTTGGTAAGCGGGTTGACTACTCCGGCCGTTCGGTAATCGTAGTAGGTCCTCAGTTGAAACTACACGAATGTGGTCTGCCAAAGGGTATGGCCGCTGAGCTGTTTAAGCCATTCGTGATCCGTAAGCTGATCGAGCGCGGTATCGTAAAGACCGTAAAGTCCGCCAAGAAATTGGTAGACCGTAAAGAACCAGTAATCTGGGAAATCCTGGAGAGCATTCTCAAGGGGCACCCCGTGATGCTGAACCGGGCTCCAACGCTGCACCGTCTTTCGATCCAGGCTTTCCAGCCTACCCTGATCGAAGGTAAAGCCATTCAGTTGCACCCGCTGGTATGTTCGGCCTTTAACGCCGACTTCGACGGTGACCAAATGGCCGTACACGTGCCATTGAGCCAGGCTGCAATTCTGGAAGCTCAGGTGCTGATGTTGTCTAGCCACAACATGCTCAACCCGCAGAATGGTACTCCAGTTACCCTTCCTTCTCAGGATATGGTACTTGGTCTGTACTACATCACTAAGGAGCGAGTCACCGAAGGTGATAACGTCGTGAAGGGAGAAGGCCGCAAGTTCTACTCTCCGGAAGAGGTGAAAATCGCCTACAACGAAGGTGAGCTGGACCTACACGCCAAAATCCTCGTACGGGTCAATGACCTGAACGAAGAAGGTGAGGTCGTTAAGAAGCGTATGGAAACGACTACTGGTCGGGTACTCTTCAACGAAGCTGTGCCTACAGGTCTGCCCTACTTCAACGTACTGCTGACTAAGAAAAACCTGAAGAAGGTGATCGGTGAGATCATCGACCGGACCAACTTTGCCGTTACGGCGGGCTTCCTCGACAAGATCAAGGACATGGGCTTCCGCTGGGCATTCAAAGGTGGTTTGTCCTTCAACCTGGGTGATTTGATTACCCCATCGGTAAAGGCCGATACGCTTACTTCTGCTCAGGTAGAAGTTGATGGTGTATGGGACAACTACAACATGGGACTGATCACCAACAACGAGCGTTATAACCAGATCATCGATAAGTGGACGCAGGCGGATAGCCAGATTACCCGCAACTTGATGAGCGAGTTGGAGACGCACAAGCAAGGATTTAACTCGGTATTCATGATGCTGCACTCCGGTGCACGTGGTTCACAACAGCAGATTAAGCAGCTGTGTGGTATGCGTGGTCTGATGGCCAAGCCGAAGAAGTCGAGCGATTCCGGCCCTGCCGTAATCGAAAACCCGATCCTGTCCAACTTCGTAGACGGACTGTCCGTACTGGAGTACTTTATCTCTACGCACGGTGCCCGTAAAGGTCTGGCCGATACGGCTCTGAAAACAGCCGATGCCGGTTACTTGACGCGTCGATTGGTAGACGTTTCTCAGGATGTAGTTATCCTGGAAGATGACTGTAATACACTGCGTGGTATTGAAACTACGGCCCTGATCGAGAACGATAAAGTGATCGAAACGCTCGCTAGCCGGATTGCTGGTCGCTACCTGCTGCACGAAGTGGTAAATCCCGAAACGGATGAGATCATCCTCGAAGCAGGCGAGTACGTCAGTGAGAAGATGGCATTGAGTATTGAAGAAATGGGTATCGAAGAGGTGACCATTCGTTCGGTGCTGACCTGTAATACTAAGCGTGGTGTTTGTGCCAAGTGTTACGGTAAGAACCTCGCTACTGGCCGCCTGGCTGAAATGGGTGATTCCGTCGGGATCATCGCTGCTCAGTCAATCGGTGAGCCGGGAACTCAGCTGACGCTGCGTACCTTCCACGTGGGTGGTACGGCTTCGGTAAGTCGCCAGGAAAGCGAATTTGCTGCCAAATTTGCCGGTCAGGTGGTATTCGATAGTATCCGTACCGTCGAGAACGTCAATGACATGGGCGAGAAGCAGAATATCGTGCTCTCTCGTTCCGGTGAATTACGGGTAATCAACCCAGAAACTGGTAAGCAGCTGACGGCTAACTACCTGCCTTACGGTTCTACGCTTTACGTCAAAGACGGCGAGAAAGTAGAAAAGGGCAAGGTGATGGTAGAGTGGGATCCCTACAATGCCGTTATCGTTTCGGAGTTCTCGGGTATTGCTCAGTTCGTTGACATTGAAGAAAGTACTACTTTCCGTGTCGAGCGTGATGACCAGACTGGCTTTGCCGAGAAGGTAATCATCGAGAGTAAGAACCGTAAGATGATCCCCACGATCAAGATCGTGGACAAGAATGGCGAAGAATTGCGCAGTTACAACCTGCCGGTGAACGCCTACATCAATATCGAAGACGGTGCGGAGGTCAAATCTGGCCAGAAGATCGTGAAGATCCCACGTAAGCTGGGTAAGATTGCGGATATCACCGGTGGTCTGCCACGGGTAACGGAGCTCTTCGAAGCGCGTAATCCAAGTAATCCTGCTGTAGTTAGTGAGATCGATGGAGTAGTTACCTTCTCCAAGAAGATCAAGCGCGGTAACCGTGAATTGATCGTAGAGGCCAAAGATGGCCAGAAGCGTAAGTACTTGATCAACCTGTCGAAGCACATCTTGGTACAAGACCAGGACTTTGTGCGCGCGGGTATGCAACTGTCGGATGGAGCAACCGCTCCACGCGATATCCTGAACATTCGTGGACCACAAGCGGTACAGAGCTATCTGGTCAACGGTGTACAGGAAGTATACCGCTCGCAGGGTATTACGATCAACAACAAGCACATCGAGGTGATTGTCCGTCAGATGATGCGTCGGGTGACTATCGCCGATTCCGGTGATACGACCTTCCTGGAAGGCGAAGCGGTCGAGCGCTACGAATTCCTGGAGCAGAATGACTGGATCTTCGATAAGAAGTACATCACCGATGCTGGAGAATCTGAACGCCTGAAAGTGGGCCAGATCGTCAGCATGCGTCAGGTGCGGGAAGAAAACTCGGCACTGCGTCGTGAGGATAAGAAGATTGTCACTTTCCGCGATGCCAATCCGGCTACTTCTACGCCATTGCTGCAGGGTATCACTAAGTCTAGTTTGGGTACACCCAGCTGGATTTCGGCGGCCTCTTTCCAAGAGACTACCAAGGTGCTCAGCACGGCTGCGATCGGTGCTAAGAAGGACTTCCTGATGGGACTCAAGGAGAATGTAATCGTAGGTAAGCGCATCCCGGCTGGTACGGGCCAGCGCCGCTTCGATCGTCTCTTCGTGACCACTAAGCAAGCTCAGGAAGAGTGGGAAGCCCGTCAGGCTGCCTTCGCTGCTGAAGAAGCTGAAGAGCTGGAACCCGGCGAATAGTACTGGATAAGATTCATAGTTTATTCTCCGACGAGGAAAAACAATGAATTAATTATAGCCGCTGTACCCCCTGAGGGTGCAGCGGCTTTCTTTTTGTACTGCGCCTACTATGTGCTCTTTGAACTAGGTGAAGAAAGAGGTTTATACCTGATGGGTTCCGCGCCCTTTTTGTCTAAAAATTATTCTTTAACGAAAAATTCCATCCATTCATCGATTAAAGTAGGGGTAGGCAACTCCTGATTGCATCTTTGATTTGTATTTCCTCAATAACCTCATTACACACCACTTATCTGATGAAAGCTTTTACCTCACTACCCATTTTATCAAAACGAAAAAGCGGCCCAGCCAAGTTGTTCAACTCCTTACTCTTTATTTTTCTTTGTACTTCCGCAGGTCTACACGCTCAGGCAAGCATCAGTGGGCAGGTAGTGGCTGGGGAAGAGTCGGCAGAATTTGTAAATATTGTACTGCTCCGACAAGCAGACTCAAGTATCTTTAAATTAGAACTAGCCGACGAAGCTGGCGCATTTGAGTTTACTGACCTGGAAGCCGGAGACTACTTCATTCGTACTACGGGCATTGGCTTTGCCGATACGGAACAGCCTGGTTTTAGCCTAGGTGAAAATCAGGCGTTGGACCTAGGAATCATTGACATAGAAGCTACCGCTGCTGACTTAAACACTGTAGAGGTCACTGCTCGACGGCCCATGCTGGAACAACGTGCTGGCAAGTTGGTACTCAATGTAGATCAGATGATTACCGGTACCGGCGGAACCGTGACGGACCTCCTGAGAAAAGTACCTGGAGTAATTGTACGCGGTAACAACATCTCTATGGCTGGCCGACAGGGTGTGACCATCCTGATCGATATGCGCCCCACTAAGTATATGGACATTGCTAGCCTATTGCGGGAAATGCCCGCTGATAATATCGCTAAGATCGAAGTGATCTCCCAGCCGGGTGCAGCCTTTGATGCTGAAGGCTCGGGTGGGATCATCAATATTGTATTGAAGAAAAACCTTCTGCTAGGCACCAACGGTAGCGTATATGCGCAGTACGGATATGGCGAGCGAGCGAAGTATCGTACGGGAGTCAATCTGACCCACCGGGCCGGTCCCTTGAACCTTTCGGGAGGTATTAGCCTAAACCGTCATTCTTGGGTAGAAGAACTGGATTTGGACCGAGTTGTAGGCGAGGATGACTATGTACAGCGTAATGAAGATTTCGGGATTCCTCGTTCTATCTCCCTGCGCTTTGGTGCGGATTACGATTTCAATGACAATAACCGGGTGGGGATTAATGCCCGGGTAGGTGTAGGTGATAGCCCCCGCTCTGCTGACAACATGACCGAAATTTTCAATCGGGGCAGTGGAGAATTAGTCTCTGCATTCCGTACTACAGCTGAGCGCGACCGCAACTGGCGCAATGTCAATACGGATGCTTTCTACCGCCTAAAGCTGGACACTATGGGCCAGGAATTGAATTTTGATGCCAGCTATAATACCTTCTATCGCCGCTCGGAAATTGACTTACGTACAATTGGTGGCGATTTCCCGGATCGTTTGAATTCGGAACCAGCCGATGTTAGCATTTTCTCTACCCAAGTAGACTACAAACTACCTATGGGAGAAGTATTGAATTTCAGTGCCGGTGCTAAGTATAGTGTGGTAGAGGTAGAGAATGAATTACTCTCTGAGATTTTTGTCAATAATGTTTGGGAAGTGGATCCCAACTTGTCGAATGAATTCGACTACGATGAAAGCATTACTGCAGGCTACGTTAATATGCTGTACAGCAAAAACAATATTGAGTTTAACGTCGGACTCCGCTACGAGCATACGGAAACGCTAGGTAACAACCGCACGATCGACAGCTTAAACCGCCGCGATTACAGCAACCTCTTTCCATCGGTAAACTTCAGTATGCCCGTAGCAGGACCGCTAGGTCTTTCATTGGCTTACAGCTACCGCATTGAACGTCCTAGCTACTATGACCTGAATCCCTTTATCAGCTATCTGGATCCGGTGACTTTCCAGGTGGGCAATCCCTTCCTGCAACCGGAATATGTACACAGTGCCCAAATGTCGCTGACTTTCGAAAAGCAGCCCTTCTTTAACCTTCTGTACGACCGTACTACGGACGTTATGACCCAGGTAACCGAGCAGAACTCAGCAACGGGCGAAGCTTTTCAGACTTCGGTCAATTTAAATAACTACACCCGCTACGGCGGTAGTCTCTTCTTCCCACTGGACTGGATGGGTAAAAATATCAGTGGTTACGGTGGTGGTATGTTGTACTTCCACGATTACGAAAGTGAGTACCTGGGCGGTGAATTCCAGCAAGACCAGTGGAGCTTTACGGGCTTCTTGCAAGTGAATTACAATCTGCCTGATGATTGGAAGATGGAAGTGACGGGTTGGTACCAGGGAGCTGGCTTAGAGGGCATTATCCGCACCAATCCGCTGTATGGCGTCAGCTTAGGCCTGGAGAAAACCTTTCTGGATGATCGCCTGAGCCTACAGTTTGAAGCGGACGGTATTGTGCAGAAGTTCTTTACGGGTACCATTCAGTATCAGGATCAGGATTTTAATATCGAATCTCGCTGGGAAGCGCCGGTATTTTATGTGCGGGCCAGCTACAAGTTTGGTAACCAGTACCTGAAAGGTCGTGAGCGCCGTAACTCTGCTAGTAGTAGTGAGCGCAACCGTCTGAACGACAATTAAGAAATTTATGTAGCCCCAAGCATTTGAAAACCTAGAGTAGTGATGTTATGATGATCCGGGATGCCCCTTGTGGAGCATCCCGGTTTTTTTTGGATTTACTCTCCCGGATCGGCGATTGGGAAAAAGAAATTAATCTCTCCGTTGGAGAGTTCCCCTTTTGAACTTTATGCTGGCATTAGGTCTGCGACGGGAATGGAGACATTGATCACCCCATTGCGGAGCTGTCGTGATGAGTTGGGATCGTAGTATTGCCGTATCAAGAGCTCAAAACTCAGTGATAATTCGAGGGTGGCAGCTCCTTGCTCATTCGTTGTCAGAGCGGAAGAGTGGATAATGATCTCCCCGGCATCGGGAGTACCCGTAGGGGAATTGTAAGAGTAACCGCCGAAGCGATCATTACTGAACTCCATGCGAGCATCGTAACCCCGCGCATTGATACCCCGACCGATTACCGGATAGGTGCCGGGAGTAAGCAGACGGTCGAGGATGAGCTGCTCCGTGAGAGGGATTGGTGGTGAGCTGAAAGCCTCAGCACTGTCGAGGATAGAGTTCTGCAGATGTAAACTAAAGTGGCTATTCAGAGGGTCAGTACCGACGAACTGAAGTCGTAGTACTAAATTAGACCAGGGGATAAGCGGTAGATTTTCGGTGGAGCCATCTCGGTTTAGGCGGTAATCTAGAGCAGCATCGTTGAGTGCTGGCGCAAAAAAGCACTGAGGGGTGGCATTCTGGTCGATGAATTCCCCAAAGGCAACGGCCGAAATGTTAGTGGGCTCGCAGGGCATGGCCGGTTCGACAACCGATTGACTTACACAGGAGCTGCTTAGGAGGAGGCAGGCACTAAAGAACAGCCCAGGCAGCTTGAAAGAATTAAATAGCATAAGGAACTAGATTTTAAAATGCCTAATTAGGAACGTCAACGGGGATAGAGCAAGCAAAGTGGCCTCCCGTAATCTGAAAATGAGGTTGAAGACTAAAAGGGCCGAAAGCGTCATTGATCAGGGTGCCGGAGAAATTGCCCCGCAGGAAAAGATGAGGAATGCCCGAGTCATCTTCAAAGATGCTGGCTTCTGACAGGATGAAGGTAGCATCGGTCTGGGTCGCTAGGTCGCTTTTGGCGATAGCTGAACTTTCGGGATAACTCAGACCGAAGCGGATATCAAATTCCAGAGGAGAAGTCAACTGGTCTCCAGTTGAAAAGTTCTCGGATAAGTAATCTTCAGGATTTTCATAGGTATACAATTGGCCAAAGGTTTGACCGGGAATGGGTTTGACTAATTCTGCACTCAGGCTAGGGTAGAAGTTAAGCTGAAAGAAGGGGTAGTCCGTCGTATCACTAAAAAAAGAAGCCTGAATCGATTGCCGAAAACTGGGGGGTGGGGGCATAAAAGTAGGTCCGGCATTGGAGTACATAGCTGTAGTCGCTCGTTCCAAGGCGCTTAATGTACCCATTTCGCCGGTGATCAGGTTTTCGTACTCCAGGTAGAATTCTGCCGAATATTCAGCTTCGACCGGAGGTTCCGGGCAGCCAAATAGTAGTAACAGCCAGCAACTGTAGAAGAGGATTCTCATAACTTGTAGCGTTTAGGGTTAGCGGATGCGATAACTTAAGCCAGTTTGAAAAACCGCTTGCCGGGAGGCAGGTAGTTGCGGACTGCTGAGTAGATAACGACTGCCCAGAACCAAATCAAAGCGTTTAGTTAAGCGATAGTGGACATCAAGGCCGATGAAGCTGCTCCAGTATTGGAAGCTTTGCTGCTTGTCAAGTGGGGTAAGGGTAGCGGGTTGCGGACTTCCGTAGGCGGTGAAAGAGAGCAACTCAATGGAAGATCGGCTTTGTAGGGCAATAGCTGCACCCGCGAGGGATGTTATTTGCCAGCGCCCCGGGCCAGAGAGTAGTGGGCGACTAATGGCAGCACTTAGCACCAGTGCCTTGTCGCTTTGAGTAGCATCGAGCAGTAAACCGGGAGCTTGGTCACGAAATTCGTTGATAGAGACAGTAGAAAAGTCGGTCCATTGGCGAGAGGTTTGGACCTGCGAAAGTCTAAAATGTGCTCTGAATTTCCCGGCCAAGGTAGTCGTCAAACTAAGGCTAGGCTGGGGGCCCTGGCGGCCGTCGAAATTAGTGAATGGGTTGAAGTGAATGCCTAAGCTCAGGTAAGGTGACCTGGTTTTTTGAGGGGAGTTGGTAGTCGGGGGAGGAGAAGGTGGGGCAAAGGAAACTGGAATGGGAGGGATTCCGCTGGGCAGTGGAGAAATAAGTTGTGATTTCCTAGCAGTCGTTGAATCATGAGCAAGGACTAAGAAAGTAGACTTTACAGGAGATGAGGCAGTGGCAGCTGTTGCGAGGGCATAGGGATTTGCGTGTTGCGGTCTGGGCTCAACGGTAGGAATGGGGCTAGTAGTGGATGAGGTTGGTTGAGGGAATGGACTGACTGGATGGAGAGTTGAAGGGGGCAAGGGAGGACTAAGCGCCTCGGCTGTTTCCTGTGAAACGGGTGATGAGGTAGTAGCAGTTGCTAAAGGAAAGGGATGAAGTGGCGCTTGAATAAAGTTTGAAACGGTGTTTAGGCAGGCCAGCCCTAGCAGGTTGACCAGCATCCAGACCAACCAGGGGAAGCGGTGCTGAGCGCGGGGTAAGTTCTGCTTGAGGGCTTCCCACTGAGCAGTAGTAGGTACCCGCTTAGGAGCTGCCTGAGCGGCTTCCCGGAAGTTGGTCCAAAATTGGGGGTCGCTATTCATGATGCTCGGTAGTTTAGCGAGGGTTGAGAAGACTGAAATCGCCGTTTTAGGATGGTTTTGGCCCGCAACAAATTAGAACGGGAGCTACTCTCGCTGATGCTAAGTAGCTGAGCGATTTCACGGTGGCGGTAGCCTTCAATCTCATAGAGGTTAAAGACGGTGCGATAGGCAGGCGGTAGGCCTTGGATAGCGCGGAGAACGTCTTCGTACTGGAGTTTTGCCATTCCGTTGGGGGCTACGCTCGGTTCTGAAAGCTGGTTTAGCTGCTCTGTAAACGGGCGTTTTTTGCGGAGATAATTAATGGCGGTATTGATGATGACGCGCTTCATCCAGGGAATGAAAGGACTCTGCTGACGAAATGAAGGCAGGCCTTTGAATACGCGTAGGAAGCCGTCATTGACCATCTCTTCCGCCTCGCTATGGTTGGTAGCGTAGCGTAGACAGAGATTGAGCGCCCAACTATAATACTGCTCGTAGAGCTGTCGCTGAGCACGACGATCCTGTCGAATACAAGCAGCTAGCTGGTCAGATGATGGATTATTGATGGACATTCACCCCTAAGTACAGGGATGCTAGGGAGAAACGCTGCGTGGGGAGTGGATTTTTTGGATTTTTGGAAATACCCAAAAACCCAAAAAATCAGTCTTCTACCCCAACATCTTCCCGGTAATACACTCGACTATGTGGTGCTACGCTTTTAATGATCCAGGTATTACCGCCAATGATAGAATCGTGACCGATGGTGGTTTCGCCACCGAGGATGGTCGCACCGGCATAGATGATCACTCGATCCTGAATAGTGGGATGTCGCTTGGTCCGGGCTAGTTCCTTGGTCACGCTAAGGGCACCCAGAGTGACCCCCTGGTAAATCTTGATGTCATTGCCGATTTCGACGGTTTCACCGATGACGATGCCGGTACCGTGGTCGATACAAAAACGACGGCCAATGGTCGCGCCGGGGTGGATATCTATACCCGTACGATTGTGGGCGATTTCGGTTAGGACGCGGGGAATGAGTGGAACACCTAATTGGCAAATACAGTGAGCAATGCGATAGACGGCCAGGGCGTAGAAGCCAGGATAAGTACGGATGACTTCGGTGAGTTCTTTGGCGGCGGGGTCTCCTGTCAGGATAGCCTCAGCATCCTCTTTGAGGGAGGTGTAGACCTGCGGGAGTGCTAATTCAAAATCACGCTGTAGTTGATCAGCCGGAGCAGTTAGGCGGGATTGCATGCTATCGAAGATGCTGAATAGCTGTAGATGATTGGTGCGAAAGGCTTGCTCGAAATATCGCAGGCTGGGGTAGTGTTGGTCACTGTATTCAGGGAAAAGTAACTTCAGCAGGCCATCCAGCCAGTCTCCGACTAAGTGAGGAGAGGGGAGGTTGTCGGGCCGCTGATGCTCCCGGAATAAGGATTCGAGGAAGTTAGACGTCATGGGAAGAACTTTATACCGCAAACGAAGTGGTTTGGGCTAGCCCAAACCGCTTCTAGCGAGTATATACTCGAGGCGGAGTCGGTTTGGATTCCCAAACCTCTCCGGCCTCGGTATAGCCGCTTGGCGTAATTCAGTAAACGTCAGAGTTAGGGGTTTAGATGTGTGGACCGGATGGTCAGTTGGTAGAATGTTGTTGAATGAATTGCTCGAAGCGTTGGCGATCAAGTGGATTACGAAGGCTTTCGCGACCATCTTCGCGTAAGGCGTCAAGCTCTAGATCCAGCATTTTTAGTTGTTGCTCATCTTGGGGATGGAGCTTGAGGCTTATAATTAAACGGGTAATACGACGCATAAGATTGGGGTCGGATTTTCCGTAACATCGGAGCTCTGCGAGGATAGGTTGAATAAGCTCGGAAAAACTAATGGCTTTAAAATAGATTAAGCTACCATTTGCGCTTTGATAGGAAGACAGTTGCGGGAGTTGTTGGCAACGCAAGATGAGATCTTCCAATAGGGTAATGGCGTTGAGGGCTGTTCCAGGATCATTGATGCCCGGAGACATTGCTTTTACGGTTATTTCTGAAATGTGGCGAATAGCCAGGAGATAGTTAAAATTATCTTCAGCAGTACTGGCTAATTTGATTTGATTTTTGAATCGCTGAAGCTGTGCTGGAGTAGGGGGCTGAGATAAATAGAGTAAAGGCCTACCCTTAGTGATGAATTCGCCTCTAGGAATGCTGACGAATAGTCCCAGTTCTTGTTCTGCGGCTAATGAAGAAAGCTGCTGGAAGAGCGGCAGATCGATATAACCACTCTCTGGGGCAGCCACCGAATTTTCTTTTTTGCGTTTAAAAGGAGAGCGAGCGATGCCCCAGTTTTCGGGTGCGGACTGCCAGTAGTCCAAGTCTTCCTTAGCTTCACGGTAAATTTGATGGGTGATGTGGTCAACCTGAATACGGCTTGAAATAGAGGCGATAAAGTATACGAATAATGCTAGGCAGAATATTGCCAGCAGGACGCAGATGAAAACTGTAAATGAAGGGAGGGAGCGATTCTCGAGTGGTACGATTGCCATTAGGGTTAAGTACGCAAAACTGATAACCCCGAGATAGATGCCCAGTACGGTTTGGTGGGAGCGGTCCTCAATTAATTTAGGCAACAATCTGGGAGAAAGGGTATTAGTGGCCTGGCCGAGTACCACCATTACCATGGAGAAACTAAAAACAGTCAGCGAAATCAGCCCAGCTATAATAGTGCTTAACAGCGTTCGTGCCGTGGCTTCACTGCTAACCAGCCAGAAATACCCTTCCTTGCCCATCCAACGGCTCAATCCGTGAAATTCCAGAACACGCATCAGGATGGCCAAGCCCACGAAACCTAGTACGTAAAGCGTTGGGATAAAAGCGATGCTTCCTAATATTGATTGTATTCCACGTTGGAAAAAAGCACGTATGCTGGACATGATTGACAATTTTAGTTCTTAGCCTATCAAAACAAAAAAAAGCCATTACCCGAAGGTGATGACTTTCCATTTTTATGCTGTTCTGTGGTCTAAGCCTTTTTAGCAATATTACTCAATAAAGAGAAAGCTAATAGCGCTAAAAATACCCAGAAAAATATTTTTGCGATTCCAGCAGCACCAGCTGCGATTCCACCGAACCCAAGAATACCTGCGATGATGGCGACAATAAAGAAAATAAGTGCGTAGCGTAACATAATTGAGTTATTTGATTCGCTAATAGTACCATAATTCCTAGGGTGGTGTTCGCACCGTTGTAAGAAAAAATAAATTTATTTTTTGAACATCGAGTAAGCGTTATGCGATAGGGATAGGAAAACACTTATGATGAATTTAAAGCGTAAATTTACAGCACTCATTTTGGCGGCCTTCAGCTTGACTTTGGCTGCTCAGGATGCTTTGATCGATATTGATATCGATAGCCAGGAATGGTACGAAAACCCCTACTTATGGCTCGGTGTCGCGGCTTTTGTAGTGATTGTTTTACTAATCACTCGGAAGAAGAAATAGTAAGAGCGTATCAGCGAATTAAGTTTCCCAACACGCTCTAATTGAAGCCTGGCTGCAGTTTTGTAGCCAGGCTTTTTTGGAACATATTCATTTTAGATACGCTCCCAAAAAAAGCCCGACTTATCAAATTAAGTCGGGCGATTGTTTTCGGGATTATATGTGGTATTAGGCATAAATAAGCTGGGTGTTTGGTTTCAGGCTGAGGTAGTGTGGGATTATATTTTAGGCAGCTGCTTTTTGACCTTTAATCATAGTCTTCATCTTTTTACGGGCAAGAAAAATCCGTGACTTTACCGTGCCGATTGGAATGTCTAAGTATTCAGCAATCTCTTTGTACTCATATCCTTTGTAAAACATAGCAAAAGGAATGCGGTAAATGTCACTAATACTATTTAGTATATTCTGTAACTCATTCATCCGCAAGTTATGTTCTCCTTCGTTGGGGATAGTATTAGTCGATTCTAAAGCATAAGTGAAGTCTTCTACGGGTTGATTAATGTGCTTACGACTTTTTAGCTTGCGGTAACGGTTGATAAAGGTGTTACGCATGATGGTAGATACCCAACTCTTGAAGTTGGTACCCTTAGTAAATTTAGCACGATGACGAAAGGCGCGCATAGTAGTCTCCTGCATGAGGTCTTGAGCATCTTGGTGAGAGCGAGTGAGTCGCAGGGCAAAAGCAAATAGTAAATTTTCGAGGGTGTTGATTTCGCTTAAAAATTCAGACTGTGTCATATCGATCGCTGTATTTTGGTTAATGGTTCGCTCAATTAGTAGCAAAGAGCGTGCCAGAAATGTAAGTAATTGATAATCAGTTATTTATAATTTATTGCTTTAAAATGATTGTGATCAATAATGAGAAAATGATTTTATTTAATCATTTTTCGCTTGAAGATAAATAGGTATAGAGGACTACTGCTGTTGACTTACGACTGTAGTGTAAGCCTCGCTAATGATTTGAAGTTGGATGCGAACATCTTCGGAGGGAGATACGCTATAAGAGGGTAACCTAATCTATCAAATCAAAAACTAACAAAATGAAAATCCGAATTATTATATGGAGCCTCATTAGTGGTCTTTTCTTATTCCTAATGTCCTGTGAAGAAGGTAGCCAAGCTGATCGTGATGCTGAGGCTGTGACTCAAGAAGTAAGTACTGCAATGCAGGACTTCGGTAACGAAGTAAAAGACGAAAGCCAGGCTTTGGCGACTGAATTTCAAGATGTTCGGGCGAAAATTGACACCCGCCTTGAAGAAATCGATGCATCCATGGAGAACGCCTCTGAAGAAGTGCAAGCTGAATTGGCTGAAGAGAAGGCTGAACTTAATTCCTGGGCCAACTCTCTGGATGAGCGCATGGATCGTGTAGGAGACGATATGGCTACTGGATGGGAAGCTTTTGAAGGTGACCTACAGGCGGCCTGGAACGACTTCACGGACTCCTCGAAAAAGATGCTCAATGATATTGAGCGCTATTTCGACGCGGAAGGAGACTTAGATTAATCTCATCTAACAACCGAATCGAATCTAGAGGGAAGGCTCAACCTTCCCTCTAATTTAAACCTATACTGATGATACGTAAAGGCACTAAAGTGAGCTGGCAGTGGGGACAAGGTACCGCCACCGGCAAAGTATTGGCAACTTACAGTGAATCCATCAGCAAGACATTCCAAGGTACTGAAGTCACTAGACACGGGGAGCCGGGAAATAAAGCGCTGCTCATCGAGCAAGATGATGGCAACCAAGTACTTAAACTAGAGAACGAAGTAAAAAGACAATAATATGCAACCTCCATATCAACCCTTAAGAGAAAATATCAGCTCCTATCTGAATAGTTTATTACTGCGGCATCAGGGTAGTGAAAGGCACTACCAAGATTTTGCAGCTGCCTGCTCAGAATTACCCAAAGCAGTTGATTTTTTCCAGGAGCTGGCAGCCTACAGAAGAAAACTTGCCAATGAACTAAGTACTTATTTGAGCGAAAACAATCTAGGTTCTCATACCCTCAGCCGTCAATCGCGTACGTACTTAGCAGGGCAGTCCTCTCAGATGGGCAAGGCGATGGAAACTACCAACTTACCTCAGCTCAGTAGTTTGACTTATGAAAATGAAAATGCTTTGATCCATTACTTTACAGAGGTGATGGGTAAAGAAGGATTACCTGAAGATATTGAAAAGCTTTTTGCAAAGCAGCTGGAGAAAGTTCGAGAGATGGTCATAAAAGCAGATCGCTTTCAGCGAGTGAACTAACTCATTTTACTATTCAGCAAAATATTGAAGTATGTCCCATCAAGACTTTTCCAATCTCAAAGCTTTATTTCTAAACTGTAGTCTGAAAAGTTCTAAGCAAAAGAGCCATACACAGGGTTTATTAGACGTTGCCATCAAAATCATGAAAAAGGAGGGCGTTTCCGTAGAATGCGTAAGAACCGCTGATTACGCCATCGCAACGGGTATACAACCAGATATGAGAGAACATGGGGCACAGCAGGATGCCTGGCCTGAAGTATTTGAAAAAGCAGCTGAAGCAGATATTCTGGTGCTTGGGACCCCGATCTGGTTGGGAGAAAGATCTTCTGAAGCCAGCCGAGTGATTGAGCGTTTATACGCGATGAGTGGGAAGCGAAACGAACAAGGACAGTACTTTTACTACGGAAAAGTAGGCGGTTGTGTTATTACCGGAAATGAAGACGGTGCGAAACACTGCGCTATGGGAATTCTCTATGCTTTGCAGCATTTGGGTTATAGCGTTCCTCCACAAGCAGACTGTGCATGGATAGGAGAAATCGGTCCAGGTCCCTCATATCTCGATGAAGGATCTGGTGGGATAGAAAATGATTTTACCAACCGTAACACCACCTTTATGGCCTATAATCTGATGCACCTTGCCAGCCTACTCAAAGCAAGAAACGGCTACCCTCCCTATGGCAATTCCGTTGCAGATTGGGAAAATGGTAAGCGCTGGGCTTTTGCAAATCCAGAGTATCGCTAGTGTACAGGCAGAAACGAACATCTGCTGCATGGACTTAGTTCTATAGATGAATATTGAATTTCAAATCATAAAATTTAAGCCCAATAACCATGCAAAAAATAAATGTTTTAATTACGATTTTCCTACTTACAGTAACTGGTCTATTTGCTCAGTTTGACGATATGACAAATGCTACTGTAGACTATGATGGAAATGTGTATACTGCTACTCAAATAAATCTGGAAATCCCACAGGATAAGGTAAAAGATTACTGGGATAATTACTGGGACGAGCGCTTCGATATTGATGTAGATCGGGAAGATCGGAATCGTAGAAGCGAGGTGTTTTTAGCAGAGGAAGTGTCCATACCCGCCGTCAATGACAAATCTTTCGATTTGTGGTCCAAGCTTACTGAGCTAGACGAAGTGAAAACCACCGTTAGTCTTACCTTTAGTTTTGGCTATGATATAAGTGCCAATCCTGAGAACTATCCGGTCGCTTATCGTAAGAGTCAGGAATACCTTGACGAATTTAGTGCGTTTGCCTACGAGCGGTATTTCGACGAACAGATCGAAGAACTCCAGTCACAATTGAATGACCTACGTGATGATCGTGAAGATGCCGTTGACGATCAGCAAAAATCCAATCGTAGAATTGAACGATGGATGGAAAAAATTGAAAAGCTAGAAGGACGAATTGCTGATGAGCGGGCCGAAATCAACGAGGAAGAAAATATCGAGGTTAATAAGGAGCAACGCATTGCTGAGTTGGAACGGGATTTGAGTAGTCTTGAGCGAAGAAAACGCAGCTACCTGCTTCGATAGTCAAGCTCACGTCTTTAAACCAATTATAACCAAAAAATCCAAGATAATGTATTCCGAATTCTCGAAATTAAACGAAAATCCACCACAGCTTGAAGTTGATGACCGATCATTTGGCTTCTACCGTCAAGCGCTTAGCTACGGTCTCCTGGGAGGCAGCTTGCTTGCTATGTTTCTGTTAATAGTAAATATTAGCCAGGAAGGACTCCACACAGGGCTACACTTTGCCAAATATATCGTACTCATCATCCCTATTTATTGGGCCATTCGGACTTACCATGAATACCTTCCAAGCGGTAAGACCTTCATAGATGGATTCAAGCTGGGCGCCTCGGTCGCAGCCATAGCAGCCATTTCAGTAGCAGTGATTAATCTAATCATCGCTTCACTAGCCCCGGATTTTGCTTTCCAGCAATTCTATAATGCTAACGCAGATGCTATTTCCACCTTTGCAAATAGTGTTTTTCTGGCTTTTGAAATCTTCGTGTTCGGTATGATCATTACATTTGCTAGTCTGCAGCTCCTCAAAAATGGAGGTGCCCCTGAATAATGCTTAATAACCACCTGAGCATTCAACGAATAGCGTACTTCTTGATTTCGCTAGTTATCCTTACCTATATATTAATTGTAGGTAAGGGTTTTTTTGTGCCCATTTGCTTTGGGACTTTTCTAGCCTTTATTTTGAAGCCAATCGCATCACTAGTAGAGCGATTATTGGGATCCCGTACACTTGGAGCAGCCCTTAGTTTACTTTTGTTTAGCTGTTCTATCCTGGCTATTCTTACCATATTTGGCCTGCAGATCAGTAACTTATTAGCTAATTCTGAGAGCATTATCGAAAGTCTAGAGGATGGCGCTAATCGGCTACTGTACAAATTTGGTGGTCGCTTTGGCCTCCAGCAAAATGAGGCTACTAAGTTAATAAGTGAGGGAATAGGTGAGGGGATCAGCGGACCTTTGAATGTCTTCTTTTCCGGGCTTTCCTCCAGCACAATTATTCTCACCCAGCTGGGACTAAGCTTAATCTATACTTTTTTCTTTTTACTCTATCGAACGGCAATAAAACGTTTTATTCTGGGGCAATTTGAGCCAGGAAAGAGGAAAGAAGTAAGAAAAGTATTGGGCGCAATACAGTCGGTGGCAGCAAAGTATTTGTATGGTCTAGGGCTAGTCATGCTCATTTTAGGATTGCTGAACAGTTTAGGCTTAACTCTCATCGGTATTAAATACGCATTTTTCTGGGGCTTCCTGGCGGCGCTTTTAGCAGTGGTACCCTACGTTGGAGCTTTCATAGGCGGACTCTTACCCTTCATTTACGCTTTTGCCACCACAGATAGTTTATTTTATCCGCTCGCTGTAGCAGGATTTTACGTATTCATCCAGTTTGTCGAAGGCAATTTTATTACACCCAAGATAGTCGGGAGTAGCGTAAACATTAATCCGCTTTTTGCAATCATGGGGCTGATCATTGGTGCTTCAATTTGGGGAGTAGTTGGTATGATATTAGCCCTTCCGTTACTGGCCATCGCGAGGATAATTTTCTCACACATTCCTGCCATGCAAGCTATTGCTCTCTTGCTGAGCGATGAACTATATACCGAATCAGATAAATTTCTCGGTAAGTTGGATCGGCCAAGCAATCGATTACGTACTATTTTTTTATTACGACGAAAACCAAAACAAAGTAATAGTGACGATACTGAAATCGTAGAAGTCGTAGAGCATTAGTAAGTGACTGTAGTCAATTAAGAGTGAGTCTGAAATTGGCTTTTGCAGCAAGTAGCCCAAAGTGTTAAATTCATATATGCTCTAAATATTTCCAAAGAGGCAAATCGAAATGGTATGTTCCCGCCGAACATGTGACCAGCTTGTTGCGTACTATAACTGAACGCACTCAAATACCCTTATTTTTTAATTATAATATTACAACTAATAATGAATTACCTCGGATTTAATCAAGGAGAAACCAAAAAAACAGTAAGCACATTAAATCAGTTGCTGGCCAACTATCATATTTACTACCAGAACTTGCGCAATTTCCACTGGAATGTTTCCGGTGAGAATTTTTTTGATCTGCACGAAAAATTTGAAGCACTCTACACCGATGCCCGAATTAAGATTGACGAGATCGCAGAGCGCATCTTGACCCTACGGGAGCGTCCAGTATCTACCCTTACCGATTACTTGAACCACACTGAAGTCGTGGAATACGGTAAGGTGGTGAACAGCTCAGAAATGGTGGAGAAAATCCTCGATAATCACCGTACCCTCATCAAATCGATGCGTGCAGCTATCAAAGCTGCTGGTGAAATCGACGACGAAGGAACCATCGACATGGTCGGCGGCTTCCTGGGGGAGCTAGAGAAGAAAAGCTGGATGCTAGATGCTTGGCTGCAATCTCAAACGGTAGTAACCAATAACTAAGAATTAGGCGGTTCCTAACCAATCATCCCACCCTTTCGATAAACCAATAACGAGGTGGCAAAGAACTTGCTACCTCGCTCTTTTAAAATTTAAAATACCCATGACTACCCAAAATCAAATTTCAGCATTAAACGATTTATTAGCCAAAGCATACGATGCGGAAAAAGGCTACCAACAAGCTGCAGATAACTGCGACAGTGAACGGCTCACCTTCGTGTTCAACACCCTAGCCGAACAGCGACGGAAATTTGGTCACGAAATCAAGGACCGGATTAAATTACTCGGCGGTCTGCCCGAGAAAGGAGATTCCGTAGCTTCAAAAGTCCACCGCTTCTGGATGGACTTGCGCACTACCATTGCCGGCAACGACGATGTGGCCATCCTGGCCGAAGTACAGCGTGGAGAACAGAACGCGATTAAGTATTACGACGAGGCATTAAAGGTCTTAAGCTTTGATCCTAGTACCAGCCAAATCGTAGAACGCCAGCGTAATACCATCGAACACACATTAAATCGAATGGAATCATTAGAAGAGGTACATGCCTAATCTTCTGTAGAACGACCAAATCTGTCAAACATATCACCTGATGGAACGGGGCCCTGAAATCATTTCAGGGTCCCTATTTTTTTGATGACTATTGAGTAACATCTACACGCTTGTTACTAGTTTAGCTAAGCTATTGGCTCATATTGATCGAACATCCAGAGCCGAGCGGGGGTTTGACTTAATAAAATAACTTCGCTTGACAGCTAGCTGGGCCAAACGCCTATTGCGCATCTCCAAACGGGTTTTTCTGTCCGTTTTTTTGCTGACCCTGCTATTGATTATAGCGGTGCATTTACCCTTTGTACAACGCTGGCTAGGCAAACAAGCAGGCAACATCCTATCGGATACCCTACAAACGGAAGTGACGGTAGGCAGGGTAGTCGTCCAGTTACCCACCGTCCTGGGATTAAGAGAAGTAGCCGTCCTCGATCCGACCAAGGATACACTGGCCAGTCTGGAGCATCTGCAAGTCGGCGTTCAGCTATTTTCCTTACTGCAATCCAGGGTGGTGATCCATTCCGTTGAAATAAGCGACTTATACGGTAATTTTATTCAAACGGATAGTAGTAGCAATTTTCAATTTTTAGCGGAGGCATTTGTTACCTCTCCAGACTCCAGTCAGGTCTCCAACCAAAACTCTTCTTGGGTAATTGAGCTGGAGAACAGCAGTCTGCTGCTGAACGACATCGATCTGTACTATCAAGATGACCCTGCTGGTCTGTTGCTAGACCTTGAATTGGATCAGGCTATTTTCCTCAGCGATAGTATCCTTCTGGAGCGTCAGGTCTACGCACTGCAAAATGCGCAAATAAATGGCTTGCGCTTTGATTTCAGGCAGTTTAATCGCACCGTTTCTGAGGCAAGTAGTTCGGCGGGCTCGGCGCTGACTTTCAGTTTGCAGCAACTTCTTTTAGAGGATATAAATGGTCAGTTAGATCTAGACACAATGCGGGTAGATCTTGATTTGGGAATTTGTACTTCCGCAGGTGTTCAGCTCGCGCTGTCTCAAAGCATGAATGTTCAGGTGGAAGAGTTGGACCTGCGAAAGTCTAAAATAAAATATGACCAAACTTCAGCTCCGCCAGTCGTAGGCTTAGATCCTAATCACTTGGCCTTAGCGGATTTAGCCATCCGCTTTTCGGCCTTAAGCCTGCAATCTGATAGCTTGCAGCTACAGCTTGAACGGCTGTCATTGCGTGAATCCAGCGGCCTCGAGATTCGAAAAATGGAAACAGGCTTGCTGGTCCACCCAGACTACATAGTCGTTACCGAATTGGCCCTAACTACCGCCGCTAGTCGGTTGCGAATGCCGAAATTCTGGCTCAATGTGCCCAGTATTAGTGATCTTAATCGTTTACAGTTAGAGCTCGATGCTAGCGGCCAACTGGCAACTAGCGATATCTTACTGGCGCAGCCTCAACTTGCCGCCTCTAAGCTGTTATCAGGCAGTACTTCTGCCACTTTTGATTTTGCTACCCAAGGCCGCGCTACGGATGGAAATGTATTCGTCGATTATCTAAGCCTCCGTGGCCCCGGCATACAAGTCGTGGGGGAAGGTCGAGCTGATCACTTGGCGGCTCTCAATCAATTAAATGGTGATTTTAGTCTGAGTGAGCTTAAGGTGCGACCACAGGCGCTTCGTACTATTCTGCCGGCTGGCAGCTTGCCGGATTACATTAACTGGCCAACAGAAATTCGGGCGGAAGGCCAAGTGAGTTACTACGATCAGGAACTGAAGCTAAATTTTGGAGCACGAGAACAGCGCT
The DNA here is from genome assembly GCA_039030655.1 of Bacteroidota bacterium. Lineage (GTDB taxonomy): Bacteria > Bacteroidota > Bacteroidia > Chitinophagales > Saprospiraceae > Neolewinella. The sequence continues at coordinate 25,127 of JBCCDS010000041.1, read as the reverse complement.
TGCTGATGGAGCAGTGGAGTGGCTTTGATGTGAGTGGCACAATTAAGCAACCACTTGCCTTTCCAGAAAGTACGGTCGACCTACAATTAGACTCCTTGCAACTCACCGAACGGAGCATCTGGTCCTATCTGCCGCCAGCGCTTTTGCCCGAAGGCTATAGTTTACCCGAATATCTATGGCTGGAAGGGAGTTTAGATGGCCCCATCGCTGACCTGCTGGTCGATCTACGCCTGCAATTGCCGGGTGACTCTACCTATATGGATATCGACGGTCGCATCCAATCAGTGATGGACCCCCAAAACTCGGAACTTGATGTGCGACTTAGTCAGTTGCAACTACGTGCAGCTGACCTTTTACCACTTTTACCCGATAGCCTACTGCCGGACTATTTCGTTTTACCCGATTTACGTATCAAGGCAGCTCGGTTGACGGGGAGCCTGGACCATCTCGATTTCGAAATTCCCGTCACGACTTCATTTGGCACAATGGCGTTTAGCGGGCGCTATAACCCGGAGGATCTTGCCGTGCTGGTTGTAGCGCAGGAACTGCAAGCTCCTGCCTTGTTTAAGGGCCCGCTTAGAGATACCTTGCTAGGCTTAAAGCTGGAGCCTATCGGCCTGAGGGTCCAGATTGAAGGAAGTTTGCAACCTGTCCAAAATCTAGTGATAGCGGCTACGATCGAAGAACGTGGGCGAGGAGAAATTTTGCAGGCCGATGGCGTGATTCAAGACACGATCTACCGGGCGGACTTAGCCTTCGACCATCCGAGTTTTCAGGGAGGTGGTGCCGTGGGTTATCAGGCTCCTGATTCCAGCACGAGTACCCTTACGCTGCTGGAAGCGGACCTAGCGATTGATAAAATAGACTTGGCCCGTTGGGGGTTGAGTGACCGCCCATTACTGGCCAGCGGGACTATGAATGCTAGGGTGAATGGCCTGCGCCCGGATAATCTCCGTGCCAGCGTTCAGCTGGATGAGGTATTGCTGCGCAGCTCAGGAGCTACTTCCTACGTAGACAGTTTTTTGCTCGAAGCAGAATTTATCGACGGCAACAACCAATTGCAGCTGCGCAGCGATGTGATGCGAGCAGATCTATCGGGTATCTTTCAGCCTATCTCCATTATAGGAGAGCTGCAGCAATTCTTGATCGCTTACTGGGCTACTGAGCAGGTCCAGCCAGAACCGCTACAGAGCGGTCAATACTTAGACCTGACACTGGAGGTTTTCAACCCTCGACCATTAATCTCTGGGATTATTCCAGGCTTGACAGAATTGTCGCCCCTAACGGCTAGTTTTCAATATCGTGATCGGGAACCTGGCTTGCGGTTTGATTTAGCGCTACAGAAAGTGGCCTACCAAAATTTGCGGCTGGAGGATATGGTCGTTCTAACTACCGCTGACGTCAATCAGCTGCTGGTAGAAGCGAATTGGGGAAACATTGCTTTTAGTGAACAATTCCAGCTCGGGAAAACAGAGTTGGAGGCGGAAGCAGTTGAAGATGCCCTGGGCGTAGAGCTGAAAGTTCTGACAGCAGAGGATAGTTTGCGCCATCGCTTAGCTTTCAACATAGGGCAGGATAACGAAGGCATAAATTTGCGCCTCAGTCCCGAGCAATTAATCAACTTTACTTCCTGGCAGTTGCCGGAAAACAACCAAATTTCTCTCGGGGAAGAACGGGTAGAAGTAGAAGACTGGCGGCTCTTTCGAGAAGACCGCTCACTGGTGCTGACGGAAACTGACGAAAATGGTCTGCAACTCGATTTTAATCGCTTTAAGCTGCAAACGATCAGTCGCATCATCAACAGTGAGGAGGAATTGCTCGCCGGGCAATTAAACGGCACGCTCTACCTGGATGAACTACTTACTAACCCCAGCATTCGAGCTGCGGTTGAAGTAGATGGTTTTGGCTTGTTAGGCAGCCAATTCGGCCAGCTGCGTGCGGAGGTGTACAGCCAGCAAAACAAGAGCTGGTTGCTGGACATTGGATTGGACGGGGCGCATAATCAGCTGCAACTCAGCGGCACCTACTTTGAAGGCGGAGACATGGATCTTCTGCTAGCCGTAGACCGCTTACGCTTAAAAAATATGGAACCTTTCTCTCTGGGCTACCTCCAGCAAACCCAGGGCTTCATAGAGGGAAGGCTTGCAATCGGTGGGCGGATTAATGCGCCCAAACTAGCGGGAGAAATAGCTTTTAAAGATGCCGCCTTGGCCATTAGTTTGTTGGGTAGCCGTTTCCGACTTGAGGATCAAAAGGTGCGCTTTACTGATCGTGACGTACGTTTTGATGATTTCACGCTACTCGACAGCTTAGGAGGGCAGGCCGTGACCAACGGCAGCGTCCGATTGCGTAGCTTGGAGCAGATTGAGCTGGATTTAAACTTACAGGCACGCGATTTCCTGGCGGTCAATTCCACGGTAGAGCAAAATGATTTGTTCTATGGCTTTCTAAAGGTAGATGCTGATGTCGCTATCGGTGGAACCGCCACTGCCCCCAACATAGAGATCGATGCTAGTCCGCAAGGAGATTCACGACTTACCTACGCGTACCTAGCGCCGGGAGGTGGAGGCGTTAGCCGCAGTGAAGGCGTAGTAACCTTTGCTGAAACTTTCGAATGGGAAGAAATTTTAAGCCAGGAGGTAAAAGATACAGTTACTGTTGCTACTACTGGGATGTACCTGGAAACTAACTTGGCGATCAACGAAAACTTATTGGTAGAGGTGATCATCGACCCCGTAACGCGCCAGGAATTCAGTGGAAGAGGAGCAGGCAATATTACGTTCATTCAGTACCCCAATGGTCGACAAGAACTAACCGGCCAGATAGAAATGCAGTCGGGTACCTACGATATGGTGCTGGAAGGTTTACGCCCTTATGAGTTTGGCCTACGTACAGGAAGTACTGTGAGTTTTTCGGGTAACCCTCAGAACCCTCAGCTAGATTTAACCATCTTCAATGCGGTACAAACTTCTGCTTTGCCATTGGTTCAGGCTTTTAATCCTACGGCTGAGCAAAGCTCTCTCAACCGACGAGAAACTTTTGAGACAATTTTAGAATTGAGTGGTGACCTTAATTCAATGGAGATTACGGCGGACGTTGTCTACCCTGAGAATCAATACGGTAACCGTGGATTAACTACTATCGAAGATGCGCTGGATGCTTTACGACAGGATCAAAGCAGAATGTACACTACCGCAATTACGCTGATCACTTTCGGTGCCTTCAACATACCTTTAATTGAGTCGAGCCAGGGTGGAAACAACCGCCTAGTGAATAACGTGGCTGACGCAGTAGCGGGAGAACTATCGAGTTTCCTGAACAACCAGCTCGGCTTCGTCGACTTGCAGCTGGGGGTAGAAAACTACGAAACGACTGATGGGCAGGATAACTACAACCTCTCACTCAGCTTGAGCAAATCCTTTCTAGATGATCGCCTGATTATCTCCGTTGATGGCGTCGCCAACACTGCTGAAGATGCGACTACGGGAGAATCACAAACCTATTTGGATAACATTTCGGCTGAGTACCTACTGGACCCCGCTGGCCAACTTCGCATCAAGCTATTTAATGATCGAGACCGTAACGTACTGGTAGGCGGAAACGTTCTGCGGTTTGGTGGAAGACTCGTGTTCAGTAAGGATTTTAATCGCTTTTTCTGGGAACCCAAGCAGCGCTGATATGATACGACTAGGTTCAACGATGATTGGTCTGGCACTGCTAGCTTTTATAAGTAGTTGCGGAGTCGCTAAGTATTTACCGGAAGGAGAGTATCTGTATCATGGTAGCCAATTAACGGTTTTCGCGCCAGACAGTGTGAATGCTCAACCAATCGAAGATGCTGGATTGGAATTGGTGAACCGGCCCACCAGTCCTAAGTGGCGGGTATGGTGGCATTACCAACGCGGCTTTCTATTGGGCTGGTTAGGGAAAGGACTAGGGCGTGAACCTGTTTTTTTTGACCCTGCAATGGGCAGGCAGCTCAGTCGCTCACTAAATACTCAAGCTGCTAACGAGGGCTATTTCTGGAGTTTGGCCGATTACCAGTTAGACACGAATGCAAGGGCACGGACCATTGGCATTGATTATGAATTGCAAGTTGGCGCAGCTTTTAAAATCGACTCTTTGCAATACGCGATCCGGGAAAGCACGCTTGCACAGGAAATTCAGGACTTGTCTGCAGAAAGCCTGCTGCGAACTGGGGAGCGGTATAGCCTGGCCAAGTTAAGAGCTGAGCGTCAGCGACTAGAAAGTGAATTACGCGAACGCGGTTATTACTTTTTTTCCGGACAGCAGCTGGAATTTCTTGCTGACACGATCGGCAATCAGCAAGGCGTAATTCTATTAATGAAACTGACTGATGCTATTACTGAGCGCTCCCTTTGCCCTCAACGGATCCGGCGAGTGATAGTGCGCTCAGAATTTGAAAGACAGCTAGTCAGCCGCTCGGCAAGTGATGATACGATTAGCCATAATGGCCTGGAAATTGTGTGCAAAGAATGTCAGATACGGGCGGAGCTGCTGGCCGAAGCAATAGCTTATCGGCCGGGAGACCGTTATCAGCTTAGTCAACATGAACGCAGTGTGCAGCGATTAGCCGAGTTGAATATGTATCGCTATATCAGCTTGAATTACACGGAGGTAGCCTCAGGAGACAGCCTGCTGGACCTGGTTGTTTATCTAACCCCAGATTTTCGGCGTACCATTTCTGGCGAACTAGGCCTGGCCTATAACAGCGGTCGCTATTTCGGCCCCGAGTTGGGCTTTACCTACACCAATCGGAACTTACTGGGTGGGGCTGAGCTCTTTACCCTGGAAGGCGACTTCGCCTACAATTTTTATTTGGGGGATGAGCGTTTTAGTCGTATTCCCCGTTCGGGGGTGTATGGCTTGGGGGCTGAGCTCTCACTTCCTCGCCTTTGGTTACCCTGGAAGGGCAGTACAGACGATGGCCTTCTTCGACGTACGACCGACATTAGGGTAGGGACTAGACTGGAGGCACTTTCCCTCAATTTAAATCGCTTCACCGAAAATATTGCTGCCGAGCAGCTTTCTGAATTAGCGGAACAACTGACTGCGGATTCCAATGCTACCGCTAATTTAAGCGTGTATCAAATTGGTGCTTCTTTTGGTTACCAATGGCAGAAAATCAGACCAGTGAAGCATCAGATTTTTCCGCTCAACTTAACGTACCAAAACCCTCGAGCCGCCTCGGAGGAACTGCTGGAATTAAGTCGCAGCCTAGGTATTTCTCAAGGCCTGGAAGGCCTGGGACGCTTGGATCGGATGTTGAGTTTCGGGCCATCTTATGGGTTTCAGTACGATAGTCGTAAGGCGAAAAGGGCGAGCCCACACCAGTTCTTTACTTCTGCCAATCTGAACCTACGCTTCAATCGGGTATTACCGATTGGAGATAATCAGCGTGGGCTGGCCGCTGAAAATAGTCAGTATATCCAACCGGAGTTGGACCTGCGCTATTACTGTACGTTCAGCAGTCAATGGCAATTGGCTAGTCGTATCCACACTGGCATTGCTATCCCTTTTAGCGATCGCGCCATCGTCCCTTACTTTGATCTTTATACGATTGGTGGCCCCAACAGCTTACGTGGATTTATACCCCGAGGTTTGGGGCCTGGACGGACGGCCCCCTTAGAGAATAGTCTTCTGGGACAGAATGGTTATGGGAATGTGCTTTTCGAAACCCAGTTAGAGTTGCGCTTTCGACCGATTCCAATGGTAGAATTGGCCATTTTCGGAGATGCGGGTAACGTCTGGCTATTTAAGGCGGAGGCCGAGCCTACGCCAGGAGATTTTGATTTTGCCCGCTTCCGGCAAGAATTAGCGACGGACGCCGGTATCGGTATTCGCTTTGATCTGGACTTCTTACTTATCAGGATTGATATTGCTAAGCCAATCCGCATCCCTTCAGAAGTAAACGAAGCTACACCGCCCAATAAAGATCCCCGTTTTGTGCTGGCCTTCGGACAGGCTTTTTAGGAAAGCAGCTTCTCGATGATTAGCTTTTCTGCACCACTGTGCTCCCAAGGGGGACTATCTGCCTCATCAGCTAATTGTAAGGGTAATGCTTGCTGTTTAATAAGCGAGAAAAGCCGCGGATGAATATAGTAGTCGCGGCATATAGTAGGCGTGTTGCCGAGCTCTTGACTAACGAGCCGCAGCAATGTACTGCTTATTCGTTTGCGTGAATTTTTTTGCTTTATTTCTACGGCTTGCGGGTAAAGGTCTACGGCAAGTCGGCAAGCTACCCAAGTGCGGAAATCCTTGCTGGAATATGGCGCACCCATTTGTTTCTGAATAAAAGAGTTGATTTCATCACTATCTACACTATGCCAATGACCAGACTCTCGATAGCGGAAAATTTCATAACCTGGTTGCTCTGCGGCGCGGCGGATGAAACCCATTAATTCTTCATCTTCAATCCGGACTTGTCTGTCCTGTCTGCTTTTTCCTCTAAAGTGAAAGATCAAAGCATCATCTTCTAAATTAAGATGGCGCCGTCTGAGGGTGCTTAATCCGTAGGTCTGATTATTATTGAGATACTGTTGATTACCAATTCTAATGCCGGTTTCATCAAGTATCAGCACCATCAGCGCCAGTACTTTTTCCTTTGGCCATTTTGGCAACAGTAGTAAATCATGACACCGGCGGCGCATCTTCGGCAGGGCTTGTCCGAACTGTAGCACTCGCGAGAACTTTTCCCGTTGCCGCTGATTTTCCCAGTATGGATGATAGATATATTGCTTACGTCCTTTGGCATCTCGGCCTACCGCTTGCAATTTGGCACGGGGACGATCACTGATTTTTACCTTTTCCCACATTGGAGGAATGGTGAGCGCGCGCAAGCGACGAAGGATGTTGGGGTTTTTTATTCGTTGCCCTTCTTGATCGAAATAAGAGAAGCCGTGCCCCTTGCGTCTGCGCTGGATGGATAGTGCTGCCAATTTGAATTTCTATTTCTGCAATTATTGTTTCCTATTATGCAACTCCAACTCGCAAGCTCCGCCCACCTTTGCATTGTTTGCTCTTTGGCAAACGTGGGGCTCAGTGGTGGCGGCTTACTTTTAGTGAGCTGCCATCGAGCCAGCCTGGATTAAAGGAGAAGGAGAGGCTTGGAATATAGGCACTCGGTCCAAAAATTGGATGATGTTGAGCGGGTCGTTGGCTTGATAGGCATGTACAAATAAGCCGCTTTCCCTGAGATTGGTGATTAGAGCGTATACCGTATGAAAACTGCCCATTGCATCTGACTGTCGAAAGCGGTGATACTCTACGATTTGGAGATCGGTAGGTAGGTAAGTACGGGGGGTAGTAGTCGAACGCAGTAAGCCTTCACCAAAGTAGAAGCGTTTACGGTAGCCTCTTTGGCTTAATCCGCGCAGTGCTGATTCTAAGTTACGGTATACATTAAATTTCATATCGGTTTGTTGACGTGGTTATTAGTGTAACCTCAGCGACCTAGTCGATGTTCGTTGCGTCTTTGTTTTGTTAGGAAAGACGGACTTATACAGGGAGCGTTACGAACATCAGCGGTTTTTTATGGTACTAATAGGGTAATTCAGCAAAATATTTACCCGCAATGGATCAATTCAATGAATCAATCAATAATCTTTTCGATAAGCTGAAAGGCTGGCTGAATGACTTTATCGTGGCTCTTCCCAATATGGTGATCGCTTTTCTTGTAGTTGTCATTGGGTTTTATTTGACTCGACGCCTGCGCAAATACGTTTATCGTTTGATGGGGCGGATCACTAATCATGAATCACTCCGCAATCTAGCTACGACTATAGCGACAGTCGTTTTTTACGCGATAATTCTAATTTTGGCACTCAGTGTGCTCAACTTGAGTAAGGCACTTACTTCGATTCTAGCGGGCGCGGGAGTTGCTGGTCTGGCTATCGGTTTAGCGCTGCAAGATCCCATCCTCAATCTTTTCAGTGGCATTATGATGGCCACCCGTTCGGCCTTTAAGTTGGGGGATTTAGTGGAGACTAATGACTATTTCGGCACCATTACGAAAATTAGCCTACGCTCTACTCATCTGAGAACGTACTCTGGACAAGAAGTGATCATCCCCAACAAAATTGTCTATCAGAATCCCATAAAAAACTATAACCTCAACCACGAAAGACGGATTGAAGTCAGCTGTGGTGTCTCTTACGGCGATAATCTGGAGCGTGTCCAGCAAATCGCTTTAGATGCTATCCGGGAAAATGTGGACTACAATCAGGAAAAGGAGCTACAGTTTTTCTACACGGAATTCGGCAGCAGCTCGATTAATTTTGTACTCCGCATCTGGGTGAAAAACATCGATCAGGCTAAATATCTGGCCACTCAAAGTGCCGCTATCATCGCCCTCAAGCAAGCTTTTGATGCGCAAGATATTGCCATTCCATTCCCTATTCGGACCTTGGACTTCGGCGTCAAAGGGGGAGAAAAACTAGCGGAAGCCTGGCCGGATTTGACAGCTATAAATTAAATCACTTCTATATCTAAACACCACCTCTTGCTGATAGGGATGATGCTTTTTTAGTACTTCCGCAGGTTTTAGTAGTACTGCTGAAACCTGCGTTCATAGCTTGGAAGCCGAATGTTTTAGCTGAGGCTAGGACCTGCGGAAGTGCACCTATTGACACTCTTCAGGCAAGTGCAAGACCATTGTAGATCAGTAAAAAGAAGCGAATCTTATTAGGCATAATGCTTGGTTATCTCCCACTTTAGTTGCTGATTTGGTTGGTTGAACCTTTTGGGCGTACCTTAGATGAGCAGATGGGCCCCACCAACTGTACAGTACGACTGCCGTACTCGTATCTTTCTTATCCTTGATAAAGACTACTAGACCACTGGTGGACTTTGATTCCATATTTGCTCTCTACCCATATGCTGTTCTAGCGGTAGACAGTTTGGGGCGAGTTCAGTTTACCAACATTGCTTGTCAGCAGATATTTCCTTTTAAAAGCAAGGAAATCATAGGTCAGTCATGGGCTGGATTAGATACCCAGTTGACCCTGACTGCTTGGAAAAAGCTTTGGCGACAAGTTCAAACTAAGGGGCACCTGACTTATTCCACTGAAGTCATAACGGATACTGACCTACTACTGCCAGTACAGGCCGAAGTAATCAAGTACGATGATCAACTCGTTTTTATTCACCTTAGGAATCGGGTGATCCAAGAGTCGCGCTCGGAGGCCCTCGCATTGATCAGTCATGAATCAGAAATGGGCTTTTGGCGTTACAATCGTCTTGACGACCGTTGGAGCTGGTCGGATTATTGTTATGAACTTATTTTAGGCAAAACCAAAGCAGCTGCGAAAGCAGCTAACGAATTGGATTTGCTTCAATTTTTTTCCGACACGACCCTGGATAAATTACAGCAGAAACTAGACGGCGCCCTAGATGAGAATGTTGGTTTCAGCATGGAACTGGAGCTAGCTGAAGAACAGGAAACTTTGCGGCTTGAATTAAGTGGGCATACCACTAGCAATGAGCTGCAAACCGTTTATACGCTAGGTATCTTACAGAAAATTGATGACCAACAATCGCCGAAGGATTTAGAGGCCTTAGCTCATTTTAGTCTAGACCAGGCTAGCGATATGATTTTCTGGATGCGAGAAGATGGGAGTATTGCCTATGCTAATGCTCGCTTCTTAGACCGACTGGGATATACCCGTGCGCAGCTTAATCAGCTTCGTACGACTGACTTTGTGGTCGAAGAAGAATCGGCTGCGGAAAAGCAAGCATTATGGGAGCAACTAAAAAGAGAGCAAACCCGTAAGGGAGAACTAGAACTACGTGATAGTCAAGGGGAGCTACTTCCGGTATTTTTTACTTCTAGCTTTATCGAGTTTGAAGAGGAATCGCTGGCTTGCGTTACTGTTCAGGACCGAAGTGGGCGACAGGATGATCAGCGCCAGCTCGAGATGATGCAATTGTCTACGGAGCAATCCAAAGACTTGATTTTCTGGTCCCAACCCGATGGAAGTTTCGCCTACGTCAATCCGGCTACTGTCGAAAAGCTAGGTTACTCACGGGCAGAGTATGCAAAAATGCAGGTGCGGCAGATTGCTCCCTATGCAGATGAGGCTTACCTGGCAGAATTCTGGGCGACTATTAGGAAAGAAAAGAATTTGGAAGGAGAGTTTATTCTCACTACCCGAGAAGGTCAAAAATTGCTGGTTTGGGCCAGCGTGAGCTACGTAAATTATGGTGGAGAAGAGTATGCCGTCAATAATTTACGCGATATCAGTAAACAGGCCAAAATAGATCGGCAAAGAAGGCTTAGTGAATTTACGCTGGAGAATGCTACTGATTGTGTGTTGTGGCTAGGTAATAATTTTCACGTTCGATATTTGAACCAAGCGCTGCTTCAACACTTGGGAGGTAGTAAAGAGGATTGGGTGGGGCAACCTATGGAAAAGGTATTTGCAGAGCTAGAGGAAGATGATCTTTACGGGCAATCTTCTCGTGAAATCCAACTGCCTTCCCGCAGTGGGAAAACTATTTATCTGGAACTGAATTTTGGACAAATCAAATTTGACGGAGATGATTTCTTTGCCGTGACGGGAAGAGATATCACCGATGCCTATCTGCGCCGGAAAGAATTAGAAGTCGCAAAGGACAAGATAGAGTCACTCAGCAAGCGGCTGCAAGAAGAGAATGTAGTACTACGGCAGGAATCTCAACACAACTACGATATTAATAATATTATAACCGTAAGCCCTGCTTATCGTAGTGTACTAAATCAGATCGGTCAAGTAGCGGATACGGATACTACAGTACTTATTTTAGGGGAGACGGGCACTGGTAAAGAACTGTTAGCCCGCGCGGTACATAATCTGAGTGAACGAGAAGATCAGCCGCTGATTAAGGTGAATTGTGCTGCTTTACCGGCTACGTTGATCGAAAGTGAATTGTTTGGACATGAAAAAGGGGCTTTTACCGGAGCACACAATCAGAAAAAGGGGCGCTTTGAGGTAGCTGATGGTGGCTCCATTTTTCTAGACGAAATTGGTGAAGTTCCGCTTGAACTACAGCCCAAGCTACTGCGCGTATTACAGGAAGGAAAGTTTGAGCGTCTCGGAGGGACAGAGGTCATTAAAGTGGATGTACGCCTGATCGCTGCCACTAATCGAAATCTAGAAAATATGGTGGCCGAAGGTAAATTTAGAGCAGATCTGTACTACCGCCTAAATGTCTTCCCTATCATCAATCTTCCCCTCAGAGAACGAACCAAGGATATACCCGTACTTGTACAGCATTTTGCCCGCAAGTTTGCCAAGCAACAAGGAAAGGAGATCGAAGAGATTGATGCTGCGGATCTTGCGCGATTAGAAAAGTATGACTTTCCGGGTAATGTGCGAGAACTAGAGAATATTGTTGAGCGGGCGGTGGTGCTTTGTCGCTCCAAAGTATTGGCTATTCCCCTGGATCTTGGAGCAGCCAAACTTCTGAAAGATGAAAGCCTCAATATGCCAACCTTTGAAGAAATGCAGCGGGCCTACATCATTAAAGCGCTTCAACAGACTGGGGGTAGGATTACCGGTGCACAGGGAGCTGGCCGCCTACTGGGCCTCAATGATCGAACGTTGATGTCGAAAATGCGCAAATTCAAGATCGAGAAACGAGAATATCTCAATTAGGTCGCAAGAATTTTCCCCAAAGACCGAACATCCGTCGTTAGACAGCCGTAGTATTAGAAACTAAAAAACCTCTAATACAATGTCAAACGATAATAATAATAGCAACTGGAAACTAGGATTTGGACTACTGGCAGGTGCTGCCGTGGGTTACTGGCTTAATTCCGATCAGGGACGCCGAACTCGCCGTAATGTACAGACCACTTCTCAAGAATATGGTCGTCAGGCCGCAGACTATGTACAGGAGACCGCCAATAATCTAGGAAGTACGGCAACCGATTACTACCAGGGTGGTAAGGATACCGTACTCCAAGTCCTCGATAAGGCTACTGACTCTTTACAGTCGGCCAAAGACTCCCTCAAGCAGCGATTCACCAACCAGGTCGATGAAGTTGCCGAGACAGCAGAAGAAGCTATTTCCGATACGGAAGATAAGTTGCAAAAAGGTGTTAAAAGAGCTAAGCGCAAAGTGAACAATACTGTTGCTACCGCCTAATTTGAAATAAACACACCGGCGATGGCGGGATCTTCCCGCCATCGCCGTTTTAATGCTTTTCCAATGTCAACGTCCCCTGATTTAGATATAAAAGAAGAAATCGGAGCCACCGTCGGTTATCTAGAGGCCTATTTTGAAAGAAAGGTTCAGCTGGTAAAATTGGATGTGGCCGAAAAAACCGCCCAAACGGGTGCCAGCCTAGCTACTGGACTGATTTTAGTCTCACTACTACCGATTGTACTTACCACTTTAAGTATTGGCTTAGGCTTTTTACTCGCTGATTTACTCCAATGGAGTGTAGCTGGCGGATTTCTTTTATTAGCTGCTTTTTATATCGTACTGGGTGGCTTAATTTTCATTTTTAGACGTCAGCTGTTCACTAATCCTATTCTTTCGAAACTGATCAGAGAATTATTCAAATAAGCCACCGATGGAGCTTCAAACAATTACTAATTTAAAACAATTACGTCTAGTACGAGAGCAACTAAAAAGAGAAAACCAGACTGCCCTCAGGGGACTAAACGAGCAATTGACCCAAAGGAATTTGCAGGCAGTGCGTCAAACGGTGTTACAACCTAAGTTGCTACTCCCGATAGTGGCTGGAATCGGGGGCTTGCTTTGGCTCAGACAAAAACCAAATGAGGCAGACGAGCAGCTTGCTGCTTCATCCGATTCCTCGAGCGGACTATTAGCAGCTGGCGTACGCATAGCTGAAAGTTACTCGAAAGAGCATAAAATAGACTGGGCCGTTACCCTGCCTGTGGTATGGAAAGTGGTCAATAAGTGGTTGGAGAAGAGCGGTGAGAAAAAGGTCCAAGTAACTTCTGAGCCGGATAATCCATCGCCAACGGATTTGAGGTCGAATACTAGTACAAAGCAGGATAGAAGCAGGGCTACCCTTACAAAAGTTAATGATACGACTGCTGCTGCTTTGGCAGGAATATGATTTTTTAGCGCAACCGATCGAGTCAATCAAAATTAGAAAAATTGAATGAATCAGTTGTTGAATTGGCGTATAAATAAATTGGCAGCTGAATCCACGATTTCGAAGAGCATCTACTAAAATTCCCACGTTTTGCCCGTAGATAAAAGAATTAAAGATAAAAATAGCCAAGACCAATCTCCTCAAGAAATAAGCCTTAACGATATTTTGTCGACTTCAGATGAGGGACTGCATATCCTGGTATTCAGCACGAGCTGGCTAGGAGCTGGAGAAATTTACTCGGGCTATGTTACTGGATTGGCAGCTGAATTAAACTTGTCGGTCGAGCCTTCATTCATAGATGTTGACCATCAAAAGGAACTGGCGCGGTTTTTTGCCATAGAACAGTCACCCACCACTATTTTGCTCTTTAAGCAGGAAATATTGGATCGTTTTGTAGGGGTAATATCTCGTAAGAAGCTTAGAAAAAGAATACTAGACAATCGAGATATGTTGGACGCTTAAAGCACTTTGCAAATTCACCTCATTAGTTCTGAGTAAACCAGATAACCAGTATCCAGCCAGCAACAAAAATTCGTGCAATGAACTAAAGATGAGCGGTAATTCGCTCAAATTGCTATCCACAATTAACTACTAGCTTAAGTTGACTGGCAATTTTTCTCCTGAAGCATCCTAAGCATAGCTTTCTAATAAGAGAAAGTATCCCAAAAAGAGAGTATTCAATCACGACAAGCTGCTGCTACGCAGCTTTTTTCGTCTGGCCACAAACTCACCTCAAAACTAGGGTTTCACCTTAGTATTCGACTGCTGGCGATAGGTGCGAGGTGATACACCGAACCGTTCTTTAAAACGACGCGTGAAGTGACTGGGATTGCTGTAGCCAACTTCGAGCGCGATGTCTTGCAGCTTCATTTCTCCTGCCTTAATCAATATGCCGGCTTGTTCCAGACGCTTATCATTAAGGTAGCGATTGATGGTTTCCCCGTACAACTGTTTAAATCCCCGCTTTAGCGTTTGTTGGTTAATGCCTACCATCTTGGAAAGCTCTTTAATCGTTGGGGGATCTTGTAAACGACTTGATAGAATTTCTTCTGCATTGCGGATGTTGACCAAGGCAGCATCTGGTTTCAAGACGATACTGTTTTCATTGGTAGAGCTACTCTTGTAGACTTCTAAAAGCAGGGTCGTGATTTCATATATTTTCGCGGCAGCAAAGGTACTATTGATCAGTCCCAGCTCTTCTTGTTGAGCGACGTCGTTCAGGGCATTAATGATCGGGAGGTGATAAATATCCCCGTAGAAGAATTTTTCTTCGCCGCTGAGGTCTTTGGCCACATCCAATAAGTTGGCCGGAATTTGAAGGGTGTCACAATCAACTTCTGCGAAAAATGCCTCTTTGTGCACCATAATGCAGCTGAATAGGATCGCTTGATTGGCTGGAAACTGCCACTGGAATACGGCTTGTCGATCAATAGCCTGAATAGCTGATTGAAGCGGCTCCATAATGAAGCTTGTTTCGTCGTACCGCTTGTCCGTATAAACGAAGGTTCCTGCAGACAAAGCGTAAAAATTGATAGGAGGGGCAAAGTCTCCCTCCATTTCGATGCACCAGTCGTTTTTCAACTCTACTTCAAAGATAATGGCGTCCATCCCCGGACTAATCTGATAAGAAAATACACGTCCCTGGCCGTAGCGAGGCGGTATTTGTAAGCTGGTTCTCTGACAATCCTTTTGTGGAGACAACGACAGCAGCCTCCCTAGTTGGTTGATGAGTTCGGAAGCTCCCGCGGCCCGAACTTTGGTGATCATTGTCATAAGTAAATGAATTATTGCACACTTACTAAAGCGGAAGAGAGTAGGTCAATGTTCGAGCTTTAGACCTGCGGAGTACTAAAAAACGAACTAACAATATAATTGCGTAAATGACAGGATGCTTGCGTGTTACCTGGACCTGTTTTTGAAAGAGCTAAGCAACTATTCCTTCGTGTTTATCGACGGATTGCTCTCTACGGTAGCTGGGTCGTTGTAACTGTAGGTAAACTGCGCTCCGAAGTAAAAAATAGCCGAGGCGTAGAAAATCCAGACCATGATCACCACTAGAGAACCTGCTGCGTCGTAGATGTTCCCCGGCTGCACCAAGCCGAGGTAAAAGGAAATGGCGTATTGTCCGATGAAGAAGAGTAGGGTGGTGACCAGCGCTCCAACGCTTGCATCACGCCAACTGATAGGACGATCTGGCAGGTAGCGGAAAATCAGTACGAATAAAAATCCAACGACGACGACGGGAAGCCCCATCGCGAACAAATACAATAGTACAGAGGAAAGAGCGGGTACAATCTCCTGAATCTGGCCGGTAAAACGAGTAATGAGCGCATTGGCGATTAAGGTGACCACCAAGACGAAGGCAATAGAAAGTAGTAATGCTAGTGCGATCAACCTGCCCTTGATCAGTTGCCACCAGCCTAGCTTTTCGACAAAAGCTTCTGCTTCAAAAATCTTATTTAAACTTCCCTGGATGGTCACGAAGATAGTGGTAGCCGTAAATAGGGTACCACCGACGCCAACGATCAAGGACCAGCCCTCTCTTTCAAACAGGCCAATGGAACTAACGGTATCCGCTAGTTGGCTGGCGGTTTGTCTGCCAAACAGCTCACGAAATTGACTGAATATAGTTTGTTCGATCGTAATGGGATCGTAGAATACCGAACTTAATTGAGTGAGTAACAGTATAATGGGAGGCAGCGAAAATATGGTGTAATAAGCCAGGGCAGCGGAACGAAGCATTAATTCTTTTCGACCAAACTCTACTGCACTCTTTTTTAGTGCAGCACCCACTTTTTTCCAGAATGCTCGGGTGGATAGACTCATCGCAACTAGAACGATTTCCTACTCCCTATGTTCGTATCCTTTACGACTAGGTCAGCGAATCTTATTATCTACCTCCAGCTGTTTGTGTCCTTGTTTTTACTTCCGGAGCAGTGATCGTTTCCCATCATTGAATGCGACCTTAAGCCGTTACCAAGCGCAGCAGCGTCACTTCTGGTAGTATCCCCACCCGACCAGGATAACCCAAAAAGCCCAAACCGCGGTTGACGTAAAGATGCTGGCTTCCTTTGGTGTATAGACCGGCCCACTGCTTATACATAAACTGAGCCGGGCTCCAGCGAAAACCGGGTATCTCGATCCCAAACTGAAAACCGTGGGTATGACCGGCCAGCATCAGATCGATGTCGGGATAGTCTTGCACCTGTGCTTCCCAGTGAGTTGGATCGTGTGAGAGCAAGACCTTGGCAGCGGCTTCCTCCGTGCCCTGATAAGCTTTGGCTAAATCGCCTTTGCGAGGAAAGCGCGGAATGGCCGACCAGTTTTCCACCCCGATCAGGGCCAGCTGCTGGCCATTGATCTCCAGCAGGCGGTTTTCGTTCAGCAGCAAATCCCACCCTAGATCGCGGTGGACTTGATAAAACTCCTGCCGATTTCTTTCGTGCCCGTCGGGGGTGTTGTAGCGGTGATAATCGCCATAGTCATGGTTGCCCATGATGGAGAAGACGCCGTACTTCGCCTTGATTTGCTTAAAAGTAGGAATGAAAGGGTGCATCTCCCGGGCCAGATTGTTGACGATATCACCCGTAAAGCAGACGATATCCGCCTCCTGCTCGTTGATCAGATCGACGGCTCGCTGCAGCGGAGCATTATCCGTCCAGCTGCCGGAGTGCATATCGCTGATCTGCACGATTTTCAGCCCTGCTAATTCGGGCGGCAGCCCCGTAATCGGCACCTCTTGCTCGATGAGTCGGTACCTAAACCCATTGCGGACCATGCCGTAGGTCAGCAGGCTCAAGGGGATGCCTCCCATGATTAAAGCCGCTTTGGCCATAAAGCGTGATCGACTAGGACTAAAACGCGCCTCGCCGGAGAAATAATTAATCCCCCAGCTCAGTAAGCGGCGCAGATCATCAATCAGCAGAACGCCAGCAATTGGCAGCTTGGCCACAAACCAGACAAATACCCCGGCTCGTCCATAAATGCGCATCCACTTAGAGTAGTTGTCACCCAAATTGGTAAAGCCGATGAGGATGTACCCCCAAGCTAGTAGGCTACCTAAGCCGTAGATGCCCCAGACCAGGCGTTTGGCCCCACCACTAAAAGGTTGTACCCATAGTTTGAGTGCCTGGAAGCTGTACCATTCCAGTAGGAAGATGATGAGGAGCAGGAGGAGGGTGCGGAGCATATTCTTTTTTTGAGACTCAAGATCGGCGACGCTTCGCGCGCCTTTCAGAATCAAGAATCAAGACTTAATACGAGCTAGCCATAGTCTTGATTCTTGGTTCCAGCAGGCCGAGCCGAAGGCAGGCCGATCTTGAGTCTTAATGGGAACTTAAACGCAAAACTGCACCATTTAGATTTTGGCCGCCCCACCAAATCGATAAAAGCACTCCAAGGGCCGACCAAGGCGTGTTACCTTTGTAGTATGGACCTTTCGTTGATACCTCAAATTCGCCACCTGGATAGTGGTAACTTCTTTTTCATTGGTGGCCCCTGTGCAATTGAAGGCGAAGAAATTGCCTTTGAAATAGCTCGCCATGTCTCACAAGTCTGTGAGGAATTGCGGATACCCTACATCTTCAAAGGCAGCTACAAAAAGGCCAACCGCAGCCGCCTGGACAGTTTTACGGGGATTGGTGATGAGAAAGCACTTAAAATCCTGGCAAAGGTGGGTAAGGAGCTTGGGCTACCGACCACTACGGATATTCACTCCGTTGAAGAGGCAGTGATGGCTGCTGAGTACGTCGACGTCTTGCAAATTCCAGCTTTTCTCTGCCGGCAGACGGACCTACTGGTTGCGGCGGCAAAAACGGGCAAGGTGGTCAATATCAAGAAAGGACAGTTTTTGAGTCCGGAAGCGATGAAGTTTGCCCAACAAAAGGTCATCGATAGCGGAAATACGCAGGTACTGCTTACGGAGCGCGGTACGACTTTTGGTTATACCGATCTGGTGGTGGACTATCGGGGCATTCCCACTATGCAATCCTTTGGCGGTACGGTGGTGCTGGATTGTACGCACTCTCTGCAGCAACCCAATCAGGGATCAGGCGTTACGGGCGGCAAGCCGCGTTTAATCAGTACTGTAGCTAAGGCAGGAATTGCCGTTGGGGTAGATGGAATCTTCATGGAAACTCACCCACGGCCTAGCGAAGCTAAAAGCGATGCTGCCAATATGCTGCCGATGGAGCAACTCAAACCATTGCTGGAGCAGATGGTAGCGATCCGCCAGGTAGTGCGTTAGGACAGCAGAATGAGGCCTTAAGCCGGACCAATTTCTGGTATTTTGGCTGTTATTTGTACTTCCGCAGGTCCTAAGCCTCGCTAGTCATTGAAGACGAAGCTAAGTCGACCACAATACTGGATTGAGGGGACTATCGATAATTTCACCGACGCTGACGCCGGGGCACCACTGCTCCCAGTCGGCTTGTTGGTTGGGATTTTCGGGTTGCTTGAGACGCATGTCCTTATCCATGTAGATAACGGTCATGACCTGTCGCATTTGATCAGTGGTGTTGGCACCAGCACGGTGGAAGACCCAGCCGGAATGAAAGCTGACCTCTCCTAGTTCGAAGGGCTCTACCACCTGTTTGAAATCGTTGAGACGTAGTTTCTTTTCGATGATGATCTCGCTGTCATCACTGATGGCAAGTTCTCGCCCACCTTGCAGTTGGTGGCTTTTGGCGCTGAATTCGAGCGGCCCCATTTCCAGTGGTGTAGCCTGCATGGGAATCCAAGCAGTGACGGTATGGTCATTGCTCAGGGGCCAGTAATACTGATCGGCATGCCAGGGCGTGAAGCCGCCACCGGGTTCTTTGAAGAGCGCCTGATCGTGGTACAGTCTAACTCCCGTTACGCCCATGAGTTGACTGGCAATTTGGGCCAGGCGTTCACTGAAGATAAAAGTTTGGATCTGTGCGTCTTGCGTCCAGAGGTTCATGATTTGCAGGAAGGCCTTGCTATAGGTGTCGCGTTCTTCCAGGGGTAAATGCTGGGTGTTGAGTTGCCTGACCTTGTCGGCGATCAGTTGACCGTAGTGCTTGAGGGTATCCGCGTCGAATACCTGCTTGAGTTTGATGTATTGATGCTCGCGGTAGAAGTGGATCTGAGTTGAGTTAAGTGGGTATGGTTGGTCCAGCATATTTTGCGTATTAGAGGCTACTCGTGACGAATATAATGGCAAATACCCATTTCATGATAGCGTGGAGCAGGGCCTATTTTCTCACAAAATAATCACAGATCATTCACGTGAAAATAGCATTTGCAGTCAGGACGAGCTGTTGCGGGAAATATTGGTAAATGGCGAGGAACAATCGATGCTGGGCCGCCGTTGGCGAGGTAGTTTCTTTGTGGCATCAATAATAACAACCACAAAATTTATTTATCATGTTTCGATCTGTTTTATCTCTCTTAGCACTCCTAGTTCTTCAATCACAACTCTTTGCTGCTACTAGTACTGCGGCTTTTTTTAATGAGACCGATGCCTTGCTGATGCGTTATGTGGATCAGGGACGGATAGATTATGCCGGCCTCCAACAAAGCGATGCGCTGCAACCTTTGCTGGAAGAAATCGCTGCAGTTGACTTAAATAGTCTCTCAGGCAATGAACGTAAAGCCTATTTGATCAATGCTTATAATCTGCTAGTGATCAGTCAGGCCCTGGAGCACTATCCCTTGAATTCGGTACTGGACGTCAGTGGCTTTTTTGATCGTCAGCGGCATACTGTTGGTGGGCGCCAATTGACCCTTAATCAATTGGAGAAGGATCTACTGTTGCGGGAGTTTTCCGATGCACGCCTACACTTCGTGCTAGTCTGTGGTGCTTTGGGTTGCCCACCGATTACCGAGTTTGCCTACCAACCTCAGCAATTAGAAGCACAGCTGAATCGCCAGACTCGTTTAGCGCTTAATGATCCCAATTTTATTCAGGTCGCCGCGGAAGGCAACCGTGTACAACTCTCCCAAATATTTGAATGGTATGCCGCTGACTTTGGTGGAAGCAAGGCGAATGTACTGCGGTTTATCAATGAATACCGGGAAAGGGAAATACCTGCGGGAGTACAAATCTCCTACTACAACTACGACTGGAGTTTGAACGAAAGTCGGGGGCGTGCACAAATCAACGCACCGGAAGAGCAAGGAGTGAGTCCGATTCCGGGTGGTGGTAATAACAGTGCTCGCTACGTGGTTTCTTCGGCCATTCCGGAAGGCAGCTTTGAGATCAAGATCTTTAATAACTTGTACAGCCAGGAGGCCGCCGGTGAGCGGTCCTCCTTTTTTACGAGCAATACTAGTGTGCTTTACGGTTTGACGAGCCGCATCAATGTAGGCTTTGACTTGCGGGTGCGTCGGGTGCGTTACGACGAAGCCGGCACGGCCAGCAATTTTGATGTTTTTGGGAGTAATGGCGCTAGCTTTAGCCGTACTACGGTGAGTGGATTTGGCCCTAAAGTCCGAATTGCCCCCTTTGAAAGCTTGCCCAACTTTTCGATACAGTCGGCGCTCTGGTTGCCGATTGGCGACGATTTGAGCGGTGCGGCTTCCGATCAGCGCTTTCTTGAGTTTGATGGCCCCATTTGGTTTACCCAGGTGTTTAATGATTTTCCTATCGGTGGCAACTTTAGCTTTTTTGCCGAAGTCGACTTCGTTTTAGAAGATATCGGTAGTGCAGAAAACGGGCGCATCAATCGCTTCTCTACCCCGGTGACGGGTATCTTTAGCTACTTCCCAACGCCTAAAACCACGCTTTACGGTCTGGCCAGTTATAGCCCTTTTTGGCAGGAAAACAACGATTATTTCTATCAGTTGGGCGCCGGAGCGAAGTACCAGTTTACGCCCAAATTCGAATTGGAAATTTTAGCTACTGCTTTTGATAACCAGTTTTTGAGCTCGGTCAATGGCAATGCCGGTACGGTGAATCTGGGCGTGCGCTTTAACCTCTAGGGAGACCCTGGTGCTTGCTGAAGCAAGCCCTGTAGACCTCCCTGCGTTTGAAGTCCCCTCCTCCGGGGCCTTTTCGCCATCCTTTTACCCTCTCACGCCATGCAACTTACCCATTTTCAATTCCTACTTTTTTTGCTGAGCACCCTCTCTCTGCAAGGACAAGTAACGCAGACCTATAGTGGCTTAAAGCGAACACAGCTGAGCTATCTGCACGCTAACCTACCCCAGCTTTCTGCTGCTGATCAGACTGATCAAAGCCTCCTGCGTTTGGAGCCGGAAGTTGAGCTTACTGCTGCGTTGGAACAAACCCGTCAAGAACTACTTAATCTCCCCGTATTTCATCGAGCCGATTATGAAATTGACGTCAGTGGGGCCGATACGACCGTACACTGGCAACTGGCCGAAAGTCGTACGCTCTTTCCCCTTTTTAATTTTGGTGGGGTGCGGGGTAATTTCCATTACTTGCTGGGCTTCAATGATATTCACTGGCAGGGTAGGGGGCAGCAACTGACGGCTTTCTACCAAAACAACGATGGTCAACATAACTACTACCTAGCCTTGCGTAATCCATCACTGGGAGGCAGCCGCTGGGGGTACCGCCTGGAGTCCGGTCGCTATGCAGCTATTGAGCCGCTGTATTTCCCGGAAGCAGCGGTGAATTATCGTTACGCCAATCTCAATTTTGGGCTCAGTGCCAGCTATCGCTTTCGTCCCAGGCAGGAACTGGAATGGGGAATTACTATTTTTCAGGAACGCTACCGGAAGCTGGAACCCGAAGAGAATAGCCCTGGTCCGGATAACGTACGCTTGAAAAAATTACTGTTTAAAGGACGCCATCAGCTTAATCGCTTAGATTTTTATCAAGAGCGATTGGCCGGTACGGACCACCAGACCATTGCCCAGGCAGTGGTCAACTTACACGATAATACGCGCTTTTTCATCGCCTGGCACGACTTCCGCTGGTTTCAGTTAGTGGGAGCAAAGGGGAACGTGGCCGCTCGTCTTCGGGCGGGTGTATCTACCAACGACAATAGCCCTTTCGCGCCATTCGTCCTGGATAGTCAGGTTAATATCCGGGGTAGCGGTAACCGCATTGACCGCGGTACGGCCCAGCTCATCCTCAATTTAGAATATCGACACCGAATCTGGCGCGATCGGCGGGAGCGTTTTGCCATTCAGCTGGTGGCTTTTTCCGATATTGGTGGATGGCGTTCTCCAGGGGGAAGCCTGGAAGAGGTGATCGATGGATCTACCTTGCGGGAGTTCGTCGGTTTAGGTACTCGAATACTTAGCCTGCAAGCCAGTAATGCCGTAATCCGGGTAGATTATGGGGTGGACTTACGCAATACCGCAGAACGGGGACTAGTAGTGGGTTTTGGACAGTATTTTTAGACTCGGGTTAAACAGTTTTTAGTTTGCACAAGATGCAATCGATTTTAGTTCGTGGAGCAGGAGCTTTAACGGAAGGGCGTGGCGTATTTTAGTTGGCGGTGGCTTTTGCTTTTACCATCACTGTAAGTGCCGCTGAAATAGGTAGAAAGTGGAGAAGGTTGATTTAAAGATTAAACAACTCAGTGGAATGAAGAATAAATGAGTAGATTTGTGTATCCCCGCTCAATCCATCTTTCATGACCTAGGATGGGAGCTGCTTTTGCTTTTATGATGTTGATTTTTGACATCAAAATCTCATACCCTGAATTAGGGGAAATCGTATTCACTCATGAAAGATTTTCTAAGTTCTACGCCTACACGACTAGCTACTTTGCGACTCACTCTAGTCCTCGCAATTACTGCCAATTTCTGCGGCTCATTTGCTAATGGACTTCAGGCTCAGATAGTGGCCTTCTGTGGTATTGATGCACAGGCTGGAACTAGTTCTACCACAGCTGGAGATGAATTCTCTTTTGTGGCCTTAGTCCCCATCCCTGATACGGAAGTCATATTTTTCACGGAGGATGATTATAGCGAGACCACCGAGGACTTTACGGACGGTTCAGCGCCAAATGAAGGTTTCATTCGTTATACTCCTCCTACTGGCGGGCTTGCTGTGGGCGAAGTAGTACGAATTACCGAAGGTGGAGGTGCAAATGCCAATACTTATACGGTAGCGGGTGCCGGCGGCACTGCCGTAGATGTGGGTGGCTTTACCTTTAGTTTAGTCATTCAGGATGAAATTTATGCTTTTTCCGCCTCCGATCCTACGATGCCTTGGAGTACGGTTACAGAAATCCACGCCTTTATCTGGACGGCAGTCATTCCTGCCACTGGGGGAGGTTTAAATGCATCCAGCCAGAGCCCCGCTGCAGCTTATCCCAATGCCGTGCTACAACTATTGAATGTCGGCGGCGGCGGCGGTGTGGTGGCTGATTATACCGATGCTAATCGGGTAAATGCAACCATAGCAGATTTGACCGATCCCAGTAATTGGACGATTAGCGCGGCCAACCCTACCTCTGGTATCAATCTCAGTACGACCAACTTTATCAATAGCTTCCCGATGGCGGCCAGCTCCCCTGTTGCCGTTTGCCAAGATATAATGGTCAATGCCGATGCTAATTGTGAAGGCACTGCGGTAGCCGCCGACTTTGATGGTGGGTCAAGTGATGCAGATGGAGACATGCTGTCTTTTAGCGTTAGTCCCATGGGGCCTTACAGTTTAGGAGGGCCGACAATGGTGACCCTCACCGTTACTGCTGGAGGGGAGACTGATGATTGTACAGCAATGATTACTGTAACCGATAATACGCCACCCACCGCCAGTAATCCCGCCCCTATTGAGGTCGATTGTTTTGCGGACGTTCCCGCGCCTGATCCGGAGGTAGTCACTGATGAGGCGGACAATTGTGGGATGAGTACTTGTACTTCCAGTGAGATCTGGATTAACGAATTTCACTATGATAATACCGAAGGAGATGTTGGTGAATTTATTGAGGTAGCTGGACCTGCGGGTACCGATTTAAGTGGATATTCTCTTATCCTCTACAATGGCAGTAATGGAACCTCTTATAATACCATTTCTCTCATGGGAACAATTGATGACGAGAGCAATGGATTCGGGGCTGTTTCCTTTTCTGTAGCAGGCATACAAAACGGGGCTCCAGATGGAATAGCATTGGTGAATGGAACCAATGTAATAGAATTTTTAAGCTACGAAGGCAGTTTTACTGCCGCTAATGGTGCTGCCGCTGGCGTGACTTCGGTCAATGTAGGTGTAGCAGAGACGAGCAGTACACCAATCGGGGTGAGCCTCCAACTCACCGGTACGGGGAATATGTCCAGCGATTTTAGTTGGTCTGGCCCTGTTACGGATTCTCCTGGCGACTTAAATGATGGACAAAGCCTGCCAGCCTGTAGCGTCACGGGTGTCACGGTAACTTATGATACCGAAGAAGGTAACGGTGGTGCCGGTAGTGCCTCCAGTCCTTTAATCATCAGCCGAGATTATACAGTAACAGATGCTGCCGGAAATAGTATCACCGTAACTCAGACGATTACTATAACTGATAGCGAAGCGCCTACGGCAAACTGCCCGGCAGATATCACGGTCAGTAATGATATGGGCGCTTGTAGTGCGGTAGTCAATTACAGCATCCCTGCGCCCACGGATAACTGCCCAGGCGCCACCTCAATGGCAGATATGCCTGCTGGCTCGACTTTCCTGGCAGGCACGACTGCAGTTACCGTTACGGCTACTGATGCTGCTGGCCTGACCGATGATTGTAGCTTCAACGTAACGGTCAATGATACTGAAGCTCCCACTATCTCTAACTGTCCCACTACCCTTTCTGATGGTGTAGTTGGTATTAATAGTTGTCTAAACGCTACTCCCAATTATACGGTTTTCGTCACCCTTGACGATAATTGTAGTGATCCGGCCGACATCACCATCGAACAATTCCCACCCACTGGTACCCAGCTCGGCGTAGGCATGTTTGAAATCAAGCTGGTGGCTATGGATGAAGCCGGGCTGTTTTCAGATACTTGTCGCTTTACGCTCAACAACGTTGATCGAACGCCACCAGAAATCACGGCTTGCGTTTCTCCCACTACC
>JBCCDS010000040.1:0-58487 GCA_039030655.1 Bacteroidota bacterium | reverse complement strand
TCGTTCATGTCGTTCCAGAAGCCGCTGATGCCTTGCTGATTGTAAAGCTCCTTGTAGAGTGGCCCCCACCAGTCGCGCACTTCGGGCTTGGTGTAATCGGGCCAGACGCACTCGGGTGGCCAGACGGGACCGGTCATCAGGCGGCCGTCGGGACGGCGGCAGAACACATCCTTTTTCATACCGCTTTTGTAGACGTGGTAGTCGGGGTCGACGCGGATGCCAGGGTCGATCATGACGACGGTGTGGAAGTTGGACTTCCGCAGGTCCTTCACCAACTGCTTGGGTTTGGGGAAGTAGTCCTTATTCCAGGTGAAGCAGCGGTAGCCATCCATGTAGTCGATGTCCAGATAAAGGGCATCGCAGGGAAACCGCTTTTCCCTAAAGTCATTAGCTAGCTCCCGTACCCGACTTTCTGGGTAATAGCTCCAGCGGCACTGGTGAAAGCCCATGGCCCAGAGAGGCGGCATTTCTGGCAGGCCGGTTAGCTGGTGGTAGCGGACGGCCACCTGATCCAACTCGGGGCCGTAGATGAAGTAGTAATTGAAATCACCTCCGTCGGCCCAGACCGTTACGCTACCGTCTTTATAGCTATCGAAGTCGAAGTGGGTACGGTAGCTATTGTCGAGGAAGCAACCGTAGGCTAGTCCGCGGCGCAGGCCGTAAAAGAAGGGGATGGCCCGATAGAGGGCGTCGCTGTGGTTGCCGTAGCCGAAGGAGTCGGTGCACCAGTTTTGGTACTGGCGGCCGCGCAGGTCGGTATCGCCGGTTTTGTCGCCCAGGCCGTAAAAGGCTTCGTCCTTTTGGGTTTTAAACTGAAAGCGTACTTGCTCCAGGCCTTTAAGTAGGGTAGTGCGGGCCTGAAAGGGTGCGGCCTGTTGGTGCACAATCTTGTTGCCAGCGAGTTCGCGGATGGTCAGCTGCCCGTTTTTTTTAGCGATGGTTAGCTTCAGTGCTTTGGTCGTCAGGTGGAAAGCACGCTGGTCTTCTGCTGTTTTGACGACGACTTTAGCCGCCTTAAAATCGGGGTCGATGGCGTAACTGAAATCGGCCGTAGGCTCGTCGAGCGTATAGCGCAGGCGTACCACTTCCGGGCTGACGAATTGGAGGTGTAGCTCGACGCGGCCGCTGCCTTGAACCCGGTAGCTACCGGCTTCCCGGCCTTTTTCAAGCGATTGGATTTTGCCCAGTATGTGCTCGTAGTAGACGTCGTCGTAGCGCTGCGTATTGGGCGCTGTAGCGTCGTTGACCGCATGAGCCGCGGGTGCATAGGCTTTGGGAGCGGGGAGTTTCTTTTTGCGCTTGGCCATCGTGGGTGATTGTGGAAAGGCGGTAAAGATAGTAGATAGTCCGTAGTTGGTAGATGGGTAGTCTTTTAGTCGGTAGTCGGTAGGCTGGTGTCGTTAGCCTTAGCCAAGGCCCTGGAGGGGACTTTTGGCGCGAGCGAGGTCTGCCGTTTCGACGGAGTCGGAATCGGGGCCTCGCGGGAGGGCGCAAAGCGGTTGTCGATATTCGATTAATGCAAGACGAGCTTGGAGATGCGATTTTAAGGGAGTAAGGCATTAATAATATTTTGAGGAAGGGTATTTTTTGGGGTATATATACGATATCCGTTGGAGCAAGGCGAAGCGAAGTGCTGAAAATTATTTTTTGCGTAATCCCAAATTGAATTCGATTATTTAATATTTTTTTACTGAAAACCAATTAGTTAACTAACGTTATTCCCATCTGGTTGAAAAATTTATATATGTTAAACTTTGGTGTTTTGACAGGCAATTTTAAGTTGTGGGGTTGCGTATTGTGATATTTGGGCATACCTTATTACGCGATAAACACACCCTTATAGATGAGAAAAAAATATCACTTTTATTTACTCCTATTTATTTGTTTATTTAGTTTTATTTCAATTTCTGGGCAATCATTATCCGATGGAGTTAGTCTTGTTATTGCAAGTGAAGCGATAAGCTCAGAGAATGGTGATCAGCCATCCAGGACGCTCCTAAATGGAGATTTGATTATTCAAAGTAATTCTCTTCAAGACATTAAGTTGCCCAATCCCATTAGGCAGGTCCAAGGCAATGTCTCCATACAGTATAATCCAGCATTGCAATCTCTTTTAGGATTACAAAGCCTCCAACATATTGAGGGGGATCTTCGCATCGTGGGTAATCCTGGTCTCTACGATTTAAGTGGGCTTGATAATTTGCAATATATCGGAGGCGATTTAGTGCTGCGTAATAATGCACAGTTAGCGCGCCTGGCTGGACTGGAAAAAGTAGCCATCAAAGGATCAATTATTATTGCGTCTAACCCCGCACTAGCTACGCTGGAGGGGCTAACTGTTGGTGCGGATTTGCAAGGGCATTTGCGATTGCAAACTAATATGAACCTCCATGACCTAAACACATTGTCTAGCCTTGAATCAGTAGAAGGTGATCTTTTAATTGCCAATAATTCAAGCTTAAAAACAATAGCCGTTTTTAATGAACTCAGCTCAATTGGCGGTGATTTACGTCTGGTGTTTAATGCCGGACTGGAAGAAATAACTGCCTTTTCTCAATTGCAGAGTATCGGAGGTAGTCTGGTTGTTGAAGGGAATAGATCATTAAGTAGACTAGGTGTCTTTCCTGAATTATTGACGATAGCTAAAGAATTCCTGCTGCGCAATTTGCCCGCATTGGAGGAGGCGGGTTCATTTTCCCGCTTGAATAATATAGGGACTCAGTTGCGCTTAATTAAGCTGGCGAGCCTGTCGGCAGCTCCGATCTTTGAACAAAATTTTAGCTTGGGTAGTCATTTGGAAATTCGGAATAA
The DNA here is from genome assembly GCA_039030655.1 of Bacteroidota bacterium. Taxonomy (GTDB): domain Bacteria; phylum Bacteroidota; class Bacteroidia; order Chitinophagales; family Saprospiraceae; genus Neolewinella. The sequence goes on along the minus strand of JBCCDS010000040.1, from coordinate 55,676 downwards.
TGTAGAATTAACAGAAATTTCTGGTCTGGCTAAGCTGCAAGCGATCAACGGTAAGCTAATCGTTCGCCACAATGCGCAGTTGACGAGCCTGATTGGCCTAGGAGCAATAGAAGCGACTTCCATTCGAGAGTTGGAACTGCTCTATAACCCTTTGCTGGATTTCTGTCACGTAACCTCGGTATGCAACTTTTTAAACCGCGAAGATATCGTAGCCAAGGTAGAGTTGAATACAACTAATTGCGCTACGGCGCCGGCTATTCAAGATCAATGCCAAACTGAATTGGTAACAGGAAACGTCGATTTGCAAGTTTTCCCTAATCCAGCCACGGATCACATCCAATTGCCTTTTCAAGCAGGAACACGCAGTCTGCGCCTCATCAGCAGCAACGGACAGACCCTGCGCGAGTTGAACAACTGGTCGGGCACACGACTCAGTATCCAAGACTTGGCAGCCGGCAGCTATTATTTAGAGATAGTCGACCAACACGATCAAGTGCGACGCCTCAGCTTCGTCAAGCAGTAATCGTTTATTCACCCATTTTCCCTGTTTTTTCTTAGTCATCCCTTAATGAAAAAGTCACTTTTTACCCTGTTATTTGCCCTTTTTATTATTCCCTTTACTGCTTTGGCTCAGGAAGGTCCACAAATCGTAAGTGCTCCTCCTTCACCCAATGTAGCCTCATTAGGACAGTACGGCGATATACCGGTGGGAGAATTCACCGGGACGGCTAGTGTACAAGTGCCGATCCATACCGTTTCCAGTCGGGCGGGTAGCGTACCCATTAGTCTGAATTACCATTCCAGCGGTATCCGGGTATCCGAAGAAGCGGGGATCGCTGGATTGGGCTGGGCACTGAGTGCCGGTGGTGTGATTACGCGTACTATCCGAGGATACGATGACTTTGGCAGTCGAGATCAGGGGGTTGCTTGTCATGGTGACAGTACGGCTTACACTGGCTATTGGGAGTTAGTGAATAGTAGCATGCCTATTCCAGAGGGGCCAATCTTGAACAGCCCAACAGCAGGTACTAATCACTTGCTTTCCAATGATGGTTACATTACGATGGCTGATTTTATTAATGATTCAGGAATAGCATTTAACAATGGTGTTTTTAGCGATTTAACTTTCTGTGGAGAGGTCGGAACGGCACTTGATCTAGAGTCTGATCTGTACTCTTTCAATTTTTTGGGACAGGGAGGGAAATTTGTTATTGACAAAGACGGAGATGTGCGTTTCTTAACAGCGGTTGATTTTACCTTGGACATTCTTGGGACAACCAATGATGATATTCGTTGGGTGCTGCAAACGGCAGATGGCACCAAGTACTATTTTGGCACCACCTTGGCATCTCGTCAACGCACCTATACCTATGCGCAAACAGAAACTTACAATAGTGGAATTCCAACTTTTGGTGACAAGCCCTGCCAGCTTTGGAATGATGGGATTGCTGAGTTTTCCCACGTAAGCAGTTGGTTTTTAGATCGCATTGAAAGCACAGTAGGTGGCAGTAATTTCACTGAAGAGATAATTTTAGAATATCAGACTGATTCAGCTAACCCTATTTATACGCCGCTTCCCAACTTTAGTGCCAATGAAAGCCGACGATTAGCTGCGGAGGATTTAACGAATGGTCAAACTGGAACCAATTGTACGCCTCAATTTTTACCTTCCCGAGTGGAGAACCGCACCATCAGTTACTTAGGTTATGATAATGTTTACTTACACAAGATAACGGCTAGTTCGGTCGAAGAGGAGGTCTATTTTGATATGCTTTCCGGTCGCTTAGACATGAAAGGAGGATTAGAGCTGGATCAGATTCGTGTAGAGCGAGGAGGAGAGCCCTACAAAGAAATTCGTTTGAATTACTCTTATTTCGAGGCTACGGCTTACCCCAATGAGCATAGCTGGCTAGACGACGTAATAGCGGTAAGCTCTACGACAAGTGGTATTGATTTTCTCTGGGAAATTAAAGCCCTGGGGAACTTAGGGACTATGAGTTTCACGAATGATCACGACAACAAAAGGCTGAAGCTCGAATCGGTTGAATTTTTACCCGTTAGTGGAAATGGCTTAGGAGATACCCCAACTTATGAGTTTCAATATGAAGCTGGCTTACCGCGTAAGTCTTCTTATGCGACCGATCATTGGGGCTATTTCAATGGCGCCACCTCTAACGAAAGTTTTTATGAAGCGATTGAAGCTGGATTCGGTTACCAAAACTTCACCGGGACTCCTAATTTTTTGGGAGTTGTTCAGTCAGGAGCCAATCGTAATGCAGATGCAACTTACGGTATTGCAGGATTAATGACGAAGGTGACTTATCCCACTGGTGGGAGCAGCTGTTTTGATTACGAATCCAATGAATTTCAGGTAGAGGAGTGGGGAGTAGGTGGAGTAGGAAAGGAAGAAATTATTATTGATGGCTATAATGGCCAAGATCCGATTGGCGTACCAACACCTCCTGCACCTTTTGTGATTGATAATAATCATCCTACCCTCCCCACTTATGCTTGTATCCGCTTAGAATGGGAAATAGAAGACTGTTATGGCAGCAATAGTTGCAGCCAGGGAATTGGCACACCTTTGCTAGTTGATGATCCTTTTAATAATAGTAACCCTTACGGATTCACCTACTTTTTCGAAAAGGAGGTGAATGGCCAATACCAGGCCGTTCAGTTTTGGGATTGGCAAGATGAAAGTGGTGGACTCAATATGATGGGGAACTCTCTAGAATCGGGTATTTACTACAGTAGTGCGGATATCGTGATGGAAGATTTGGAGGAAGGTATTAATTACCGGATACGAGTAGAACCCTATGGTTTAGATTACGGTACTAATAATGAACTACCCTGGAATGTAATTGAAGTTAAGTTTTCCATCACCTGGCATGAATTTGAACCCATTGCTGAAAAGCAAGGTGGAGGGCTACGAATAGCGTCCTTAACTAATTATAGCTCTGATGAGACGGTTGCCAGCTGGAAAAACTATGAATATACCTTGGATGGGACCACTACCAGCGGTGAAGTTTTTAATCAGCCGGTAGCTAATTCTTTAGAGTTGGGAATTGAGCGTACCTCGACTCCAAACGGACCAGGACAGCCACCCTGTAATTCGATTACGGCATCTTTAATGTTGATTAGAAACAGCTCCTCCGTATTCGCATTAAGCGATGCTTATTTGGGTAATGTGGTAACTTATAGCAAAGTAACGATTCGACCCTCCCAAGGAGGTAGCATTGAGAAGGAATTCCAACAGACCGCACCAGAATTGGTTAACTATTCAGTCAGCAAAGCCAATATCCCGCGCTTTACGGAAATTGGAAATGGGAATATACTTTCGGAAATAGTTAAGGATGATCAAGGCAATAAGCAGTCTGAAACAACCTATGGATATAATCCTGATCCAGGAGGCTTCGGCTCCAGCCATCTTTCAGATGAGCGTTTTCAGTTTGTCTGGAATTACCGAACCGGCTATTCTATTGAAGGAGAACAAACTTGTACCGTTGATGCTCGACAGACTGGTTTGATGGCCTACGCCGACGTCCCCCAGTGGAACTACACCGCCACGGTAGCGCAAAAAACCTACGACGAAACGGGTCAGGCTTTTACTACTACCACTACGACCAATACTTACGAAGCGGATCACTTCAACCTGCGTGCTACCTCCATTAGTGGCAATGCAGAAACACGCACGACCACCTATCGCTATGCTTTTGATGATAACACCGTACTTGATTATTCCTTCTTAGAAAATGAGGGGATGCATGGCGTGCCCGTAGAAATAGATCAGCCCAATGGCAGCATGATCCGCACCCTTTACAATCAAACTTATCTAATTCCCTCAGGGGTGATTGAGCGCTTTGACGATGGCAGTGAGGTAACTAGGATGCAAGTCACGGAGTTTTATACTGATGGCTATCCGAAAAAAGTGGCGCAATTCGGCCTGCCGTTCACCACGGAGTACGGTCCCTGGGATTATGGCCTAATGAGCTCCAAAACTTATGGGCAGCACGTAGAAAGTTGGAAGTATGCTCACAATCGGAACCTCGATACCTACACTGCAATCGATGGTCAGAAAGTAGATTATGTATTTGACGGGCTCAACCGCCTGGATGAGGTGACCGCACGTGGCGGAGGCCTCATCACGGATTACACCTATTCACTCGGGGGCGCGAATCAGATCACGACCGAGGTGAAATACTCGGACGATGCAGCCAATAATTCTACTACTGTTGCCACCTTTGATGGCCTGGGGCGCCCCTTGACTACTACCTTCAACGGCCTGCTACAAGAAGGGCAATCCTACGATAATTTAGGTCGGGTAAGTGCTCGCACTTTTATGCCGGGTCGTTGGCTGTCGATGACTTATGAATCGTCGCCCTTAGGGCGGGTGAGAAGTGAGATTTATCCAGATAATGGAATGGTTTCCTACACCTACATCCTGGAGCAAGGACACAATGGCGTACTGGTGCTGGATGAAAAGGGAAATCCTGCTAAGACCCTCACCGATATGTACGGCCGCACCTACAAAACCATCGACGCCTACGGTGGTGAAACTACCTACAGCTACACCTCCTGGGATGCACCGTCAACAATTCAACCTCCTTTGGGACCTGAATACAAGTACGACTACACGCCCTTCCGCGCCATAGAATCAAAAACTATCCCCGGTGGAGGAACCACGGAGTACGTCTACGACGCTCAGCACCGCCTGGCTGCTACCCAAACGGCGCAAGGGGATATTGTCGGTACCATTTACGATAGCTATAGCCGCCCCTATCGTACCTACCTAGACGGAGCGCTACCTGCTCAAGGTAGTTCCTACATGGTAAGTGGAATATCTAAACTGTTAACGGAGAGTATCTACGACGATGCTATCCAAGGTAATCGTGGCCGAGTTATGTCCTCGGCCGTACGTTTTTTGCGCGATGCAGGAGGAATGGCGACTACAACCTACACCTACGATACCTACGGCCGGGTTACCAATCAATCGGAGAGCTTTAGCTTGAACGGCCAGTCTTACGTGACCAATTCTACTAATGCAGCGCTTACCCACCGCGATCTGCCCGGAGCTACTATCTTTGGTCTCCAGACAGCCAGTAACGATTACACCCTTTCCAGTCAATTTAACTACGATGACTTTGCCCGGGTGACGGCCGTAGATCACGGCATGGACATCATTCCCAGCGGTGGCGGTATTGGCAATACGCTGACCAAAAAATGGTCGGCTACCTATAAGTTTGATATTCACGGTCAGATGGACATCAAGCAATTCTTCCAAAACCCGACGACTGGAACCTGGTACGAGGAAGACTATGCCTATAACAGCCGCGGCTGGCTGGAAACTATCAACCAGCCATCAGCGCGGGGCTTTGATGTGGATTACTGTGGCCAACCCACCGAAAATGTCTATCAGGGCGGTAGTATTACCGAAGAAGTCACCTTTGAGCAACTATTAGCGTACATCATCGATGGAGAATCCGTGGTGGTGGATGACTTCGATAATTGCCCGGTGGACCCTGGCAATCCTCCAGCTGGAGGAGGTGGCGGAGGCGTCAAGCCTGTACAAGAGAGTTGCATGCAAACGGCGGTGGATTCCTATATGAATATTGATCAGCGCAGTGGACAACCCATTGATCACCCAGTCCCCTTCCAGCCGGTGTTCAACAACATCGCCTTTCCTTATCAGGTACAAGATGTGCGTTTGAAATCATTGACCGTTACGCTAGCTACTTACAATACGGGCACAGGTGAAGAATTCATCATTTTGCCGGGCAGTTATGATATCTATTACCAGGAATATGGAGTAGATACGGTCAATACCTCCTATATGGAATCAGAAGCGAACCGCCTGATTACAGATTTACAAGCCTGGGCGGATACGGAAGGTTTTTCTCTACCGGAGATTCTGATCACTTTTAATGGTTCGCGCGTAGATATTCAAATCTTAGAAGGAGAAGTAGAGTTCTTGCGCCTCCACGTCAATCAATTATGGTCAGCCACCCAAATCAATCTGATAGATGAAAATGATGTGAGCCCCATCACGGAATTCCGCTCGAAAGTCTTCAATTTCAACCACGCCAATTTTCACCGCGTGCCCTGTGAAGAAGATGCTGCTACCGGTGGTGGTAGTGGCGGAGCGGTCACTTTTCCCCTGAAGATTTACGAGATAGACTACACGAATACGACCCCCACCCACCAATTCTTAACCGAAGATGAACTGAAGTCGGCTACGGACAAGTACACCATCGATGAGCAATACACCATCGTGGCAGATGATCAACAAATCGATCTGACACTACAATCAGGCTCGGTAATCATTGTAGATACCGACGGTTTTTTTGATGCACGGGCAGCTACCAGTGATCCCATTGCGGAGATGGACCTACCCGTCAATCGCAAAGGGGAACCGATCAAAATCCCTACGGACGAAGAACCATGTGAGTTTAGCGAACTACCTGTTTGTACACAAGCTGAGACGGAATTACAAATCAAGAGATATGAAGAAATGATCGCGGCGATCGATCCTGATTCGCTAACCTATCCGGTCTTCTTGTCCTTCGTCGAATTATGTGATGGTACCCAAGTGCTTTTGATTGGCACCGAAACAGAACTGGAAAATGAACTACAGGGTAATTTTCATTACTTAGATGGCCGTCAGGTGAACGGTCCCGGTGATCTGTTCAACATCCGTCGTAAGGTACCCGACGGTTTGTTCAGCTTGGAGCTGGATTATGAAAAAAATGGCAACATCAAAAGAGCGGAGTGGAAGACGACTTACCACCACCCGCGCTATTACAACTACACTTACGATGACCTCAACCGCCTGGAATCGGCTACTTATGGGGTGATTGCCCTACCGGGGCAGGTAGCGCCTACCATCGGTGAGGGCTTCAAGGCCGATAATTTCACCTACGATGCGATTGGTAATATTCTGTCCTTACGTCGCTATGCGCAACTAACGCCCGGCCAGGATGCGGTAATTATTGATGATCTGCTGTACCAATACGGCAGCCTACAGCCTGGCCAGGCTGCTACACCCAATACTACGACCGATGTAACTCGATTATTTGCCGTTGAAGAACAAGGCACGGCCAATGACGCGCTGCAAAATGGCTTTATGCCCGGCAGTGCCACTAGTGGTGCGCAGTACAGCTATGATGGAGCCGGTAACCTGATCACCGATCCTTATAAGAACATCACTATTGATTACAATCATCTCAACCTACCCAAAAAGATAGGGGACATCGATATTCTCTATGACGCCACGGGCAGAAAATGGATGATGGAGTACCCGGATGGCACGGTTAGACTGTATATTGGAGGAATGGAATTCGTCGACGACAATTTCGAAACCCTCAGCCTGGGCGATGGCCGCATCTATCTGGAGGAAGGCACCGCTGGTGCCAATGACGAGCTCGTGGCCGAATACTGGCACAAAGACCATTTAGGCAACATCCGAGTGGCCTTCGCTGATCGCAATGGCGATGGCGTCGTACAGCTACTGGATGGCTCAGCCGGTGCCGCAGAAGTCAACCAGACGCTGGATTACTATCCCTTTGGACTCCAGCATCCGGGAGCGGCCTGTCGGCCGGATGTCGATCCTCAAAATGCCTACAGGTATAATGGTAAGGAGCTAATCGAGGACGTAGGGCTTTATGATTATGGGGCGAGGTATTATGATCCGGCTATTGGGAGATGGAATGCGGTCGATCCGTTGGCGGATACTTTTCCCTCGCAATCTCCATACAATTATAGCTTTAACAATCCGCTACGATTTATTGACCCTGACGGTAGAGCTCCGGAAGACATTATAATTTTAAATAATTCAAACGGAGCTTCGGGGTTCGGCCACATGGCATTGTTAGTCGGAAATGATGATACAGGATGGACTTTCATTTCAAAAGAAGGAAGAGCAAGAACAGAAGATGGAGGTAAGGCAGGCACTTTAGTATTTGGTGGGAGACCGGACGTTGCTGAGCAAAGTTTTGGTTCTTTAGAAGAAGCCCTCTCTTCGGACGTAGTTGCTGGTTCAGGCTATGATGAAGGCTACAGAATAGAAACAAGTGAAGAGCAAGATGCCACTGCTATAGAAACTATGCGATCATCATCTGAGTCTCGTTATCATGTAGGCGTGAATAACTGCGCTGATGCTTGTAGTGATGCGTTGGAAGCAGTCGGGCTAAATGGAGGTACTCGTTCTGAGCCGGGAAAATGGCGGACGCATGAAGTTCGTGACCCACAGCCGAATAAGAGATTTGACCAAGTCATAAAACGAAATCCCAGTGGAGAAGAAGTTAAGATACCTAACTGAAATTAGAACCAGCTACATCCATCCGTGGCTTTCTTTATTGCTTCTTTTGATGGCAGTTTCTTGTGGTGCTGAATCTCGCGAGGGGCAGTTCTATGTAAGTAACTCTACGGAGGTTGCTGCGAGGAACGGTGTACTTGTTTGTCAGCTTACGACAGATGAAATTTACGAAGCTGTATTACGAAATAGGTATGTATCCTCTGCCTGGGTTGAATATAGACATCGTATAGGGCACTCAATGGTAGATTTTGTGATTGACTCTACTAAAAAGGTGTTAGTGCTAAAGGTAGAGGAGAATATCAATCAGCTATTTGAAGAGTTGAAAGGCAGTGACAATGGTTCAGTAGGTTTGTATAGCGGGAGTAGAATATATCTGAATAATATTACAGATGAGCAGGGATACAAAATAACTTTACAACACGAGAATAAACCATTAGTTATTGAGTTCTTTTGCAACTAAATTCTAACTTATATCGCCGTCAGTTCCGTCAATTTTACATCTTGGATATGGCATCGAGCGCGAATATTTTCTGTTCGCGCTCGATGTTTTTTAAGGAGAGGGTAATTTAAGAGCCGCTACATTTACCCAGCCGCATAAGCCATCCTAGTTTTGTAGTCCCGGATGACGGCATCGAGGTTATAAAGTACGTGATCCCGCTCTTCGTCCGGGAGTTCGCTGATAGCAATCAGTCGGCGCAACATGGCGGGGTCTTTCAACAAATCACGGTCGGCAGTCTCGCCAAGCAGGTAGCCCACGGTGGTGTCAAGAGCTTTAGCGAGTCGTTGTCCAACATCGATGCTGGGCTTTACCTCGTCACGTTCGTACTTACCGACTAGGGAATGGTGTACGCCTAGCTCTCTGGCCAGCATTGCTTGAGACCATTTTTTGGCTTCACGACACTCTCTGATTTTCTTGCCAAAACTGTTGCTCATGACTTCAAATTTGGTATAAGAAAGGGTTTTATTCTTGCTTTAAGCTAAGATAATGATACTATATGGCAAATAAAAGTAAAGAGTTGCTTGTTGAAAAGTCTTGATTTTGTACATTGGTGCCAAATATGCGCAGAATCACTTTTTCTCATTTTTCTTTTGGTTGATCTTTTTCAATTGAAATCAGACCTCAATCAAAAGAAAAAACCAAGCAAACGCCAATGACCATCCCCGAGATCAAATCCCGTCTTTCCATCCTCACTGTCTTGAGTCACTACGGCTTGGCTCCCAACGACAACGGCATGATCAAATGTCCTTTCCACAAGGACGCCAAAGCCAGCATGAAAGTCTACACCGACACCAACACGGTCTACTGCTTTGCGGGTAGCTGTCGGGTCAGCCATCTAGACGTGATCGATTTTATCATGCAGATGGATGGGAGTACGAAGCGGGAGGCGATACTGAAAGCCAAATCTTGGGTCAGTGAGGCAGCGCCGGTACTGCAGGTGGAAGCAGAAAAAGTAGAAGAACTGGACGTGGCCACGATTTATGCCCAAAGCCTGGAAGCGATCAAAACACACCAGGGCGCAAAAACTTATCTGGCCAGTCGTAAAGTGAGCGTGGAAGGTGTGGGCTACAAAACGCATAAAACGGCAAGCAAGTGGGGACGGGGCTGTGTGCTTTTTGGCTTGCGCGATCGAGCGGGGGAAGTGGTGAGCTTGTATGGCAGATCGATCAAAGGCAAAGGACATTATTACTCAGCTAATCGTAGCGGACTCTATCCAGGCTATCCGAATCCAAAAACCAAAAAGCTCATCTTGACAGAGAGCGTGATCGATGCGGCGACTTTGGTGGGAGTAGCAGGCTACGAAGTCCTCGCCCTCTATGGCACCAATGGACTAACAGCAGAGCATAAGCAAACGATCCAGGAGCTGGAGGGCTTGGAAGAAATTATTTTTGCGTTGGATAATGATGCTGCGGGAAATGCAGCTACGCAGCAGTTGGCGCGGGTGTTGTTGGAGTTGCGGCCAGGCGTGAAACTATCTAAACTAGCGCTAGCAGAAGGACAAGATGTAAATGGTGTGGCGCAGGGTGTGGAGGATGTGGAAGGCTACTTTAGTGACTTGCTAGACAATCGTGAGTTAGTGGAGCTGGGGCAGGTTGTTCCTGAGCGAGTGGCTGTTGAAAGTAAGCTGGATACCAGCAGCGCTCATAATCTGATCTACACCACAGCCACAGCCGACTATCGTATCGCGGGCGGTATACGCGCAAGCGAAAAGGATCTGGATAGTCTAAAAATCACCTTAATCGTCACAAACGAAACGGGGCGCAAGAGCCGCCAAAAGTTAGACCTGTTCGAGGACAAACAAATCGAAAAATGCGCTCGCGCGATAGCTGAGCGGCTTAGCTTGCGCCCTGACCTGGTCGAGCTTGATCTGGATCGACTAACCGATGAGTTGGAGCAATACCGAGAAACCTTACGCGAGGATAAGAGGCCAGAGAGCGGAGCCAAAGTAGCCGTCAGCGAAGCAGATCGAGGACGCTGCCTGGAGTTCTTAAAAGCTCCAGATTTACTAAGTCGCATCAACGAGCTGATCGAACGAGCGGGCATCGTGGGCGAAGAAGCTAATCGGCTGTTGCTCTTTGTGGTGACCAGCTCGTACAAGATGCCAACGACCTTGCATGCGCTGATCCAGGGCGCGAGCGGGAGTGGTAAAACGAGGCTGCTCAAAGTTGTCTCTGACTTGATCCCGGAGGAAGATGTGGAGCGCTTTACGCGGGTAACAGAAGGGGCGCTGTACAACTTCGGTGAGTACTACTTCCAGAGCAAACTGGTCTGCTTTGAAGATCTGGATGGCTTGAAAGAAGAAGCGATGTTGGCCGTGCGGGAGCTGCAGAGTAATGAGGTCTTGCGGTCTGGCACGAGCGTCAAAGACGAGCTGGGCAATATCGGTGGCATGAGCCGGGTGGTACGTGGGCCGATCGCCTCGATGGCTTGCACGACTAAAGCTGGGATTTACGAAGATAACATCAGCCGCTGCTTTGTGGTGGCGGTAGATGAGAGTAGGGAGCAGAGCCTTCGCATCATCCAATATCAAAATGAGAAGTCGGCCGGCAAGATCAATGGGCGAGATGAAAAGCGAGTTAGAGAGTTCTTGCAAAATGCCCTGCGACTACTCAAGCCACTGGAAGTAGTTAACCCTTTTGCCAATCGGATCGAGCTACCCAAAGAAGCACATAAAATCCGGAGGTTGAATGAGCTGTATCAGAGCTTTGTTCGGCAAGTAACCTTGCTCAATCAATACCAGCGCAAGCGCGATGAGCGTGGGCGACTGATCACCGAAAGCGAAGATCTGCGCGTTGCCTGCGAGATCCTTTTTGAGAGTATTGTACTGAAGGTGGATGAGCTGGATGGGAGTCTGCGGCAGTTTTTTGAACAGTTGAAAAGCTATGTGCAGAAGTTGGGTAAAGACTATGCTTTTAATCGCTTTGAGCTGAGAAAAGCAACAGGCGTGAGCAAGACGCAGCAGCATCGATACCTGCGCCGACTGGTGGAGTTGGAGTACCTGCGACAGGAAGGCTTTGCCAATCGGGGCTACCGCTACAAGATCGCGCATTGGGACGATCAGGCGGCACTTCGGGAGCGCATCAAAGCCAGTCTGGATGAGCAAATCGTGGGCTTAGCAGAAGGCTTGCGATCTACGGAAGTACAAGTGAAAAAACAAAAAACAGCCTAGAGACGGAACACCAGGGAACGCCAGCTGGAACGCCAGACTGCTAGGAAATGCTAGCGAAAAGGCGAAAAATGGGCCTGGCGTTCCGCGTTCCAAAAAAGTGTAAAAAAGGGATGAAAAAATATCAGCTACAAACGGCGCATTATCGGGACCTGGTTCGGGCTTGTCGGGCAGAGCTGAAGGTCTTAGGCTATAGGCCAGCAACGGGCCAGTTGACGGGTGTTCGGGAGTTCTTGCAGCGCATGGAAATGGTGGGCAAAACGAAGTTGGGGTTAATCGATGCGGGTGATCTGAAGGCGCATTATGCGTACTTGCGTGAGCGAGCGAGTGGGCGCGGGCAGGCCTTGAGCGCGCACACGATCCAGGGTTATCTTTTTGATCTGAAGTTGTTTTTTGCTTATGCAGAGCGGCATGAGTTGATGGCTAAAAACCCGATGTCGGGGCTGCGCTTTAGCCGTCCGAAATATGAGCCGAGATATGTCTGTTCGAGAGCAGAAATCGAGCGACTGTACGAGGCTTGTAAAGATGAAAGAGACCGGGCATTAGTGCATCTGTTGTACGGTTGCGGACTTCGCCGAATGGAAGTGAGCGCGCTCAATCTTGGCGATCTGGACTATCGTCGGCAGCTGCTTTTTGTGCGAAGCGGCAAGGGCCGAAAACGGCGAGTGGTTCCGCTGCATGAAGTGCTTGTTTTGGACTTCCGCAGGTGGCTACACTTCGGTCGTACAGGGCTGGTTAATCATAAAAGCGGACAAGCCTTTTTGCTGAATAATCGAGGCAGCAGACTACAAAAATCGACGCTGTCCAAACACTTTAAAGCCATCGTGATACGAGCTAAAGTGGATGATCGCATCTCGCCTCATGTGCTTCGCCACAGCATCGCTACGCACCTGCTGCAGAGTGGTATGCGCATCGAGCAAGTGCGCGATTTTCTAGGCCACAAACAACTGGAAACGACCCAGCGCTACACGCGGGTACAAACCGAAAAATTATGAGCTTGCAAGACTATCTGAGCCGCTATTACAGTGCGAGTACGGCACGGCTTTATCGCTTTGAGATCGATCATTATCTGGCTGAAGTTGGCAGTAGCCGAGCTAGTCAGGCGGGCTATAGAGAGTTGCTTGCGCACCTGTCATCCTTGCGCGATCGCTACGAGAATACAGGTACGCTGCACCGCATCTTGCAAGCCATAAAATGCTATTATCGCTACTTGTTGGAAAGTGGTGTTCGAGATGATCATCCGGCTAAAAACATATCGCTTCGCGATGTTAGACCAAGTCAAATCCAGCTGCAGGATCTGCTCACAGAAATAGAGCTTCAAGCCTTGCTTCTGCCAAGACAAGAACGCTATCCGATGCTAGCCAGGCGCAATCGGGTGGTCATGAGCTTGCTAGTCAATCAGGCTTTGGCTTTGCAGGAAATGGCAGCTTTGAAAGTGCAAGACATCGACCTGGAAAAGGCCACCATCCAAGCTTCTGGCACGGCCAAACTAAATACAAGAAAGCTGCGACTCAAAGCCGATCAAATCCTGCTGCTACACGACTACCTGGAACAAGACAGACCGCAACTTTTACGCACATCAACAGACGCGCTGATCCTCACCAGCCGAGGCACTGCAGAGCGTGGCGAGGGCATCCACTATCTGGTGGAAACCTACCGTGCTATGATCCCAGGCAAAAAGCTGACACCAACCACAATCCGTCAAAGCGTGCTGCATCTACGGCTTCAAAAGGGAGAAGATCTTCGCCATACGCAAGCCTTTGCTGGCCATAAAAATCCGTCGAGTACGGAGCAGTACCGGCAAAGTCGCTTGGAAGTGCTCAGGCGGGCGGTGGAGCAATATCATCCATTGGGTCAATCAGGAAACAACTTGAATCATCACTAAACCGTTATCTTTATGCAACGACAATATTCTATAAAACCTACTGTCATGAGTGCCATCGAAATGCGTAGCGACATCCTAAAATGGGTAGATCAAGTGGACGAGACTTTCTTGTCTGCAGTACATGCTATGATGGGTACTTATGTGGAGAAGCAGGAAGAGGATCCAATCCTTGGCTACGAAGCTGATGGAACGGCTGTAACCGCTTCTGTCTTTTTGGAGCAAGCCGAGGAAGACTTGGCAGCTGTTGACCGAGGTGAGTTTATCACAATCGAGGAACTAGAAAAAGAGTCGGAAGAATGGCTGTCAGCTACCAAGTAGTCGTAACTACACGAGCTAAGCGCGATATCAACAAAATACTGGACTACGAACTTGAGAACAACTCAAGAAAAAGAGCACTCGAAGTAAGGCGCGAGATCATCGATGCGATCCATAGCTTAGCCGAAATGCCTGAGGCTCGTAATCCAGTTCAAGAAGTGGTCAAACTGACGCAGGATATTGTCTTCCGTCAAGTTGTTGCCAAGGAAACTTACCGCATCATTTATCGCATCCGAGAAGTCAAGAAAGGTGTCGTTGTTATGCGCGTAATGCATGTCAAGCGAGGTCCTGGCTTTGTCAAAGATGCCTTGTTGTAATCGTCTCTAGTAAATCAATAGTTGATCGGTAAAGCGGCGTTCGTCGGTCGCGCTCACAGCATGTCCGGCGCCAGTCGCCTAAGGGCTTGGTGTCACAGTCCATGCGCTTCGCTGCTTCCTCCTCACAGCGGCTCACGGTCTGGCTAAGGCCATCCCTACGCCGCTACCACATCTTGTGCGGGCCGCTCGGCCGCCCTCAGCTGCGTCGTAAGCTCCTTGCCGCTGCGCGTGACTGCCAGCTACGGGCTAAGGCCCTCCCGCTGCCAGCCTTCGGTCGGCACCCGCTGCGGCCCGCGCCTCCGCAAAGCTCCGGCTTTGCCTTAAAGGCTGGTTGATGCTAAAGCTATCTGAGATCTTCAACTGAAGGGCCAAGCTAACATCGGCTCCATGGCCGCCGGGCCAGCGTCAGTCTGAAGTAATACTTTGTCCGTCTTAGGCCAGGCCAAAGCATTACTTCAGCCTAACGTCCACACCACCACAGCCAAGCTTCCACGCGCGCGTTTTTTTTCTTTTAGTTGAATAAATTTTAACTGATAAAGTGATACCTTAGGATCATGTGTCTGAGCAAGGCAAGTTGGGTTAAGAGTGGTGTAGATGCGAACGCTTACAGGTATAATGGTAAGGAGCTAATCGAGGACGTAGGGCTTTATGATTATGGGGCGAGGTATTATGATCCGGCTATCGGGAGATGGAGTGGGGTTGATCCATTAGCAGAGTCTATGGCTAGCTGGAGTGCTTATAACTACACTTTTGGGAACCCGATTAGATTCATTGATCCTGACGGGATGGCTCCTCTTGGAGATTTTTATCTAGTAAGAAATGGAGAAGTTCGCCATATTGGTAATGATGGTCAGAATGATGGAAAGCAATATTTAGTAGATGATCTCGGAGCGTTTGGCAGAGTACGCAATAACTTAAATGCTGGAGCAACAAGTAGTCTTCTAGACCAAGGAGCTGTCAGAGAAATAGGATTGCAAATTCCAGGCGGAGTATCAGAAGGCGAGTATTTTCAGGCTCAATATAATAAAGGGGATGGTGTCAGTTTTTCTGAAACGGTGGAGCAGGGTACAACCTTGTTGCTAGATACTGAGAATGCTAATTTGATAGCTAGAACAGAGTCTTCAGCAAACAATACGCCTGTAATGACAGTAGGAGAAGCTGTACCTAGTGACTTCGAAGGCACAAATTTAGTAATGATTGGTTCAGCCCATACTCATCAGGCTGTGAAATTTATGGGCCCAGAGACAATGATTGCTGCAAATCAAAGTGCGGGTGATGGAGTTAGAGCTGCTTATACTAACAGGCCAGTATATAGTATCGATCATCAGCATGTTGATCAGCATGTACCTACACCTGGTGGATTTTCAGGTTCAAGGCCAGTCGATAACTTGGCTCCCACACAGGCTGTTTACAACAATGAATTCAGCATTTTGCGACATGCACTTCAAACCGTTGGAAATCGATAGTTATGTTAAATATTAGGTTTAGATTCTGGTTGATAATTCTTTATATCACATCCTGCGTTTCCGTTACTTTAGCAACGAGTTGTTTGAGTAGTTCCATAATTTATTCAATTGGGCAAGAAGTAGATATAGCTCTTGCTGACGGTTTAAATCAAATAATAAGTCTTTACGATGCTTCAAATGACATAAAGGACTTTTATGTTTACTTAGCCAAAAATGATACGTCAACTTTGTATGTAATTTGTGCGAAGCGAGATATCCCTGATCAGCTGTTAGAGCTATCTAATAGGTCGAATAGATACCTCCAATTTAAAGGTCAAAATTTTCCAATCATTTTGGAGTCAGATATTCAGTCTTCTCTCATTCAGGAATTAAATATTCATTTTATTCCTTATGGAGGCTATCATGTTTCTTGTGATCAAAATGGGGCTGTTTTAAGTAAAGGTTTTCTTTTATAGAGTTAATCAAACCCCTAATAATTCCTTAATCCTGGCCTTCGCGATGTAAGCATCGAGCAGTGACAATACTGTTTCCTTTTCTTCAAGGGGTAGTTCTTGTACCTGCTTAAAGCGGGAGATGATCTCTTTTTCTAGTCCAGCATTGGTAGCAGCGGCGTCGTATATTCGATAAACGATAAACGATAATTGATAGACTGCGGAGCCAGGAATATCCGTTTAGTCACGGTTTTAAAAATTGCTCGTTTGGGACCGCCCTTAATCCTGACAGCGAAGCCGACGATTGGAAGCCGATAAAAACACATTACTGTTGGAGCGTAGCGAGTTTAATGTGTTTAGGCTGGAAGTTGTTGGCGCAGCGTAAAGTCAGGATTACAGACTTGATTTTCTTTGTTTCTTTCTTGTATCAAGACAAGAAAGAAAGTATCACACCCCCACCGGCTGCGCCTCAAACGTATTCGCCTTTTTCAGCCGCTCCTCGATCAGTAATCGCTCCGATTCGACCTCTCGTTCAGTATAACGATACTCCTTTGCGAAGACTTGGAGCACCTCGTCCAGTACCGGATAGATGCTGGGCAGGTCAAAGTAGAGCCGACCGCTGCGGCGGTTGAGGTAGTCCATGGGGTAGAGTGCCTGTTCCTGCTCGATGCACCAGGCGGCTTCGGCAGCCGCTAGGCGGCCCACGTCGGTACCTTCGGGCCGATCTTTAGCTGCCGTAACGATGGCCGCCGCGTTTTTGCCATAGTTGGCCACCAGATAATCGGCGCGACTCGGACTGAGACTAGCCGCCTCTAGCTGCTCCGCAATGACCTTTTCGTAGGCCAGCACTTCTTCAAAACCTGCAAAAGGGCCACCGTTGAGGGGCAACTCCTTGGTACTGCTCTTGGGCAGTGGCTCCAGTCCGTTTTGACGGCGCTGCTTGCTAAGGCGATCCAGGATGCGTTCGGCCATTTTACGGTAGCCGGTCAGCTTACCACCGGCGATGCTCAGCAGGCCACTTTCCGACTCGAAAATCTCGTCCTTGCGCGACATCTCCGAGGCCGACTTCCCTTCCTCGAAGATCAAGGGGCGAATACCCGCCCAGTTGCTCTCCACATCTTCCCTACTTAGATTAACCTCAGGGAAGAGCGCGTTGGTCGCATCCAGCAGATACTGCACATCTTCCTGGTAAGTCGGGATGTCGTTGGGGTCGCCCTTGTACTCCGTATCGGTGGTGCCGATGTAGGTAGAGCGCAGGCGCGGAATGGCAAAGATCATCCGACCGTCGGCCACGTCGAAGTAGACGGCATTATCCAGCGGGAAGCGCTCGCGGGCTACTACGATGTGTACACCCTTCGACCAGAAGAGGCGCTTACTGGTCATGCTGCCGTCGTCTTTGCGCAGTTCGTCCACCCAGGGGCCGGCAGCGTTGATGACGTGCTGGGTACGGATCACGAAATTGTCGCCAGTGAAACGATCCTTGCAGTTAACGGATTCAATTTTGCGGTCGCTGTCGTAGTTGAAATCCAGCGCCTCGATATAATTCAGCGGCAGGGCACCTTTCAGTCGGGCCGTATTGATATTTTCCATCGTCAGGCGGGCATCGTCGGTGCGGTATTCGGCGTAGAAGCCGCCGCCCTTCAGAATGTCGGCCCGCAGCTTGGGCTCTTTCTCCAGGGTTTCGTCTTTAGAAAGCATGATGCGCTTGTCGTCGCCGTGCACCTTAGCCAGGAAGTCGTAGACCCACAGGGCCATCGAAGTACTGAACTTACCCAGCGATCCGCCTTCGATCAGCGGCAACAGCATCTTTTCGGGCCGCACCAGGTGAGGGGCTAACTCGTGCACCACAGCTCGTTCGATGCCTACTTCGCGCACCAGTCCGATCTCCATGTTCTTCAAATAGCGCAAACCACCATGAATCAACTTGGTCGATTTAGAGCTGGTCCCGGAGGCATAATCGCGCTTTTCGATTAGCGCCACTTTTAGTCCGCGGGTCGCTGCGTCGAGGGCTACGCCAGCCCCGGTAATTCCTCCGCCTACTACGAGTAGATCAAATTTTTCGTTCGCTAAGCGGTGCAGGGCGGCCTGTCGGTGTGCGTTGGTTTCCATATCGACTATTTGTAAGCACAAGTATAAAGCAAAGCGGGGCGAAAAGTTGCTCGAAATACTGCTTAAATGCCATTATCTTCCGGCTCATCAATAAACCATGATTCATGAAAGCTGCCTCCTTGGACCTGATTGCCGTCGGTGAAGTCTTAATCGATCTGATCAGCGCCGATTACGTCAATAATCTGGGGGAGGTCAAGACCTTTACGCCGCATGTCGGTGGCAGCCCCGCCAATATGGCTGGCAATCTAGCTCGACTGAGCTGGCGCACTGCGCTGGTGGCTACAGTAGGCAGAGACGGTGCCGGTCAACTCATCCGCGACCAATTAGCTAGCACCGGTATGGATCTGAGCCAGTTGAGGACAACCCAGCAGCCGACTACGCTCATTTTGGTCAGTCGTTCACGCCAGTCACCGGAGTTTGAAGCTTACCGTGAGGCCGATTGTCAGATCGTACCTACGCAACTGACACCCGATTTTTTGAGGCGTACCCGCATTCTGCATACTACGGCTTTCGCGCTTAGCCGCGAACCGGCCCGAACAAACATTCTCGAGGCAGCGGCCTGGGCAGCGGCCGAAGGCATTCAGCTCAGTATTGATGTCAATTATGCGGCCAAGATCTGGCCTGATCGGGCTGAGGCGCAGTACATCATCGGCGAATATCTGCGCCAGGGCGCCCTGGCTAAATTCAGCGACGTCGACTACGAGCGACTTTTCGGAGAAGCTGTGACGGACCCCGCCATTGCTGGCCAGCGCATCCTCAAGATGGGGGCAAAACTGGTCTGTCTTACCCTGGGGGAGCAGGGCGCCTACATCCTGACGGCCAAAGAAGGCTTTACCATGCCCGTGCGCCCCGTAGAGGTACTGGATACAACCGGGGCCGGTGATGCCTACTGGTCGGGCTTTTTGAGTGGTTGGCTAGCAGGGCGCAGCCCGCAAGACTGCGCCCACTGTGGCCGGTCGCTGGCCGAGTTGAAAATAGCCTGTGTAGGGCCGCTACCCGCAAAAGTAGAACGCGAGTTGCTCGATCGCTAGCATCGCTTCGGTCGCTGGCCGAATTCCGCTGTGCGAATAGCGCAGCGGTTCGCCCAGCGACTAAGCTTAAGCTGGCCCTCGGAGACATCACGCGCAGCGAGTTTCTCCGAGGGCTCAGTGGATAAAGGAATTTACTCGCTGGAAGAGGCCTTCGCTATACTACAAGGACTCGGCCAGCGAGAGGGCTAGCTACCGCCTTACGATATACGGCATCCGCCGGCTGGCGTTGCGCATCAAGCGATTGACCAGTTCTTCGTGGCTGCCGAAGGCCGTGTTTTCACTCAACCAATCATAGTGCCAGAGTAAACTGCCAGACTGCGCATCAATGATATTCATACCGACATCAGTGCGGTTGGAGGCGCCCCAGAAACCAGTAAGTAGACCTACGGCCAGGTTGGCACCGTCAGACATCGGCTTAGAAAGCTGAAAATTGCTGGTTACTACAGCATCTACATTTAGGATGGCAGCCCATTCGGCCGGGGTGTAGGTCTCGCTACCTTCATCGAAGAAGCCGGCTTCGGTCAGGCGAGCATTGGTGGTCTGTACGTCCAGAATGTCGACGAACATCCGCCCCTGCTGCTTGCGACGGAACATCCAACCCACAATTTCGTACTGGAAGTTGGTCCGTTCGACATCGGCTAGTTGGGCCAGAATTTCGGGATCGTCCTTAGGCCGGCCTTTGATGGTAACGCCTGCGGGAAGTACCGCAATGATGGCGTGTTCAGCGACCCGGCTCGTGGCTTCGGGGGCTTCGTAAACGCTGGGGCCGCAGGAAAAAATGAACAGGGACGCAAGGGGTATAAGAGAGAGCAGATAATTGGGGAACTTTAAGGTAAAAGGCATAGGGTATTTGATTTAAGTTGTTCAACTAATTTATAACCCAGACAGCTTATTCTTGTCTGGCCGTTGCCTCTACCTTTTCCTTTAACAGTGCTTTAACCTAAATCTGACTTTAATCAGGTTCTCGGCTGTTAATTGACTTGGGTTCCGCTACTAAAAAACGGGATCTGAAGAAAGTTTCCGCACTCAACTGATAACCCAGGCTACTTAAAGACAGTGAATCTTTGCGTCGCTGTTCATGTACTTCTTCGATGGTCTCCATCGAATAGAGCAGGCAGATCGGCCGAAGGTTTTGTGCCTGGTAAGGCCCCTGCTGTAGGCTATCCAGGTAGTATTCTACGGCGGGCCCCAGCGGCGGTTCATGCAGCTCACGATAGTAACGTACAGCCGGTACGGCCCATTTGTTGACGTATACGGCATGATCCTCGGGCAGCACCTGTAGGGCTTCACGCACTTGCCCAACTTGTAGCGGGTGCTGATAGTGTCGGTATACGTTGGTGCCCAGTAGTAGGATTAGTACTCCTGCAGGTCCAAACCATCGTAATAGGGTAGTGCTTTGGCGAAAGTGTCGGTACCAACCCAGGCAGGCCAGTAGCCACCAGCCCGGATAGCTGAATAGCATCAGGCGGGGAATCAGGCTATACTTGCCAATACTAGAAGCGAGGACGGCCAGCAACCAGGGACCCAGTAAGAGAAAAATCTGGGCGGTACGCTGCGCAGAACTGCGTGCCTGCCAACCCGCCATAAAAATACCGACCGCTGCCCAGACCTGCGCAAGTACAACAAAACCAAAAGCATGTTTTAACTGAGCTTGCAGTAGCTGAGCCGCTTGTTGCCAGGCCTCGATCGTCCAGAAGCGCAGCGGGAAAAAGAATTCCGCGTGGAAACTCTGCAGATTGGAGCGACTACTTTCACCCGCCAGTAATAACCAATAAAATAGCAGAAAACTGAGGCCCCAACCAGCGGCAATAATCGACCAGGATTTGCGACTTTTAGGCTGTTGCCATAGTACATAGAGCCCCGCTGCGGCCAGGCTAAAGACCATCGGCATGGATAACCAGATGAGGAGCGCACCTATCGGCGCCCAGTACCATCGAGGACGTGGACGGCTCAAGGCCCAGGCCAGTACTAACCCAGTCAAGCCTAAATCGAGCATATAAGGTTTGAATTCACCGCTGTAACGCAAGCAAATTGGCGCGACGAAAAACAGCGCCACGGGTAGCCAACGCCAGCTGGCCAACTCCAAGCGCTTGCTCGCTAGCCATAGACCATAAATACCCAAGCAAGCACCGAGCAGCGAGGGTAGGCGCAAGTAGTTTTCGTCGTAACTAAATAGCTCCGCCAGGGCTTTGACCAGTACCAGATAAAGTGGGGGAGCGTACTGCTCGTAGGGAAGTGGCTGCCAAAGTTGGATGAAACTGCGCTCTCGGACCGCCAGGGCCAGATTGGCCTCGTCAAGGAATAGACCCCGACTACCAAAATTGGCCCACCACAACCCCCAACCTGCCAGTAGCAGGGCCGTAATAAATAATGAAACCGGATGCTTGAGCGTAGGGGCCATCTGCGGGCAAAGATGCCTAATTTTTCCAGCTGGCTAAACTATGCGGGAACTTTGGCAGGAAAAGAAAGATTATTTTTTTGAACTCTACTGATTGACGATCAACCACTTAGACTTCCGGTAGTAAAAAAAGTGAGAATAATGCTTGTGCGTATGAATAGAGTTGTCTTAAATTTGCCGCCGCTTTAGTAATAAAGCATTTGGCTGAGCAGCCAGCAGACGCGGATGTAGCTCAGTTGGTAGAGCGCAACCTTGCCAAGGTTGAGGTCGCAGGTTCGAATCTTGTCATCCGCTCTAATAGCCCCGGTTCTCGTCAGAGCATCGGGGCTTACTTTTTGTCCATCAGCAGGTCTTAAATTTGGCATCTCCAGCGCGACTAACAGCTTTTTGCTTAAATTAGATGGGTATTAACCCCATTTTTTCAATTCGAAAACCAGAGAGATGCGATTTATCTACACTATGGCAAGCCTCCTGCTTGCTACTTTTTCTTTACATGCGCAGGTCATTTACGTAGCGGCCGATGCCGCTGGGGCCAATGATGGAAGTAGTTGGACCGATGCCTACACCGATTTAAATACTGCCCTGGAAGCCGCTGCCGATGGCGCTGAAGTCTGGATCAAATCCGGTACCTACCTGCCGCCAGCAGATACCAGCTTTGTAGTCGGTACTTCTATCAGTATTATCGGCGGTTTTGCCGGTACTGAGACCAGTGCTGACCAAGCCGACTTAGACGCCAACCCAACCACCCTCTCCGGCGACTTCAACGGCGATGATGACCCCAATGATCTGGGCGTCAACCGCGAGGACAATGTCCAGATTATGCTCATAGATTCGTTCGCCGTAGGTGGGGTGAGTGTGAGCAATCTTCATTTTAAAGGAGGCTACTTGCCCGATACGCCTGAAGATGACTTTATTGACTTCTATAGTGGCGCGGGCATCTTCAGCTACGTGCCCCTTACGGCCGACAACCTGACTTTTACCGAGTGTGTAGCTGATTTTGGCGCGGGTATCGCCATCTTTTATCTGGAAGCTGCTGGGTCGACGATGAACAACATCACTGGTGTCAATAATTTCAGTTTCGGCAACGCGGTGATCTATCTCCGCAATACGGCCAATATCAACATTGGCAATTCTACCTTCACGGATAATGTGGCCAATCGCGGCCCTATCTACGGGCAGAACGGCGATAATGTAGTCGTAGACAACTGTGTATTTACCAATAATACAGTCAGTCAAAGAGCGGGTGGCGTTGGTTTCGTCCGCTTCACCAACGTAACGGTCAAGAACTGCTTGATGGAAGACAATACCTGCGAGCGCGCATGTGGTATCTACGTCTTCCACGACAATGATGGCAGCGATAGCCCCGACAACCGCATTACGATCGACAGCTGCATTATCCGCAATAATAATGCGAGTGGTCGGGCAGCAGGTATCTACAACATTGGTACCCACGCCTACATCTCCAATACGGATATCTCCGGCAATATCAATGCAGATGGTCGTGGCGCAGGTTATTATCACGCCACCTTATTCCGCGATCTGGTGGTGGATAATTGCACCTTTAATGAAAACGTAGCTAATGATCTGGGCTCTGCCATTTACGGGCAGGGAAGTAATAACTACGAGTTCCTTAACTCCAGCTTTTCTGAAAATGGAGACCCGGGCATTTCGGGCGATGCCGGTGCTATTTGTCTACTGGGCGATTTCGATACAACGGGAGTCAACCAGGTTGTCAATATTGATAGTTGTTTCTTCTTCAACAATCGCACCAGCGACGATGCCGGCGCGATCGTGGTACAAGCTACCTATGGCAATACGGACTTCAACATTACCAATAGTCAATTTATCGCCAATGCTGCTATAGATAACGGTGGAGTAATGTTTTTACGCCCCAGTGTACATACCACCATCGACAATTGTGAATTCTCTTTCAACAGCGCCGAAGACGGTGGTGCGATCTGGTATTTCCAGGGTATTCCAGATCCAGAAGTGCCCGGCTTGATTCCTGGAAGACTGGATATCAGTAACTCTATCTTTAATACCAATCAAGTAACTGTACAGGGCGGAGCCATTGATATGTTAGGCGGCGTTTCCGGCGATTTGGTCAATAATGTATTCATCAGCAATGTGGTGGTATCCGACGGTGCTGGTGGTGCCATTATTGCCAATGGAGATAGTGCGGTAGTGACGGAGGTCAATCTGATCAATAATACCTTCTACGAGAATGTCGCAGCTACGCTGGGAGATGACGTCGCTGCTTTTCTAGATCCACTGGATATGGATGTTGAAGAGCTGACCGTGAATTTGACCAATAACATTTTCCTATCCTCTAATGGCCTGGGTAATATCTCCATTGAAGATGGCGAGCCTACCTTTGTTTCCAACGGGGGCAACTTCTTCAATCAAATGACCGATGTGGCTGGCGGTGATGATGTAGTTGACGAAAATTTGGACCCTCTGGAACTCTTTGTGACGGATGAAATCGATGGCTTTGATTTGCGCCCACGTCCGGGCTCCGCTCTGGTAGATGCTGGAGTGGTGACCAACGATACCCCCGCGGAAGATCTGCTGGGTACAGATCGAGATCAAATGCCCGATGCCGGTGCTTACGAAATTGGTTTCGCTACGGTGGCCGATGTGGTTATCGAAAGCGAGATTCATACCGAGCTAGAAGGTGCACTGATTCTGGCGGACCTAGTCACTGCTTTGCAGGGAGACGGTCCCTTTACGGTCTTTGCACCCACGGATGATGCCTTTGCTCTCGTCGATCCGATGGTTTTGGCAGCGATCGTGGCTAATGTACCTGGCTTGTTAACTCCACTGCTACAGTATCACGTCGTTCCCGAACTGATCTTCAGCCGTCAGATCACTGAAGATAACCTGGAAATGGCAACTACGCTGGAAGGCTCTGAGCTGACTTTCGTTACCGATGGTACTACGGTTGAAGTTAACGGAGCAACGGTCATTGCGGCGGATATTATCGCCCGCAACGGCATAGTACACGTTATCGACGGCTTGTTGATCCCGATGTCGGTAAGCACAGAGGAGTTATCCGAGAGCGGTCTGGCCATCGAGGTCTTCCCCAATCCCTTTGCAGAGGAGCTACAGGTCACGATTGAAGAAGCAGATCTAGGCGATGTTGAGCTGCTGCTATACAATATAAATGGACAGCTGTTGCGCGAGTACAGCCTAGGATTAGGTCGTCACCAACTGGAGTTGAGCAGTCTGGTTCCTGGCAGCTACCAACTGGAAGTACGGGTGGATGGCCAGTCTTATCAGCAAACTTTACTGAAGCAGTAAAGCTGTTCACTGGATTACATGATAATTGGGGGGCAAAGGTTTACCTTTGCCCCCCAATTCATTGCTATGTCTGCTCTACGCGCCATTACTCCGATCGACGGTCGCTATCAATCCAAAACGACCGAGCTACAAGCCTTTTTTTCCGAATACGGACTTATTCGCTACCGGGTATTGGTAGAAATCCGTTACCTACAGGCCTTACATCGATTAGGGCTACCACAATTACAAACGGTAACGGCTAATCAGTTGGCACAACTGGATCAGATTGTAGCGGATTTTAGCGACGCCGATGCGGAGGCTATCAAAGCTATTGAGCGTACTACCAATCACGATGTAAAAGCAGTAGAGTACTTCCTCAAGGAAAAATTGCGGACAGCCGGTCTGGAATCGGTATTAGAATTCGTACACTTTGGCCTAACGAGTCAGGATATCAATAACACGGCAGTACCGCTTAGCCTAAAGGAAGGGATGGAAGCCGTCGTCTTACCAGCTCTGGCTGGCTTAGTGGAGCATATTGATCGACTGGCAAAAGACTGGGAAGAGATTCCTATGCTGGCCCGTACGCATGGACAAGCCGCTAGCCCGACGCTACTCGGCAAGGAATTTGCGGTTTGGGTGAGTCGATTGATGGAGCAGTTGCGACAATTAAAGGCCATTCCCGTACCAGCTAAATTTGGCGGTGCTACGGGGAATCTCAATGCCCATTACGTCAGCTATCCCGCCTACGATTGGGACGCATTTGCTGCAGAGTTCGTCGGTAGTCTGGGCTTGAGCCGTTCTTATCCCACTACCCAGATCGAGCACTACGATAACCTAGGAGCTATTTTTCATAACCTTCAGCGCATTAATACGATCCTGATTGATCTCTGCCGGGATCTGTGGACTTATATCAGCATGGAGTATTTCCGTCAGCGAACCATTGCCGGAGAGGTTGGTAGCAGCGCCATGCCCCATAAGGTAAATCCCATAGATTTCGAGAATGCCGAGGGAAATCTTGGCCTTTCAAACGCGCTGTTGGCTCACTTGGCTCAGAAACTACCGGTAAGTCGTTTGCAAAGAGACCTGACCGATTCCACGGTATTGCGTAACATTGGCAGCCCACTGGCCCATACGCTTATTGCCACGAAGGCCATTGAAAAAGGCTTGAGTAAACTGTTGCTGAACGATGCTAAACTAGCAGCTGACCTGGAAGCCAATTGGATGGTTACTTCCGAGGCTATTCAGACGATTCTGCGGCGAGAGGGCTACCCGCAGCCCTACGAAGCCCTCAAAGCCCTGACCCGTGGCAGAACCAATATTGATGCTGAAGCTATGGCTGAATTTATCGACACCCTAGCAGTCCGCGAGGCTATTAAAGAAGAGTTGCGCGCTATTCGTCCGGAGAATTTTGTTGGAAAGTATCGCCCCGGGAAATAGGCCTGGTATTTTTAGCGTTAAGGACCAAAATTCCCGTATGCCCCTAAAGCTTATTCTTCTGCTCAGCTGTAGCCTATTGCTAACACTTCCCCTTTCAGCAGCGCTCAGCCCACAGCCAGAGGTGCCACTCACTGCTCAGGAATTGCGCCAGCAGATCCGAGAACACCGACAAATGGAGCGGGCTTCTCTCAGTCGTTCTGAGCGCCGCGCACAGCGAAGGGAGCGTCGCCGAGAACTTCGTCAAACGCTCCGCGATTTTCGCCGGGGAGAAGTAGATGGCGAAACCGTACTCTACGCCATCATTGCTTTGTTGCTACCGCCACTAGCGGTTTATCTGGCTGAGGGTCAAGTCGTCACGGGCAATCTCTATCTCAACCTCCTCCTGGTGCTGGGTGCAATTGTGCTTACCATCATTCTGGGGTCTTTTCTCTGGTTCATCCCCGCAATTGTTCACGCCTTACTGGTCGTCTTCGGCTCCATCTGATCGGCAATAATTAATTGAGCGGCACGCTGTGGAGCACCTTGCTCGCCGAGTGCTGTCTTTAGTCGTTTCAGACCCGCCAGTTGACGTTCGCGTCCGGGACCGTCGAGAATCTGCCGCAACTCTGTGGCTAGTCGCTCGGCCTTCAATTCTCCTTGAATTAACTCGGTGAGCAGCGGCTCGTCCAGAATCAAATTGACCAGGGAGATGTACTTAATATCAATCAGGCGCTTGGCAATTTGGTAGCTGAGCCAGTTGCCTTTATAACAAACAACCAAAGGCACCTCAAACAGACCCGCTTCCAGGGTAGCCGTACCGCTGGTTACCATAGCTGCACGGGAACTGGCTAAAAGAGCATAGGTCTGCCCTGTTACCCTGCGGAAGCGGAGAGGCAACTCAGTGCTGGCCAGAAGCTGATCGTAGAAGCTATCTTCTTGAGCAGGGGCTTGAGCCAGGACATACTCGTAGGCTGGTTTTTCGCGGGCGGCAGCTAACATGATGGGTAGCATGGTTTTGATCTCCTGCCGACGACTGCCCGGTAATAAGGCGATTTGATCTTTGGTGGAGTTACTGGCTGAATCGCCGTAATCGGCAATGACATCTAAAAGCGGGTGTCCGACAAAATGCGCCTGGTAATCGTATCGCTGGTAAAAGTCTTCTTCAAAAGGTAGAATGACCAGCATCCGGTCCACATTCTTCTTGATCTGGTGTACCCGACTCTTGTGCCAAGCCCAAATTTGAGGACTAATGTAGTAGCTGATGTCGAGTCCGGCTGGCCGTGCCCACTTGGCAATGCGCAAATTGAAGCCGGGGTAATCGATAAGGATCAAGCGATCCGGGGCGAAAGCTATGATATCTTCCTTGGCCAGTTTGATGTTGCCCAGGATGGTGCGCAGATTCATGACTACCTCCACAAAGCCCATGAAAGCCAAGTCACGGTAGTGCTTGACAGGTTCACCACCCAGTTCAGCCATATGATCTCCCCCCCAAAAGCGAAATTCTGCCTTGGGATCCTGAGCCTTGATGGCTTGCATCAGATAAGCCCCGTGTAGGTCGCCCGAAGCTTCGCCGGCAATTAGATAGTAACGCATAGCCGCAAAGGTAGGACGCAACTAGAGAATAAGTAGTTGTTGACTGAAAGCAGTTCTCCCCATCCAGACACTAACGGTGTAAATACCTCTGGGTAGGGGAGGAAGTTCTAGCGAGCCTTCAGTTTCGCAGCCTAAATCCAGCAACCGCTGTTGATACAAACGTCGCCCCTGACTATCGAAGATGAATAAGTCGGCCTCGGACACATTACTGTTAATTCGAAAGCGTAGTACATTATCCTGAGGCGGGTTTTGCAAGAGGCTAAGGGCTGGTTGGACATCCTCAATATTGAGGTTGATAGAAATAGTCTCCTCATAATTGCCTTTAGAGATGCGCAGTCGCAGTAGTCGACGCCCGGGCCGATCAAAACGAATACTGGTGCTGAGCCCGTTAGTTTCGTAGAGGAAGTCGGTATCCACCAACCATTCCAGCTCCCAGCCTTCCAGTGTACCGGTAAGGGGCTCAAACCGAAAATCGATGGCTTCAAATAGACAGTAGTTATCCGTCGGATGTTCAATTTCAACGGTACCCGTCAGGATTTTGGCTTCGATTAACGAATCACAGTCTAGCGGATTGGGGTACAATTGATTAATCATGGCCAGATCGCTACTAGTAGGTGCGAAACGTGGCGCAATAAACTGATCGGTGATGCTGGCCAGCGTTGGCTGCCCATTTCTGCTAAAGGTCGTGGGGAAATAGTGCATCACCGACTCGTAATCATAGTCGTTCAGTAGGCTGAAATCGTTGGCTGGAATAATGTTGAAGGCTTGAAGGAAGTCAGGGTCGATATTGGGCAGGCGCACTTCCACAAAGCTATCCCGGTCAGGGCGTTGATGCTCATGCCAGAAGCCCAGCGAATGGCCAATTTCGTGATAGGCCAGCCAATCGTTGGGCGGACCACCGAATACGATTAAATTATCGCCATAGACGTAACCGATATTTTGGCTGAAACTGAAATTTTGAACGCGCCGTTCAATGTCTAATGCTTCTGATTCGTCAGTCTGGGGAAAGAAGCAAAGGTTGGTGTTGGCGGATAATTCACCCATGATCCGAACCAGGCGTTCCTTATCGGCATTCGTCAGAGCGGCATTGGCAAAGTAGTAGGGAATGATCCCTCCTGGCCAGAGTCGGTCCGGGTCATTGTTGCTATAGCCACGCTGCGCAGCTTGATCAAGCAGGCCACTAACACAGCTACCGGCGGGTAGTTGACTGAAATCTGGTGCTTGAGCTGCTAGCCAACTGCTCAACAGGAGAAGAATAAAGCTGAACAGGGTCTTAACTAGCATGCTAGTGGGCTTGATCTTTCAGTTGAAGTATTGTACTTCCGCAGGTCGAAGCGTCTACGAGAGGTTTCGATCCCGAGGGTCGGGGAGCTCGGCTTCGCTGGGACCTGCGGGAGTACATAAATTACTACTGTTTAATCAAGCGTCCAAGTTTTAGCTTCCCTCGATCTTCCAGAATGAACAAATAGCTGCCTGGCACTAACTGATCGATCACCAAACGGTTATGCTGAAAAGTTTGATGGATTAACAATCTGCCGCTTAGGTCAAAGACTTTGGCTATGGCATCTACGCTCCAGTCGCCAGGTACATTAATGGCTTCTTGCGCTGGATTAGGAAAGAAGCTTAGCTGTTCGATCGGCTGATTACGGCTAGAGGAAGGATTGCTGCCTTCGACGACAACTAAAGTGTTGTTGATCTCAGGTACTAGTACTTCGTCGATGATTCCTGATGGCCAGCGAATGATTACCTTTTCGATTTCCATGTCCTGTCCTAGCCCAAAATGGGCGTTCAGACTGCTCATGTAGCGGAATCCCGTTCCACTCTGCACATCGCGAATCTGCTTGCCGAGCGCACTGTAGACTTCCACACGGGCACCGATACCGTTGATGTTACTAACGGTGCCTACCGTTGCTACGGTCAAGTAATTATTGCCATTGGGCTGATTGAAGTAAACGGTACTGGCGTTAATGATATCCAGAAAGCCATCGTCATTCATGTCGCCAACAGGGCCATGAAAAGCTGGGATGTTTACCCGCTCAAAGGTCCAGTTACCATTGTTGATCATTAGCGCGCGGCCGCCGTTGAGTACGTCGAGAAAACCATCGTTATTAAAGTCGTGCGTGATGGTTTCATTATTGGTGGCGGTTAGGTTTTCTAAACCAGTACCCATCGTAACATCGGTGAAGGTGTCGCCATCATTACGCATCATTTTATGACCGCCATTAGAGAAGGAACTTGCACCCACAAAGACGTCAAGATCGCCATCATTGTCGTAATCTCCCCAGGCAGAAGACCAGGTTTGTACGTCGTCGGCCAGGTTGAACTGCTCCGCTACTTCCGTGTAGGTACCATCACCATTATTGCGGTGTAACTGATTGATGTTGGCTGGGTTACTGCTACCACCGCGGCACTTAGCGATGAACAAATCCTGATCACCATCATTGTCGAAATCCATCCAGATGGAGCCGTAGTTGCCGCCGCCGGGCGTATCTCCTAAGGAGCCTTGATTAAAGCTGAAGTTGTTGTCACCATCGTTGATGAAAAACACATTGGGGTCCACGTCATGGCAAACGAAAGCGTCGAGGTTGCCGTCATTATTGATGTCGATGAAGTTGGAACGCTGGGAAAATACGTATTCCGAAAAGGCGATTTCCGTCATTTGGGTACCGTCTTCACTGGCCTGCATAAAGGATACTGCGGAACCATCTCCGAATACTAGATCGGTGTAGCCATTAGCATCGTAGTCGGCGGCTGCCAGACTCCAGTCTGGGAAATTAGTCAAGGGCTCCGATTGGATATCTACTAAATTGTAGCTACCGTCAGCTTGTTGGTAATTGACACGGACGCCATTGCTATTGACTACTACCACGTCGTCCAGGTGGTCTCCGTCCATATCTACAGCTCCGAGGGCGGAACCGCCGTGACCCAGAGAAACGCTATTGAATTGCACCAAGCCAGGCTCTGGTTCTTCGGCGGTTAACTCAAAGTCAAAACCATCGTTGGTCCAGCGGTTGTCCCAAACGATGAAGTAGATTACTCCGGGTAGGGTGGTGAAGCTAAAGGTAGAATTGCCGTTACCATCGAAATCATCACTGCCACCTACACAGATCAAACCATTGCAATTACCAGCCAGCACGCTGAGGCGGGTGTCTACTCCTTCAGAAGCCGGTAATTGGGAGGTAATGGTGATGTCTAATGCTGCATTAGTCGCGTAGAGATACCAGTTGGCACGGTCACCATTCTCGAAGGAGGTGCAGTCAGGACCTAAGGCAGTACCGTAGATGGAATCAACCGTATAAGTACCGACATCAATAAATAGAGCGCTGCTACAATCTGCCTGTGCTTGAAGATTGGTCGTATAGCAGCAAAGCAATGCTAGTAAAAGCAGGTAGTTGTTTTTCATCAGCTGGGGTGTTGAAGGAGAGTGTGGAGAAAGTTAGGGCTGGCGCTACTCTTTGATCAGCTTCCCGAGATGTATCCGGTCGTCGTTTTCCAGTAACAGTAGGTAAGTACCAGCTGGTAGATCATGGACGGGAATTTGATGGTCATTTAAGCTGCGCTGCGACAATAGCTGGCCACTAAGGTTGTAGAGTTCTACCTGGGTGCCCAGTGGCCATTCTCCTTTTAAAGTAACTTGTTCAAGCGCTGGATTCGGGAAGAAGGAGAGTGACTCGATGGGTAAATTGCGCGTGATAGAAGGGGAGTTACCTTCGATGACCGTCAGGGGCGTGTTGATATCCGGTGCCAGTATCTCGTCGATAATGCCCGAAGGCCAGTAGACGACTACTTTGTCAATTTCTGTATCCTGGCCCAGGCCGAAGTAAGCGTTGAGACTACTCATATAGCGGAAACCAGTACCTGATGCAATCTCTCGAATTTGTGTACCCAGGGAAGATTGGACTTCAATCCGTGCGCCAATGCCGTTGATATTACTAGCGGTTCCTTGGAGGCGTACTGTGAGGTGATTATTACCATTTGGCTCGTTGAGATGTACGGTATTCCCCGTGACAACATCAATGAAGCCATCACTATTCAAATCTCCCATTGGGCCATGACTAGGCGTAATGCTGGAGCCACGGAAAGTGAAATCGCCGTTGTTGAGCATCAGAATTCTTCCGCCATTCAACAGGTCGAGGTAGCCGTCATTGTCAAAGTCGTGGGTGATCGTTTCGATATTGGTTTCATCCAGTTCTTCGAGCCCTGAACCTGCGGTAATATCGGTGAAGGTGTCACCGTCGTTGCGCATCAGCTTATGGCGACCATCAGAGAAGGAACTGGCGCCGACAAAGACATCCAGATCGCCGTCGTTATCGTAATCTCCCCAGGCAGCGGACCAAGTCTGTACAGGGTCTGCCAGGTTGTATTGGGCAGCTACTTCGGTAAAAGTACCATCTCCGTTATTTTGGTGCAGCTCATTGATATTGATCGTACTGCTACCACCGCGGCATTTGGCAATAAACATATCGAGATCGCGATCATTATCGAAATCGATCCAGATGGAGCCGTAGTTGCCACCGTTTTCGATGTCTCCGAGGGAACCTTGGAAGTAATCCAGATTATTCGCCCCGTCATTGAGGAAAAATACATTCGGCGCTACATCATGACAGACGAAAGCGTCAAGATGGCCGTCATTGTTGATATCAATGAAGTTGCTGCGTTGGGAAAAGACGAATGGTTCGTAGGCTATTTCGGTAACTGCGGTACCGTCATCATTAACACGCAGGAAAGAAACGGCGCTACCGCCCCCTATCACTAGGTCGTTGTAACCATTGCGGTCGTAATCGCCGGCTGCCAGACTCCAGTCGGGATTGTTTACCAGTTCAGAATCAGCTGGCATGACGTAAGCGGTGAAGCTGCCGTCTGGGTTTTGTCGGTTCACGTGCACTTCTTCCTGGCCGATACCTACGATATCGTCAACGTAGTCTCCATCCATATCTACTACAGCAATGGTTGTACCTAAGTTATCCGTATTTAAAGTCTGGAAGTTGACTTCTGTCTCAGGAATGATGGTCTGAGTGATGGTGAAATCAAATGGATTATTATCCCAGCGGTCGTCCCAGATGATGTAGTAGACCTGATCAGCCATCGCAGTAAACTGGACCCTGGACTCAAGCCCATTATCTACGTCGTCATTGGCAGCAAGGCAGCTAAGGCTATCACAGTTGGGACCAGTAAATACCGAAAGGCGAGTATCGCCTCCATTTAGGTTACTACTTTGAACTCGTAGCTGGATTTCGGTAGTAGAACTGAAGCGGTACCAGTTGGCTGCATTGCCTGGGTTGACGATGCCACAATCGTCAGTGATAGCGGTTCCAACGATGGAATCAACGCTATAGGTGCCGAGAGTTACGGGAGTAGCATTTTCGCAGCTGTCTTGAGTCTTAGCGATTGCAGGCAACAAAGTAATTAGGAGGGCAAAAAGTAAAGGTTTACGTAGCATGGATGTGTGTATAATGTGCTTAAGGAGAGCTAGTTGCAATTAGTGAGGGAAGTAATCCACTCTTCGATCATCAATACCGCTTCATCATGGACGATAGTTCGACCCAGGAGTGGCATTCTGCTCATGGCTTCGTTGGTCGACATGCGGAAGTGTAGCACGGACTTAGCAGTATTACCAGGTCGGATGATGGTGGAGGTTGCGGAGCTGATGGGTTCATCTGCCTCCACACAAATACCCAAGCTTTCCGGGGTAGTGGATTCTGAAAAAGCGAAACGCATAGAACGGTAGTCGCAGTGGCCACCATCGCGGTGACAAGAAGAACAATTCATATCAAGGTAGGAACGGACGCGCAGACCGATATCCTGGCTAGTATCTTCCCAATCAACTGTGGTGGAGATAGTTGTAGGATCCAAACTAGGGTCAAGATAACCCACGCTTTGCCACTTGACTAACTGGTTCATTTGGGTTCCGTCCCGATAACTCAACATATCATTGAGGTTTTGCGGCTTGGGACCGATAGGGATGGCCGTGCTGTTAAGTTTATGGCAGGTTAAGCATTCGACCTCAGAGGGGATGCGATATTCAATGGTGCGATCCACTCCGGCATCGTCGATGAAGCGAACGTCGCGGTAGGCGCCATCGAGGTCGAAGGTGGCCTCAGTTTGCTCATCATTCCAGAGGTAGTCGGCAAATTTCCATTCGCCGTTTTTAACGTAAAGTAGGCGGGTTTCGATAATCTGCCGATTGTTATCCGGCTGTACATTATCGTAGAAGAAGGTTTTGATGATTACACTGCCCTCCGGAAATTCCAGGACACTGCCATCCCCATTGTAAGTCGCCTGGCTGCCTTCTGGCATCCAGATATAGCGGGCTTTGTGTGCATAATCGGAGAAGAGGGTGGAGATGGGCTCGTATTCGAGTAAACCTTCATTGGGCGTCATCTCGGCCAGTGCGCCGGTAAAGAAGCGATAATCACTGAGATTATCGTAGGGGACTTCTGCCAAGTTAAAACTTACATCGGTTGGTGGGGGAGGGGGAGGGGGCGGCATCGGGATATCGTCGTCGTTACCGGGGCAACCAAATAGGAGCAGCATTAATAAGCAACTCAGTAAGTGCTTAAAGGTCATGAGAAAGCAGGGTTGTTATGGCAAAGGGAAAGTAGAAAGCTACCCACTAAGGTAGCTTATTAGCAGCAAATTAGATGACAAAAGGCAAAATTGTAAGCACAGCGACGAATAAATCAGAGCGGTATGTTGCCGTGCTTCTTCTTCGGTAGTTTGGCAACTTTGCTTTCCAGCATGGCGAATGCTTTAATGAGCTTGCGGCGGCTATCCTTGGGGTAAATTACCTCATCGATAAAGCCACGCTGAGCTGCACGGTAGGGGTTGGCAAATTTTTCGGCGTATTCTGCTTCTTTTTCCTGCAATTTGGCAGCGGGGTCAGCAGCCGCAGCGATCTCCCGACGGAAAATAATCTCACTGGCTCCTTTAGCACCCATCACAGCAATTTCTGCGGTAGGCCAGGCAAAATTGAGATCTGCGCCAATGTGCTTGGAGTTCATCACGTCGTAGGCACCACCGTAGGCTTTACGGGTGATGAGTGTAACTCGGGGAACGGTAGCTTCACTTAGGGCGTAAAGCAGCTTAGCGCCATTGGTGATAATGGCATTCCATTCCTGGTCGGTTCCGGGAAGGAAACCAGGAACGTCCACCAGCACTAATAGTGGGATATTGAAGCAATCGCAGAAGCGGGTAAAGCGAGCTGCTTTTTTTGAGCTATCGACATCCAGCACGCCAGCGAGACTCATCGGTTGATTGGCTACGATGCCGATACTGCGACCGGCGATGCGGGCAAAGCCCACTACAATGTTGTCGGCGTAATTTTCATGAATCTCAAAAAAGCTATCCTGGTCAATGAGGCCATTAATGACCTCGCGCATGTCGTAGGGTTGATTGGCATTTTCTGGTACGATTCCTTCTAATTCTTCCCGTAGCTCGGTCTCCAGTTGGTAGGGTAGGGAAGCAGGCTTTTCTTCACAGTTTTGGGGAAGGTAACTCAATAGGCGTTTGAGTTGGTTGAGGCAATCCAGGTCATTCAAGGCAGTCAAGTGGGTTACTCCAGATTTAGTAGAGTGGGTGCTGGCTCCACCCAGTTCTTCGGAAGTTACTTCTTCATTAGTAACGGTTTTGACCACGTTGGGGCCGGTAACGAACATGTAACTGGTTTGCTCTACCATAATGGTGAAATCCGTCATAGCCGGACTGTACACCGCCCCCCCGGCACAGGGCCCCATGATGGCAGAAAGCTGCGGAATAACTCCAGATGCCATCACGTTACGATAGAAAATATCGGCGTAGCCACCCAGGGAGCGTACGCCTTCCTGTATCCGTGCACCTCCACTATCGTTGAGGCCAATCAGTGGAGCACCAGTCTTCATGGCCATATCCATGATTTTGCAAATCTTCTCGGCCTGGGTTTCAGAGAGGGAGCCGCCAAAAACGGTGAAGTCCTGGGCAAAGACGTAAACAAGTCGGCCAGCAACGGTACCATATCCAGTTATGACGCCATCGCCATAAAAAACCTGGTCGGCCATGCCGAAATCAGTGGTACGGTGAGTGACTAGGGCGCCAATTTCTTCGAAGCTACCGGGGTCCAGTAATAGGTGTACCCGTTCACGAGCGGTGAGCTTTCCTTTTTGATGTTGCTTGTCAATACGGGCTTGCCCGCCACCCAGACGGGCTGCTGCTAATTTATTGTCGAGATCCTGTCGGTTAGACATGGTAGATTTTTTTGGTGGGGCAAAGGATTAACTGCGGTTAGTAGACCAGTCGCTTGCTGGTGAGTGAGGGATACGCAATTCTTGGGATTTGTCTTGATAAATCGCGGCAGCAATCAAGGCCGCGATGGCTTCTTCCGCTTGTTGCTTTTTGGCGATCGCATCGGGAGAATAGTGATTTTTGACAAAGTGGGTGTCAAAGTTTCCGCTAGTAAAGGCTTCATGTTCACAGACGAAATGACCGAAGGGAAGGGTTGTTTCGATACCTTCAATTTCGTAATCATTGATGGCCTGAATCATCCGCTGTATGGCTTCTTCGCGGCTATCACCGTAGGTGATCAGCTTAGCAATCATTGGGTCATAGTAGATCGGAATTTCCATTCCTGCTTCATAGCCGTCATCTACCCGGACGCCCCGACCCTGCGGAAGTACATATTTGGATAACTGGCCGATACTGGGTAGAAAGTTATTCAGAGGGTCTTCCGCGTAGACGCGTAGTTCCAAGGCATGCCCCTGGATGTAGAGATCTTCTTGTTGGAAGGCGAGTACTTCTCCGCGAGCAACGCGGATTTGCTGCTCTACCAGATCAATCCCGGTGATTATTTCGGTTACTGGATGCTCTACCTGCAGCCGAGTATTCATTTCGAGAAAGTAGAAATTGTGGTCGGCATCCAACAGGAATTCGACGGTACCTGCACCGACGTAATCACAGGCCTCGGCTACTTTGACGGCGGCTTCCCCCATGCGGGCACGCAGCTCAGGCGTGAGGACAGCGGAAGGAGCTTCTTCTACAACTTTTTGGTGACGACGCTGTACGCTACATTCCCGTTCAAAGAGATGAAGAATGTGGCCGTGGGTATCCGCCAGTACCTGGATTTCGATGTGTCGGGGGGAAGTGACGTATTTTTCAATAAAAACGGAACCGTCTCCGAAGGCGGAGGTAGCTTCACTGATGGCTCGTTCCATTTGCTCGGCTAGTTCTTCCCGACGGTGGACAATACGCATCCCTTTTCCACCGCCTCCGGCTGCGGCTTTGACCAGGATGGGGTAGCCCACCTCATCGCCGATTTTTAGGGCCAGATCAATATCGGTGATGGCTTCTTCAATACCCGGAACCATTGGGATATCGTAATCGGCAACGGCTTCCTTTGCGGCCAATTTATTGCCCATGACTTCGATGGCGTGTGGGCGTGGACCGATAAAGGTGAGTCCGGCATCGGTGACCCGCTGAGCAAACTCTGCATTTTCGCTTAGAAATCCGTAGCCCGGATGGATAGCGTCTGCTCCGGTAGTTTGGGCAGCTTTGATGATATTATCCATTACGAGATAAGATTCATTAGATGGAGCAGGCCCAACTAAAATGGCTTCGTCGGCTAGGCGAACGTGGGGAGCGTTTCGGTCAATTTCCGAATAAACAGCTACCGTTTTGATGCCCATTTTTTGTGCGGTGCGCATTACTCGTTGCGCGATTTCGCCGCGATTGGCGATCAATATTTTTTGCATGATTGATTTATAATCGCCGCCGGTGGCGGCGGTGATTATTCCATTTCGATTAAGAGCTGCCTTTTATCAACTGCTTCTCCTTGCTGCACCACCACTGACTTTATGGTTCCGGCACCATCGGCTTTTAGCACATTTTCCATTTTCATGGCTTCCAGAATAAGTAGGGGAGTACCCGCTTCAATTTCCTGACCAGCGCTTACCATAATGTCGAGGATTAAGCCCGGCATGGGAGCAAATACATCACTACTAACCTGGGAGGCGGCTATTTGTAGGCCGAGTTGCTTTACCATCTGATCGTAGCGATCTCCTACCTGCAGCTCGTAAGGGCGGCCATTGAGGCGTAAGCTGAGGGTCTTTTCGCGTGGGTTAAAGTCCAGTAACTCACAGTGGTAGGCTTTACCTTCTTGTAGCAGATGGTATTCGCGATCGGCAGTCTGGATGAGATCTAGACCAGCTAATTGTTCGGCTGTGACCTCGTACTCTGATTCACCAATGGTGATTAGGTATTTGTCCATGTAGGGGTGTTTGGTTGAATTTGGCGGGTGGGCAAAGTAAAGGCGCAAGTTATTGAAAGTATTGCTTTCGTTTTTTGCATAGGTTCATTAGTCTATAAGAATTGCACATTGGGCCAAAGGGTTCAATAGACTATGGTGCAAAACCCTATCTTGCCCACTCATTATGAAGCCTAATATTTCAATGGATAATATTTTTCAAGAAGAAAACATTGACGAGCGCTTTGCCAGCGTCCTCTTAAAAGCCCTGGAAAAGAAGAACCTAGACGGGTTCGATTACTTGGAATTCAAGCAATCCCTCGCCGCTTTGCATAAGCAAGGTATAGAAGGCGAAACGGCCATAAAATCGGCCTATGCTATGGGAACGACCATGGGACTGACCATGGAGAAGCTGGTGAAATCAGCCGAGTACTATCGGCAGGTCCTTCAGGACGAGAAGGGACAGTTTGAGGCAAGTATGCAGAAGCATTTTGCCCAAAACGTAGAAGGCAAACGCAAGGAAACCGGCAGCCTAAAGAAAAAAATAGCGGACTGGCAGACTAAGATTGACCAGCTGAAGGCTCAAATCAAACAAGCGCAGGATAAAATCGCTGCGGCTGATGCTCAAATAGAACAGGCCAAGAAAAAGGGTATTGAGACCCAAAAGGGTTTTGATGCTGCCATGAAAATTATCGATGACGCTATCGTTGAAGATATCAACGAAATCAAGGGCATCCTATAGCCCATTCCAGCTTGCTGTTATCGGTTAACTAATTGGTCCAGCCAAGCAGTAATAATGCGCATGGCGGTAGGGCTGAAGGTCTCTTCAATGGTACCATACTCTGCTGGGGCGCCAGTACTGGCTTTCTGAAAAAGATGATTAAGGCCGGGCAAATTCACGATAGTGATATCAGTATTGCCGTTACTCCCAACGGCTGCAGCGATAGCCGTAAGGTTATCCTCGGCCACCACCTGTTGGTCCAATTCACCGTTTAGTGCAAGTACAGGGATGGTCACTTGTTGGAGAAACTCAGCGGGATCAGTGCTCAGGAAGTAGCGCAGCCAAGGGTTACTTAAATTGCCCATCTGTTGGCTGGCGAACGCTTCTCGGTCATCAATACTGTTTTGTAGAGGAAGGGGTAGGTCATCAATCGATGCCATGAATATTTCCAGCAGTCCGGCATCTAGCTCCTCGGTATTCTGCTCTGAGTGATTACGAATATAGTGGTAAGCCTTGCGTAAGGGGGATAGATTCCGTTCGACCAAGACAGGAGGGGCACCCATTAATTGCTGGATGCGCCGCGATTGTTCGAGGATAATGGAATCACCAGCCAAGCCGGGAGCTGCTAATAAAACCAAGAAAT
Source organism: Bacteroidota bacterium (assembly GCA_039030655.1). Lineage (GTDB taxonomy): Bacteria > Bacteroidota > Bacteroidia > Chitinophagales > Saprospiraceae > Neolewinella. Next base: position 15,886 of record JBCCDS010000040.1, on the reverse strand, counting down.
CTAAGGCTGCTTGATTCTCTGCGACTACCATCGGGCCAATAAGCCCCCCTTCGGAATGTCCCGCCAGGCCGATTTTTACATCAACCAATTCGGGGCGGGTACGCAGGTAATGAGCTGCAGCGCTAGCATCGAGGGCAAAATCAGCAGAGGTAGCCAGATTATGGTCTCCGGTAGACTGAGCGATTCCGCGATCATCGTAGCGAAGAACAGCGTAGCCGGCTCGGGTAAGAAAATCACTAAGTACCAGAAAAGGACGGTGGTTGATACCCTGACCCAGCTCTGAGTTGCGATCCTGCCCACCGGAGCCAGAAACTAAAATCAAGGCAGCTTTGGGGGTTCCCTGACTTGGCCAAGTAAATTCGCCAGCGAGGCTAACGTCTTCACCACCACCGGGGAAGCTCACCGTTTCTCGTTGGTAAGGGAAGCTTTGGGGATCCTGCGGTCGAGCCTTTAGTCCGGAGCGGGTGATAGGTGTCTGGGTAAAGCTCATGGGAAAATCATAGCCTGCCTGGGTGAAATCACCGCGCAGACCGAGCGTACTCAGAGTAGCCTGGTATTCTGCTTGTAGGTCGATCATCTTGAAGCGGAAGCTTTGTCCGTCAAGGCTTAATTCATCAATCTCCAGGCCGTAAACGTTTTGATCTGGACTGTCCATAGTGCCGTTGAGGCTACCATCTTCGTGCTGGTTGATATGCAGCACCATGGGTAATTCGGTACCCATTGCGTTGAGTACGCCGTACCAGTCGCCCGTAATGTCCTGAGCCCCGATGAACAAGGGGAATAAGGCTAGTAAAATAGGGAGAGATCGCTTCATAAAGGCAAAGGTAAAGCGAGGAGGTGTGAATTTGGTTAAAAACATTTTGTGTTTTATTTTATATTTATCTAAAATTTGTAAAAATGAATAAAGTCGTGCAGTCGTCGGACTGCGATTAGGCATACTGGTATGCCGCCCTGATCCTTTTTCGTAATTGGAGATGGAACAGAGGAAGGGATGAAAAATTACGATAATGTCTTCCCACTTTATTGCTTTTCGTGAATGGTGGTGTTGATTGAGACGTAAGTCATGGGCGTTGGGTTACTTTGAAAATAGGTAGGTCTGCTGGGGATATGGAAGTAAGCCTCAATTTTGACCAGTCCGTTGGTCCACTTTTTTCTCTCCCCAGCCCCTATCTTTGCGCGCTAATTTTATCCCCATGCTCGATCGTCTCGAAGTCTTCAAATTTGGTGGCGCCTCCATCAAGGATGCCGCTGCCATACGTAACGTCCACCACATCTTACAGCAATTCCCGGATCTGCCTCTGGTGGTCGTCGTTTCTGCTATGGGTAAGATGACCAATGCTCTGGAGGAAGTCGTTACCGATTATCTTAATCAGAATATTACTGCTGCTACCCAGAAGCTACAAGCCATCCGAGATGCTCACCTGCAAGTTGCTACTGGCTTATTCGGAGCCGATCAAATCCCCAAACACTTAGCTGATAGTCTAAATGACTTGCTGGTCAGTGTAGAATGGCAGTTGGAAGACGAGCCCAATCCCAATCCTGATTACGACTACGATCAGATTGTCAGTTTAGGCGAACTGATGAGCAGCCATATCGTGGCCGCTTATTTACAGCAAGAGGGTAGGCCGACCCAGTGGCTGGATGCACGAGATCTGATCCTTACCGATAATGTTTACCGTGAAGGTCGGGTCCAGTGGTCCGAGACCCAAAACCGTATCCAAAGCCAGCTGCCCAATCATTTAAAAGCGGGGAAAATTGTCCTGACCCAAGGTTTCATTGGCGGCACCTCCGAAAATTATACGACTACCCTGGGTCGTGAAGGCTCGGATTTTACCGCCGCGATCTTCAGCTATTGTCTGGATGCCCAGTGCATGAGCATCTGGAAGGATGTGCCCGGGGTGTTGACTGCTGACCCTCGCAAGTTTGACAACGTCACCAAACTCGACCGACTCAGCTACCGCGAAGCCATTGAGATGACTTACTACGGTGCTAAGGTCATCCACCCCAAAACCATCAAGCCACTCCAAAACAAAAGTATCCCCCTTCAGGTACGATCTTTCCTGGAGCCTACTGGCAGCGGCACGCTGATTTCAGACGCCTTGGATGGAGAAGCCTACCCGGCCATGGTTGCCGTAGAAGACGAGCAAGCGCTGGTACACATCAGTACTCGTGACTTCAGCTTCGTAGCCGAGCAGCACATCAAAGAACTCTTTGATCAGATTGCGGAACTGCGACTACAGGTGAATATGATCCAGAATACTGCCATCGTTTTTAACGTCGTTTTCAATGATGTAGACGACAAGGTGGATCAGTTCTGTCAGCGTATTCAAGAGAACTACCAGACGGTTATTGATCGCGACCTAGAGTTGATCACCGTCCGACATTACACCAACAAAGTTGTCGATAGCCTAAGCAGAGGTAAAATCGTACTGCTCGAAGGGCGCTTACCCCGTACGGTGCAGATGGTGGTGAAGAGCCAGCCAGTGATAAAGCGGAAAGTTTAGGTCGTCGGCATAGCCTCCTCCGTTACTCGGCTACGCCATCGTTGTTTAGGTCGGTCTAAAGGACCTTTCGTTGTAAAGGTGGACTTGACTTCGCCTTTGATGGGTTTAGGTCGTCGGCATAGCCTCCTCCGTTTAAGCGCCCTGCGGGCGGCTTTGGTTTAGCACTCGGCCTTTAGGCCTCGGCGGTTTAGAACGGGCTTGCCTGCGGCGTCGCCTTGGTTTGTTCAGAGTAAAGAGAATAGAACAAAGAGAAAAGACAGACCGGCAATGCCGAAGGCGAACTGCCTTTAAACTGATCCTGACGAAGCCAGGGAATAAACTCGCGGTCGCCTACGGCCGAGATAAACCCTTCCGCCCTGGCGGAATGTAAACCGCTGACGCATCGCGTCAGCTAAACCCTTTTTGCCACAGCAAAAAGTAAACCCCAACCCACCTAAAGCGTTTCCTAGTAATGATCGGATGGCGCTTCACGAAAAATTACCCAGGCTCAGGCGAAGAAAACCCCTTTGACCGGCTGCTACAGCTCTTTCAGGAATTACTGATGCACACCAGCGGCAATGTATCCGAAGCGCTCAGCTACATGAATGAATTGGACAAGCGCTACGAGCTGACCTCGGATGATTACTCCATGGCCGACTTCATCCAGGACCTCATCGATAAAGGCTACATCGAATCCACCGATCCGCAAAATCCCAACTTTACGCCTACCGCCAAGACCGAAGGCGAGATGCGCAAGAAGGCCCTCAAGGATATTTTTGGCGACATCAAAAAAAGTAAGCGTGGCAACCACTCTACCCGCTACAGCGGTAGGGGAGACGAGCACAGCTCTGAGCTTAAACCCTACGAATACGGTGATCCACTGCACCAGCTGGCCATTAGCGAAAGCCTTCGCAACGCCCAGATTAATAATGGCATCGACAATTTCCAACTGACTAATCAGGACCTGGAAGTTTACGAGACGCACTATCAGGCCCAAATGAGTACGGTACTGATGATCGACATCAGCCACTCTATGATCCTTTATGGCGAAGATCGGATCACACCGGCCAAAAAGGTGGCCATGGCCCTGAGCGAGTACATCACCACCCGTTTCCCCAAGGATACGCTGGATATCATCGTCTTCGGCAATGATGCCTGGCCCGTAGAAATCAAAGATTTACCTTATCTCCAGGTGGGCCCCTACCATACCAATACCGTAGCAGGCCTGGAACTGGCCATGGATATTCTGCGTCGCCGTCGCAACCCCAACAAGCAGATCTTCATGATCACGGATGGAAAACCGACCTGCATCAAGCGCGGTAAGCGCTACATCAAAAATAGTTTTGGCCTGGATCGCATGATCGTCAATCGCACCCTCAATCTGGCTGCCCGCTGTCGTAAGCTCAATATTCCCGTTACTACCTTTATGATTGCCCAGGATCCTTACTTGGTTCAATTCGTAGAATCCTTTACCCAAACCAATCAGGGCAAAGCCTATTATAGCGGCCTGGGCGGTCTAGGTGATTTTGTGTTCCGCGACTACAAAAACAATAAGAAAAATCGACGTTGATTGGGTACGGGGTATTTGGTAATGATTACTTGGACTCTGGATTCACAAATCGGAACTTAACCATCTACATGCGCATCTTCCTACTGCTTAGCTTTCTCTTTTTTGCACTTCCGCAGGTCCGGGCCCAATTGCGGGTAGCTGCGGTAGAGACCGAGTACTTAGCGTTGGAACCGAGCTTTAGTGCGCCCTCGGTGGCAGGCCCGTTAGTTCGTCTTCCCAGCCTACAGCAGGCGCTTTTAGCCCCCCAATCGTATCTCGCCAATCAAGAATCGTCAATCGCCAATCCCTCTTTCCCACTTCCTCATTTGGCCTTCTTCTGCCGCATTGAAGTAGAACTGGAAAAAGCCGTGAAAATGCCAGTACGCTTTCGTTTGGGCTCGGTAGACTATGTAGATTACCTCGAAGGAAAAAGAAGCTATTAATCCCGATCCCAGCGTAGGCGTAGATCGCCATCCGGTTCCTGTATTAATACTTTTAGACGGACATTATCCAGACGTTCGATTAGTGCCACCCAAGTAAAGGCCAGGTTGAAGTCGGCGTCGTAAAACTCCGCGTCGAGGAAAAAATCTGTATCCCGGTCTCCGTCAAAGTCTTCAGTAGTAATAGCCGTAATCCGCCAATTGCCGTCGAAAACTTCTCCGTTTCCGGCAATATACTCCAGGGCCAAGTTGTTGAAAAAACGCACACGGTCCCCCGCAAATTCATCGGTGATGTTTTGGAAGAAAATACCGCCAAGATTGCGAAAGGTCGCCCGTTCCATTTGCCAGGAGCCGATCAGGCGATCTTCTCTACGTTCAATTCGTTCGGCCAGCGAGCAAGCACTGAGGAATAGTAGCAGTAGAAACAACGGTATATATTTCATCTTCAGGGGCTTTATAATGCAATCAGCATCTCGTCCGATTACATCCTTGGTTTCCCTTAAGATGCAGCAAGTCTGCCAGGTCTCCTACTGACCAATCTAGCTTTAAGACACTTTTAACCTACGTTAGGATCGCTAAAACTTAAGGCCAGTAAAGCAGCTCGCGGGTGGAGGCCTGTATGTCCGTGCCTCGTCATCAAATATCACAGTCAGACTGGCCTAAATGCTATCCCAGCGCAGTCTGATGTAGCGACCATCTTCCTGGATGACGATCTTCAGCCGGCTACGATCGAGTCGCTCGATCTCGGCCACCCAGCTAAACACCAGTTCGAAATTTTCATCGTAGAATTCGGCGTCGATGACGAACTCATTGCCTTCATCGGTATTGATTGCTCTGATGCGCCAGTTGCCATCGAGTAGGCTACCATTAGCTTGTTCGTAGCTAAGGCTTTCGTCCGCAAAGAAATTAATCCGGTCGCCACGGAATTCACCCGTTATGTCGTCCCAGAAAATGGCGCCAAAATTCTGTTCGGTTGCCCGATCCAATTGCCAGCTACCGATGAGCCGGTCTTCACGGCGTTCGATCCGCTCATCCAATGAGCAGGAAGTACTCAATAATAAAACCAGTAAACAAAAAGAGAAATATTTCATAGTTCAACGATTCGGGAAGCAGTTGCTAAATACTTAGTAGGCATCAACTTCAGGTTTGGGGTATTGGATTTGACCAGATTGTGCGCTAGGATTGAAAGTGAAAAAGAGCGTTAGCTTTTATTGGCAACAACCTCATATTAGGAGGTATTTAAATGACTTTTGTCGCATTTTTTTCAAAATTGATACAGTAGACCCAACTGCAGACGATTTTGTGCTGCTGTGAATTCCCCGGTAGCCAAAGGCGTGAGTAATTCACAGTCTTCATTAAAACAGTCAGCGTCCAGATGTTGGAAATTGATGGGTATCAGTGTAGTAGAGAACCCCATACTGGCCTGTAGCTGCGGACTGAGTCGATAGAGCAGATCAATACCAAGGTGAAATTCAATGCCTCGGCTATCAAGGCGCTGGTATTTATTACCTAGTTGTTCCGTTCGATTTATCTGGCCCGCAGCTACGACCGATGCTTCATCCAGATCGATATCATTTACCGCAAATTGCTCCAGGCGTTGGTATTTGCCATTGATCAGTAATCCCTGCCCCAGGTACCCCCGCAGCTGGATTTTTTCGTTGAGCTGTAGATTCACCCCAGTGCGGAGATAGATTTGTTGTAGCTCCAGATAATACCAATAATAGCGCCTGAAGGGAGGAACAGAGAGCAGAGATCGTTCCACTGCTCGATGAAATTGATCGTACTGCCAGCCTGCACCAAGATAAAGACTGACTATCTGGTCGGTTTTGCCAAGCTCATAAGCCGCTCCCAGGGAAAAAGAGTAACCTGATTGAGAATGTTCTTGAGTCTGAAGATTGAGGCCACCTTGTATTTGTAGAGAGAGGCTAGAATTAGATTGTCCGTTAGCTGAAAGTGCAAACAGCAGCAAGGGTAAAAGGTAAAAGAATTTCATGATTGAGTAGTTTTTGCAATAAATTAGGTTCTGGCCGCTCTAAGCGGTCCAGCTCAGGGCCTATCTGCTGAAGCTGTACTTGAGCTGCAACTGTAGACGAGTAGATCCTACCCAGGGACCACCGTCAATAACGGTAGTGAGTTCATCACAATTTCCACCACTGCATTCACCATAAAAATGCTGGGCAGTCCGGGGAATGACCGAGCCCGAAAAACTAGCGCCTAAACTTAGCTTGTCTGACAACGGATAAAAAGCGTTTATACCTAGGCGTAGATCCGTCCTACTCATATCCATTCTGCTGGTTGCTGCCTCATTTATGCTCAATTGATTGAGCCGACCCTCAACTACTAGGCCGCCCTCTCTTAAGTTGATTTCAGTGCCAAGCTCAGCGACTTGTTCTTTTCTTTGATAATTTCCGCCAACCAAGAGTTCAAAGCCGAGGAAGGCTTGCAAATCCCACTTTCCTATTTGCAGGTCAAGGCCTTGTTGCACATAAAACTGATGAGTATCAAAGTGGTACCAGGTTTTCTCAATAAAGCTACTCGAATTAGTTCTGGTAGTTAAGGAAGAAGAGATCCTTCTAAAATCTTCGTAGCGGTAACCTCCTTCCCCATAAAGCCCAAATAAGGCATTGTGAGAGCGTAGTTGATACATAGCTCCCAGTGAAAAAGTGGCGCCGGTTTCTCCAGCTTCTCCGAAGATCTGGTTGACACCAGCTTGAGCTACTATGGATAGCTGGAAATTTTGAGCGTGGAGCGTAAATGCAAAGAGAAGGATACAACTAAAGAAAAATGATTTCATCATTAGGGAGCTTAGGGTGAAGAGAAATAGCATCTAGGACTAAATCGCCTTCGTAATATCCCTAGTGCAGGTGAGACGAAAGGAGTAATGGGCCGTGTTTAAACGCAGTTTAACTTTCGTTAACGGCGAATAGTTGACCTTAACAAATAGGTAGAAAACAAGCTCGCTGCTAGAATTACTGAATCCTTCGACACCTCTTCACATCTAACAACAATTCCTATATTTACCTCGCTGAATACCACCGTACCCATATGTTAATCCAGCTTCAACGCGAATTAAAGCGCCTGATCGCTAAAGATCGGTTGGAGACTGTCTTGGATCGATTAATCGATCAACATTTGCTGGAGAGTTCTCCCCGCTATGAGGATTGTATCCTCTTGAGCGGTCGCTATAAAGGCATGGAGCGGGATAGCCTAGTGCACGGCACGGTCGCCTTCAAAGACAGCAACCGGGAGTTCAATACTGTGAGTAGGGCCTTGCTCTGGATCGTTGATGAACTGGAAGAGAAAGACCTGCGGAAGTACAAAAAAACAAACGTCAACTACCGCGCTATACCTGCCTATCATGCCCTGGCTGTTGATCGCGTGCCCCAAAAAGATAAGTTTACCGAAGACTTGATTTTCTCCGATCCGGAGCAGCGGGTGCATTTTTATTACCTCTACGGCGATTTTAAGCAAGCGGTGGAAAGCCTGGTAGAACGGCTAACTTTTGAGCGGGATGGCTACCAATTTAGCATGGACCATCTGGACCAAACGCAGCAAGTGCGACGACCCAATATCCGGGTTTGTCAGCTGGAGACCCGTGGGCCCGAGCGCCTCGTGTATTTTTACCTGATCCGGGCCATCGCTACCCATTTTTTGGGGCCGATCAATGATCAGCGGGCCTTGCTGCAGAAGACCTTGCCTGATTTGTTGAGCAGCCCTTCCCTTAAGGATTTAGGCGCGCAAGATGCCGTTTATATTCTGATTTCGATCAACGAAGATAACTGGCGGCGGCGCGAGATAAATGCTGCCTTGCAAAAGCTTTTTAAAGAGTTTTGTGGAAGCCAGCTTCCTGCGGATGCACCTAACTTTTACTTCTTCTTTGGCGTCAAATACAATAAAGAAAACCAGCAGCTAAAGGCTGACGTGGCTGCGGCTATCGCAGAACGCAGCTATGGCGAATCACTGGAGGAATTGCTTCCCGTGAACCGTGATGATCTGATTAGCTGGTTGGAGCGTCATCAGCAACTATTGCCCCAGGGCAAGACTGCACCTGAATACGCTGCTGACTTGTACCCAGATCATGACTTGCTGGACATGATTGAGATCAAGACCCGTCTACAACAACTAATTGACCAACATAACGAGGAACTACTCCGCTAATTAAGCTATACCATTATGGCCTATCAACCCAAAGATTATGTGCTACCCCCCGGCTTGCAATATGCGCTGGAAGGAGCCATTGCCCTTCAACGCCCGTTACTATTGACGGGGGAGCCCGGTACTGGCAAAACGACGCTGGCAGATTGGGCCGCTTGGTATTTGCACCAACACTACAGTGAGCAGGGCGTTGACTTTGCGGAAAAACCTCTGCGTTTTCAGACCAAAACCAATTCTCAGGCCCGCGACCTGTTCTACACCTATGATGCGCTTTCCCATTTTCAAGCAGCCAATCTGCAGGGTAAGAACGACGCTCAGGTTGGAGATTTTATTGAACTACGTGCGCTGGGACAGGCGATCGCCAATAGTTCCCCTCAAGCTGAATACGAGCAGTTGTTTAGCAGTGAAATCCCGAAAAAGCCGCAGGGGACGGTAGTACTGATCGACGAGATTGACAAGGCCCCCCGCGACTTCACCAACGACATCCTGGACGAAGTAGACCGCATGCGCTTCCGCCTCAGCGAACACAATCGTACCCTGGAACGCAACCCGGAGGTGCCCATCGTGGTGCTAATGACCTCCAATTCGGAGAAAAACCTGCCTGATGCCTTCCTGCGCCGTTGTGCATTCTTCCACATTGAGTTCCCCAAGGCAGACAGCCCCGTACTGCGCAAAATCTTGGAACACCATATCGGACAACCGACGGAAGCTACCGCCGTTGCTCGTGAAGAATTGGTCGACTTTTTCTACCAGGCCCGAGCGGCTAGCGTCCGCAAAAAACCAGCAACGGCCGAGCTGATTGGCTGGCTGAAGCTACTGGATATAAAAGGCTACTTCCAGGAAAAAGATGCTGACAAAAGACGAGAAATGGAACTGTTTAACCTCTCCTTTCTGGTCAAAACCCGAGAGGATCTGGAAGCAGTGAGGAAGCTATTGTAGTTCTTCAGTCGGTAGTCGATAGTCTTGTAGGCATCTACTGACTATTGACTACCGACTAATCTACTAATTGAAGGATCACGATCAATTAATTGAGAAACCACCCCCCTCATATCCCCCCTCTTCCCCTCAACGCTCTCTTGCTAAAACTAGAGGCGGCTAACCTACCCGTGGACCCCGCTCGGGCCATGCGACTGCGCAAGGTCGTGGAGCAAGAAGGGCAGGCTTATCTCGGCCGCTTGCCGGAGATGAAATACCTGCTAGCGCCCTTCATTGCCCGCAATGCTAAAGAGCAGGAAGCGGTCTATCGGATTTGGGAGGAGTTTGTGGCAGAATACAAAGGAGATTGGGAGCAGTGGGGTACGGAAACGCCCCAAGTACTAGTAGATGAAGAACAGCCCTGGTACCAACGCTACCGCCGCTGGCTGTTGGCGGCTGTTTTGCTGCCCATGTTAGGAGGCCTGGCCTACTTCCTTTGGGAGGGTGGGGTAGAGCCGATATTAGAAGAGGAGTACAATGTTGCCTTGAGTAGACCGGTAGATGATGCGTTTAAAATTGGGGCGAAGGTTACCATGAGAAACCGGACTATAGGCACGTTTTCTGTGGCGGACTCTTCCTCCTTTGTATGGGAGTTACACAATGTGGAAGACGGAACTTTAATCCAAAGAGATTCCAGTTGGGATTTTAACTGGAAAGTCAATGGTGAGTTGGGGCAACGATTTAGAGTAAGTCTGTCGAGCAGCCTTGCAAAATTTCCGGCTGAGAAAAATTCCTCTTTTTTTGAAGCGAATATCCACTGTAGTACTCCTCCTATCCTCAAAGATGCTGATCTAGGTAGTCCTATTTATAGTATCGGTGAAAATCGGATTCTCAGTGTTAGTACCCCTGAAGAGGACGTAATATATCAATGGCAAATTGATGACCAGGAACCAATTATCGGATCGACTTTTGAGGCTTTTTTCTCTAGTCCAGGCAACCATTTTATTCAGCTAGAAGCTTTCAAGGGAACTGATTCCGTTTACTGCTATTCTTCTGCTCGTCATCAAATCCAGGTCCAGGCTCCTGGCAAGCCCTATCTGGCTCCACTGCCCCTACAACGTGATGCGCCTCGCCAATACTTACAAATTGCCAATTGGGTCTGGGGCCTCGTTCTTTGGCCGCTACTAATCTCCCTTTACTTCTGGTGGCGCTGGCGCCGGCGGGGAAAAGCAGCGGAAACTGCCAAGACGGAAGAAGAACTGGCTGCGGCCTATCCTATTTCAGATGCTGGGCCCTACTACGTCCCTTATCAGGATCAGGAAGCCAAAATCAATGTCCCTGCTGATTTTTACCGAATTGCAGACCAGCTTCGCATACGGGAGGCGGGTGGCAGAACCGTCTTTGATAGCGCAGCTTCCGTTTCAGCTACGGTACAAGGAGGCGGCTATCCGAGCTGGCGCGAAACAGCCATTCACCAACCAGCGGAATATTTGCTGCTGTTGCCTTATACCCACGAGTTTGAGCAGCGGGAGTGCTTGTTGCGCCGCCTGGGAGACTTCTTAGCGGAACACGAAGCGGCCATTACCACTTACTACCACCGGGGAGACTTCCGTCATTTTTGGAATAAGGATTACCCCGACGGTTGGAGCGCTACTCGCTTGCTGAGCCGCTATCAGGACTATCGGTTGATCATCCTGGATACGGGGCACGGCCTGGTCGATCCCTACGAAAGTCAGCAACCGCGTCTCCTGCCAGATTTGGAGCAGCTATTTCACCGCTGGCCCCGGCGCTTGCTTTTGACTACGGAGGCGGTCGTGGATTGGTCCTGGCAGGAACGACTGCTATATCAACATTTCTTGCTGTACCCCGCCGACACGGAAGGCATGCGCAAAGGCACCATTGCCCTCAACCAAGTCGAAGAGTACGAACCCGGCCAGTATAGGAAGTGGACGGAAGAGCTACAACGCCACCGTCATGAGCAAAGCAGTCGCTATCGGGGCTGGGTGAAGGTCGCCGACCACCGTGCTTATCTGGCCGATGATCCAGAGCTGTTCCGATGGTTATGTGGATTGGCCGTTGCTGCCCAACCCGATTTTCGCCTGACCATTGCCATTGGGCGTGCTTTAGGGATTGAAGTGACCCACGACCGCTTGCTGCGCCTGGGGCGCATCCCTTGGTTGGCGGGCAATAGTCCCGCTGCTCAGCTTCGGTTGGCACTGATGGATGAGTTGAGCGATGAAGATGAGGTACAGGCTCGCTTGGCAGTACTTGCTGAGTTAGAGGTGGTCGCTAGTCAGGTGCAGGGCAGTTTTGCCCAGACCGAATGGGTGGCCAATAAGGCCGTACAACAGTTTGCGCTGGAACCAGCCAATCCAAAATACAAACAGCAAATTCGGGAGTTACGACAATTAGGCTTATTTTCGGGCGATCAATTACAAGAGTTAGAACACGGACTTCAAAAGGACGGTCCATCTACATCCTCAGCGACAGAACTCCCCCAGCTAGATAAGTGGCTCGATACCCCCGAACCGCAACCCTGGTTTACCACGGATCTAGTCTGGGGCCTGCTGCTCTGCTTACTTGCCCTGATCGGCAGCCTGGCTTGCTGGAATTATAACCAAACTATTCGCGAGTACAAGGGCGGAGAATTACCGGCCTGGCAACGGACGGCTGAGGTGGACGACGAAGCGCTTAGCAAGAATAATACGGCGGTACTACTGGGGGAATCTTTGGGTCGAGAAGAAAGCTACCAGGAGTTTGTCAATAATCAGGAATTTTGGGACCGGGCCTACCGACAACTGGAAGAGGCCCTGGACCTGCGGGAGTCCAACTACCCTTTGGCCGATTCCAACCGTTACGCTTTGGAGTATAATCGCCGGGCGAAGTACCTGAACTTTTTCCTCGCCGATTCTACTACTACTCCCCAAGGATTAATCGATGCTGAGGGGAATCTTTTGCTGCAAAGCTTAGAGGCCGATTTAAATGAATTCATGGCTAGTCCTGAAAACGATTGGTCGCTGGATTATGCGCATGCTATTGGATTGATGTACTTCTACCTGAGTACGACTGAGGGTGTAGATACGACTACCTTGGCGTCGACAGAGGTAGTAGATAAACTTGCTAATTATATCTATTTAGCGGTAGGATATTACAACGATTTACGACAAGCCCGTGATAGTACCTTCTTTGATAGTTTAGCGCTTACTATGCCAGTCAATCTGCAGACTGTGCTGCAGTCTTATTTAAATACGGCAAGTAATCTACCTGACTCCTTCTACGGCTTGATCGGTGAAAACCCACCTGGAGATCCTACTCAGCAGGAACAGCTAGATGATCCTAGCCAGCCACCTATTCCTGAAGAGATGCACTTTCGTTTAACACTTAAACAACTGCGAGTAATCAAGGACGGAGACGGAGTTTTTGACGGAGCCGGAGATTTTACCTGGGACATTAAAGTGAACGGAACAACGATTGCTCAAACTAATCGAGAGTATGCATTGGATGACGGAGACGTGCACACCTTTAATGTGGTTCGTGAATTTACACTGCCCTTTAATGCCAGTTCAGACCTGAACTTCAATGCCATGATCATCGAAAACGATAGTGGCGGAACGGGAGATGATGATGTGGTGCGGCTCAACCGGAGACATAATAGCCAAGAGTTGATGAATACGGCTATCGGGTCAGAAGTAGCGAGTTCAGTTATTACTCTAGCTGGAAACGATGGTGGGGATCCCAGCGTGACATTATCGTATACCCTGGAGCGAATTTCAAACTCAAGTGAGCAGCAAAGTATTAATCCTGGATCGGATGCTCCTCCTGAGCAGAATCAAGGCGTATCGCCTCCAACTGGAACAGGACCTCCTGGAGCTGGTGGTATAGGCCTCTTTTGGCTATATTTCGATATTGGGCAACCACAAGCTGTTGCTACAAGTTCGAAAACAACGGCTACTTATGAGGACTTGTATAATGCCTACTACAACCGTCAGGAAGAAATCATCGACCTTGTAACTAAGGGCCTTTCCGCTGAGGATGCGTTTAGTGCACGTACCAACTATGAGGGGTTATTCTTTGGGCTTCGCAATGGCTTCCGAGTCTTTGAACAACTTCAATCAGATTTGTTAGCTGACTTGCAAGCAGGACAACTGGTTGTGGTTAATCTACGGGGTACGTTACCGCCAGATAATCCTAGTCAGGCAGCTGAAAACCTAATCGCTCGTCGGATGGATGCAATCCAGAATTCCTTACGGGCTTATCAAGGTGGTGTACTTCGCCAATATCTCGACGCAGGCCAACTACAGATCGAAACCTCCCTAAGCGAATGGGATTCAGCAGATCCTTTCAATGCTAGTGGTGAGTATACTCTGGATCAATTAGAGCTCCGAAAGATTGAGCTAAACATTAACAGTTCAGCAGCTGAGATTGATAATGAGGTAGGGCGATCGGCTAACCCCATCCGCCCTCAAATGGTCAGTATCCCCCGTGGCACCTTTACGATGGGTGATACCTTTGGGGAGGGGGATGAGGACGAACTACCTACGCATGAGGTAACTCTTTCTTCTTTTCAAATGGGCCGCTACGAAGTCACCTTCGATGAGTACGATCGCTTTTGTGAGGCTACCGGAAAAGTGAAACCGGATGATAATGGCTGGGGTAGGGGCCGGCGACCGGTTATTAACGTGAGCTGGTATGATGCAGTGAGCTATTGTAACTGGCTAAGTCGTAGCGAGGGTTTGGGTGAAGTCTACTTTTTAGCCGATTCAGTGGCCCAAATGAATTGGTCTACTTCCAACTTTAGCTTTAACATAAGCGGCGAGGCAGTAGGAATATCTAATGCCGGTGGTTACCGTCTACCTACTGAGGCAGAGTGGGAGTATGCAGCAAGTTATTCAGAAGATCCTGGGAGGAAGTCGAGATTTGGGAATGGGCGAGACACAGCTAGGTGGGAGGAGATGAATTTCTATCCCGCTGAGGGTTTTCTTACAGAATACAGTGAACAGGGGGAATGGAGGAGAAAAACTCTAGAAGGGGGGCTACTAGGAAATCCTAATACTTTAGGAATCTACGACTTGGCGGGAAATGTAGCCGAATGGTGTTCAGATTCAGGACGTATTTACAATAATGGTCCTCAGTATAAACCGTTTGGTAGGAGTGATGATTCTCGAGTAATAAAAGGAGGAGCTTGGCCTTATCCCCCGATAGAATGTCGAAATTCGGATAGGAAATCAAATAGACCGGATAGGATATTCCCTGATACTGGGTTTAGAGTAGTCAATTGAAATTGGCAGAGCATAATTTCGTCCTACTTGACTCATTGCGCCTTTGCGTCGTGGCGTGAACACTCCCGTCTTTTCTCCATAGCTGGGCCACTACATCGTATTTGCCTTGCCAGTGAGCTTCGAAGTCTTCCAGCTTTCGCTTAGCCTCCGCTTCATTAACCGCATTGTAGACTTCCTTTAGCTGCCGCAGTACCTGCTTACTGTCTTTATCATCTAAGAGTTTAAAGCAGTTACGAATTTTATGCACCATACAACGTTGGATGCTTGCCTGAGGAAAAGCTTCATGGATCACATCTCGCAAGCCCGTTAAACCATCGCTACAGATGTAAAAAACATCCTCAAGCCCTCGGTTCTTGAGCTGCTCCAGGCAACGGCCCCATTCGGTAGCACTCTCTGCTCCCTGGCCAGGAATAAAGGCAATGATTTCACGCCGGCCCTCCACGCTTATACCATACATGACGTACAGAGCGATCTTGCGAACATATCCATCTCGACGAATATTGAGATGAACCGCATCAATGAACATCACAACGTAGCAAGGGGCTAACAAGCGCTGTTGCCAGGCTTCTACTCGCTGCCACGTTGTGTTGATTACGTTCGAAATGCGAGCTTCGCTCATCTCGGCACCGTACATCTTGCTCAAGTGGGTACGGATATCCCATACGGAGTTGCTCATCGCATATAGTTCAAGTATTTGGTTGTCAAAACCAAGGCCTAGTTCGTGTTGCCGCTTTTTTACCGTAACTGGTTCGAAACTACCATTGCGATCGCGGTGGTAGTCAATAGCTACTTCACCAGATTCTGTGCGGATCGTTTTACTGGACCTGCCGTTACGCTTGTTGTCCAGACCACTAGCTTTCTGTTCCAATAGATGGCTCTCCATCTCTGCAGCCAAAGCCCCTTCAACGAAGTTGGCGATCAAGGGCTGGAGTAAACCTCCTTCTCCGGTGAGCTCTTTGCCTTCAATCAGGCCATTTATTACTTTTTGACGGTACTCCTCAAAATCAAACTTGCCAGAT
The DNA here is from genome assembly GCA_039030655.1 of Bacteroidota bacterium. Lineage (GTDB taxonomy): Bacteria > Bacteroidota > Bacteroidia > Chitinophagales > Saprospiraceae > Neolewinella. The sequence continues at coordinate 46 of JBCCDS010000040.1, read as the reverse complement.
GAATCCTGTGAATCGGAAGATTGCTTTTTCTTTGCCATAAGTCAAT
>JBCCDS010000039.1:0-60015 GCA_039030655.1 Bacteroidota bacterium | reverse complement strand
CTATTGCTTGCAAAAAGTATCACTACATCTTGTAAAGTATTTTCAAAAACGATTTCTTTGAATGTGAATATTTCAATTCTATCAAAAAAGGCTAATAACAAATCTCTTAAGTGCTTAGTGTGATCTACATGTAAAAGTTCAATAGGCAAAACTTGGCATAGTGTTCCTGATTTTTTAAGTAAACTTAGCTGTTTATAAATAAAAGCAGTCCAAATGTTTTTTATTTCGCGGCTATTCCCATTTTCTTTCTGTATAGCCTTTGCCTGTTCAATCTGCTCTTTACTTAGATGCCTTTTTCCTATGTATGGTGGATTTCCTGTTATAAGATCATATTTATTGTCAGTCTCAAAAAATAAAAAATCAGTATTTATAGCTTCAGATTTTATTTTATTATTCCTATTCTTTAATACCCTTTTTTGGGCTAACTTTAATTCTGATTTATCAATATCGACTAAATCAATTATAATTTTTATGTCTTTTAGTTCCTTGTACTTAACTATATCTATAAGAAATTCACCATTGCCACAACTAGGTTCTAAAATTTTGATTTTTTTAGAATTTCTATTATGATAATATTTTAGATAATGCGAGCAGCAAAAGCTAGTGATTTCAGAAGGTGTATAGTATACTCCGTTTAATTTCGCATGATTCATTGACGAGATATTTCATTTTTTTCATACGGAGACAGACTTGAATATAATTTCTTACTATCTAAAAGAGAATGAAAGCTTTCTAATAACTGTTTACCGTATTCAATGACCTCATCATCTTTTGATATTAAACATCTACTTAACTGAACAAAAACTTTATCAATGACCTCTTCCATTTTTTTATTCAGACTATCAATTTTTCTAGCAATAATTAATTGAGGCCTATTTAGATTGATTTTTTCTATCATATATTTTGCGGCTACCGTCTTGCCACTTAGCAAACCGTTATCGTCAACATTGAAAATATGATTGTAGTCATTTTTACTTGGGTCAATAAAAGATGGTATGCTGTTACCAACAACTGGGTCGTTTGGCCAGCTCGCTCCTTTGAAGCGATTACAAATTGGACAAGAATAGTAAAGATTGTAGTAATTATGAGTTAAATCTCGAAATCGAGGATTTGATTTAGGCCTGAAATGTTCCACATGAAAATAATCAAAGCCTCCCACTTGATTTTCATGCATCGCGCAATAAACACATTTGCTGTTGGATTCTAACCTTAGATATGGCTTGCACTCAGAATAATTTAGGCCCTCAGGACAATTACTTCTGTGCTTGATAATATTAGTCCATCTCATTGATCGATTCCAAATTTTTCTTCAAATTTATCAGCCAATTCTTCTAAATTTTTCACCTTCTTCAAAGTAGAGGAATACCACATCTCCTTTTTATTTAAAATTTGAATTGAATCACCGAAGCTTAGCTTTGCTTTAAGTGCATTGAGCTCAACTCTTTCTTTATCTGTAATAAGTCCTAGAGCTAACTTCTCTGCTAATTTTCCTAAGTTGTTGTAATCCTCTTCATAATGTTCAACATAAATTTGTGTAGCCCTGAAAATTCTATCTAAGAATGGTTTAGCAGTTTCGTCGGAAGAGAACTCAATCCTCTTTATGAAGTCTTCAAAGTCACCTTTATTATTGATCAATGATTCTGTTTCAGGATAGGAAGTAACAATGTATACAGGAATTTGGCTATTTACGCTCCGCAAATATGCCGCTAAATCATGGCCATTATACCTGTCTGACCCGCTTATGTATTGCTCCAAAAGGTTCTCATCTGCTATTATCCCCACAATATCTTCGCTAATCATCCAAGGAACATAACGATCTAATCGAGGTAACGGCATATGAAAGACTACCTCAATCTTAAGATTGTGTGCTTTAATGAAACGCTTGAATGGCTTCAATAACCCTCTACCAACTTCCTCTCTATCATCAATAATGGCTAATTTCTTCATTTCTTTTTTTTCTTATTTGGAAACCAAATTGAAAACTTTGCTCCTAACAAGTCCTTGTCCTCTGTAACCTCTTTTGTGCCTCCTAAATCATCGACTATTGAGTTAACAATCGAGAGGCCAAGACCTGTTCCATTGTTGTTTCCTTTGTCATCTGACTTAGTTGTAAAGAGTGGTTCCCAGATTATGTTCTTCAATTCATCTTGTACTCCAGGTCCAGAATCTGAAACTGCAATTTCAAAACCCGCGTTACCACTTTTTTCAAGTTCCTTCAAAGAAACTAATATTTTCCTATCCCTTCCAGTATTTAGGCAAGCAGAATATGAATTAGTAAGCAAGTTAATCAAAATAGTCTCCAAGTCCATAGGGAAGGTTCTAGCTTCGACAGGCTGTAAATTCTTAAGTAGTTCTATCTTTCTACTTTTAAAAGATGGTTCGATGTCGTTAATCAACTTGTCAAAAATGACCTCAACTTGGATTTTCTTTTGAGTCCTCTTATCTCTTCTAATCCTAGATAAAGCAAATGCCCCCCATTCTCCTACATATTTAGCATATGATTCCCCAAGATTTAGTTCTCGTTTAGCCTCTTCTATATCTGGTGGTACTTCATTTAAACTGATTTTAGCTTCGTAGATGTTTTTTCGAAACTGTGATATTGAGATAGCAGTTTCATGTCCGAATACTGCCGAAGATATACCCAAAGTTGCTAAACCACTCAAAGTCCTATTTTTATTGAGTAAAGCCTCAACTTGCTTTTCTGCTGATTGAGTAAATTCTATTGCTGTAGAAAGCATTGCACTACTTCTTTCTATCCTCTCCTTAAAAATTTCAGAATCTTTTTCTTCTTTAATCGCTTCAAGTTCTTTTTGCACACTGACTAGCTTTGTTTGGTAAAGCTCTAACAGTTGCTTTGCATTTGGTTTAGAAGGCTTAGGATTATTAGCATCAATTTTTAATTGAATCTTGTGCCTATGGATTTCTAGCAATCTCATCCCGCATAGAACTAAGGCTCTCAAATCATAATAGGCCTTATTATGAACTAGCCCCTCCCTAGCCGCGCTATCCCTTAGGTTCTCATTTTCATCTCTACTAATATAGACAGCACCCAAAACTTGATTATTCTTAACCATCCAATCGGGTCTACGAAGCCCGGCAGGATTTTGACCTTGACGCTCTCCTAAATTAAGCCAATCTTCTCCATCTTTTCCTGAAAATCCATATGGTTTAACACTGATGTCATCTCTATATATTTTTACTCCTCCATTATATTGGAGATATTCTTTAAGTTGAGAAAGGCTAAAACCAGTACCCTTTAAAGACGAAGCACTCCGAAGATAAAACATTAATGAGTAAATTACCGGTCCGCAAGTTGGCTTTTCATTAGAAACGTCGAATCCTTTTATGTCTCTCAGTAACCCGGACGTTTGAGTTAAACTATTCCAACTTATAGATTTCTCTTTTTTCGTCCCGGTCCCATACTTATCTTCTATACTGTACTTTATATCATTTGATTCACCATCATAAAAAACATCAATTTGAACTTCTGGTTTTATATGCTCAGGTGCTACCACGACTCCATTGCTGCTAGGATCAAAGTTGTTTTGGATAGATACTTTAAAATCTTTTTTCTCTCTAAATGGAGATACAAGTATTGACAGTTCCTCTTCGAGCCTCTTTAAATCGCTTGTGGTCCAAGTATCTCTTAAGCTTGAAATTAAGATATTGGTCCCTGTCTTAGTATCGCCTAATAAGAAATCAATATCCGATAGTGGAACCCGTGAAAAAGGAATCAGAGATAAATTGACGCCTCTTTTATCAAAGTCTCCCCAATTAACTTTAAACCCAAAGGATTTAGACCTATTTTTTTTTGTTTTTATTGTCAGCATTTGACCCAGTCTGTCAGCAGACAAGCGACCGATTCCTTTCTCACCAGTCTTCCTACGGTTTAACGTTGACTTCTTATTAATTTTTTTCTCAGAGTATCCTATTCGTAACCAATTAGATAATACATCATTTTCTGACATTCCTATTCCATCATCGATTATCTTTATCCAAGAATCTTTAAGATGATTATTTATTTGGATAATTATTTCAACCCGTTTAGCATCCGCATCATAAGAATTCTTAACCAACTCAAGTATAGCAGTGGTATGATCTTTAATACTGTCTTTTCCAAGATGAGTGATTGCACCTGCATCTGTTTGAAATCTTAGGTTTTCTTCATCAAACTTTGATAGTTCAGAAGTAAGCTCTAGAATCCGCTGATAATCAATTGATTCGTCAATTAGCAATTTCTGTAATTTTTCTATTAGCTCAACTTCTTTCATTTTTGCCTGTTATGTAATGTTTTTGCGCAGAACGCTAAGCCAGTTATCCACGATCACTGCCTAAGCAGTACCAGCGGATTGCCGATCTTGAACCAAGCCGCATTTGCTTTATGTACTTTCTATTAGGACCTTGGACTTTTCGCTTAGATTAAAGTGCTGGTACTACTGCTAAAAATAGGTATTTTCGCAGCCTTTCCCAACTATGGTTTCGAAGTGTTGCTACTATGATTATTCTGATCATTAGAGGATTAGCTTATAGACAAGCTATACCGGTCTCTAAGGGGTTTGTTTCTTAAACCCCTTAGAGACCGCATATATACTCAATATCGTGGCCCATGCTTATCTGATTTGAGTGTATAAGTCCGATTTTTGTTGGTTTCGGCTAGCTGTCACGCTCAGGCGCTCAGTTATGAACTCATCCCTGAAAAATACCCCCAACTATACTAATCAGTCTTGACTTTCCACTTTTCCAAAATCTCCTCCTCCCGCACCATCAACGACCGCTCATTCGTCAATATAGTATCTCGCCTTTCCTGATCTACCGCATCCGAATACCACCAGTCTTTGGTCGCCTGTACCGTTTCTGATAGCGGCCTAAATTGGAGCCCAGCGGCAATGGCCTGGCTGTTATCACTCTTCGACATACCCGCATATTCCGGCAATTGCGCGACCCAGGGCTGAATGCCGATTATGCTATGCTCCTTTAAAAAATCAAGATCGTCGATTTGAATGTAATTGACCGGAGAGGTATAACTCGCGTGAATCCCGTGTACGAAGGCATTGGTCGTCAGGTCAAAGCCTGGACCGGAGCCATTATAGGTGCCAGCAGCCTTATTTTCAGCTAGTCGGATCATCCATTCCGCTAAATCGCGAACGTCAATGTATTGAACCACTTCATCCCTACCTCCTGGAATGATGATGTCTCCCCCTTTTTCTAACCTAGCCAGCCAATAGGGGAATCGATTAGTGCGGTCTCCAGGACCGACAATTAGCGTTGGGCGCACGATAATTGAGCGTTCTCGCCCAAAGGCGTCGATCGTCGCCATTTCCGAAGTGGCTTTCATCACCCCGTACTCATAAGTGTATCGCTCATCCTCCGTAGCATCACTCGGTATTTCGGTAACCAACGTTCTTGCCTCGGAAAAATCATCGCCCGTAAAGGGATAATAGACGCTGATGGAAGAGGTATACATGTAGTAGCCAACTTTGTCTACCAATAACTGAGCAGTATCCTCGGTCCATTTAGTTTTTCGACCGGAGTTGTCGATGACCACATCCCACTGTCTATCTCTCAAAGCCTCCAGATTATCCTCTCGGTCGCCGACTAGCTGCTCCACTTTCGAAAAGGCTTCTGGATGAATTTTTGGGGTAGTTCTTCCTCGGGTAAAGATCGAGACTTCATGCCCTCTATCGAGTGCATAGGCGATTTGATGCGGCCCCAGAAAACTAGTTCCGCCAAGGATCAGGATTTTTAATTTTTCCTCATTCTCCGTTTCACTAGTTAGTTCTCCAAGTGGGTTGGTTGGAAGCAGTGGGGCTAATCCTAAAGCCAGACCTGTCCCTAAAAATTCTCTTCTGCTCTTTTTCATTATTGTTTTTTTTTTGGAGTGCATGTTCTTGATACATGCTCTTATGGAGTTGTTCCCTCCCAAATTACTCACTTTTACTTAGACGCTTGTGTTTAGTGATAGCTATCTGCTTTGGATAGCTACTTCAGGCCTCCCTTAAAATTATGGTTCCTCCCTTTTGTCTTGATACACCGCCGGAGGCAGCCGCGAAGCGAACAGGTAGGGCCAAAAAATCAAGCCTTTACCCATTTTTTAACGCTGCGCCAATTACTTCCAGCCGGCGACCAGCAAACTCGCTCCGCTCAAACAGCGCTGATCGCTAATCGGCTTCCAGCACTTGGCTCCGCTAAAATGGCTAAGGGCAGTCCAAACTAGCGAATACAGCCACTACATGCCCCTAAGCAGCAAAACGGTCCACGCCGACGGCCGCTGGCCGAGCAGTAGCCCCGTCGGCTTTACTGTCTGAGCTCCGCCCTGGCGGGGCGAGTTTAAAGCCGACAAGAATTTTGCCTACTTTTTTTCGACTGAAAAAGTAGGAAGTGATAAATGAAAGCAAGAGGTAGATCGGCAGCTGAACTACCGGTAGTAAGCATTTATGCTTTAGGCTTGGGTGCAGCCTGAAGGCTGCAGAACCTACCTCGGCAGGGACTGCCGTAGAACTGGGCAGCCTGAAGGCTGCTGAACTCACCCGGCACAAAGTGCCGTAGAACGGTGCGAACCTTATTTTTTAATCGGCTCCCCCAACACCCGACTACCACTATCGGTAATCAAGACATTATCCTCAATCCGGATACCGCCAAAGTCACGGTAGGCAGCTAGTGCCGCGTAGTTAATAAAGTCAGTAAACTTTCCTTCGTTCCGCCACTGATCAATCAAAGCCGGGATGAAATAAATGCCCGGCTCCACCGTCAGTACGAAGCCCGGCTCCAGGGCGCGACCGAGGCGCAAATAAGCCGTGCCAAACTGATCGGAGCGTTGGGTCTGGGCATCGTAGCCCACGTAGTCTTCACCCAGATCCTCCATGTCATGTACGTCCAGACCAATCATGTGACCCAGGCCGTGGGGGAAGAACATAGCGTGTGCGCCGGCCGCTACCGCCTCGGCAGGATCGCCTTGCATCAGGCCCAATTCAGTTAAGCCTTCGGCAATAATCAGGCTGGCCTGGCGGTGATAATCCTGGTAAGGCACACCCGCTTTCAAATCGCGAATGACGTCCTCTTCTGCTTTTTTGACGATGCGGTAGATCTCCTCTTGTTGTTGATTCATCGCTCGGCCAATGCAGAAAGTACGGGTAATATCCCCGGCATAACCCGACGGGCTACTTGCTCCGGCGTCAATCAATAACAGATCGCCAGCTTGCAGTGGATTACTGTGATCGTGGTTATGCAAGATGTGCCCATTACGCGTCACAATGGCCGGGTAAGCTAAGCGACCACCACCCGAAATCGCAATGCCTTCAATCGCGCCAGCTACTTCTGCTTCCAGCATGCCGGGTCGTGCCATTTCCATAGCTGCGTGGTGCATGCGGCGACTGGTATTAACCGCGATTTCCATTTCCGCAATCTCCTCAGCCGTTTTGACGGAGCGCTGAGTAACCACTGCTTGGATCAAGTCGACAGAAGCAGTCGTCGATCCGACCGTTGCTGCTAGAAACTGCTGTCTGGCCGCTCGGTAGGGAGGCAAAAAGTGTAAGGGCCCGCTGTTCTTTTTCAGCACTTCTGCCAAACTAGCTCGACTGGCCGTATGCTCAATACCAACTCGATCCGCCAGCTCCCGGGTACTGGGGTGTTCCCCCATCCAGACGACATCGGCCAGGGTCAGATCATCTCCGTAAAGGGTGCTCTCTCCGGTGGCTGGATCAATAGTCAGCGATAAGCCTGCCTGCTTGATTCCCGCGTAATAGCGGAAATTGCTATCCTGACAAAAAGGGTAGGGGTTCGCCCCGTAATTCATCGGCGCGTCATCGTTGCCCATAATCAGGATCAGACCCGAAGAAAGCTGCTGAGCGAGTTGTTGACGACGGTTTTGGTAGGTAGCGGCAGGGAACATGAATAGTAGTATTGTGATTCGGCAGTACTGCCGAATCACAATACTACTAACTATCCCCCAAATCTAGAACCTCGAAGCGTCCGACGGAGGAGGACCTTTGAGTGTTCATTTAGCAAGGCCTCTAAGCGTTTAGCTGTCCAGCCGCTTCGCGGCGAATGGCAGCTTGCGCTACCGCTACTGCGTCCTGCGGTTGGTTTTGGCTCATGTGTAGCAATCGATTAGCTACCTGTTTGCCCGTATCCGCCCCTTCGGCAGCACGGGTAATGAGCTGACTCACGTTGTCGCGTGCCAGGATCAAGATTTCCCAGAGTTGATCACTGACGTAGACCTGCTGCGTCACGTTATGCTCAAACTCGGTACGGATGGTGTGCAGCAGGCTGGCCGTGTACTGCGGGCCCGATAAGTCTCCCGGGCTGTTGCGTAGCATTAGATTGGGAATCGACATTCGTTCCATCAGCAAAGACAAGCGCTCATAGGCCTGTAATTGATAAGTACCACCACTAGCACTATTGCCTTCCTGCGTTGGAGCTTTAGCCTGCTGACCGGCAATCGCGGCCAATAATTTTTCGCCGCGCTGCATCAGGCGAGAGATGGCATAAATCAAGTAGGCACTAACGGCGAGGGGTAATAACCAACTGAGGGTGGCGATCCAATCCATAATTTTGCGGAGCTGGCAGACAACCTTGGCGGCTACTGCTTGTTTAGTTGTTCAAATAGGCCACAAAGTTAGGTCCTTGTTCTAACTTTGTGGAAGTATTCTAAATTACCTGCACATGTCAGTCGATACGCAAGAAAAGCAGAGCAACGTAGCAGCTCCTCCGATCTCCATCACGCCCCCCGCTTTGGAGGCCTTGGCTCGTATTCGCACGGAAAAAAGCGTTCCCGCCGATTTAGGTCTACGGGTAGGCGTTCGTGGTGGCGGCTGTGCCGGCTTTGAATACGAATTGGGCTTCGACGAAGCCAAAGAAGGCGATCAGCAGTTTGAGATTGGTGGCGAAAAGGTGCTCATGCAGCCCGGCCACGCGCTTTACCTGATCGGTATGGAAATCGACTGGGCTACTGGCCTGGATAATCGGGGCTTTACCTTCAATAATCCCAATGCCTCAGAAACCTGTGGTTGTGGCACTTCTTTCAGTGCTTAAAGACTAGGATTGAAAACAAAAAAGCCCGGATGCTGAACTCAGCATCCGGGCTTCCCTTTTTAGGGGCGAATTTTGATGATCTAAGCTGGGCTAAAGGAATCTTTCTAGCTGATTCCCTACTAGCGCCATCATAGTGGCAGTACCTAGTTGCTTGGACTGCTCGCTGTTGAAGCCCCGGTCCATAAAGTAGTCTTCCACCCGTACCTGCGTCTGGTAGTAAGACGCTTTCAAGGCCGTGGCAATATTTTGAAGCAGCAAGTCTTCAGCAGCCCAGGCATCCAGGTTCTCCCAAATGGTAAGATGCCAGGCAGTAGCGCGTGTCGCTGCGGCTTCGGTAATCGGTTGACTAGCTGCATAAAGGCGTGCCCGGTCAGCAGCAGAAGCAGTTAGGTCCATCGGTTTGGCGGAAAGCTCCGTCGCTACGGTTACTAGGGTCTGCACTTCCGGCCAAGTCAGAAAATCAGAGCTGGGGATAGCTGCCGCCGCCGCCAGGGTACGGTATTTCTGTAGGACCTGCCAGTTGTCCCAGGCACTTTCCCAGGAACGAGTAGTGCCAGGGCCATAATAGCCGTCCAATGATCCCTGGTAGTAACCGGCTGCCTTCAGCACCGTTTGCAAGCGCAGCGCAGAAGTACGACGTAGGTTGCCGCGAATACTGGGCAGGGCTACCGGAGTCGCCACTGAAGGAGAATAAGTAGTGGGGGTACCACCCCGTGGCTGGGTATTGGGCGGCGGAGCCGTAGAAGTCGTAGGACTATCACTGACCACCACATCGCCAAAAGCAACGGAGCCACGGGTAGTAGCGCCGGGCAGGCTTGGCGTATTTGAAGCTTCGGTTGGTGCCGCAGGGGTGCCGGCATTGAGATCGATGGGGATCAAAGGCTCTTTAATCCCGGTTTCGAAGCTGGTCACGGGCACTAGTCGGTAGTTATTAATGCTCTTGACAAAGGCATCACGAAAACCCAGTTCGCGTACTCTGGCCAAATCGGATTGCGCATGGGCAGCATCCCGATATACGCCAGTAACGATCTTGATCAGCTGGTCATTGGATTCGACGTATAGTGTACCCGCCTCCTGTAGCGTAGGCCAGTCAATAGCGCGCCCCAGCGTCTGCGTAGCCAGTTGAATAACGGCCACATCGGTACCGCTGCTGAGTGGTTGCTCCACCAGGGTTGCGTTGCGGAAATTGCGCTGAATCAACCGATCTACTACACTGACCGCCTTAGCTCGATCGCTAAAATTACCGATGTAGACCTGATGAATATTTTCTTCTACCTCCTGGCCATAGACGAAGCCCATGTTGGCCACACTCTCAAAATCGGAGAGGCGTACTTCCTGAAAGAGGCCAACTTGTACGGTGAATAGGCGATCTTGAGCCTGGAGTTGCGCACTTAAACCCAGCGCAATAAGGGTAATCAATAAGCCAAAACGGCGGGTTGCATTAGCAAGCATATGCTGTTGTTTGTGAACTATGGGTGGCAGGTGCCAGTAATTTAATCACTGCAAAAATAGCGGTGTCCACCTCTAAACGGGCCAAAAGCCCACTTATTTTAACAAAATATGGTAAGTCTCTCTAATAAGTGATTAAACCTTTGGCCACGGCAGCTATCTTAGTTATAGTAATTAGTACTTCCGCAGGTGTAAACCTCGCTGGCCGAATTCCCTGAGCTAAAGCGAAGGGTTCGTCCTGCGAGTATCTTGTGATCGCAGGTTCGCCCTAGGAGTATCACTTAGTCGCTGGACGAGCCTCAGTCGGCCAGCGACCGTAAGACCTGCGGAAGTACAATCAAAAAAACACCCCTTGATCGCCATCAGCACGGTCACTACAGAACGAGAATTACTGGAACGCTTGCGTGACCCGCAGCGGCGCCAGCGTGCCTTCTCGGAATTGGTGCAAACCTACGGGCCTCGCTTGCATGCTCACTTGCTGCGGATGCTACACCTGCGGGCTGATGCCGATGATGTGTTGCAAAACGCACTGATCAAGGCCCACCGTGGACTGGATCGCTTCCGCGGCGATAGTCAGCTCTACAGCTGGCTGTACCGCATCGCGACCAACGAAGCCCTTGGCTGGCTACGCAAGCGGCGTGACCACCTTTCTCTGGATGTAGAGGAAGAAGCTGGCTGGGTAGACCGCCAGCTACAGGCAGAATCGTTCTTTGACGGCGATGCGGCCCTGCGCCAATTGCATGCTGCTATTGCGACCTTGCCGGACAAACAACGCGCAGTCTTTAATCTGCGTTATTTCGAAGAAATACCCTACCAGCAAATGAGTGATATACTCGGCACCTCGGTAGGGGCACTAAAGGCCAGCTATCACCATGCGGCCAAAAAAATAGAAAGCTACTTGAGCCATGAAGGATAAAACCCCCATACTGGATCAACTGCGCGCTCGTGGCGACGGCTTCAAAAAAGCCAGCCCCGACTTCTTCCAGGAATTAAGCGCTCGCATCGAGCAGGAGACTGCCCGCCCAGCGGTGGCCAAACGCCGCCGCCTATGGCCACTAGGACTCAGTGCCGCTGCTGCGGTCTTGCTCTTCCTATTACTCTGGCGAGGCGGTATAACGGAGACCGATACGCTACCCACCGTGGCGGAAGCCCCAGCTGTGGAAGACTTGTTGGACGAACTAAGCGATGATGATATTCTGGCCTACATCGAAGACAATATGTCGGATTTCGAGCTGGAGCTCCTGGCCGAAGACACTGAATTTTAGCCCCGTTAACCGATTGGTGATGATCCTACGAACTACACGACTACTCTTCTTACTTATGGCCTCCTGCTGGGCAAGTTTCCTGTTGGCTCAGGAGCGTCCCCATCCTCCGATGGACGGCCCACCTCCACCGGCTATGGATACTGTCGGCCCTAGTCTGGAACGCGTCAAATATGTCCGGCAGGCCTTTCTGACCCGCGAAATGGAGCTGACCGAAGAGGAAGCTGCTGCCTTTTTCCCCCTCTTCTGGGAGCTGGAGCGAGAACGCCGCCAACTGGCCCGCCAAACGCGTCGCGACCGTCCAACGCGCACCCACAGCGGTCCCCTAACCGAAGCAGAGGCCCGCGAACGCCTCCAACATCGTCGCGGCATGATGGATCAGCGCCGCCAGCTGGAGGAAAGCTATCAGGATCGCTTTTTGGAAGTGATCCCCGCCCTAAAACTGCTAGAGCTGGAAACAGCAGAACGGGAGTTTCGACGCCTGCTACTGAATCGGGTCAGAGAACGCCGACACGGAGGTGCTAACCGTCCCCGGCGGGGAGATAACCCTCCACGACGACCACGGGGGGAGTAAATAAATGCGTGAAATAAAAATATAGCCGCTTAAGCAACTTATTGGGAGCCAAGACGTATTTTTAATCCAGATCTCCAGCCAATGAGGCCGTGTTGTTTTATGCAGCACTACTTAATGCCGGGGGCGTAAAGTTGCGTATGAGCAAACGACATAATGACCAGCGAGATCGCGCCCTACGTGAGCTGGTGACCACCTACGAAGACAGCCTCCGAAGAGGCCAACAGCTGTTTCTCGAGCAAGAGCAATTCGACGATTTGCTGTCCTATTACTATGGTCAGGAAGATTTCGAGACCGCACTGACGGTAGCTGATCTAGCCGTAGATCGCTATCGCTTCACCCCCGATTTTTACAAGTGGAAAGCACTGCTTCACAAGATTTTAGCCCAGGAATCTGATGCGCTGGATGCCTTAGATCAGTTGGCTACCTACGCGCCTTTCGATTACGAAGTACAGCTGCTGCGACTGGAGGTGCTAGTACACTTTGAGCATCGCGATCGCTCGCGTGAGCTACTCGACGAATTGCTGGCACAAAGCGAAACCGACGCTCAGTTTAGTCTGATGGCCTACTATGATGCCGTATTGCTCACTCAAGAAGGTCAATATGGCAAGGCTTTTGAAGCTTTATGCGATGCCCTGCGACGTGACCCCTGGCAAGAAATTGCCTATGAGGAACTCTGTCATGAGCCCGCCTTTTTGACTTTCTATCCTAAGTTGGTCCGACTGCTCAAAGAACTTAGTGATCAGCACCCCTTCAACGAAATGCTCTGGTACTATCAGGGGGTGATCTTCGATCAGCTCGGTGATGACGAGCAGGCGCTGGAAGCCTTTGATTTTGCCCGCGTGCTGGATGATCAGCATCCCGACTACATCATTGATTATGCCGATAAGCTCTTCGATCTCGAACAGTACGAACGAGCCCTGCAGTTTTATGTGCACTACCACAAGCTAGCCGAAGCGGAAGAATCTTACGAGACCTTCATCCGCATGGGGCGCTGCCACCAAATGCTGGAAGATCTTGAATTGGCCTTAAAGGCTTTTCACCGAGCAGTAGACTTATCTCCCGCTTCTTACGAGGGTTACCAACACCTGGGCGAATGCTATGCCCTGCGTGAGCACTGGGGGCAGGCGGCCTACTACTATGGGCAAGCTGTGCGCCAAACGGGTTACCCACCCAGCTGTTGGTTAGGACTGGCCTGCTGCAAGGCTGCGATCAGTGAGCAGGAAGAAGCCGAAGCTGCCTTCATCCAAGCCATCGAACGCGCTCCTGAATACAGTGATGCCTACATTACCTATGCCCTGTTTTTGATTGACTTAGGCCGCGAACGTGATGCCCTCCAGTTGATTGACGATGCCCGTCAGGATTATTTCGACGGTGCCTTGGCCTACGGAAGTGTCGCCGTACACCTGCTGTGCAACCGTCGCCGGCAGGCGCTGCTACTTCTAACGGAGGCCTTGTCCTCCTTTTATGACGAACATCATCTCTTATTTGACTGGTCGCCTGAACTGGAAGAAGACAATGAAGTCCAAAGTTTGATCAGTAGCTGGAGCTAAGTTCCAAGACGGTTCCACGACGGTTCCACGACACTCCGTGTCGGGCCCAGTTCCACGACATTCCATGTCGAACATAGTTCCACGACACTCTGTGTCGGGCCTAGTTCTACGACATTCCATGTCGGGCATAGTTCCACGACATTCCATGTCGGGCATAGTTCCACGACACTCTGTGTCGAACACAGTTCTCCAACAGTCCGTACCTTCGCCTCCTCTGATTCTTCATTAGCCTCTCCCTCCCTTGCCAGAGCAACCGCGCCCCAATATCTGCGAAGAAGGTCACTTCCGGGAACTCTTCCAGGAGTTGGGAGCATCCTTGCGGAATTTTCTCTACTATAAGTCGGGTGATTTGCAACGGGCAGAAGACATCAGCCAGGAAGCTTTCGTCAAGCTGTGGCAGGCTTGTGCCAGGGTAGCTCCGGATAAAGCCCGCGCTTACCTGTATCGGGTCGCCAATAATCTCTTTCTGGATCGGGTCAAACACGATAAAGTAGTCCTCAAGTTTCAGCAGCAGCAATCGACTAGCGTTCAGGTAGATAGTAAAAATCCCGAGCGTTTGCTGGAAGCAGAGGAATTGCGAGAACGTCTGACAGCAGCCATCTCAGCCCTGCCGGAAAAAAGTAGAACGGTCTTTCTTTTAAATCGCATCGATGGGCTCAGCTATCAGGAAATGGCAGACCGCCTGGGGATCAGTAAAAAAGCCGTGGAAAAGCGGATGTCTAAGGCATTGGTAGAGCTACGGCGACAAATAAAAACGGACTGAGGTAGGGTATGTCCCGCATTAAATCGTTCTGATGGTAGGAGAAAACGAAAATATGGATTTGCCCTTTGTCGATGAAACGCTGCTGGCCCGCTGGTTGAGTGGGGAGCTGACCGAAGAGGAACGCCGCAAGGTGGAGGAGCACCCTCACTTCTCCGATTGGCAGCGCCTGGCCATTGCGGCCCGAGACTTGCAAGCTCCTGCCTACGATGAGGCCACCAACTGGCAGCAAATCCAGACCAGAAAAGACCGTCCAGCGACGACCAGCCGCCGTCGAATGTCCATACTTGGGTGGTGGCCGGCCGCGGCTGCGGCTTTGCTACTGCTGGTCGCTGCTGCCTTTTTGCTGTGGCCAGCTGGCCAACAAGAATTACTGGTGATAACCAATAGCGGCGAACAACTGCAGCAGCAACTACCCGATGCTTCCGTAGCTACTTTGAATGCTGAATCCAGTATTAGCTATTTACCCGATGACTGGACCGATAATCGTGTCTTGGAGCTCAAAGGAGAAGCCTTTTTTGAAGTAGAAGAAGGCAGCCGTTTTCTGGTGCAAAGCCCCCAGGGAGAGGTCGAAGTGCTGGGTACCTCCTTCAATGTCTACGCTCGGGATGACGGTTTCAAAGTCTATTGCTATACGGGGCGAGTGGCCGTACGCCAAGTCAATGGGGCCACCCTTGAACTACGGCCTGGACAAGGAGTAAGCCTCGTCGATGGACAAAGAGAAGCCCTCTATTCTCGCGACCGGGAATCACCGGGCTGGACCAGAGGCGAGACCAATTTTCGTAATGCTGCACCCACCGAAGTATTTGTCGTTTTAGAACGCCAATTTGGCGTGAGCGTCAGTTACGATGAGCTGCCTAATCTACGCTATACAGGCCCACTGCCGCATACCGAGCTAGAGCAAGCCTTACAGGTGGTATGTCCGCCATTACGGCTACGCTATGAGTTGGTGGATGAGCAAAATGTCCGGATCAGTCCGCTCGAAGACTAAGTCCCGATGCTCCCACGCCGCTTTTTTGTGCTGCTTTTCCTTGGCCTCTGCACCAGCTTGCTGGCCCAGGAAGAACCATCGATCAGCTATCGCTGTGAGAATCGGCCACTAACCGAAGTTCTACAGGAATGGGAGCAACAATATCAACTGGCCTTTGCTTACGAGAGTCGGTTGCTTGCAGACAAAATGGTAAGCCTCAGCATCGAAACACAACCACTCGCAGCAGCCCTCAAAACATTGTTTGTCGATAGCGGTATCAGCTATGAACTGGTCGGCGACCGCTACGTCGTTTTGCAGGCTGCTACTACCTCATCACAAACCTACTGTGGGCGGCTACTCGACGCCGAAACGGATGAACCCCTGGCGGGAGCCACGGTCTTACTCGCTGGGATTTTCCAGGGTACGCAGACGGATGCCGCCGGCCGCTTTGTATTGGAAGGCAGCTGGGGCGACGAACAGGAGGTCGTGTTCAGTTACCTGGGCTACCAAGACCTGCGGAAGTCTTTAACCTCCTTACAAGCGCCTACTTGCCCGGAACTGCGCCTCCGTATCCAAAGCATCTCGATGCCTACGGCCATCATTCGCGAGTTTACGCTAGATATGCTGGAATCGGACCTGACGGAAAATCGCTTTCGCTTCAATCCTGAACGTATTCCCACCTTGCCAGGCTGGGGCGAGCCGGACGTATTGCGATCTTTGCAGTTGCTACCTGGGGTACACGCTGCCGATGGCTCGGCCACTAATCTGAATATTCGCGGCAGCACTTCGGATCAAAATTTACTGCTCTGGGATGGGATTCCGATTTACCACAGCGGGCATTTCTTCGGACAGTATTCTGCCATCAATCCCTACTTGGTCAAATCGGTAGATGTCTACCGTGGGGGCTATCAAGCTGAGTTTGGTGGACGTGTGGCCGGTGTAATTGATATCGAAGGCCGTCCCAAAGAATTGGAAACTGCCCAGTATGGGGTAGGGCTCAATTTGATCAATGCCCATGCTTTTGCGGAAATTCCGATTCCCTCCCTGAAGTCTAGTTTGTTGTTGGGGGGGCGTCGATCGTATACGGATTTGATCCGAAGTCCGACTTATCAAAACCTCTTTGATCTGGTTTTTCAGCGCGGGCGGCTGTCCGATAATCGTGATGCTTCGGAAGAATTTTCTGCGGTCTCCGTCGATCCGGAATTATTCTACCAGGACTTTAACCTGAAGTGGAGTACGCAGTTGAGCCCCCGTGATCGAATCAGCTACAGTTGGTATGCTGGCAAGGATCAGTTTGACTATCGTTTTGAGGCGGGTGATTTGGCCTCCAATGATGCACAATCGATCAGCAATAGGGGATATAGCTTGCGCTACCAGCACGAATGGCGTGATCAATCGAGCCTACAGTTTAGCCTAACGCGTTCCTACTTACTGGGTGATTATTTTTTCACCTACACTTACGATCGAGTTAATATTCCCTCCGTTGCTGAAATTGATTTTCGCAACCAATTGCGAGAAACCAACCTGGGTATTCAACAACAATGGTCGATCGGAAGCGCTCATCAGTTGAAAGTGGGCGCGCAATGGCAGCGTCAGCGGATCGACTTGCGCTACCGGGAAGGTACCTTTTCCGTCGAGCAGGGCTTAGAACTAAATGGCTACCGGGCGCGAAAGCTATCGGCCTTTTTTGACTACAGCTGGCAGCCGGACTCCAGTTGGCATTTCAATTTTGGGCTACGCAGAGAAGGCTTTCTTAATCGCAATATCGAAGAAGAACGCGTATTTGAACAACAAAACTGGCAGCCAAGACTCAATTTGAATTGGCGGCCTTTTTTAGGACTTCCGCTGGTCTTACGCGGCAGCACGGGTAGCTACCGACAGTTTCATTATCAGGTTCCAATAAGTCTAGTAAATCTGGGCAGCAACGATCAAATCTGGGTGGTCGCCGACGATTATTTTCCAGCGCTGCGTTCCCACGACTGGTCCGTCGGCCTCCAGTACAAGCCAACCAATTGGCTCTTTGAAATCGATTGGTATCGGCGCAAAACCTACAATCTTTCCGCCCGCGACTTGGAGCTAGTGCTCAACCCCGACGATCCTTTCCAGTTTCGGGGAACGGGCCTGGCTCAGGGAGTAGATGTTTTGTTGCGCTATCGGCAGCGGCGGTTCAGCTCCTGGTTGGCCTACTCCTTGGCTAAAGTCGATTACCTATACGAAGACGACGATGGCGAAGTACTGGCCTTCTCTCCGGATCACGACCAGCGTCATCAACTCAACCTCACCCAGATGATGAGCTGGCCCCGCTGGGAAATTTCTTTGAGTTGGCATTGGGCCACTGGCCGCCCCTATTCCGAACCAACGGGCTACCGTACCAATACCAATAACGAAGGCACTACCATTTACCAGCTGGATTATGGCGGGCTCAACAATGAGCGGCTCGGCAGTGTCCATCGATTGGATCTAACCGCCAATTATAAGTGGACTACCGCTAGCTGGCGCGGCAAGCTAGGTCTTTCCTTCTATAACCTCTATGATCGTCGTAACCTTTTCGATCTCGATTTTTTCATCCTCCCACCCGATCTGGCGGAGAATCGCCCCGGCCCCGAACTGGTCGATCTGCAGCGACAAATGCTACCCTTTACAGCCAATCTGTTCCTACAGCTGGAGTGGTAGCCCTGCCCCCAGCCCCTCTCCAGAGGTGAGGGGAGCTATAAAAATACCTATAGCCGTCTTAATCCTGCTGGCAGCAACTGTAATTCAGCAAGCTGCCTGGAAAGCAATTCCCTCTCCTCCGGAGAGGGTTAGGGAGAGGCCAAAAAAACTTTGCGCTACCCGGTAGGGTGCCTCTGCACTAAGTCGTTTTCCCAGTGTAACCAGCCTGAAAACAGAATGCGAAATACGTTTACACTACTGGGGCTTTGGGGCCTCTGTTTATTATTTGCCTCCCCCCAACTAGCTGCCCAGCTCTACGATGATTATCTCGGTGCCGGACATAATCAGGGCATCAATATCTCCAGCTCTGGACTAGCCGATGGTTTTAGTCCACAAGCTACTATTGACGGCGAGGGTATCGATAGCGCTTATATGCGGATTCAAGCCTCACGCTTTCTAGGGCAGGCGACCCTAGGCGCGAATCGGGCAATGATCGAAGAAGTTGCCGAGCAAGGGTTTGAGAGCTGGATCGATGAGCAATTGGTCTTGCCGCCAACCTACATCAGTAACGAATTAGAAACAGCCCTGACCGTACTCGGAGACCGCTGTGTTGCGGCCGGAGGAGATCCCATGTTCTGCTATCAAATCAATTCAGGTTTCTCCTTTTTTTTCCAGTTCGGATGGTGGCAAACCCTGATGACTGCCGAAGATCTGCTTCGCCAGCGGGTAGCCCTGGCCCTTAGTGAGCTATTTGTCGTCTCGGGAATTACCCTGGTTGATGAGCCTTACTCCTACCCTTTAGCCGACTACTACGATATGCTACTTGATAATGCCTTCGGCAGTTACGAAGAGCTGCTGACCGATATCACCTACCACCCGATGATGGGCCTGTACCTCAGCCACTTTAACAACCCGCGCACCTTGCCGGCAGCCAACATTCGCCCCGACGAAAATTACGCCCGCGAAATCATGCAGCTGTTTTCCATCGGCCTTTTCGAACTGAATATGGACGGTAGCCGCCGGCAAAACGAGGACGGAGAAGATATTCCTACCTACGATAATGACGACATCAAGCAATTCGCTAAGATTTTCACGGGCTTCGGCAATGGCGGCGTCGGAGGCAGCTTCGGCGATGCCGCCAATATCTATGAATCGGACTTCTTAGTACCCATGCGGATGTACAATGCCTGGCACGAACCAGGCCCTAAAACCCTTCTCAACGATTTCGTAGTTCCTGCGGGCCAGACCGGAGAAGAAGACGTCGCTATGGCGATCAATCACCTGGTCAACCACCCCAATACCGCCCCCTTTATCGTTTATCGACTTATCCAGCACTTGGTCAAATCTAACCCCAGCCCTGCCTACGTAGAGCGTATGGCCAATGTATTCGCAGATAATGGCTCTGGAGAACGTGGGGATTTGGGAGCGGTAGTAAAAGCCATCTTGCTGGATGAAGAGGCGCGCAACTGCGACTGGCTTGACGATTCTGCTAATGGTAAACTCCGCGAACCCTTAGTGCGCTACACCCACCTGCTGAAGGCACTCAATGCTAGCAATGAAAGTGGTGAGTACTACAACCTGCCCGATTACTTTTACGAGCGCCTGCGTCAACTCCCCATGCTGGCCCCTTCGGTTTTTAACTTCTTTCAGCCCGACTACCAACCCAACGGACCAATTGCTGATGCGGGCTTAGTAGCCCCAGAATTTCAACTCCACAACTCAGCCTCTTCCATCAGTTACATCAATATTTCCCTCTTCTGGACTTTCGAAGATGCTCTGATGAATAACGGTCTCGTCTACCAGGCTTTTGGTACCGAGCCACCAGCCGAAGATTTGGTCACAGCTCAGGTCGCTGAACTCATGGAGATTGAAAACAACGAAGTGCTGATCGATGAATTGGACCTGCTGCTTTGTCACGGCCTGCTCTCTGGCGGCACCCGAGCTATCTTGCTTGAAGCGCTCAATTCCCTTACGGGGGTCTTCCCGCCTGGACGCTTCCCTATGGCTGTCTATCTCATCATGATTTCACCGGATTACAACATCCTTCGCTAAAAAATATACCCATGTCTAGTAAAATGGATCGCCGAAATTTCCTGCAATTGGCAGGATGCGGTGGCATGAGCATGCTGCCTTTCATGTCCTCTCTTTTGAGCCTCAATAAGCTTAACGCAGCCGCTGGCTCTGCGCTCAATCTCTCCGCTTCCAACGATTATCGGGCTCTGGTTTGTGTACTGCTGGCTGGCGGTAACGACAGCTATAATATGTTAGTGCCACGGGGAGATGGTGAATATGCAACTTACGCTACGACCCGCTCAAATTTGGCCCTGCCCCAAGAAAGTATTTTACCGCTTAGTCAGAGCTTACAAACCGGCCTGGACCTGGGTATTCACCCATCGATGCCAGAGATTAAACAACTATACGATCAACAAAAGGTCTCCTTTATCGCTAATGTTGGTACGCTGGTAGAGCCTACTACTCGCGACCAAATTAACAATCAGCAAGTACGTCTACCCGTCGGCCTATTTAGCCATTCTGATCAAGCCATGCAGTGGCAAACCTCGGTGCCCCAGGATCGGGAAGCCCTGGGTTGGGGTGGGAAGATGGCTGATCTGCTAACCTCCATGAACGAGAATGACAACATCTCGATGAACATCTCGCTCTCCGGTAACAATGTCTTTCAGGTCGGGCAAGAGACGGTGCAGTACACCATCAACCCCGCTGCTGGTGGCGCAGAGACTATTTTTGGCTACAACGGGCCCGGTGTCTTCGAGCAAATTCAAACTTCGGTCATCGACAACCTACTCGAACAGCAGTACCAAAATATCTTCCAGCAGACCTACGCCAATACCATCAATACGGGCCTGCGCGCCAATGAAGAATTTGCTAATGCCATTGCCGGGGTGCCTCCGCTTTCGACCCCTTTTAATGCCAACAATGAACTGTCGGTCAATCTAAATATGATTGCCCGCACCATCGCGGCTCGTGATACGCTACAGTTCCGCCGCCAGGTCTTCTTCGTAGTGGTAGGTGACTGGGATCACCATGATGAATTGACCAATGCACACGCTGCTTCTCTGACTCAGGTCAGTCAGGCCTTCGGCGAGTTTCAGGTCGCACTCGCCGAGCTGGGTGTGGAAGACTGTGTAACGACCTTCAGTATCTCCGACTTCGCCCGCACCCTCACTTCTAATGGTAATGGTACCGACCACGGCTGGGGCGGCAACGCCATGGTCATGGGCGGAGCGGTTAACGGCGGGGAGGTATTTGGGCTCTACCCAGATCTGGCCATTCAATCCAGTCTCGACGTCGGAGATGGCGTCCTTATCCCGACGACATCCACCGATGAATATTTCGCCGAGTTAGCCTTATGGATGGGCGTTTCCCCCAACGACTTAAGTGCCGTCCTGCCCAACATCGGTAACTTCTACAGTCCAGGTAGCCCCGAATTACCCATTGGATTCATGAACCTTTAAAGCCTCCCTAGAAATGAAAAATATACTATCAGTTGAAGGCAGACTAGAGATGATAAATCCTTGCTTCGTCTTGTTGCTTACGTCTTTCCTCTTGAGTCTTTTTTGTACTTCCGCAGGTCTATCCGCTCAGTGTTGGCCCGAGGGTTTTACCCACGATACCCGACCCGAGCAGATGTGGCTCAGCTGCGAACTTAGCCCTAATCCCAATCCAGACCGCGAGGCCGGTCTGTGGCTGCAATATGACTTTGGCTTCCCTTACAGCCTGACCAATTCCGTCATCTGGAACTACAATGAGCCTACCATGCTGGAGCTAGGCGTGACCCGTATGGCCGTCGACTATTCCCTCGATGGTCAGAACTGGACCCACTGGGGCGAAATCGATCTCGATCTAGCCAGCGGTCGACGCGACTACGCCGGCCAGGCAGGCCCCGATTTTGCAGGGACGGCTATGCGTTATGTGCTGTTTACCGTATTGAGCACAGGTAATGGTAGCGACGGCGCATGCGCTGGTTTAGCGGAAGTTCGCTTCAACCTGGATGCTACCGTTTCTGTGGAAGAACCCGGACTGGCCAGCGCGCTGGAAGTATTCCCCAATCCGGCGGAAGATGTGGTCGATATTCGACTAGATCGAAACATTCAAAAAGTAGAGGTCTATGATCAGCAAGGGAGATTGTTACAAACCCAGTCAGCCGATGGCCGTCAGCTCACCTTAGACCTTGGGCATTTGCCAGCTGGCGTCTATCATTTACGGGTAATTGATCGAGAAGAAGGCTTCTATCGCCAAAAGCTGGTTCTGCTTTAAGTACCAAACAGGAGTCATCCCTAATTTTAAAGAAAATGGAAAACTCAACTAAATGGATAAACCGAAGACTATCAAGGTAGCAGCAACCAAAATCCGTGCAACGAGCCGTAGGTGAGTGGTCATCCGCTCCAATGATGCTGCCGACAATGCTTTGAAAAACCAGCATTGATTCATTTACAAGCTTAAGCTTACCCGATTAAAAAGTAAAGATCCGTGTCCTCCCAAAAGAGTGCCTAATCCTTGCAGGGCGCTGTTTTACAGCCGATCTAAACCAGCTTTGGCCTGTAGGTGCAGCCCTGCCTTGTACTCGTCGGGGTTGAGGCTTAGACACCTTTCGAAATAAGCGCGGGCGCGGCTGTCTTTGCCGCGTTCTTCCTCGATCAGTCCTGCTTGTAGGGCTGCATTACAGGCGAAAAAGCTGTCGTCCTCTGCGCCGAGGCTAATCGTACGTTCGTAAAAAGAGAGGGCGCCGTCGAACTCTTGCATACCGTGCAGGATGCGACCGGTGCGGTAGTAGTACTCCAGTATTTCTTCGGGATCCTCCAATTCTGCTAAATCAATAGCATCCATCTCTGCCCTGGCTCTTTGGAAATAGGCGCCATCAAACAAAAGTCGTGCCCGCAGCAAAGAGAGGTTGGGCAGCTGGGTTCGTTGAGACTCTTTAGTAGCATTGCGATCACCTCCTGCACGATTATTTCCTCGCCCTTCCAGTTGAGACATTTGCTCGCGGTAGCCATCCGGGTTGCCGCGTAGCAATTCTGCCCAGGCCATTTTTTGCCGGGCGGCTTTACGAAAGTTGTCCCCCCGGAAGCGCAGTAAGAAAGATTGAAAATGTAATCTGGCGGCAGAATCCAGACTGCGCAGTTTTACTAGCCCTAGCATAAAGTCCAGATAGGGGAAATCCTGGGCGCTTCCGCCGCGGGGTTGGGTCTCTAGTAATTCGATGGCCCGGTCATTACGACCGGTCCGCATGGCTAAGGTGCTGAGTACAAAACATTCCAGCTTATTACGTTCAGGTCGAAAACGCCATTCCTGCGCCAGTTCCCAGGCTTTTTCACCGTCATTGAGCAGATACAGCTGTACGAAGGCATAAAGTACCTGGGCTTCCTGGTAGAAGGGCGTTTGCGGATCTCCGTCCAGTAGCTTTTCCATTTCGGCAGCACCTTGCTCAATAGTCCCATTTAGAGACGATAGCAGCTCTAAACCCCAACGGTATTGTGGAGGTACTGCCCCAACTGCCGCGTGTACTAATCCGAGATCTTTATAGGTCAGGAGAAATTCAGGATGCTCGCGTGCATTATCGCGCAACAACTTATGTGCTTTGTTCAGCTCCCGAAAAGCAGGATAGAGTTTTTCGAAACGGATGTAGACCACTGCCCGGTGCAATCGCAGTTCGGCCTGTACGTAACGATGCCAGGGAGAAGCTTTATCACTGTCGGCGGCGCGTTCTAGACGTTCGTCTTGCTCTTCCTTAAAACGAGCCATCGCCGCTTTATCTTCACTCAGGTAGAGGTAGAGTACATCTGCATAGCTGGCCAGATGGTCACTCACTAAGTTATTCGGCTCGTTGGCCTGGTAGATCGCCAGGGCTGCCCGAGCAGGCTCTAGTTCAAGCCCCATGATCTGATCATAAATACCCTGGGCAGTAGCTCCAAAACGGTAGCTGTTTTCGGCCCACAAGGACTGCCCCAGCCCAAATAAGAGCTGGCTGATAAGTAGAAGTCTGAAAAATGCTGAATTACTTTTGTCGAGCATAAATCGCATCGATCTGAGCCGCGAGCTGGTGGTCTTTATCCGTTACGGTGTTGCCAGCGTCATGCGTTGTTAGCGCAACTTCTACCCGGTTGTAGACATTGCTCCAATTGGGGTGGTGGCCGGCTGCTTCGGCGGCAAAGGCCACCTCGGTCATGAAGGCCCAGGCCTGGGTGAAGTTCTCAAATTGGAAGCTGGCTTGCAGTTGGTTGTTTTGCTCGGTCCAGGCCATAAGTGGTGAATTTAAAACTGTGGTAAAATCCCTTAAAAGAAGAGAATATCAAATCATTTATTGGCGAGCTGCCCGCAGGCAGCGTCAATATCTTTTCCCCTACTCCTGCGAACGGTAACCATCACACCTTGATTGCGCAAGTAGGTAGCAAAGTCATCGATGCGGTGTTCCGTCGCTTTGCGAAAAGGAGCGTTGTCGATGGGGTTGTATTCAATGATATTGATCCGCACCGGGAAGCGTCGGCAAAGCTTAGCGAGCTTTTTGGCGTCTTCTAGACTGTCGTTGAAATCTTGGAAGGCAATGTACTCGTAACTAATGCGATTCCGGGTGGTACGGTAGTAATACTCTAGCGCGTCCATCAAAATGGAAAGTTTATTGCTTTCGTTGATGGGCATAATCTCATTGCGCTTAGTGTCGTCCGCTGCGTGTAGACTCAGTGCCAAATTGACTTTGCTGGCATCATCGGCCAGGCGACGAATAGCTTTAGCAATGCCTGCCGTGGAAACCGTAATGCGTCGGGCAGACCAACCTAGTCCCTGCTCGCTGGTAATGCGCTCGATGCTCTCCATGACCGGCTGATAGGCCAGCAGTGGTTCACCCATACCCATGTAAACTATGTTGGTCAGTCCGCGGCCGAAAGTTTCTTGACACTGCTCATTGACTAGCCATACTTGATCAAAGATCTCTGCTGCCGTCAGATTACGTGCTCGTTTCATCCTTCCCGTAGCGCAAAAGGTACAAGACAAAGAGCAACCTACCTGTGAACTTACGCAGACCGTATAGCGATCATCTGCCGGTACGGGGATTAAGACGGCCTCGATCAGATGTCCGTCATGAAGGCGGAAACGAGATTTAATCGTTCCGTCACTGGATCGTTGTATCTGATCCGTTTCCATAACCGGAAAGCTGAATTCAGCGGTTAGGCGTTCGCGTAGCGGTTTGGAGAGATTGGTCATTTCGGTAAAAGAACGAGCCCCCCGTTTCCAGAGCCAATCGTAGATTTGCCGGGCCCGAAAAGCCTTTTCTCCCCAGCTTTCTAAGCTGCTGGAAAGATCAGCTTGTTGGAGTTGACGAATGTCGATTTGCATAAGATTGCAAAGGTACAACATCCTGCCCTCCCGACCCATAAAGCATCCATTCCCTAAATTGTAGCCAGCTGATCCAATCCTTTTGGACTTAGAGGCGTTTAGTATCCGCTATGCATATTGAGCCTGACCATCAGATGCTTTTTGAAACGGCCCGTCGTTATGACGAAGGGGGCGATCTGTATCATGCCGTTAAGCTGTACAAAAAGGTAGTTAAGCTAGCTCCAGATTGGGCGCCGCCTTACCGAGCGCTCGGTAAAATCTATCGTAAGCGCTGCGAATGGAAGCCAGCCTATCATTACTGGAAAAAAACGGTTAGCCTGGAGAGTGAAGACCGTGAAGCCTGGTGGCAACTCGGGCTGGCTGCCGTTGGTTTGAATAAATTAGGGATTGCGCAATCCGTCTGGAATAAGTTCGGTCTAGGTAGGCTCAACCACAAGAAGCCACTAGGGCTACGCATTGAGCATCAGGATGGATTCGAAGTACTTTGGATACAAACGCTCGATGCCGGGCGCTGCCGAATCCTCAGTATTCCTCATCCCGGCAGTGGTTTGCGCTACCGCCATACGATGCTGTATGATCGGCGCAATCAGTCAGGTACTCACGTCGTAGCGCGTCGACGAGTGCCGATTTATGAAGGGGTAGCCGCACTCAAACGCTCACCCTACCAGACTTTTTCCTGCTTGCTGCACACTGGGGAAGAGGGTATGATCAACCGCCTGGAGCAACTCTGTTACGAAGCAGGTATCGGCTTTGAGGTCTGGAGTAACGCTGCTCGGGTAATGACCCCGGAGTCGCAGGCTGCCTTCCCGGAATACTACAGCGACTTACTCCCCAAAGATCAGGATAAAAATTCTGCTTTGGTGGCCTTGGCGGCCATTCACCCCGCGGAAGTAGATCGAGTACTGAACGATTGGCAAATCATCACCTTGGGTAAATTTTCTGATTTACGTTCCTATCAGTAGCTTAGCATTCTGTAAGCACCAACTGATGTCTAACATTGCTGCCCTATCTGACGATCAAATACTGGCACGCCTAGCTGATGGCGAGCAGTCAGAGTTGATATGGCGCTTGCTGGTACAAAGACATCGGCTACGCGTTCTGGCCAGGGCCAAGGAAATTATCGAAGATTGGGACCTGGCCCGTGACCTGGCCCAAGAGACCTTCCTCCGTTTGTACGAAGCAATTAGTGAACAAAGGACCATTACCCATCTGCCGACTTACCTCTACCGAGTATGTACAAATCTGTCCATTAGTCAGCTGCGAGAGGGGGAACGCAAATCACGAATAAAAGAGGAATTTACCGAGTTTTTGGAAAATAATTGGGTGGGTATCGTGAATAATGAGGCCATTTTGCGTCTATCTGATGAGGACTATGGTGAAGAACAGCGCTTACAACAAGCGTTGCTGCAACTCCAGGAGGTACAGCAACGCGCCTTGCGCTTGTTTTATCACCAAAGATTGAGTTATCAGCTAATCGCTGCTGAGCTGGATATTTCGGTAGGGGAGGTTCGTTCTGCCCTCCAGAATGGTAAAGCAAAACTGCGGCGATTACTACAAAAACCTAGTTCGAAAGAAGTAGGTGAAGGAACGGTATGACATTACATCCCTTGCAGAACTGCCCTTCGGAGCAGCAGCTCTTGGACTACCATCATGGGCGCCAAGTCGAAGAGGAACGCTTTCGGCTGGAAGATCACCTGTTGGATTGTCCGCTCTGTGCTGCTGCTGTGAGGACCCTGGACAAGTATGGAGCCCCTCCCGTTGGTTTATTGACGAGCATAGGGCAAACGCCTCAACGGAAGGTCGAGTTGACTGCAGCAACTACTCAAGGACAGAGGGAGTTGCCTATACCAAGTACTGAGCGACAGCAAAAAACTACTTCGACTCATTTGCGTTCCTGGCGGAGCTATTGGCCGGCAGCCGCAATCATTTTGTTACTAGTCATAGCTTATGGCTTTTACCGTTCACAGCAGATTAGTCAACAGCTATTCAGCCAGTACTTTGACCCTCAACCTACCTACGGCTACGTAGCCCTTCGTTCGCTGGAGGGGCCACCTTATCCGCAGCAGCTTCAAGCGGCACTTCAGGCGCATCAGGCGGAAGATTTTGCCCTTAGTATCAGTAGCTGGACGACTTATGCTAATGATGAGATCGACAATCTAGATTATCGGCCTCACCTTTATCTGGCAACGGCCAGAATGGCACTAGGTCAGCTGGAAGAAGCTGACTATGAATTAAGACAGCTACCTGCCCAAGGAGAGCAACCCATGATTATCGAGGCCAACTGGTACCGAGCGCTGTTGGACCTGCGGAAGTCCAAACCCAAAGCGGCTACTGACCGCCTCCGACAAATACGCAGCCTGGAGAATACTATCTACGCTCCGCTAGCTGATGAATTGCTGCAGGAGCTGGAATAAACGAAGCTGCTCGCCTAGGAAAGTAAAGACTGGAGTTTCATGGCTAGTCCCATGTCACCTTTGACTTTTACCTTCCCGCTCATCATGGCCATCATGGGATTCAGATCACCACTGCGCAGTTTGCCCAGCGTTTCGATACTGGTGGTGATGGTCGTGTCAGCGTCCTGATCTTCATTAGATACTTTGGCTTCATCAGCCGTCATGTCGATAACGACGACGCCTTCGTCCAGGACCAGTTTCAAGGTCTTTCCCACATTAGGAGCTTGGGCAGCTGCTTCGGTTACTTTTGCGGTGAATTCTTCGAATGTCATGTCTATTCTTGCTTAGGATTAGGGCGCAAAATAGCCCGTCTCTCCGGATTCTGTACGGATCCGGTAAAGACCACTGCTGGCACCCAGTATCCAAACGTTTTCCTCGGCCCTAAGTTGTCTCTTTGGATCAGCTTCACGACTGGGTGCTAGGCGTAGATAAAAAGCCGCTCGTCGGTCTACCTGCCAGGCCTGCCCGATTCGGCTAAGGTCGGCGTCAGTTGTTGGGGTAGCCGTCTCCGCCAATCGGTAGAAAGCCAAAGGATCGACTGCGCCCTCTCCCATGGGGTAGATGCCAAAGTGCAGGTGTGGAGGGGTTCTTTCTGCATTCCCGGTGTTGCCGACGGTGCCCAGAGCTTCGCCCCGCTCTACTCGCTGATTAGGTCTGACCCATTGCTCATCCAGGTGGGCATAATACAGGCGCAGTTGCCGGTAATCGTCTTCTAGCCAAACTACTTTTCCGCCGCGACTGGTATTTTCAACCCGGCTAACTCGACCCTCGCTGGTAGCTAAAACGGGTGTACCTCTGGGCGCGAAAATGTCGTTGCCTTCGTGCTTGCGTGCCCCACCGTCACGGGGAGCACCCCAGAAGGACTGAATGGCACTATTGTCAACACCTTCTACCGGAAACTGCAAAGGACCGTAATCCCGAAGAAGCAAATTGTAATGGCCGCCTTTTGCTGGAGCAGTCTGCACCACAAGCACTAATTCTTCCTCAGCATCCAGTGCTTCGTAATTGAGGCTTGACTGTTCCTGCTTCCAGCTCGTCAATAAATCATAGTAAGCTCCTTGACGATCTTCTCCTATTCGGTAAAGTTCGCCGTAGATGCGGGCTTCGTTTAAGGGCTCGCACTTTACCTCCAAAGCACGACCACGGGCCAATTTGAAGCGATAGCCCTGGGCCAGCCCAGCCGGTAGCCCCTCTGCACTGATGTCTTTGATGCGTTCTAATTGCGGTAGTCTTGCCTGTGGTGCTTGCCGCAAGGCACGATCATTTTCTGCCAGCCAGGCCAGGTAAGTTGGGTGGTCTTTACCCACCTCTCGGCGCCATTCGCGCGCGTAGGCTTCTCGCTCCGTTTTGGGGTGCAGCAAATCCCGCAATGGATCAACCCAGGAGCAGTCGCTGATGAAGAGCAAGGGGATCAACCCCAAAATTGCCAAGTAGAGATAAAACCGAAGGTTTTTCATGGTTTAATGATAAGGAGGAATGCGGAATACTACCACGGCAGCATCCGTTAATCCTTTTTATCTTGTCGATCCAAGAAAACCCAAATGGATTTAGAAAAACTCAATGCGAAGATTGCGGAAGCCAGTGTTCCGATCAATCGGATCAGGGAAGAAACGGCAAAAGTGATCGTAGGGCAGCAGTACATGATTGATAGACTGCTACTGGGCTTGCTAACCAAAGGGCATGTGTTGCTGGAAGGTCTGCCCGGACTGGCCAAAACCCTGGCGATTAAAACCCTGGCGGATACTATCCACGCTGATTTTAATCGGATTCAGTTTACACCTGACCTGCTGCCAGCCGACATCATCGGCACCCTGATTTACAATCCGGCTAAAAATGATTTCAGTGTGCGTAAAGGCCCCATCTTCGCCAATTTTGTGCTGGCGGATGAAATCAACCGGGCACCGGCCAAAGTGCAGTCCGCCTTGTTGGAGGCCATGCAGGAGCGTCAAGTAACGATCGGTGCGGATACCTATAAGCTGGAAGAACCCTTTTTAGTCCTGGCTACCCAAAATCCCATCGAACAGGAAGGTACCTACCCGCTGCCCGAAGCACAGACAGATCGCTTCATGCTCAAACTGGAGATCGGCTACCCCAGCCGGGAAGAGGAGCACGAAATTGTACTGCGCAATCTGGGCAAAGGAATGGCCTCGGTCAATCAAGTCGCTAAGGTTGAAGAAATCCTGGCTGCTCGACAACTGGTGCAGCAAGTCTATCTTGACGAGAAGGTAAGGGGCTACATCATCGATTTGGTGTTCGCTACCCGCGATCCGGAAGCCTACGGACTGGCAGATCTGCGGCCCCTGATTCGCTACGGTGGCAGCCCGAGGGCCAGCATCAATTTGTCTAAAGCGGCCATGGCCCGTGCCTTTATGGAAGGCCGGGGCTACGTGGTGCCGGAAGACGTGCGGGCCATCATTCTGGATGTATTCCGCCATCGCCTAGGCCTGACCTATGAAGCGGAGGCAGAAAACGTAAAATCCGAAGACATCGTCAATCGGGTACTCAACGTGGTGCCAGTCCCTTAATCATGCCCGCATGACCACGACCGATCTACTCAAGAAAGTCCGCCGCATTGAAATCAAGTCCAAGGGCTTGAGCCAGCAAATGTTCGCTGGCCAGTACCACTCTGCCTTCAAAGGGCGGGGTATGTCTTTTAGCGAGGTGCGCAACTATCAGTACGGAGATGATGTGCGCAACATCGACTGGAACGTCACGGCGCGTACGGGAGAAACCCACGTCAAAGTATTTGAAGAAGAACGCGAGCTGACGCTGATGCTAATGGTCGACATTTCACGCTCGGCCTTTTTTGGGACCCGCGGACAGCTGCGCTCCGAATTGCTGACAGAAATTTGTGCTACCCTGGCTTTCTCCGCTGGGCAAAACAACGATAAAGTAGGACTCTTGCTCTTTAGCGACCGGGTTGAACTATACATCCCGCCCAAGAAAGGACGCTCGCATTTGCTGCGCATTATTCGGGAGCTACTGGAGACCAAACCCAAAGGTAAAGGCACCGATATTGGGAAGGCGCTCGACTTCTTCTTGGAGATATTAAAGAAGCGCAGCATCTGTTTCCTTTTGTCCGATTTTTTGGGGAAAGGCTACGAAAAAACCCTTGGTATCGCTACTCGTCGGCACGATATCGTCGGTCTGCACGTTTACGATCCCAGTGAAAAAGAGCTGCCTAAATTGGGTCTGATCCGGGCCGAAGACGCAGAGACCGGCCGCGAGCAGTGGCTGGATACTGGTAGCAAACAGGTGCGCGAGCGCTATCAGCAACAAATTGCCGACAACTGGGCTTACGCCGAAAGTGCCTTCCGTATAGCCCAGGCCGACCTACTGAGTATGGCGTCGACCGAAGACTATGTGCGCGAGTTGCGGCGTTTTTTTGAAAGCCGCCGTAAATAACCCCAGTCTATCGAAACTTAAAAAGTAGCTGCTCAAATTCGTATTTTACCCAACCGATCTACCTCCATGCCTTCCACGCGCCATTTTTTGCTCACGCTCTCCTTGTTGCCCCTGATGGGGGTGATGGCGCAGAGCAATGTGGGCAATGTCCGGGTGCGGGCGGAGCTCAACGTGGAAAAAATGCGGATTGGCGATGTCTGTAACCTGATATTGAACATCAGCGCGCCGGCTGGCACCCAGGTGTTGGCCACGGATTTAAGCCCTATCCAGCTGGCTCCTAACCTGGAAATTCGCTCTTCACTCCCCCGGACAGAGTCGGCCACCAATCCCGAATTGCTGCTACGCGAAGAATATTTGCTGACCTCCTTTACCCCCGGCGCCGTCCTCATTCCAGCTTTGCCAATCACCTACGAACTACCGGATGGCCGCCGAGATATCGCCTTTAGCCCGAGTATGACTATTGTCGTAGAAGACATTCCGGTACAGGGCAATGAAGAGGTGTCTCCGATTAAAGATATCTATCGGGAAGGCTTCAGTATCTGGGATCTTTGGCCTTTGATTTTAGGTACTTCCGCAGGTCTGCTTCTCTTGCTGGGGTACAGTACCCTGCGGCGGTCGAAAAGCTGGCGACGGTCCCGACCAGCGGAAGTACCAGCCCCACACCTACAAGCTTACCAGGAGTTGGACCTGCTGGCGGCTGAACAACTTTGGCAGTCGGGCCAACTTGATCCTTTTTACACCCGTCTTAGCGCCTGTCTGCGAAGGTATTTAGCGGGGCGTTTTGGTATTCCTGCACTGGAGCAAACCACGGCAGAAACTGAGCAGTCTCTAGGTCGACAGGTGCAGCTGACCGACCAACAACGAATGGATTTGAGTCAGCTGTTACGATCTAGTGATTTGGTGAAGTTTGCCGACCAGCAGCTGGCAAATGCCGACCACCAGGGGCAGTTAGAAATGGTGCGTGCCTTTGTGCGCCGCACCGAGCCCCAGCCCATTACTGATTCAGAAGAGGAGACCGTATGAGTTGGTTTAATCAGTTCAGTTTCATGTACCCCTGGGTACTTCCGCTACTGGCCATTCCGGTCCTGGCCTGGTTGTACCGTACGGCCCGTACCAAGCAGCAGACGCCAAGTATCCGACTGCCGGATTTGCGCGGTGCGCGGGGCACTGGTACCCTACGCTCGCGTTTGCGTCCCTTGTTACCCCTGGTCAGAGCTATTGCCCTGGGGTTATGTATTCTGGCACTGGCGCGCCCCCGGGTACAACACGAAGAAGTAGTCGTGACCAGCGAAGGCATCGAAATTATGCTGGCCATCGATTTGTCTAGCAGTATGGGCGCACAGGACTTTTCGCCCAACCGGCTCGAAGCGGCCAAGGCGGTAGCCATCGACTTTGTGGATCGACGGGAATACGATCGGGTTGGGCTGGTGGTTTTTGCTGCCGAAGCCTATACACAGGCACCACCGACGGTTGACCACGGTATCATCATTACCTTCTTGTCTCAATTACGCACGGGCCTATTGGTCGATGGTACCGCTATCGGTACGGGGCTGGCCACCAGTGTCAATCGGCTGAAGGACTCAGAAGTAGCTAGCCGGATCGTCGTCTTGCTAACGGATGGTGAAAACAACGCCGGAGAAGTTAGCCCCGAAATGGCTGCCGAGCTGGCAAAGATTTATGGGATACGGGTCTATACCATCGCTATGGGCAGCGGTCAGGAAACCTTGATTCCTACCTCGCCGCAGGGGAGGCGGGACTATCGCTACCGGCGTGGGCGCACGGAAGTAGACGAAAATCTCTTACAATACATCGCCGACCATACTGGGGGACGCTACTACCGAGCTCGAAACCGAGAAGAACTCAACTCGATCTATGACTATATTGATGAGCTGGAGCGCACCGAAATAGAGACTAGCGCCTACCGTACCTACGAGGAGTATTTCGACTATTTCCTAGGTTTGGGCTTGCTGTTCTTATTAGCTGAAATTATCCTGCGCTATGGCTTTTTACGGGTCGTGCCTTAACTTTATTCAATACAGCTTTTGTTAAAGCTCGCTTATGTTTCGATTTGAAAATCCTCACTTCCTTTGGTTGTTGCTAGCCTTGCCGCTGGTGTTGGGGCTTTTCCTATGGTACTGGCGCTACCGTCGGCAAGCGCTGCGGCGATTCGCTGATGCCAAGCTACTGGACCAATTGGCGCCGGGCCTGAATAAGCGCTTGCCTTGGACTAAGTTTTTACTGGTTTTTGCTGCGCTGCCCTTGTTGATTCTGGCCCTTGCTAATCCTCAGTATAGTGCCCAGCGCGAGGAGATTAACCGCAGAGGGATTGATTTGATCATCGCTATGGACGTGAGTCGCTCCATGCTGGCCGAAGATATTGAGCCCAGCCGCATGGACCGCTCGCGCTACTTCGCTAATGCTTTGATTGACGAGCTGACGGGGAATAATATCGGGGTCGAATTCTTTACCTGTACAGCAGTCATGTCGGCTCCGCTTACGACCGACTATAACTTTCTGCGCTCGGTAGTGACGGCTGCCCAACCGGGCCAGATTAGTGCCCAGGGTACCGACATTGGAAGTGCCATCGAACTGGCGGAAGCTAACTATCGGGAAGAAAGTATCAACCACCGTGCGCTGGTCTTAATTAGTGATGGCGAAGACTTTGGTGGTGCCGCTGCAGACGCGGCCTCAGCAGCCTACCAAAAAGGTTTAATTATCTATACCGTCGGAGTTGGTCAGGAAGGTGCCAGTAGGATGCCCTACGAAACGGTTACTGGGCGCCAAGCCTACGTTGAAACGGAAGGTGGCGGTACCGCTACCACAACGGCTAACCAAGAAACCTTAAGGCGGGTAGCCCGTCAAGGAGGCGGCGACTTTTTCCCGTTGGGGGGCGATACCGGAGATTTAGTTTTGGCACTGCGCCGCCGTATTGACCAAATCGAAAAGATGGAATTTGAGGAGCAATCCCAGGCTACCTTTGATAGTTACTTCCATTACTTTTTAGCTCCGGGGCTGTTACTGTTATTGCTGGATTACCTAATCGGAAGGCGTGATGGACGTCAGGCCAGAAAAACTGAAATAGGATGAGGACAGAGCTACTACCAGGCTTGTTATTGGCGACTTTGCTAGTCTTTAGTACGGCTACGGAGCTGATGGCTCAATCACAGCACCGCATATTACGGCAGGCTGATCGGGCCTATATCGATCAGGATTTTGTTGCTGCTGAACAGTTATACCGGCAGGCACTGGAAGAAGACAACAGCCCGGAAGGCAACCATAACCTGGGCAATAGCCTCTACCAGCAAGGCGACTACGAAGAAGCGGCCAAGCGCTACGAGGAGGCAGCAGCTTTGACCGAAGATGCCCCTACCAAAGCAAGCGCCTACCATAATTTGGGCAATGCCCGCTTTGAACAAAAGGACTACGCCGCAGCTGTAGAAGCCTACCAGGAGAGTTTACGTAACAATCCGGATGATGTGGCGACAAAAACCAATCTCTCCTTAGCCCTTAAGCGGATGGAAGAACAGGCTGGAGAAGGTTCGGGTGAAGGCAATCAAGGCAGTCAACAAGGCCAGCAAGAAGAAGGCGAAGGGGGCGAAAGTCAGTCGCCAGAACAGCAAAACGGCAATCAGCCTTCACAGGCTCAACCCTACGAAGGTCGGCTAAGTGAATCAGAAGCGGAGCAACTTCTGCGTCGAGTAGGAGACGCAGAAACCCAAACTCGCCAGCGACTGACCGGTGAGGAGATGGAAGGCTGTCAAAGTGGACGTAAATGGTAAAAACTATAGGTCTTCGATGGTATTTATTGCTCTTGAATTTGGTCGGGACTTTACTGTTGCTCGGCCAATCGCATGCCCTGATCCAGGTAGATGCCCGGCTAGACCGTGACCGCATTGCCCTCGGGCAAAAAGTTACTTATACCATCACGGTGCAGAATGCCAGTGTGGACGATTACGAAATGCCTGATTTAGGCGATTTTGTCGTCTTGAGTGGCCCCAACCGAGAGGAAAGTTCAACCATTACCGCGGGCCAGTCAATGGTAGCTACCCAGATTTCCTATGAATTGCGACCCCGTAAGCTGGGGAATTTGTTGATCGGTCCAGCCAATTTGCAGCTAGGAGGCCGTATCTATCGAACGAACTCCCGTCGGTTGGAAGTGCTTCCCGCAGGGTCCTTGGTAGAAGAGCTAGCTCCCAACAATTTTATGCGTTTGGAGGTCGACCGTTCTCAGGCTTACGTTGGCCAACAGATTATCGTTAATCTACGGGTGTATACGACCGTCAATCGGCAGGGCTTGAATGTGGTGCAATTGCCCAGTTTTGATGGTTTTATCCACAAGGCGCGTAATAAGTTTGACAGCCGAACTAAAACTGTGGAGGAGAATGGTAAAACTTACCTAGCCCATACGGTAGAAAGTTTTGCCCTTTATCCCGTACGAGCGGGAGAACTAGTGATTGAGCCTTACGAATACAGCATGACCGTCAGGGAGTATCGTTTGGGCGCAAATGGCTTTAAAGAGCCATTCACGGATTTTATCCCACTTCGTTCCGACAGTGTGCTTATTCAGGTGGAGGAATTGCCGCAACCGCAACCGGGCAACTTCAGCGGGGGGATCGGTACGTTTCGGATGACCACCAGCGTCAACCGCGATACTATGACGACGGACGATGCGCTGAGTCTGCGGATGGTCATCTCCGGTGAGGGAGATATTTTTCGGGTACGGCAGCTCCTGCCGGCGAAAGACGAAGATTGGGACGTTTACCCCCCCGACGTAGAGGTGGAGGATATGATGGACAGTCCCACTGGATATTTTGGCCGAAAAATTCTGGAATATCAACTGGTCCCTAAACATCCCGGTCGGGTAGTACTGAGCCCTGCGGTGGTCATCTTTGACCCGGATAGTGCGGCTTATATCACCCTCATGCCAGAGCGTTATGAGATAGCTATTAGTGCTGGAGATGGACAGCCGACTTACGATACCAGTATTGTGGCTAATACGCCAGAAACGGTACTAAGCCCTTCGGTGGAGCGACCCCGGCTGCAATATCCCGATGGGGGTATTGGTCGTCCAATTGTTTATTGGGCGCTTTTCTTTTTGCCGATCCTGGCCTTCGGTGGTCTGTTGACGAAGACCTACTTGGATCAGCGAGAGGAGCGTATTGATCCAGCCGAACGGGCGCAAAGTAGAGCCGCCAGGGCAGCTTATGCTAAACTCCGCTTAGCGAAGAAGGAAGCAGATGCACAAAAGAGTTATGCGCTGGTAGAGGAGGCATTGCTCAATTATCCGCAGCAAAAATGGCAACAGCCGCTGCGAGAATTATCGAAAGAAGCCATCAGACGGGGTTTGGTTGAGCGACAGCTTGGTCCAGATCAGGCTGAGGCCTATATAAATCTGATCAAAAACTGCGAGCTTATCCGCTACGCAGGCTTTAGTCAGGCTGACCAACAAGTGCCTTACCAAGAGGCCCGTCAACT
The DNA here is from genome assembly GCA_039030655.1 of Bacteroidota bacterium. GTDB lineage: Bacteria > Bacteroidota > Bacteroidia > Chitinophagales > Saprospiraceae > Neolewinella. The sequence continues at coordinate 23,088 of JBCCDS010000039.1, read as the reverse complement.
GATCGAAACCATCGAAAAGTTAGATGCGAAAAGGAAGCCCGCCACGGAAGTGTGACGGGCTATGGGTAAAGGTTATTAAAACAGGTCCTAGGAGTCAGTAAAGCATTTAGGTGCTTCATGGGATTGGTGCGGAAGAAAAAGGTTGGTGTCTTCCTTTAGGCTGGGTAGATCGTCTTGATCAGTAGGGTTTTATCCCTTTTGTGCAGCCCCATTTAGGCGCTACGAGCAGAACTGATGGTGTCTATTCCGAGCCGTTTCTGCATAATAGACGTAAGAAAACCCTTATTCTGGTGGTTGGACTAACTTTTTTTTAATTTTTTTTGAGCCAGTTATGATTTTATCCACTTTTCGCAACAACCAAATTTCGGCTAGTTTCTTGCTGATTTTCTATACGGCAGTCCTGCATTTGCCCTTTTTCTGGCAGGGGCAATTGGCGACCGCTTCTCCTGATTCAGGAGCGGCCTATCTAGGCCAGTGGCTGTTAGGCGCTGCCAGTTGGAACCCCTGGATGGCGGTGATTTTTCCGATAGTAGTTCTATTTATTACCGGCATGGCGCTTAATCAATTAGCGGCGCGAGACCAGTTGGGACAGAGCGTGACCCAGCTACCGGGGCTATTTTATATTCTGGCTGCTTCTTTTATCGCAGCTTTCTTCTTCCCTCATAGTATGCAGCTAGCCAACTTGATGCTCCTCTTTGCGCTTTTCCCTTTCTTAAACTTGTACAAAAATAACGAGCCTCCCGTCCCCTTATTCTGGGCCGGCTGGTGGTTGGGTATCGCTTTTTTGACAAATCGCTATTACCTGGTTTTTCTGCCTGCGATCATGCTGGGAATCACCGTCCTGACGACTTTCAATCTACGGCGCCTTCTTCAATTAGTCACCGGTTGGATTGCCCCCTTGTTTATGCTGGCGGCCTATAGCTATCTGGCGGATGAACTAAGGGACTTTTTGACGATTCAGTTTCAGGGCTTTGGTTGGCCTAAGAACTGGCTAGATGAACCTACTTGGGCACTCTTAGGCTTATTGGCCTTAGGTGTAGCGCTGGTCTGGGTGTTATTCTCACAAGGGGCCAATACGAAGATGCTGCGTACGGCAGCCAAAAAGAAACTTAGCATCTTTTATACCCTGTTGCTTTTTGCTGGAATTAGCCTTTTGATCCAGCCAAGTTTGGCAGCCAGTTCCGCTCAAATTATACTCTTACCCTTAGGGGCTATTCTGGGGGTACAATTTGCCAGGATGAGCCGTTCTAGCGGCGAGACGTTACACCTTTTCATTTTAGCTTTATTCACGGCTTTGCAGCTGTATCCTTTTTTCTTGCGCTAGCTAGAGCTTGCTTAGGTACGAGCAAGAAAAAAGCCATTGCCCGGTAGACGGACAACGGCTTTTCGAAATGTGGGTAGTGAGGGACTCGAACCCCCGACCCCCTCGGTGTAAACGAGGTGCTCTAAACCAGCTGAGCTAACCACCCGGAATTAGCTGCCTAGACAGCTAAAATGCGCCTCAACAAGGACTTGAACCTTGGACCTACGGATTAACAGTCCGCCGCTCTAACCAACTGAGCTATTGAGGCAATTTTTTTTTGAGAACCTTCTTGAGAAGGGCAAAAAGCACTTTACAACAACAGTTCATTTACTGCCTTTTTGCGAAGCGACTGCAAAGATAAACCGTCTCGTTAAATTTTGCAATCTTTGCAGCCTGAAAATTTAATATTCATGAGTTTACTTGCTGTTGGGACCCTAGCTTTCGACGATATCAGTACACCCTATGGGCGGGCCGATCGAATTGTAGGTGGATCCTGCACTTACATTGCGCTTGCTGCTTCTTATTACACCAAGCCGGTTCAAATAGTTTCCGTCATCGGAGATGATTTCCCCGAGGCTGATTTGGAGGACCTGAAAGCTCGTGGAGCGGACCTTGCCGGGGTGGAGGTGAAAGCTGGAGAAAAGTCTTTTTTCTGGGCAGGTCGTTACCACGATGACATGATGGGCCGCGACACCCTCGATACGCAACTAAATGTACTGGCTGACTTTGATCCTCAGTTGCCTCCAGCTTACCGCAACACGGATTATGTGATGTTGGGCAACCTCACTCCGGCTATCCAGATGCAGGTGATCGATCAGCTGGAGTCTACTCCGGCCCTGATCGCCTTGGACACCATGAACTTTTGGATGGATGTCGCTCTGGACGAACTGCACAAAGTCCTCAAGCGTATCGATATCCTGATTATCAACGATGAAGAAGCGCGCCAATTGAGTGGTGAATTAAGCTTATTGAAAGCCGCTGCTAAGATTGTTGGCATGGGCCCCAAGACGCTGGTCATTAAGAAAGGCGAGCACGGTGCTCTGCTTTTTCACGGCGATCGCATCTTCTCTGCTCCGGCCTTGCTCTTGCCTAAAGTGGTAGATCCAACGGGAGCGGGCGATACTTTCGCTGGTGGTCTGATGGGCTATATGGCTGCGGCCGGTGACCTGAGCTTCGACAATCTGAAGCGGGCCATCGTTCATGGCTCCGCACTAGCTAGTTTTGTGGTTGAAGACTTTGGTACTCGTCGTTTGCAAACCTTAGATGAAGATCAGATTAAGGCCAGAGTGCAGGAGATCGCTGATTTGATCGCGGTGGATGTGTAAGGAATGACCTTTTTCTGCGGGAAGCCGTAATGGAAAAATAGCCAGCTTGGACTTTGTCCGATCTGGCTATTTTACGTTTTTGGGGAAGTGAGCAAAGCCACACCATGCTTTGACCAGATCATTCACTAGGCTAGCGTAAGGGTCTATTAAATGTGATACGTAGCCACCCAAAACATGACGGGGAAGTGCTTGAATACCGTCAACGGCCACCCAATAAGGTTGGTCCATTTCCAGGGTGCGATAAGGGACTAATACTCTAGTATGAGCAGAGCGTGCCATAGAACCAGAAACGCCAGGTTGATCCTGGCGCAGTAGCGGTACAACTATAACTATATCAGAATGGTCCGCAATTTCGGGACCGGTCAGGTCTAACAAATAATCAAAGGGAAGAGGAACAGAAGGGTTGGTGTGGTAAATCCGTAGTCGGTCAGATAGATTTGGCATATGATTGATAAAGGCTGTTGCGGTAGTGCATGAAAAACTCACTTACCTCAGCTGATTGGCGAGTGCTGATTTTGAATTCAGCGTACTCCTGCTCGTTCATGCCGAGTGGTAGATCAGTGGATTGGTGAGCGGGCTGGCAGCTGTATAACGTTTCACTTTCTGAATTCGTTCCGCTTGCTAGGGCTAAGCCCATACTATTTAAATCAGACACTTATTGCAACCTTTTGTGCCCACTTCTAGGAGGGGCCTTCTTTCTTAAAACTGGGTAGATACCAAATTAAACTCTCTTCCTAAATCAGTCTGAAAGACAATTTGTTCATCCATTTTAGGACGGAACCAAGGGTAAAGGTAACAAAATCTACCGCAAATAATTAAAAATCAGCCTTCTACATTGAGGTAGTGGTCTTTTTGAGGCAGGCACCGGTCGGATTGCAAGCAGAGCTGGAGGTGCTTTTTGCCTAATTAAAAGCGATTCAGGCCTATTTCCCAATACAAAATTTGGAAAAAATATTGCTCAGCAAATCATCGGTACTGACCGTCCCAGCGATTTCGCCCAGATGATGAAGCGCAGCGCGAATATCCATCGCGATGAAATCGGAAGTGACGCCGACCGACATACCGCTCAAAACTTTTTCTAAATCCTCATCTGCGCGCTGCAAAGCGGCGTAGTGGCGAGCATTACTTAAGATCAGATCGTTTTCCTGCCAGTCCTGACCGACCCCTAGCGCGTAGAGGCGTTCTTTGAGAAAATCGAGATTGGCCTGCTTTTTGGCAATAATGGGCACGAAGTTATCGTAAGGGACCGACCAGCGTGATGGAGGGACTTCTTCCCCGAAATAGTGGTCGTAAGACGTATAGGGATTAAGGTCCATTTTATTAGCTACCACCAGTAGCGCCGTATCTTCCTGATAGAGGGCGTTGAGGTCTTCGGCTAGTTGTTCCGGGCTGGTAGCTATCACGTCGTAAACGTAGAGCAAAATCCGACTTTCCTGAACTTTTGCCAGGGTGCGCTCAACGCCAATAGCCTCCACTTTGTCGGAAGCTTCCCGGATACCAGCGGTGTCAATTAAGCGAAAGGCAACCCCTTCAATATTTAAGATTTCTTCGATAGTATCTCGGGTAGTACCGGCTACCTCACTGACAATGGCACGTTCTTCCTGTAAGAGGGCATTGAGCAGCGTACTCTTACCGGCATTTGGCCGCCCTGCTATGACTGTTGCAATGCCGTTTTTGATGGCGTTACCCAGTGCAAAAGACTTTTGAAGATCGGCTATGCGTGTTCGGATAGACTCGACTAATTGCATCAGCTCAGTACGATCGGCAAACTCTACGTCTTCTTCCGCAAAGTCGAGCTCCAGTTCTATCAGGCTGGCAAAGTCGATCAGTTTTTGTCGCAGCTCGCCGATAGCGTCTGAAACACCGCCTTTGAGCTGATGCAGTGCCATTCGGTGAGCTGCAGCTGACTGACTGGCAATCAGGTCGGCAACAGCCTCGGTTTGGCTGAGGTCCATCTTACCGTTCAGAAAGGCACGCTGGCTAAATTCGCCGGGTTCGGCCAGTCGCGCTCCGGCCCGGATGAAGAGCTGCACAACGGCTTGGCTGATAAAAGGGCTACCGTGACAGCTGATTTCTACTGTGTCTTCCCCCGTGTAGGAGGCCGGTGCGCGGTAGAGGCTGACCACTACTTCATCCAGTAGTTGTTGGTTATCGTCCAATAATTGCCCGTAGTATAATCTTCTGGCTTTGGACTTCCGCAGGTCAAAACGTCCCCCGGAAGTTTTGATCCTCGCGCTTTGTCCTGCGGACGAAGTTGCGGGACCCGACCCTTTAAAATACTTTGCAGTTAGGGCGATGGCCTGCGGCCCGCTCAGTCGAATAAGGTGGATGGCTCCTACGCCGTTGGGGGTAGCTGGAGCAACGATGGTGTCATTAGGTAATGCAGCAGAATTCACGGGCCAAAGATGAGGATTTTTTTAGGGCTTCCGTTCGAATAAATTAAACCATTCTGCGATTAAAGCCTAGTATTTACTGGGGTAGGATGTTATTTTGTTCGAATAAATTAAACCATTCGTCGTTTTCGCTATGCACAGCATTCTTCACGATCTACCCATCAAAGCACCTCCTTCCACGGTCTTCGATGCTATCACCCAACCTGCTCATTTAAACAACTGGTGGCCACTCCGAAGTAGTGGAGCGCCCGAGCTGGGTGCTACCTACAATTTTTACTTCAGCCCTCAATATGACTGGTATGGAATAGTCACGGCTTGTATGCTTAATCAACTTTTTACCGTCCAAATGACCAAGGCAGACGAAGATTGGGACCCCACTTACATTAGCTTTGAAATTGAACCACAAACCGACGGGATATTACTCCACTTTTCTCATTCCAATTGGCAAGCTACCAACGCCCACTTCCGTCGCACTTCCTTTTGCTGGGCCATCCTGCTACAAGGATTGAAAAACTACCTGGAAAAAGGAGTAATTATTCCCTTCACAGAACGGGAATGAAAATCAACTACCCAACTAAAATACTACCTCTTAAAATACTACATCTTACCCTCTTACCCGCTCAAATCCCCAATCATACTGGTCCAAGCCACTTACTGCCGCTGCCAATAAATCAATACAAGCCTGCACATCCGCTTTGTTAGCCATTTCCGTGCTCTGATGCATATGCCGTAGTGGAATGGAGATGGCTCCTGCAATGCTACCTTTTTTGCCGTAGCGCTGTACCCCTGCGGTGTCCGTACCACCAGCAGGTAATAGCTCAAGCTGATGAGGAATTTCCCGTTCAGCAGCCGTCTTCTTGAGGTAGTTAACCATGCGGTAATCGGAGATCACACTACCGTCCAGTACCTTAATACCCGCACCCTTGCCGAGTTTGGTCACGGATTCATGAGCTTGTGCACCGGGCACATCGTAAGCAATGGTGACATCCAGTCCAAAACCAAAGTCCGGATCAATGTGGTGTGCACTGCTGATGGCGCCACGCAGACCGACCTCTTCCTGTACCGTAAAGACTGCATACAAATCATAGGGTAGCTCCTTACCTTTCAGCTGCCGCAGGGTTTCGATCAGGATAAATACCGAAACTCGATTGTCCAGCGATTTACTGTTGATGCAGTCTCCGATTTCAATCATCTCCCGCTCCCGCGTGATGGGATCGCCAATGGATACATATTTCACCAGTTCTTCCTTCGACATCCCCATGTCCAGAAAGTACTCCGACATCGGAACGGCCTTAGTCCTTTCCTCAGGCTTCATAATGTGGATGGGTTTGGTCCCCATCACTCCAACTAAATCTTTGCTGCCGTGCACGATCACTCGCTGGGCAGTAAGCGTCTTAGGGTCAAAACCACCGAGCGGTAAAAAACGAATGAAACCTTCGTCATCGATATGATTAACAATGAAACCAATTTCATCCATGTGCGCAGCCACCATAACCCGCTTATCAGCCTGGCCTTTGCGTACGGCTACGACATTACCCATATTGTCAACGGAGACCTCGTCGACTAAGCCCTCAATGCTTTGAAGTACTAACTCACGGATGCGCTGCTCATAACCCGAAACACCGGGGGCGGCACATATTGTATGCAACAATGGCAAATCGATCATACTAAAGTCTTGGATGTCTCAATAAAACCGGGGCTCTGCTAGCCAAACTCAGAAAGGAAGGTCTGCTATTCCGAATAGCTAGCTATTTAGCCGCGCAAAGGTATAGCTTTTGTACTTGCTTGGAAAATAACGCTTTAAATGTGATTTCTAGTTCAAACCCAGGTAAGGGAAACCCCAAATAGAATACGTATTTTCAAGGGTGAAATAATATAACGATGAATCGAAGAAACTACCTCAAAAATAGCCTGGCTTTAGCCGGAGGCCTAGCCGCTACCCAGCTTTCAGCATTTGAGCTCTGGAAAACCAATAGCCGTAAACGGGTAGCATTAGTGGGCACCGGGATTAGAGGCGCTACTCTTTGGGGAACCAACCTGGTACGTAATTACGCCGAACAAGTGGAGTTTGTCGGGCTCTGTGAAGTCAACGAAGGGCGCCTCAATACCGTCAAAGAGATGATGGGCGTCGACTGTCCAACCTTCCTTGATCACCGGGAATTATTGCGCGAAGTAAAGCCCGAGTGGGTCATCGTCACCACCGTCGATGCCACCCATCATGAGGTTATCGTGTCCGCCCTGGATGCTGGCGCTCACGTTATTACCGAAAAACCACTAACTACGGACGAGCATAAACTCCGTGCCATCCTGGATGCCGAAAAACGCTCCGGGAAAAAAGTACTGGTTACCTTCAATTATCGCCACACTCCTCACAACACCCGCATTAAACAGTTGCTGCATGATCAACGCATCGGACGAGTAACCTCCGTAGACTTCAATTGGTACCTCAATGTCTATCATGGGGCTAGTTACTTCCGCAGGTGGCACGGTAAGGTAGCTAAAGGCGGTTCTCTTTGGGTGCACAAAGCGACCCATCATTTTGACCTACTTAATTGGTGGCTCGATGCTGAGCCAGTAGAAGTAACTGCCTACGGTGCCCTTGAGCACTATGGCAAAAATGGCCCTTTCCGGGCTCCTAACTGCCGCAGCTGCCGCCATAAAGCCGACTGCAAATACTACTGGGATATCACTGAAAATGAATTCCTGACCAATCTCTACACTAATAACGAGGTGTACGATGGTTACCTACGAGATGGCTGTGTGTACAGTAACGATATCGATATCTGGGATAAAATGAGCGCCCAAATCCGCTACTCCAACGGCATACTAGTCAACTACAGCCTGACCACCTATTCGCCCTACGAAGGCTGGCGCATCGGCTTCAATGGCTTCGATGGTCGCATCGATACCTGGGAGGACATTCCTTTTCAAAAAGGGGAGTATAGTGCAGCGGAGCAGGAAAATCTACACGATCAGGAAATGCAGCAGGGCAGGGAAGAAACTCCCAGCGAATATCATGAGATCGTCGTCATGGATAACTTCGATGCCAATTTTAATTCGATTAAAGTGCCCAAGTACCGTTATGGTCACGGGGGCGGAGATCGACGTATGCTTGATTATCTCTTTGTAAACCCCGATGCAGCTGACCCCCTAAGCCACATGGCCGGTACCCGTGATGGTGCTCATTCTATCTTGATTGGAATTGCGGCCCGCAAGAGTATTGCCGAAGGTAGAGCCGTCAGCATTGAGGAACTGATTGATTTGGGATAAGTGCTGTAAGACCTAGGCAGGAAATAAAACCGCTTACTACCTTTGCGGGCTGAATTTATAGAGCTTATAAAGTTGATTGGCAACTTTTTGGGCACTTACTCCTATTCCTACAGCTATGATTACGCGCACTGAAATTGCTTCTGTACTGGCCGAACCCCAATTCGGCGAATCCATCACGGTAATGGGCTGGGTGAGAGCCTTTCGCTCCAACCGCTTCATTGCGTTGAACGATGGCTCTTCGGCCAACACGATTCAAGTGGTGGTAGACGACGAGAAAATCGACCAAGAAACAGTAAAGCAAATCGGCTTCCATGCCTGTATCAGCGTGACGGGACAATTGGTAAAAAGCCAGGGAGCAGGACAAGACTGTGAAATCCTCGCTGATACCATCACTATCTTCGGAACTACTCCCTTGGACCAGTACCCGCTACAACCTAAGCGGCAGACCATGGAGTTCCTGCGTGAGCAGGGACACCTGCGCATGCGGACCAATACTTTCTCTTCCGTCTTCCGCCTTCGACACGCCGTCGCCTTCGCCGTCAACAAATACTTCCACGATCGTGGCTACTACTACCTGCACACACCAATCATTACCGGTAGTGATGCCGAAGGAGCCGGTGAAATGTTTCGTGTGACGACACTTGATCCCAAAAATCCACCACTTACCGAAGATGGTGAGGTCGACTTTGACCAGGACTTCTTCGGTAAAGCCACCAACTTGACGGTATCGGGCCAGCTACAGGCAGAAATTGGTGCTTTAGCTCTAGGCAAGGTCTATACCTTCGGCCCTACCTTCCGCGCTGAAAACAGCAACACCAGCCGCCACTTGGCTGAATTCTGGATGATCGAACCCGAAATCGCCTTCGCCGATATCGATAACGATATGGACCTGGCCGAAGATTTCGTGCGTTACCTGATCAGCTTCTGCTTGGACAACTACCTGCCGGATCTAGAGTTTCTGGATAAGCGCATTCAACAGGCAGAGAAGCAACTTCCCCAGGCACAGCGCCGCCCGATGGGACTACTGGAAATGCTGCGCTTTGTAGCCGATAATGAATTTGCTCGCATTACTTACACCGAAGCGCTGGAGCTCCTCATGCGCTCCAAGCCCTATAAGAAAGGTAAATTCGAATTCCCACTAGAATGGGGAACTGATCTACAGGCTGAACACGAACGCTGGTTGGTAGAAAAACACTTTAAGAAGCCCGTGATTGTCCGCGATTATCCCAAGGGTATCAAGGCCTTTTACATGCGCCTCAATGAGGATGATAAAACCGTGGCGGCTATGGATGTACTCTTTCCTTACATTGGTGAAGTTATCGGCGGTAGCCAGCGGGAAGAACGGATGGACGTACTCCTGGCTCGGATGGCAGAAATGGATGTACCCGCCGAAGAACTCGATTGGTACCTGCAACTGCGCAAGTTCGGCGGCTGCCCGCACGCTGGCTTTGGGATGGGCTTCGAACGGATGGTGCAGTTCATCACCGGTATGGGCAATATTCGCGACGTGATTCCTTTTCCCCGCGCTCCGCGCACGGCAGAATATTAATTAGCAGTCCGCGACCTCTAGGCCGTGAAAAGCCGACACCCCTATCTGCCTACAAACCAGGCAAAAGTCAGACACTCCGCCACGGCTCGGCCGTATAGCTGCGTATTAGCGTATTCATCCTGCAGCAGTTGGAAGTAGCGGTAATTACGATCCCGACCGAGTAATCCTTGAGTATAATCCACGTTACGCTCACACTTAGCCGCATAGTAGGCGGCTTTGGCGGCTACTTCGGGATCCGTAGCCATACGACGAGCCTGCTCAAAGTAAAATAGCGCCTTTTCCATATTCATGCTCTCGTAATTATCGAAACGGGAATCGATAGTGGGGAATACAAAATCGTTGTTGTTGCCAGCGACAAGTCGACCTGCGGAAGTACTACTCCTAAAATAATCAGCCAATTCCCAATTGTAGGAGAAGTAGCTCATGTTGTAATGACCGAGCCCTAGCAGAAAGTAATTTGCGGCCGCTTCGTCGGGATCCAGGGTGCGACGAGCGCTATTGTCCAGCTCAATCATGCGGGCAAAAAACTGGCCCTTATTGTAGGGGCGCATAGAATCAGAAAAGGTGACTTCAACCTGATCGTGAAACTGAGGAATGAAGGGGTAATACTGTCCGTAATTATCCCAGCTTTCCTCCGGAATTTCGCTAAAGATATCAGCAGCTGCTTCCAATTGCCCGCGCTGTAAGTAATAGGTCGCGCGCATATCCGTCAGGTCGACCAGCGCCTCCGGGCCTGCCCTTTCAGACAGTAAGCGACGGTCGAAACTGGTCTCTTCCTCGGCAGCCAACGCCAGTAAATCGTTGATCAAGGAAAGATCTAGATTGTACTTGAATTCTTCCAGGTCATAACTCATCAGTAGAGCCTTGGCCCGCCGCCCGTCGAGTAAGTAAATGGCCCGAAATTTATCGGTAATCAACTTGCGCAGATCAGGCAGCTGCTCCACCAGCTCTTCGTCGGCCAGCAAGCGGAAGTATTGGACCTCCGTGGAATCGGTAATTTCCTGCAACTCCAGAACGTCGAGCACCTGCTCAAATACCTCTAACTGACTGCGTAAACTATCATTGGTCAGACTATCCTGTAGACGGTCAAAAGTGCTGTTGGCGTAGAAATAATCGCCAGCCAGTACATTGAGATAGCCTTCGGATAGTTTCCAGAGTTCTGGGGTAGCAGCAGTGCCGGCTTCGATTACTTCCCGCACAAAGGCTTGTAGGGCGATAATGCGCTCACGGGCGATTTCTCGCGGTAATCCGTAACGCTGATTACTACCGCGGCGGGGATTGAAAGACAGACCTAGAAAGTCAGCTTCTAGCCGCTCCATTTCCCGTACCAACAGCGGCTCTAGCGCACGATTGTCGGACTGGATTTGAAAGATTGACCGCATTTCAGCGATCAGGTCAGCCTTTGGGTTTTGGGCGCGCAAGACGTAGAGCGTAGCCCGCTCGTGTTCGTTTTGACAGAATAAAAGCGCTTCTTGCCACTCTTCATCGGTGCGAATTTTAAAGCTGCTGTAAGCCGATTCCCGCCGACTCGGGCAGCGATCAAAAACCCGCGAATAGAGGTAAGCCGACTCGGCGTAACGCCCCAGTGCTTGTAAGGCGCCAGCCCGGTGCCCTTCGATCCAGTAAAAGAGTATGCTAGGGTCGGCCAGTGTCTGGGGAATGAGCTCTTCGTAAAGAGCAATGGTCCGCTCGTAATCTCGCAAATAATGGGCCAGCCTAATGATCTGATAGGCATAACGTAGCTTGACGTACTGACTTTCGGTTTGTCGGAAAATCGTGAGCCCTTCCTCCAGCAATTGCTCCATTTCCGTCCGCTTGGGGGCACTACTGGCAAAGGCATTGAGTGGGGCCTGTACCAGCGGCTCTACCCGTTTGCAGTAGACGAGGTAATGCGTAACCTCCCGACAGTGATAACGGACCAAATGCCGGGCAAAGCTATTGCGCCGCAAGCCAGGGTCGATGTCGCTGGTTTTGCTATTCTCATTGTCAACCAGGCGAGCCAGTTGGGTAAGGCGGTTGTAGGTCCGTCCGTACAGCAGAGCAGCAATGTCAGAGCGCTCCACGTTGCCACAAAAGCGTTCGTACCATTCGTCTAGATTATTGGTTTGTCGCGCTTCCTCCGGATTGGCGTACTGGTCGTTGTAGAGGTCGCCAAAACGGCTGTAGGAGGAGACGCCCTCTTCGTCGAGAATGATCAGCTGCGGATTGACAAAACGGTAGGTGTAGGCATCAGGATTAACCCAGCAGTCAGCTGGTACAACCGGCGGTAAAGCCAGGATGAGTAACAGTAAGAAACCACCTTTGAGTCCCGCTTTAAACCTACTTGTACGCCCTCGGAAAATCATAGGGTGAAAATAGGGTAAAGGGGACAAATCTGCCGAATGGCTCCTAGGCGCTCTATACTAGTCGGCTCTAACTACCAGCTAATCCGCTGCCAGTGGGCTACGTTCCTAAAGCCCAGCCAGCTGTTAGGTCCTTCATAGCTCAAGGATTGATCAGGCAAGGAGGCTGCTAGCTCGTGTTGCCAGCTTCCGCCTAGGGCCAGTCCCTGCTCGGTGGTCATCTCGGCTACGTTACCAATCAAGTGGAGAATTTGACTACGGCCTTTTTTCTGTGGAGCGGCGGTAAAGGTCGCTGCTTCGTATCCTACCGTATTCACAACTGGTTCTAAATCTTGGGCAACTAAAGTTGGCGTGCTAGCTATAGCAGGATAGACTTTATCCATGGCTAGCCGCAATTCCTCTGCGGTAGGAAGGCGGAATATGGGCACTAGAATAGAACCAGATTGGACCAAGCCAGCTGTTTCGCCGGCAACAAATTTTTCTAAATCAAACTCACCGCCTGCCGCTGCCTGAAGATTTTCCTCCAGCAATCCAGCTTTTAATAGTAGCTGCTCTGCAATTCTGGAGCTGCGCCATTTATAATAAGCTACAGCCTGAGCGTGGCTGATGCCAACAACCGGATACGCATCATAGCTGGGGTGACGAAAGTAAATCCTTACTAAAGGGAGTATTTCGGCCCCTTCCCGGTCCACCCAAACGGTAGTATCTGGCAGGGCTGCTTGTACTATTGCTGATTGCTTCCCGTGTATGCTTCCCAGCCAATAAAGATATTCTCGCCAGTCCAGATTGCTGATTTCTGACCGATCCATAAACAAGTTGCCTTGTAATTGGACCATATTGGGCGGGCTAGATACGCGGACTTCTTCGTCTTCTAGCTGAACCAACTGGCCACTCTGACAGCCTACTAAAAGTAGTAAAAGAAGTGGAGTGAATTTTAGCATAACGGCTACTTGTTTTGGAGGTAATAGAAAAGCGAGAGTAATCAAATCCTATTCTGCCAGGCTGCGCAGCCAACTGCTATCTGTTTGATGAGCCAGCTGTCCACCCTGCCGAAAAAACAACAGCCTTTGGCCCGTAAAGGCCGGTACTACTTGTCTGAGCTGTTGGGCAGTCACTGCTAAACGCTCAGCATTGCTGCTTTCCCAACGAATAAGGTCGCCAGTGTAGCAGTAAATACCCTGTAGATAAGTTGCTTTTCTTACGATAAACCGCCCAGGGGCCAAACGTTCAAATCGACTACTGTTTTTTAGTATTTCTAAATCTAGATCATTGATCAAATAGGCCAATTCCCCCTGCCGATAAATAGCTCCCCATTGATAGAGCGGGAGCGCAACATCCAGCAGAAGTGGATAATCAACTGCCTGTAAATAAGCAGCGCTGATGCTGGTATCGAGAATGCTATTTTCCGTCTCCCATTGCTGTAAATCACCGCTGTTGTAAGCCATCAAAACGCCGCGTTTTACCGGCGGAACTCCCTGTAAATCTACATCTCTCCATTGATGTAAACGTACAGTAGCAGATAGGGTAATCTCGGCAGGAAGCCGGTCTTGCAGTTCCTCTAGAAATTGAAAATAAGTTGTTGCACTTCCGCGGGTCCAATCGCAATCTATTTGCAGTTCGCGGTAGGGAGGTTGGCCTTCTAGTCTGCGCTCAATGAGTCCCAGTAAATTATTGGCCAACTGCTGTAGTTCTGTTTTGGTATCCTCCAACTGACCCAGCTCCAGCATGACCTTATTGGTGATGAACACCACGGGCTGCAACTCATAATCTAGTTCTCCAGCTGCGACCTCTAATACGGCCCGAGGCTCCACCTCACCCGCTACCCAGGCCAGGTCGCAAACCTTGGTGAAAAGCACTGGTTCTGCACTCATCTCCAGCAGGTGATGGTTGAGACTATCGGGTTCCAGGCGCTGCTGCCAGTGGTAGAAGTGGATGTCTAATGGCTGTGGCTGCTGCTGCTGACAAGCAAGTAGTAAAAAGCCTGTAATCAAGAAAAACGTATAACTAATTTTCATACTTTTCCGGTTACTATCACCATCTCTGAAGAGGATACGTCTACATTAAGTCGTTTTGGGCACGCCCCGCTTGCTACTCTCATCCCTGAAGGGGATGAACATCATTAACCCCGGATGAAAATCCGGGGATACTGCGCTACGGCAGCTACAGGATACTGCGCTACGGCAGCTACAGGATACTGCGCTATGGCAGCTACAGGATACTGCGCTACGGCAGCTACAGGATACTGCGCTATGGCAGCTACAGGATGCTGCGCTATGGCAGCTACAGGATGCTGCGCTATAGCAGCTACAGGATACTGCGCTATAGCAGCTACAGGATGCTGCGCTATAGCAGCTACAGTGATTCCTACCTGGTGGAGACAACTACGATCGCCTCTGCACTATGCGAGTCGGCTACGTGGCTCCCTACCGGGGACAACTATGGCAGCACCTTACAACTGCGCGACATCTCAGTGATACTCCCCTTACGCCAAGTCCACCACTTCCCCCAGTGCTGGAATACCGACTTGCTTAAAGCCGATGCCCTGCATTTTCTCGCTGAGGGTCTCCTGCCGCTCGATGGTGCCGTGTACCAGGAAAAGGTGCTTGCATTGCTGCTGCTGACCGTCCATGAAGTCCAACAATTCTTGCTGATCAGCATGGGCACTGAAGGAGTCCATAATGGTGACTTCAGCTTTTACTTCATGGTATTCGCCGAAGAGCTTAAGTCCTTCTACACCAGCGCGTAATTTTCCACCGGGCGTGTTGGGTGCACAGTAGCCAACGATGAAGATGGTATTCTTCGCATGCCCAATCGTATTACGCAAATGGTGCTTGGAGCGACCAGCATTCATCATGCCACTAGCGCTGATAATGATCGCTGGCTCTTGGGAGGCGTTGATGGCCTTACTGTCCTCTACTGCCCGTACGTACTTCAGATCGTTGAAGCCAAAGGGGTTATCGTCAATCAACATGTATTCGTGCAGGTCGCTATCGTAACACTCAGGGTGAGAACCAAAGACCGTAGTAGCGTTGACGGCCAAGGGACTATCGACATAAACCGGAATCTTGGGTAGCCGGCCGGCCGTTTCCAGTTGGTCGAGCATATAGACGATCTCCTGCGTCCGGCCTACACTGAAGGCAGGAATCAACAGCTTGCCCCGCTTCTCAATACAGGTGTTTTTGATGATCTTCAGGAATCGCTCAATTTCATTAGGGGGCAGCTCGTGCAAACGATCCCCGTAGGTGGATTCACAGATCAGATAATCGCAAATTGGCATAGGCTGCGGATCGCGTAGGATCGGGCGATTAGGCCGCCCAATATCACCGGTGAAACCCAGGTGGGTAATGCGCCCGTCGGCTCGCTTGATGCGTAAGGTTACACTGGCACTACCGAGGATGTGCCCAGCATCCCGATACTGTACTTCCACGTCGGGATGAATATGATGCCAACCCCGGTAGGGTAGGGCCGTAAAGCGATCCATCGTCGGCTTGACATCCTTAATCGTGTACAGAGGCTCGCGCTGGTTTTTTGCATTACGGTGTTTTTTGTTCCAGTATTCGGCGTCCTTTTCCTGAATATAGGCCGAGTCCAATAACATGATGGAGCAAAGGCTACGGGTAGCGTGGGTAGCATAAATTTTTCCTGCAAAACCATCTTTGACCAGCTTCGGCACGCGCCCCGTATGATCGATATGGGCGTGAGATAAAACTAAGGCGTGAATTTCACTGGGGTCGAAGTAAGGAAAGCTCTGATTAAAGCTTTTCATTTCTTTACTGTTGCCCTGGTAAAGGCCGCAGTCTAGGAGGATTTTAGTACCGTCATCTAGGGTTAATAAGTGCGCAGAACCAGTTACTTCCTGGGCCGCACCGCAGAATTGGAGTTGCATGATTTTCAAGTCTAGACCGGCAAGGTAAGAAATCGCAAGGAAGGGACTTGTTAACTAATCCCTAGAGCGCCAAGCTTTTAGCGAAAACCTGAAAAATTGACAGCTAAAAAAAACAGTTCTTTCAACAACTATTTGAGTAGTAGAAGCCTTAAAAAGAGGTTAATCTTCACCCAACGAATGCCGAGAGATTTTCGGGAAATCTGGACTGAGCTAGACACTACCGAGCGCGATGTCGCCACGGTCATCAGTATGGTCTATGAGCGCATTTCCGTTCTGGACCTGGCGCATCTGCTCAATAAGATTGGCCTAGCCCCTCCCGTAGGGGAAAGCCGCTTCTCCCACGCCCGTACGAAAGAGATTACTGATCGCTTATTTGAGCTAGGCATATTGCTGGCTTACGACAAGCGCGGTTGGCAAATCAAGCCGCTTTACAGCGAGGCCATTATGCGCTACGCCAGCCGGCGGCCGGACTTCAACTATACCCTCAACGAGATTAAGCGGGAGTTGCCTTACAAGCAGTATTGGCAACCCAAAAGCCCCGAAGCGATGATGCGAGAAGTGCGCATCGCCTTCTATCAGCAGAATCAGGCAGCTTACAACCGCTTGCAAAAAGACGCCGAGACCCACTACCCCCAGCAGGCAATTATGGGCTATTTCAGCGCAGCACTCTTCGCTGAATTCGACCCGCGTTGGGTGCAAGGATTACACCCGGAATGGCAGTTGGCGAACCTGCGACAGGCCTTCAATAATTGCATTGAAAACCTGGACCCGCTGGACGAGTTACTTCTCTTTCTTGAACGGCACCCCCAGATCGAAGCCAAGGAAATGGCCGCCATGCGCGACTTGCTCTGCGAAGGCTACCTCCTGCGTGGCCAGTGGCAACTCGTACTGGACTGGGCCCGGCGCGAAACCGATGAATGGCGCAGCGCTGCCCGTCACCTTATGGTCGCGAGTCTGCGCGATCAGGATGAGCAAGCCCTCGAGCTGATCGAGAACGTACGTAAAGGCTACCGTAAAGAGTTCTCTTCCAAATTTCCCTCGGAGCTGTCTGGACACCTTTACCTAGTCAGCCTGCTGCGCAGTGGTGGAGTGAAAAACGCCGAGCAAATCGGTCATTTTTTAGAAAAAATGGACCTCAGCGAGCACATGCGCTTTTACGGTCCGCATTTGGCGCTACAGTCGCTTTATGGTTTCTTACGCAAACACGACGAGCTGCTGGAAAAAGCGGAATCCAGTCTGCGGGAACTGCCCCATAATGCCTACAGCTTGATTTTTGCCGGCTTGCTCAATAGTTGGGTGCAGGGAGATAGCCTGCCTGCCAGCTGGATGAAAGAGCTGGATGAAAAACGAGATCTGGCCCAGCTAAGTGGCTACCGCTGGGTCGAGATGGAATTGACTACCATCCTGAGCCTGATCCACCCCCATGAACAACTGCGCGAAACCTACGCCCGTCGCGGTCAAGACTTGTCTAAACAGCTGAAACTAGTCAGCCTCACGGACGCCATGCCGCGCATCGAAAGCTGGGAAAGAGCCCTGGAGGTACTTTCTACCTTGGGCAACGGGCAATCGGAAAAGAGTAAGCGCAGTAAAAAGACGGCCCGCTTCGTCTGGTTCGTCGATTTTGAGGCTAAAGAACTAGAGCCCCGCGAGCAAACTCTGAGTAGTGGCGGCAGCTGGTCGAAGGGCCGTAAAGTCTCGCTGAAGCGGGTCAAAACCGGTGATGTGCCGGCCATGAATCCGCAGGATGTAGCCGTAGCCCGAGCGATCGAAGAAGATTACGGCAAATACTACCCGCAAGGCAACTACCGCCTCAATTTCGAGCTAGCCGTAGTCGCACTGGTAGGCCACCCCAATCTCTACCTGCGTTCTAACCCGCAAGTGGCAGTCGATCTGGTACAAAAACGCCCGCAGTTATTGGTCGAAGAGGGCGACCAGAAGCTCTTCCTGAGCTTCGCCCAACAGTTTAAAGGCCCCGGGGTACAGGTGATCAAAGAAACGCCAACCCGCTACCAGGTGATCGAGGTAACCGATGATCACGCCTTCATCAAGCGGCAGATTGGCGAAGGGCTGGAAATCCCTAAGCGCGCTCGCCACCGTCTGCTCGAAGTCGGCCGCCGACTCGGCAAAGTAGTAGAGGTGCAGTCCAGCCTCTCGGGCTTTGTCGATCAGCTGGACGAGATTCCCGGCGATACCCGCATTTACGTCCACTTACTCCCCATTGGAGAAACCTTTAAAGTGGAATTTTTCGTGCGCCCACTCCCGGAGGAAGATCAGTACTTCAAACCGGCGGTAGGCCGTCAGCGCGTCATGGCCGAAAAGGGCGATCAGGGGCGGGTAGCGAAGCGCCTACTGGAAGAAGAACGCATGGCTGCCGATGCCATCGTCGGCGCGTGTCCTACGCTCTCGCGCATCGTCTACCGCGACTATGAATGGCAGCTCGACGAAGTAGAAGACTGCCTCAATGTGCTGCTGGAGTTGCAACCCCTACGTGCCGCCGAACGCATCGTACTGGAGCACCCCCGTGGTGAAAAAATCAAACTGCTGGGCAGTGTAGATTTCGGCGATCTGCGCTTGGGCGTAAGCGGCAACCAAAGCTGGTTTGACATCGACGGCGAACTACAGCTGGACGACCGCCGGGTGCTCGACTTCCGCGAGTTGCTCTCCCGCGTGAGTGAAAATGAAAAAACGCGGTTTGTGCAGCTATCAGAAGGGCAGTACATCGCCCTAACGGATCAGCTGCGCTCTAAGCTGCGCGAAATGGAAGGCCTGCTCCAACAGACCAATGATGGGCTCAAATTGCACCCACTGGGCGCCAGCATGCTCGACGATATCAGCACCCAATTGGGTGGCTTTGAGGCTGACCTCAACTGGCGCGAAACCCTGAGTCGGATCGACAATGCTCAGCGCAGCGTAGCGCGAGTGCCCTCGACCTTCCGGGCGGAGCTGCGCCCCTATCAGCTGGATGGATTCCGCTGGCTGATGCGCCTCTCTGACTGGGGCGTAGGAGCTTGTCTGGCCGATGATATGGGATTGGGTAAAACCATCCAGGCGCTGGCCGTACTGCAGGCCCGGGCCGAAGCTGGGCCCGCACTGGTCATCGCCCCGGCATCCGTAACCCGCAACTGGATGCGCGAAGCCGCCAAATTCGCTCCGACCCTCAATCCCATCCTGCTAGGTCCCGGCGATCGGGCTGAGATGATCCAAAGCGTAGGGCCTTATGACTTGCTGCTCGTCAGTTACGGCCTGCTGCCCTTCGAAGGCGACAACCTCTCGGCCAAAAACTTCGGAACCATCATCCTGGACGAGGCCCAGGCCATCAAAAATCGCGGTACTAAGCGCTCGCGGGTGGCGATGCAGCTACAGGGCGATTTCCGGATGGTAACCACTGGTACGCCCATCGAAAACCATCTGGGCGAACTCTGGAATCTCTTCCAGTTTCTTAACCCCGGTTTGCTGGGGACCTATGATCGCTTCAACGATAAGTACGCCAACCCCATCACCAAGAACAACGATAATGAGCGTCGTCGGCAACTGCGCCGCTTAATTCAACCCTTCATCCTGCGCCGCCGCAAGGAAGAAGTACTGGAAGAACTGCCGCCAAAGACCGAAGTCAACCTGACCGTCGAGCTGTCGGAAGGGGAGCGAGCCTTCTATGAGGCACTGCGCCAAACGGCTTTGGAAAATATCGAGGAAGCCGAAGGCCCCAACCGTCGCTTCCAGATCCTGGCCCAGCTCAGCAAACTGCGGCAAGCGGCCTGCCACCCCAAGATGGTAGACCCGACCATCGATCTGCCCAGCTCGAAGCTGGAATTGGTGGCCGAGACCATCAACGACCTGCGCGACAACGGGCACAAGGTGTTGGTCTTTAGCCAGTTTGTCAAACACCTCAAGTTGGTAGAGAACTGGGTTAAGGAGCAGCAAATCCCTTACCAATATCTGGACGGTAGCACGCCCGGCAAAAAGCGGGACGAAGCCGTGCAGGCTTTTCAGCGCGGCGAGGGAGACCTCTTCCTCATCAGCCTGAAGGCGGGCGGTACGGGCCTGACCCTCACGGCCGCCGACTACGTACTGCATCTCGACCCCTGGTGGAACCCAGCCGTGGAGGACCAAGCCAGCGACCGGGCGCATCGCATTGGGCAGCAGCGCCCGGTAACGGTCTACCGACTAGTGGCCGAAGGAACCATCGAAGAAAAAATCGTCAAATTGCACCGCGAAAAGCGCGACCTGGCTGACAGCCTCCTGGCGGGAACCGAGACCAGTGCTAAGCTCAACGCCGATCAATTGCTAGACCTGATTAAATATGGCTAATTCATCTGCCCCGGAATTCCGCAAAGGGGCTACACCTGCGGAAGTCTGTAAAAACCTGGCCGATTATATCGTAACGGAAATGGGCCGCAAGGAAGGCCCCTTCCATATCGCCCTTTCCGGCGGCAGCACCCCCAAACTGCTCTTCCGCCTCCTGGCCGAGGAGTACGTGGATAAAATCGACTGGCCACGGCTGCACTGCTACTGGGGGGATGACCGGATGGTACCCTACGATAGCCCCGAGTCCAATTACGGTATGACTAAAGAGTTGCTGCTGGATCAGGTACCCATCCCCGCTGAAAACATACACCCGGTGCCTACGCAGCTAGCACCCGAAGTAGCCGCCTCGGCTTATACCGAAGTCATTTTGCAACAGCTGTCAAAGAACAGCGATGGCCTACCGGTCTTCGATCTCAATCTGCTCGGTATGGGCGGAGATGGCCACACGGCCTCGATCTTTCCCGATAGTATGGAGCTGCTGCAAGATCGCCGCATCTGCGCCGTAGCCACCCACCCGGAAACGGGCCAAAAACGAGTTACCCTGACCGGGCCAGTCATTAATGCCTCCGATCGTATCGTCTTTCTGATAACGGGTGAAGGAAAAGCAGTTAGACTTTCGCAGGTCCTGGCCGGGGGGGAATTGGGCGCGCCTTATCCGGCTACGCACATCCGCCCCACCCACGGGCAATTGCTGTGGTTTGTAGACGAGGCCGCACTACCGGCCTAGCCCGCTCGCTGGCCGAATCCCAACGACCGAAGGGAAGTTAGTTCGTCCTGCGAGTAGCATTTATCTTTCTCCATGCTCTCCATGCTCTCCATGCTCTCCATGCTCTCCATGCTCTCCATTCTCTCCATGCTCTCCATGCTCTCCATGTATAAAAGACTAGCTTTATAAATACCTGCCACCACCCTTTGGCACTCTGCTCTTCCAGAATTACCTTTGCAAAAATTTTTAAGCTATGTCTGAACCAACCTACGAAGGCGGCCGTGGAAAATACTGGATCTACTTTCTGATTTCAGCCGTCGTTTTTGTCCTGATGCTGATTTTTGTAGACGCTTGGTTCTGGGTCTCTATGCCCTTCATGCTGACTTATCTGGTCTACGCGCTGGGCGACGTTTAGTGAGTATCATTGCTGCTGCCGGCCCCGCAGGTCTCTCTCGCTCGTTGGCCGAATTCCAGCGACCGGAGGGAGCTGGTTCGCCCTGCGAGTAAGTCTATTCACCAGGGTGTGTAAGGAGCTATAGGTGTGGATGCGCCCTGCGATCAAGCCTCCAATCCCCGTTCAAAGCCCCTAAGTACAAATTTTTAGCCCTGAAAATTTGACGTTTTTCTAATAGTTTGACTACTTTTACTATCGCGTAGGTGGATACTGTCCATTTACCGACGACCTAATTTATGGAGACTGTGCTTTAGCCACAGCCTCAACTTGTTTAAAAAAGCAATACAGTTTCAATGGCCTTTGCTGGTCATTTTACTAGCCTGTACTGCAACAAATCGTAATCTTAATGAGAACAAATTTTACTAAATTTTCGTGGCTTGTTTTGCTGCTGACCCTCAGTTGGTCAGGGCTAAACGCACAGACAAACTGTGACTTAGTCGTCGACTGCTCTAACATTACCGATGAAGAGATTGCCTGTCGCGCTGATCTACCGGCGGTAGATTTCGATCTCCCCATCGTAACGGACTCTTGTGGAGATGTGATCCGCTCGGCGCTCACGATTATTCCCGGCAATAGTGCTTGTCCAGAAGATACGCTCTTTATTGATCGTACTTACTTTTTGCAGGATCAGGACGGCAATATGGCCGAGTGTATGCAGATCTTTACGGTGATCAGCCGCAATGGCCCGACGATCGTTTGTCCTGCCGATGGTACGGTCAATTGTAACTTTACACCTCCTATGGCTAATGCTGCTGACGCAACGGCTACCTTTGAATGTACTGGTGATGTGACGGTTACTGGTCCGGAATTATCTACTGATGGTTCTGCTTATGTCTACACCTACACCGCTACAGATAACTGTGGGCGCACCGCTAGTTGTGAACAATTATTTATAATTACGGGCGGGCTAGTCGTCGACTGCTCCAACATCACTGACGAGGAGCTGAGCTGCCGCTCGGACCTGCCGGCGGTAGATTTTGCGCTGCCCGTTGTTACGGACTCTTGCGGTGATGTCATTCGTTCGGCGCTCACGATTATCCCCGGCAACTCTGGTTGCCCAGAGGATACAGTCTTCATTACCCGGACCTATTTCCAACAGGACACAGCAGGTAATATGGCCGAGTGTATGCAGACCTTTACGGTGGTCAGTGATACTGATCCTACGATTGTATGCCCTGCCGACGGCACGGTAGAATGTGGTGAGACGCCCGTGGTTAGCGCTGCTAATGCAGTTACTACTGATCAGTGTAGCAACCATAGTGGTGCGACGTCAGTGGCCGGTCCGGTTGTTGTCGGCGATCCTAACGTAGCCGGTACAACTTACACTTATACTTACACTTATACTGACGCTTGTGGCCGTTCGGCTAGTTGTGAGCAGGTCTTTACGGTAGTAGATGATACGCCACCGGTGATCACTTGTCCGGCGGATGTAACCATCGAGTGTGACGAAGACCCAGCGCCTTTCTTTGAGGGCAGTGGTGAAGAAGGTCTGGAAGTACTGACCTTTGATACGCCTACTTCCTGGGCTGATGGTGAAACGGGCGAGGTGGTGCTT
>JBCCDS010000038.1:0-60035 GCA_039030655.1 Bacteroidota bacterium | reverse complement strand
TCAACTCGCAGGACGATCTACAGTCGGCCAGCGAGCTGTTTGTGCTGGAGCAGAACACGCCTAACCCTTTCCGGGCGACGACGCAGATTGCGTTCAACCTGCCAGAAGCGGGTACCGCCACGCTGCTCCTACAGGACGCGATCGGTCGTACGATCCTGGTACGTGAAATCGACGGCGCAGCTGGTTACAACCAGTTGAACCTACAGGCTAGTGATCTGAACGGCGCCAAGGGCGTGCTGATGTACACCCTGACCATGGGTGACCAAACAGCTACCCGCCGTATGATTGTTGACTAAACGGTGTTGCCGCGCTCCGCGCGGGAACCCTTAGCCAATCCTCGCGCGGAGCGCGGGGATACCGAAAGCCCGTCTCGCAGCAATGCGGGACGGGCTTTTTGGTAGGTATTACTTGGAGTGAAAGTCAGCAACTCCAGCATTTTTAGTGGGAAAGTCCTAGAGCTAGGATAAGACCTGCGGAAGTACAAATCCCAACAATTACGAGGGCCCTACAGCAAAGAGAAGTAGGTATAAGTACCTAAATTTTGTAACAAAAAACAGATAGTTAAAGAGAATAGTCCTCAAAGCCTGAATTTGTTTCTTAACTTGCATTGGTGTTATAACTTGGCAGTATTAGCTGCAAATAGCATCTTTGTAGGAATTTAAGCACCTGTTTCTCTGTGACATTTGGCTATTGACTCTGCTACTGCCTAGCTAGGGGCAATAGTAATATTGTAATCTCGACCAATTCATTATGACGACCAATTTACACCCTCTCTGGGCTAATAGTATGCCCAGTAACCCCATAGCTAGGGTATCCGGCATTCTCTTGCTGGCCCTTATTTTTTCCTTTGCGAGTATGGGCTCCCTTAGTGCACAATGCACCTTTAGTGGAGGAAATTTCCCGGTAACAAGTGGGGATACTGATAATGAAGCCGATCCGGTTTCGTTTAGCCAAAACAATAACATCTTTCCGGCGGCGGTAGGCAACCTCGTGATGGTACAAGGAAATACTACCGTTGAAATCTGCTTCTGGGGAGATATGGGAGGCAACAATGAGACCTTCGATGTCGTCATTGGAGGGCAAACCTTCTCCAGCGGTGATTTCGGAACTAATCCCTCCCAAGCCTCTCCTGCTTGTCGGACTTTTGTAGCCACGAATGCGGCAGCAATATCCACTGATCTGGATGATGGCAACATCGGGATTACCTACAACAACTTCGGTAATGGTTGGGATGTGATGGACAACGACGGCGGCAATAACGGTGGAGACCAATTTAATGCTCAGGTAAATTCCATCAGTTTCGATTACAATATTCCGACTTCTCTTTCGAGTAGTGCCAGCAGTTCTTGTTCGGATGGAGCAAATATCACCTTCACGGCCACACCAAATATTGGTGTCGGTACGAGAAGCTTCCAAATTTTTCCTAGCACCCCGGGATTCAATAGTAGTAGCGGTACCATTACCGTAGCTGATGCTAATCCCGGTATGTACAATGTGGTATTTACTTATAGTGTGAATGGCTGTGACTTTCAGTCCAGCGAAATGGTAGAAGTCTTTCCTGCCCCGAGGGCTAATTTAAAGCCGACCACGGTGAGTTGTAATCCAATTGGCGGTACGGTCGATTTAGGGGTGATGTTTGATGGATTCAATGATGCGGGGGGCACGTTTTCGGTCTTAAGCGGCGGCGGGTCAGTGAATGGCTCCACTTTTACTCCTCCTGCGGGTGGTGGATGTTTTGAGATACAATATGCAGTAGATAACCCCAATAATTGTACCAATGCGCCTTACTCGGACATAGCTAACCTACTGGTTACGATAGAGCCCGATCCGGTTATTACCATTTCTGGCGCTAATTCGCCAGTCTGTAGCGATGGTGCTGATGTTAGCGTAACCGTAGGAAGAACCAGTACAGGGGGTAGCCCCGTCTACACGGTCAGTACTCCGGGCAATATGCCGATGGCGATCAGTGCTGGTCCAGCCACCCTGATGGCACCGGCATCCGCTGGTTCGATTACTTATGAGTTTTGTCTATCGGAGACTAACACGGTTGCAACTTGTGCGGGCACGCCTGCTACCACAGCCTGTGTGGATACTAGCTGTGTGACCTACACGGTATTCAATGATGGTATTGGTTGCGGAGCGAATGCCGCCTTCGACAGCGAATGTCCTCCAGACTTGGATGCTACGGATGTTTGTGAAGTAGAAGTAATGAATAACTTGGCGCTATCATGTAGCTTTTTCACCATCAATGGTCCACAACTGATTGAGGCAGAGCTCGAGAACGTACCCGGCGTAGTAACCTGTGCAGAAACTGAGGTTTGTTTCGACTGGCAGGGAAGCTTACCCGGTAACTTTGGCGATATCGCTACTGGTGGACCAGCGATTCGAGATTTGAATGGTGTAACCAGTGCGGTTTGTTTCATCATCGAATTTGAAATCTGTATTCCACTACCGATTGTTGATGATATCTGCATTGACCCCATCCCGCTAGGGGAATTCGAAGAAAACTGTGGTAAAACGGTTGGTCAATTCGTGTTTGACGCGCTAGGTGCCTTATTAGGTGGTGACGGCGGTAGCGGTATCGTAGTAGCTGATACTGATGGCGATGGCAGCTTTGATCAAATTATTGAAGAATATGGTTTCCCCGCGAGTGGAGACAATGCCTGTGTACCCAATAATATTCAAGGGGAGTCTGGTACGATCACCCTTCGTAATGTAGTATCCTGGCCCTTCAATGCTCAGGGCTACTGTGGTACGGTGAGTGATGAATCAATTAACCTCCTTGATCTCTTACCCATTGCAGCAATCCCTATTGTAGGGGTAATTATTGAAGACATCATCGCTGCGGCATCCTGTAACGTAGAGTTGGTATTCACAGATGAAGAGACCATTGAAATTCCAGTAATCAACACTTCTCCTCCTGAGTTTGCCAACTGTAACGATGCGGGCTATGTGTTCTCTGAAGATGGAATTTGTGATACCGAAGTGAATTGGTCGATTCCCGTTGCTTACGACGGTTGTGGTGGAGGAATCCTGCCTTACCGTGGTCGTACTGCTGGAACTGACGCCAGCTTCTTTAATGGAACCCCTCCTGCTGAAGTAGTAGCCGGACCATCAGTAGCACCTGGTGTTCCTGACCCAGGTCTGGGTTCCGGTGTTTACCAAACGGCAGGTCCTATTCCTGGTTCTGATTTGGAGCCTGGAACTTATATGGTGACCTATACGGCTTACTCCTGTAATGCAGTGGAGGCTAGCTGTACCTTCCCGGTAGTGGTAACCCCTGGAGACCCTGTGCTAGTTTGTCCCGGTCCATTTACCGTAAAGAATGACCCTAGTACTTGTGACGCCGTTGTAGTTGGCTTGTTGCCTTCACAAGGCATCAGCTGTTCTTCAGTGATCAACTATTCTATCGATTATGCTGATGGAACTAGTACGAATACGAGCACGCCTTACTCTTTAGCTAATCGGGGTACTCATAATGACCCCAGCGGTCTGGTCTTTCCGGTTGGTACCAGTATGGTTACCTATACTATGATGGTAGACATTAATGGTGATGGGGATGTAGATGACACCGTAGATGGTGTCATGGAAACCCAGACTTGTGATTTTGAGGTGACGGTACTTGATACCGAGCGCCCAGTCGCTGAGTGTATCGATCTGGAGGTTAAGCTGGACAACACCGGTAACGTATTGGTCTTTGCCGAAGATCAGCTAGACGCTTCTCCTTTCCTCGACGGTGGAAGCTCGGATAACTGTGTAGGTGACTTATCTATCCAGGTTGCAAAGCCAGGAGAAGACTTTGGTGATTCCGCTAACTTCGATTGTACGGAGACCGGTTACAACTTAGTAACCCTACAAGTGATGGATCCTTCAGGCAATGTGTCTACTTGCTTGTCTCAGATCTACGTAGAAGACTTCTTTGAAGGTATTACGTTTGACTTGGATATTCCCGAACTCTGTTTAGAGGCTAACAACCCTGAACAGTTGGATTTCTCTAACTACCTGGTAATTACCCTTCCTGACGGAACGGTACTGTCTCACGACGAAGTTGAAAACAACGCCTTCTTGGGCGATGCAGTCGGTGCCTTCGGTATTACCTACTTTGCGCCTGCTTTCGGAACCACTTCAATCGATCCTGGTAGTATTACCACTGACGGTATGTACACGCCTTCTCCTGATGGTACTGGTTACGTCACGGTTTCTTACCTGATGGCGCTACCAAATGCTCAGGTTCAGAATAACAACGTAGCACTTACTGGCTGTCTGGAAATTGCCCACTCTACTTTCGAGTTGCGCCAACCGCTGGAGATGGAATCTCCCGAGTGTGAGTGTATCGTACAAAATGATCGTATTGTTGATCTCGACACCATCAGCGGCGGTTTGGAGCCTTATACCATTCAGTTTAGTGGGGTGCAACTTGATATCGATAGTGATGGCATCGCGGACGATGTAGATGGTGAATTCACCTACGAAGGTTCCTTCACGGGCTCTACCGGCATCGAAACAGTCTACGACATTGGCAATTTCAACGAAGACCTGGGTAACCTGCTGGTCGATTACACTCAGCCAACTTGGTCATTTACCGTGGTCGATGCACGTGGATGTGAACTCTTCCGCTCTGGCTCTTGTGACAATGATGATGAAAACGGGACTCCAGAAATTTTATGTGAGGATTTAGGACCAGTCAACCTCTTTACAGAAGAATTGGTCTGTGAAGCACAGTACAGCTGGGACCACCCGCTTCCCACGGATAACTGTGATGTTATTCTCTATACTTATACGATCGAGAACCCTGACGGGTCCATTGCTGGTCCTTTTGATATTACGGCCTTGCTGAATCCTGATATCACTATGCCGCTGCCGGATCAGTTCTCTGCGGAGTACGATTTTGAACATGACTCGCCGACTGAAAATGTCTCAACGGTAACTTACTACGCAGAAGATGCCGTAGGTAACTTTACCCAGTGCAGTTTCACTGTAACCGTTACGGATGACGATCCTCCTCGCTTCATCAACTGTCCAGAACCTGCCGTAGTAGTAGACGCCCCAGAGCTATGGTGTGCGGCTTTTGCCAACTACTCGCTACCACTCGCAGAAGATAACTGTGATATTCCAGTAGTTACTCAAATTGATACTACTGGTCTGACTTCCGGTGACCTTTACCCCGTCGGTATCACGATCAATACTTTTGAGGCCGTTGATGCTACGGGCAATAGTGATACCTGTAATGTGAAGATCATTGTTAACGATTACCACACACCTCCTACGATGGAGTGCCCAGACAATGTAGTAGATCGAGTAAATGATCCAGGTGATTGTGGCGCGGTGGTGAATGATATAGCACCAAGCAATATTGACGATAACTGTATCGACAATTTGACCATTGTCTATCGCATCAGTAATGAAGAAGGTGATGAGGTAGCCAGCGGCTTTGATGACGCTAGTGGTAATTTCTTTGAATTAGGCACCAACACCGTTGAGTACGCTATTCAGGACATGCCCATGCTGCTAATCACCGAAGTCACTCACGATTTGAGTGATCCGGTAGATGGCACTTTGCCCGTTCCTGGATTTACCGCCGGAAATCCTCCGACTGGTGATTATTTGGAAATCACCAACTTCAACCGGGCTAATCTGGATGTGAGCTGCTTGATGATTGAGCGGATTCACGCGGGAGGTTCAGAGACCTATGCCGTTCCTACCTTTACTATCCTGGAACCAGGCGGTACCCTTAGCATTCACTTTGGAGATGGTACTGATTCCTATGGCAATGATTTCTTTAACGTGCCCGGTGCTGCTGACTTAGCAGCATCTGAACCTGCGGCTTATATTGTTAGCCTGTCTCGCTCGATTCTGGACGTGGTCGTATTAAATGACTTTGATATTAGCGGTCTGGCTCCTCCAATGTACAACCTAGGGGGACTAGACATCACGGATTACTGGTCAGGTTCAGTCGGGCCGGTAAATGGAGCTGGAGTAGTACGTACTACGGTATGGGATACGGATACGGCTGCTGACTTTGCTCCCGGTGAAGCTTGTCTGCCCACCACCATCGGAATGCTCAACCCTGGTTTGGCACAGCCAACACCTAATGGAGCCAGCACCGCCATCCAGGCACAACCTACGGTTAGGGTAGAGTGTAACTTTACGGTTGAAATTATTGATGATGAAGACCCAGTATGTGGTCTGTACAGCGATTTTAACGATTATGTAGGTGGGCCAATTACCATTAACTACGGCGAGTGCATTGAAACAGTCATTCCCGTAGGTGATACCTACGATGTAGCTGATGTCAACCTTAATCTGGCAGGCTTAGCCGGTGATTTTGGTAATCTCGAGATTACGCTAATTAGCCCTGAAGGCACTGAAATAGAATTGGCTGACGCCGTATGTGCAGGTACCGACGCTATCGAATTTACCTTCGATGGTGATTTTGGAATGCCCATCGACCAAGCCTGTGGCTTCCTGAACATAGGGGGCATGCTGGTTATGCCGATCGGTGACATCGAAGCCTTTAATGGAGAAGCGGTAAACGGCGACTGGATCCTGCAGATTGGTCACAATGGTCAGGAAAGTACCGCTACTGCTACCATCGATTCTTACATTCTCTTCATTAGCGGAAGGGACCCTTACCCTGATTATACCACTACCCTGGAGAATGATCCTGGCGTTTGTGGTGCGAATTACACATGGTTCCATCCGATCCTGTTCGACAACTGCCCTGGAGGTAGCATTGTGCAGGAAATCTTCTTTGAAGGGGAAGTCGAATTTAGTCAGGATCATCCGATTTATCCGGAGAATACTGAAGTTACTTACTTCTTTAATGTAGGCGTTTCAACGGTACGTTACACCTTGACAGATGCTGTTGGAAATACGAGTGTATGTTCCTTCATCGTAACGGTAAATGACACGGAAAATCCGACCCTGACTTGTCCTCCAGATATTACCATCCAGCTGGATGGTGGCGAGTGTGACGTTATTTATGTACCTCACTTCCCAACGGATTACACCTACGATGATAATTGTGGGGTAGTAGAAGTATTTGCCGATCCGGATTGGAGTATTCCTTTACCCATCGGTGTCAACCCCGTCAATCTGACAGTACGCGACTCATCTGGAAACGACACTACCTGTACTTATATCGTTACGGTATTGGAGTATATCCCGATGCCACCTCAAATGACCTGTATCAGTGAGCTAAACGTTCATTTAGACGGCGACTGTGAACAGACCATTATTCCAGAAATGGTGCTGGCCGGTAATGAATACTACTGTTTTGATACCTACGAAATCACCCTGCTACAGCCAAATGAAGCTGGAGGATTCGACACCTTACCAGATAATGTGGTAGGTATCGATCAGATCGGTGAAATAATTACTTACGAAGTATATGACCCCCGAAATGACATCATGTGCTGGGGAACTATTGACGTCGGCTTCTTTGAAGCTCCCGAGTTTACTTGCCCTCCGGATACTAGCATCGATTGTAATGGTTCGGCGGATGTAAGTCTACTAGGTGAGCCGATACTGCTGAGTTGTGCCCTAGCCGGCGCAACCGTGACGCACGAAGATTCACTATTCCGAAACGACCTGTGTGACGATCCAAGGGCTTTCTTATTCCGTACCTGGACGGTCACCGACAACTACGGTAACTCGGGTAGTTGCGTGCAGACCATTACGATTGATGCCTTCGATCTCGACGATATCATTTTCCCGCCTAATATGGACGGATTTGACTCGCCAGCGATCAGTTGTGTGGCTGCGGCTAACGATCCTAACTTGACCGAACCCATCAACACCGGCTTCCCAACGGTAGCCGATGGTAGCAATATTTTCCAGACCAACTTCTGTAGCGCCAGCTTCCTCTACACCGATGAGGTGTACGACATCTGTGCCGGTAGCTTCGAAATCTTACGTACCTGGAAAGTACGAAATACCTGTCTGCCCGTAATCCCAGGAGTGAATCCTGCAGAGCACATTCAGGTGATTCGGGTACTGGATCAGGAGAACCCCGTGATTAGCTGTCCAGAGGATGAAACCATCAGTACTGGACCATTCGATTGTGAAGGTGTCTACCTGATTCCGCCACCCGATGTAGAAGAAGGCTGCTCGGACTTTACTTATACCGTGGTAGTAAGTGGTGGTACCCTGACCCAGCTAGAAGATGGCACCTATGCGCTGTCCGAGTTGGAGGTCGGTACGGTCTCTATCCGCTACGAAGTGGAAGATGAGTGTGGTCGCTTTGGCGAATGCACCTACCAGCTTACCATAACTGACCAGGTGAGTGCCACGGCTATTTGTGAAAATGGCCTGAATATCTCCTTGGACGGTAATGGCTATGCTAGTGTCGGCGCCGAAGACATTGATGGAGGCAGTGATGACCTTTGTGGGTCCGTGACCCTGGAAATTCGCCGCGCTTACCACTTCGACCCAGTGAGTTGTGCACCACTCGATAACTCCTACTTTAGTGAATGGGGCGAAACGGTGGATGTCAATTGCTGCGATCTTGACAGCTTAGTTACGATGGAACTAAGGGTGACGGACGAAGAAAATAACTCCTCCGTTTGTTGGACCAATGTGCTCATTGAGGACAAAATTGCTCCGCTATGTTTGCCGCCAAATCCGGTTCAAATCAGTTGTCTGGATCTGGAATCAGAATTACCGGATAACCTGACGGATGCTTTCGCCAATAACCCAGAAGCAACCGGAGCACTGCTCGATGTACTGTTTGGAAGCGCTACTGCAATTGACAATTGTGGTGGAGCAACGATCACCCAATCCGTAATTGATACGCGAAATAGCTGTGGAGCAGGACTGATCTTACGTTCTTTCGTCGCAACTGATGAGCAGGGCTTTGTTTCTGACGCTCCTTGCACGCAGGACATCACCGTACTACCTGTACACGATTACACGATTACCTTCCCAGCTGATGAAAGCAGTGACGAATGTATCGAGCCGGATTATGACGGTCTAATCATCGATAACTTAGGTTGTGGCTTGTTCACTACTAATGTAGCTATCGATACTTTTGAGGCCACCGCAGATGAATGCTATAAGCTGCGTGTGACTTACGAGATCATCAACTGGTGCGAGTATGCTTCTGAGGAAGATCCTTACATCATCCCGCGTGATGCGGATAATGATGACTTCCTGGAAGAAGCTACCTGGTTACACGTCCTGCCTAGAAGCCTGAATACCATTAATGATGATATCGCCTGGTTAGACACCGATGCCAACCGCAGTAATGGATTCCTGGCTACCCTAGATCTACACGAAACACCTGCCGGGCTAGTGTTCGGAGCGACGACGGAACCCTACGGTACCGACGAGGCCAGAGGTGCTTTCCTCTATCGCCAGTACATCAAAGTCTACGATGATGTGCCACCGGTCCTGACCGTTACCAACCCCGCTCCGTTTGAAGATACAGACGGTGATTGTGTGGAGCCGGTAGAAATTGGCTTTACGGTAAGCGATGATTGCGTAACGCCTGATGACTATTCAGCAACCGCTGAATTGGATGCCTTCTTTGCAGATCAGGATGGTGACGACCTGCTCACGCTCGCGGACTTCGTGCCTACCTTTGAACCCAGCCTCCAGCCTAACGTGATCAATAACCTGGACGGTACCTTCACGATCAACTTTGATTCACAACTGCCGTTGGGTCGTCATGCAATTCGAGTACGTGCTGAGGATGGATGTGGAAATACCACCATTGGCCTGATCATCTTTGAAATTATTGATGTTAAGGCACCGACGCCAGTTTGTATCAATGGGCTAACTGCTACGCTGATGCCAGACGGCAACGGTGGAGGAATGGCCGCTGTTTGGGCTAGTGAGTACGTTGCTTCTACGGTGGAAGATTGTAATGAACCCGTAGAATTCGCTATCTACCGCTCATCTACGGCCGCCGCCGCTGATTTTGCCGGCCCAATGGTGGGTGATACTGGACTGGTATTGACCTGCGATGACCTTGGCTTATTGCCAGTACGCATCTACGCTATCGACGGAGTCGGTAATGCTGATTACTGTGAAACCACTCTGCTGGTACAGGCCTTCCAGGAAAGCGTCTGTGACGGCGGCGGCGGTGGAAACATCTTCGGTAGTATCGCTACTCCGGGTGATGAACCGCTGGCCGGTGTTGAGTTGTCCATCACTGACGGCAATGACCAGGAAAATACTTCCATATCTAATGCGGAGGGTATTTATACTTTCGCAGGTCTAAACCTAGGAGAGGATTATACCATCGATCCGAATCTGGAAGCAGACGTCAATGTGGCTTCAGCGGTGACGACCTACGATATTCTCTTAATTAGTCGGCACATCTTGGATGTTGCTCAATTGGAGAATCCCTACCAGCATGTGTTAGCTGATGTGAATCTCGATGGCGACATTAACGTACTGGACCTGGTACATATTCGTCTGGTGATCATGGGGCAACAAACGTCTTACCCCAATGGACCAAGTTGGCGCTTCGTTGATGCTAACTATGATTTTAGCTCCGATCCTGCTGATTGGTTAAATGAGCCCTTTACGGAGATCTACAACGTCAACAACCTTAATGGCGATGTTCTCGATGCAAACTTTATTGCCCTGGAGATGGGTAATGTATCGGAAGGTATCCTTGCCGGCAATGCTTCAGAAGATGATGCTCGCTCAACGGCTGCACTGACTACGACCAATGTTGATCTACTGGCCGGGAACACTTACGAAGTGGCCTTCACGGCCAAGGAGCTGTACGGCTTCCAGGGCACACTGGAGCTAGCTGCTGGGCTGGAGCTGGTAGACATCTACTACGGTCAGCTGACGGCACAGAACGTCAATCTGGACCGCATCGCTGAAGGCCTGATCGCCATCTCTTACGATGACGCCACCGCGTCGCTGGCCGACTTCGACTCGTCCAGCGACTTAGCGCCCTTGTTCAGCCTGGAAGTACGCGCTACGCGCAATGCCGAGCTGAGTGAGGTACTGACGATGACGGATCGCATCACGGTAGCGGAAGCTTACCCGCTGACGGGCGGGGTAGCGAATCTGGGATTAGCCTTCAACTCGCAGGACGATCTACAGTCGGCCAGCGAGCTATTCAGCTTGGAGCAGAACAGGCCCAACCCTTTCCGTACGACGACGCAGATTGCGTTCAACCTGCCAGAAGCTGGTACGGCCACGCTACTGATACAGGACGCGATCGGTCGTACGATCTTGGTACGGGAGATCGACGGTGCTGCTGGTTACAATCAGTTGAACCTACCAGCTAGCGATCTGAATGGCGCCAAGGGCGTGCTGATGTACACGCTGACGATGGGTGACCATACAGCTACCCGCCGCATGATCATCGATTAATTAATTGATGCCATCGGCATCAATTGAAAATGACAAAGCCCGTCTCGCAGCAATGCGGGACGGGCTTTTCAATATTTAAAGGTGGAGAGCTCTAGCTCCGACTAAACAGTATAGGTCGGACCGGGAGGTCCTCTACCTAAAAGTCTAAAGGCTGAGGAACTACTAGAATAAATTCCAATAAGTAGTTTAAACCTGTTACACTACACCTTGAAGAAGAATACTGTAAATTGGCTACTAAATAGGCTAGATAATGAAAACAGCATTTTGTGCGCTATGGCTACTAATAGTATTCAGTGCTTGTGAGACAGAGATGAAACCCGATTTTAGGACGCCAAAGTGGGCCACAATTACGCTTGATTTTGAGGGACCGATGAGCAGTGAGCAAGCAGCAGAAAATCCTTTTACGGATTATCGACTGGACGTTGTTTTTAGCCAAGGGGACTTAGTATTTAAAGTACCAGGCTACTTTGCAGCAGATGGAAACGCCGCAGAGACGGGATCCGAAGCAGGAAATGTCTGGCGCGCGCATTTTCGTCCGCCGACGGAAGGGGAGTGGTCTTACAGCGCTACTTTAAGGCAGGGCAGAAATATCTACGGAAGTACAAATCCTACAGAAGGAGAAATTGTCATTTTAGAGGGAGGCAGCGGTCACTTTTTGGTAACTGAAGCGGCTGTAGCTGAACGTGGAATGCTGGTGAGAAATCATCCGCGCTACTTGCAGTGGGCAGAAAGCAAAGATTATTTCCTAAAGGCAGGGGCCGATAGTCCGGAAAATTTTCTGGCCTACGTCGGCTTTGATGGGACTTATCGCCATAGTAACGACTTTCGCGAGGGAGAAAACACGACTGAGGGCTTGCATGCCTATCTTCCCCATGAGCAAGATTGGCAAGCAGGAGATCCCTTATGGCGAGACAGTCTGGGGAAAGGCCTGATCGGTGGCTTAAACTATCTGGCCAGTAAAGGCGTCAATTCCGTTTATATGCTGACGAACAATATCGGTGGAGATGGGAAGGATGTCTGGCCCTACACCAGCCATGAAGAACACTTCCGTTTTGATTGTAGTAAGCTGGATCAGTGGAACTTGGTCTTTGATTATATGGATGACGAGCTAGGCATGATGTTGCATTTAGTCTTGCAGGAAACCGAAAATGAGACGATGCTGGATGGTGGGGATACTGGTCCTGAGCGTAGTATCTACTTTCGAGAGCTGTTGGCCCGTTTCGGCCATCATCGGGCCATTACCTGGAATCTAGGGGAAGAAAACGGGCCCAACAACTGGAGTGAGGGCGGTGCGCAAACCAACGCACAGCAAGCAGCGGGAGCCGCCTGGTTCGCAGCTAATGATCCTTACGACCATTACGTAGTGATACATACCCACCCTAATGCGGAGGAAATGGAGAAAATCTATGAACCGTTGCTCGGAAATGATGATTTGGGAGGACTAAGTCTGCAAATAGGAAATCGGGAAGAAACCAACGATTGGGTGCGTAAGTGGACACGGCTTTCAGCGGAGGCGGGAGCACCCTGGATCATGACCCTGGACGAATTGGGACCCTGGTGGAGAGGCGTCGATCATGATGGCCGAGAAGAAAATAATAACCAAGATTCCGTGCGTGCTTTTGCGCTATGGGGAGGACTAATGGGCGGAGGTGCCGGCGCCGAATGGTACTTTGGCGCCCATAATCCACAGAATGATCTGGGATGTGAAGACTGGCGTAGCCGTGATCAGGTTTGGACCTGGACAAAGCACGCTATAGATTTCTTCCAGGAATATTTGCCCTTCCAGGATATGGAGCCACGTAATGAGCTGGTAGAAGAAGGGCAGTTTTGCTTGGCTAAGCCAGGTGAAGTGTACGTTGTTTACCTACCTTTTGAAGATAGAGTCGTATTGGATCTGCGAGAGCAGGAAGGTACTTATTCGATTCAATGGTTTAATCCCCTAAAGGGTGGAGAACTCTTTAGTACAGGACCTGCCTCAATCAGTGGTGGAGATTGGGTAGACTTGGATCTGAGTCCTGACCTTTTAGCTGTCAATGAGGACTGGGTAGTAGTATTTAAGAAAATCTAAAGTAGGCCCGCTATCTGTTTGGAGAACTCCTGAAAGTCATTCAGCTGCTTATCTAGAATAGATTTAAGTATCTCCATGTTGATTTGGTGGTACTGGTGGGTAGCGAGGTTTCTAAATCCAGTCATATTGCCAAGTTGCTCAGCAAGTCGGTGGTCAATAATCTTAGATGAAGCTAAAATCGCAAAACTGTCGCGTGCGGAAGTTGGTGTTTTAAGGTTGTTAGTTTTTATCGTGTGATTCGCAAGGTCAAGAGTTTGTTCACAAGCACGGAGCAAATTTAGTATGATGATATCTTGAGCGTCGAAATTATGGGTCAAGGTCTCTAATTCACCATCATAATGCTGCTTGATTCGTTCCAGGTAACGACCAATGCTATCTATCTTACTCAGTACTAGCTGTGGGTTCATAGTTGATAAATCTTTGAATAGCAGACTGTATTAAAGGACGGATGGACTCACGAAAATATAGGAACTTAGTCATTGCCGTTGCCTCGAATAAATCGCAGGCATACTGATTGCTAGTGTAGATTCTTTTCCCGTTAGTGATGACCTCCCATTGAAGTACTAAATTATCCTGTGCGTTGAGTTGCACTAAATCAACTGCTGCCCCTAAATCGGCAGCTAATCGACTGCTTAGTTTCCATAGCTGGTACTGATCTAAGGTTTTAACTTCGGTTAATACCCCAATATCCCAATCACTTTCATCGTGTAAGCTATCGGGTAGCAAACGACTACCATAAAGGTATATTCCGATTATCTCTGGAAAAGCATCGCAAAGCTTAGCTACGGTATTAGCTAGCCGATCATCGAGAACCGTTGCTTGCGAAAAATTCATCAATACTAAAACGCTTTAATTTTCATAAATGATCTCGCCCTGACTAAAGTCTTCAATGAACTGTAGGCAGTTCCTAGGCGCACGACAAAGTATATACCCTTGGCAGTCGTACAGGAATTGCCCATCTGCCGACTCAATGAAATAGGCATAGCGCCCGCCACTCCAGGGAAAGCGAGTGATGTAGGTAGCCGCGTATTCAATAGCCAGATCATAGAGCCATTCGCTTACCTCGCTGTAGGCTTCGCAGACAATCGGGCGGGGGAATCCACTGCTCTCTCTGACTTCCTGAACGCAGGTAACTCGAATGATGGCGTCCTCGTGCATACAGACGGAGGCAGCGCCTTCGACGTACTCGAAGCCAAAGCGGATACGCGAGCCCAAGTTAATCTGATAGCCACCAATGATGGACTCTACCAGGAATAGATTACCCGCATCTGTTTCGAGTAGCATCTGACAGCCATCTAATCCGCTATAGTCGCGCACCTCTGCTAAGGTCTCACAGCGGTTATTAGCAATGGGTAAAGTAGGAGCTACATCTCGTGGTCTAGTCAGGTAATCTTGATAAACTGTTGGGCGCCCCCAGGGGGTATTATCGTTAGACTGATCGGGTGGGACGGGGGTGCCCCCCGGGTCGATGGGACCATCGATAATGATTTGTACAGGGGGGGCTTCCTGAGGTGGTTTAACGGTGCCGCGTTGACAAGCACCTGCCGTAGAACAGGCCAAAAAAGTGAATAACCAGAGAAAAGCTTTCAAATAAGGCAAGTTTTGTGCCGACAAGCTACGCTTTGCTAGCGGGCTGAGGTAATTTATGCCAAGGGAATTTCCTACTTTTGCGGGCCATAATTACCAATAAAGAAACCTCCTAGACGCATGAGCGGAACTAAAATAACCATCAGCGGCGGTAAGCTGCAAGTCCCCAACGATCCTATTCTGCCTTTTATTGAAGGTGACGGCATCGGTCCTGACATCTGGGCTGCCGCCAGCCGTGTGCTGGATGCAGCAGTTAGCAAGGCCTACGGTGGCGAGAAGCAAATCGTCTGGAAGGAGGTCCTGGCCGGTCAGAAAGCCATGGACAGTACCGGTGAGTGGCTACCACAGGCCACCCTGGATACGATCGAAGAATACCTGGTGGCCATCAAGGGCCCACTAACTACTCCCGTAGGTGGGGGGATTCGCTCACTCAACGTAGCGCTGCGCCAAAAGCTGGACCTCTACGCCTGCGTGCGTCCAGTGCAGTATTTCCAGGGGGTGCCCAGCCCGGTAAAGAACCCACAGGACGTTGACATGGTCATCTTCCGTGAAAATACCGAGGATATCTACGCCGGTATTGAGTTTGCCGAAGGGACGCCGGAAAATACCGACTTTCTGAATTGGCTCAAGGAGACCTACCCGGAGCGCTACGCTAAAGTGCGCTTCCCAGGCACAACTGGTATCGGCATCAAGCCCGTAAGCCAAGAAGGTACGAACCGTCTGGTCAAAGCGGCTATCCAGTACGCCATCGATAATGGTAAGGATAGCGTTACCCTCGTTCACAAGGGCAACATCATGAAGTTCACCGAGGGTGCCTTCCGTGACTGGGGCTACGCTACCGCCGCGGATGACTTCAGCGGCGCACCATTGGACGGAGGCCCCTGGCATACCATCAAAACGGATGACGGCCGTACCATCACGATCAAGGATGTGATTGCGGATGCTATGCTTCAGCAGATCATCCTGCGCCCGAAGGAGTACGGCGTAATTGCTACGTTGAACTTGAATGGAGATTACATCTCTGATGCCCTGGCTGCTCAGGTGGGTGGTATCGGTATCGCTCCTGGTGCCAACATCAACTACAATACGGGTATTGCCATCTTCGAAGCGACTCACGGTACGGCGCCCAAGTACGCCGGTCAGGACAAAGTGAACCCTTCTTCTGTGATCTTGAGCGGTGAAATGATGTTCCGCTATATGGGCTGGACAGAAGCTGCCGACCTGATCATCAAAGGTATCGAAGGTGCGATCAGCAATAAGCGTGTCACCTACGATTTCGAACGTCTGATGGACCACGCGACGCTGCTCAAGTGTAGCGAGTTTGGCGATGAGATCATTGCGAATATGTAGTAATTGGCGAAAGCTATTCGTCTAAGACTTAAAAGGCTTGCTGCTTCGGTAGTGAGCCTTTTTTGTTTGATCAGTACTTCCGCAGGTGAAACCGTCGCTGGCCGAATTCCGGCGGCTGGAGGACGACGGTTCGTCCTACGACTAAACTCCTACTCGCACGAACCCCTTGCTGAACTGCGGGGAATTCGGCCAGCGAGGGCCAGACCTGCGGAAGCCTGCCTGCTGATCGCAGGAAGGCAGGTACAAATCCTACAACACCCGATCCTCCACGCTACCCGGCTTACGTCTTGGCTGGAAAGGGATCTTGAGCATGGTCCAGATGTCGCGGTGCTCCTTGTCGTCCATCCAGGTGTCGACGCCATAGACTAATTTTTCGTTGTTGGCTTGAAGATAGGTACCAAATACTTTGTCCCAGAAGGAGAAGATATTACCGAAGTTGCTATCGGTATAAGGCAGCTTATAGTGATGGTGCACCCGGTGCATATTGGGCGTTACGATCAACCAGCTGATACTTTTATCTAACCAGGCAGGTACCTTGACGTTAGCATGGTTGAACTGGCTAAGCATAGCACTCAGGCTCTGGTAGAGGAAGATCAACCAGATCGGAGCACCTAATACGATAACTGCTGCGGTTGTAAAGGCAAAGCGAATTACACTTTCTCCGGGATGGTGACGATTAGCCGTGGTGGTATCCACGCTCTGATCGGTATGATGCACAATGTGAAAACGCCACAAGAGCGGGACTCGATGCTCCGTCCAATGGGGCGCGTAGGCTCCGATCAGGTCCATGAGCATTAAACCAGCGGTGGCCTGAACCCAGATTGGCCAGTTGAGCCACTGCATCAGGCCAAATTTTTCGGCAACGACCCAGTCGGCACTTTTGATCAAGATGAAGGCTAGGAAAAAATTGACGAGAATGGTCGTCAGCGTAAAGAAAATATTGACGCCGGCATGCCGCCACTTCTTGTAGTTGAAGCGGAATAAGGGGACGGCAGATTCAATCAACCAGAAGATAGTAAGTCCGCCGACCAAAATTAGAGTACGGTGCGACGAAGGGATCGATTCGAAATAGTTAACAATGAACTCCATGCTGTAAATTTACACAATCATGTCGAAGCAAGAACTTACTCCTGAGTGGTTAAAGGATCTAGAGCGGACCAGTTGGCAAATTGAATTGCTAGTCAGCGGTGGTCTGATTTTTACGCTGTACAGCTTGCCTGCTTATATCAATTCTTTACTGCTCGATGCTTACATCAATACTGATTTTAGTGCTTCTATCCTGATTATTTTTATCGCTGCTTTTGTAGTAGCCAAGGCCCTGCTGATTGGTTTTGGCGTAAATTTATTGCTAAGAGCCATTTGGCTGGCTTTATTGGGGGTACACTTTAGCTATCCCGATGGCGTCGATTACGAGCGCTTAAATTACTCCTCTGCCTTTGAGCAGGAAATGAAACGCAAGCCATCCACCCTAACACGTATTCTGTGGTTTGAGCGCTGGGCTTCACTGTCTTATTCCATTGCCATCAGCCTGACGATTGGTGCCTGTGGTTCGATTTTGATGGTGGCCGGCTTGTATTATTTTATTCTTGAGCGAGTCCTACCCGAACTTTGGCTAGATTCTCAGTGGCTAGGTTACTTGATTTTGGTAGTTGTTTGCCTCTTCTCATTTGGTTGGATCGATCGCATGTTCTATCGCAGACTGCGCAACCGAACGGTCGCTACCCGCAGGTATTTCAAATTTAGCCAATTCCTTAAGACGCTGAATTTTACGCGACTACTACAGCTGGAGTCCCTGACCATACTAAGTAACAACCGACGCTGGCTAATTCATCTGATCAACCTCTCTTACTTCGCAGTGGCGATTGTGATTTCACTCAACGATATGACACTGGACAATGATCTGTCGCTGCGTTTTTCGCTCTTTGATGGCCGTAACCATAAGTTGTACCCTGCGCATCACTTCAGTTTGCAAAACGACGAATACGATGATCTCCTGAAGGAAGGGATGCTGGTGCAAGAAGCGAGTATACCTTCGGAGTTTATTGAGACTAGCGTACTCCCCGTATTTATCACCTACGACGAAATTTACGACCGCTCTCTAGACTATGCTGTGGATAGCCTCCAATTGACCGAGCGCTGGGAAGAAATTGATAACGGCGAAGAATTCATCCATAATACCAAGGGTATTCAAGCTACTCTCAATGAGATGTTTGTCGTCCGCATGAACGGCATCGAGCGAGATAGCCTGCGTTGGTACTTCAGAGAGCACCCAACTACTAAGCAACTGGGCTTTTCAACTTACCTGGATATTGCAACACTTGAACGTGGCCAAAATGAGCTGCGGCTGAACTATATACCCATCTATCGTAGCCGCCAAGACACCACCGTCCTTCGCTGGATTCCCTTCTGGAAAGAGTGAGGGAACAAGCTAAGGGTGAGCAATTTGGAATTGCTTGCTCACTTCCTGGTCAGGTATAGCCGGAGCAACTGAACGCACTACAACCAGCTCCAATACCTGGCGAAGATGCTCATTCCAAATGCCGTAAGCCACCCCACTTGGTACATGAACGGAACTACCACTGCTGATGCGGTACATCTCACCGTTTTTGTCCAGTAGTTGGCCATGTCCCTGCTGTACAAAAAGTACGATATCGTGCTGCGGCTCAATGCTCAGCGCGTTTTCCTCTCCTGGGGTAATTAGAAGCTGTTGGGTTTGTAGGCCTCCCAGCGCTTTGATCTGAGGATGGGTTAATTCGGGATTGGGTAATGCGCTCATACTATAACTATTACTAAGGTTAGGGGGAAACTCTGCACTACAACTGCTGCTGTGCTGTACAACAGCAATACCGTGTTCTGGTTTTAGAATAATGGATTAAGAGAAGGTGGTATGCGACAACAACCTTGTTTAAAACAAAAATGTTTTAATTAAAATTAATTTGCTTATTTTTGTTTTATGCAGCATCCTCTTCCTTTGATACAAGGCCGTGGCGCCCAGATCAATACTGCCAATCCTTTTCATCAATTGATCTATGATGAAGAGCTTCCGGGAGTGGAAGAAGCCAGAACTGAATACATTAAAACTTATCCAAAAAGCATCCTGAATAAAATCGACAGCCCTGATTTGGGGATGGGCTACGGGATAAACGCCTACCAGGGTTGTGAACATGGTTGCGTCTATTGTTACGCCCGTAATACACATCCTTATTGGGGCTACAGCGCCGGTCTCGATTTTGAACAAAAGATTCTCTACAAAGAGCGTGCTCCTCAGCTGTTAAGACAAGCGCTACTGAAAAAAAGCTACGCCCCCAGGCCCATTATGCTCAGTGGTAATACGGACGCTTACCAGCCCATTGAAAGGCGACTGAAATTGACACGTGGCTTGATGGAAGTATTATATGAATTAAAGCACCCGGTTGGTCTAATCAGTAAGAATAGCCTGATGCTGCGCGACCTCGACTTACTAGCGGCAATGGCAGCCTTAAAAGTAGCTAAAGCAAGCATTAGTATTACCACGTTGGATGAAGAAGTGCGGCGTAAGATGGAGCCACGAACAGCTACCATTAGCCAGCGTCTCAAAGCGGTTGAAGACTTGGCCAAGGCAGGAGTTCCCGTCAATGTCATGATCGCACCCATCATTCCAGGTTTGACCGATCATGAGGTTCTACCAATTGCGGCGGCAGCGGCCTCGGCTGGTGCTTCAAAAATTGGCTATACCGTAGTGCGACTTAATGACTCTGTAGAAGACATCTTCACGGATTGGGTACATCGTGCCTTTCCCGACCGAGCCGAGCGTGTACTCAATCGTATCCGAGATTGCCGTGGCGGCGGACTGGGCGAAAAACGCTTTGGAAAACGGCATACCGGAGAGGGCGAAATCGCCACGATGATTCAGCAGCAGTACCAATTAGCTAAGCGCCTGCATTTTCAACATACCATTTGGCCAGACTGGGACTTCAGCCATTTCGAGCAGCTTAGAAATCCGCAGTTATCGCTTTTTTAAGAGTCGAGATCGGCCTGCCTGCGGCGGCCTGCTAGAATCAAGATCGGGGCTTTCGCCCCTGTAAGACCATGAGCGACATTCGCAGCCTGCGAATGTCATTTTTGGTCTAGAAGTTCAGCTTGCTGAACGATCTTGACTCTAGCAGGCGAGCGAAGCGACGCCGATCTCGACTCTATTCAGTTGCTGAACTATCAATGGTGCTACCAAAGAAAAGCGCATTGATAAACAGCCGATTCGTTCCGTACCAGAAGGCACGGAAATTGGGATTGTCGGCGAAACTTATGGTCCGACCACCATTTACACTGCTGACGATGATGCCTGCCGTCCCCGCTAGTTCTTCTTCAAACCCACGAGGGCTGTAACCACTCATCAGGCTGTTAGCGGAGAAAGTAAGTGGACTGGCGTAAGGGTTGTCCGGGAGTTCAAACAAAAGGCGACTCCGTTTAAAGATGGGGACCTCTGGGCGTCTAAAACCGAATAAAAGAGGGTGAGTTAAATCACCTTCTGCTCGGTAAATGGAACCGCCGAGGACTTTACCACCGCGGTCACGGCTACGCAATTCATAGGGGCGGCGTGTTGAGTTATTCTCAGATTCTTCCGTAGCGATACTCAGGTCGGCCAGCCCGTTCGTGGCGGCCCAGCTACCTGCACGCTTTTCGGTGATCAGCACCCGCCCTGGCCCCATCCAGTCCCTGAGTGCTTGTACGCCGGCTGGTCCAAGTAGACTGTAGTAGCCATCCACCATGATAATGGTATTGTAGCGGTCCAGATTGGCTCGTCCGACGCTTTGTAGCGTCAGCTTCGTACAGCGCATACCCAACCGCTGGTCAAGCAAATGCCATACTTCACCGGCGTCGTAGCTATTCACTCCACCTTCGACGAGGAGGGCTACCTGTGGCTGGCGCATGGGCCGATAAGCGGACCGACTACCGAGCATGAGGCCTTCGTTGGCGACCCCACTACTGACGGCTTCAATCTCTATGCTAGTTTGTTGTTCTACCTGGCTAATGATGTCGTGTACTTCCGCAGGTGTCAACCCGGATTGATTAACTACTGGTATCAGAATGGTGCCTGCGGCCTGTTCACGTCCTTCACTATCGGTAAAGGGGAGGCTGTTGACTTTTAGGCGCAGGCCAGCGTCCATTAATTGATTGGCTGC
The DNA here is from genome assembly GCA_039030655.1 of Bacteroidota bacterium. Lineage (GTDB taxonomy): Bacteria > Bacteroidota > Bacteroidia > Chitinophagales > Saprospiraceae > Neolewinella. The sequence goes on along the minus strand of JBCCDS010000038.1, from coordinate 38,534 downwards.
CTCGGCGGCATAGTAATCATCCCAGGGGAGCAGGTAGGCATACTCGCTGAAATCATCTACGGGCTCGGCTTTTCCGGTACCCCCCAGCGGCATAAAGCCCGGTGTTGGCCGATCTAGTTTTCTAACTGGAAGATTGAAGGCATAGGGCAGTGTCCAGGTAGAAACGTCGTAGAACAAGCTGTCCTCAAACTCAAAGATGGGCTCCAACAAAGCCTCAATCAAATGATGCTGAGGCTGACTTAAAGGGATATAATAGCCGGTTGGTACGGGATCTCCGTACTGCTTTACGATGATGTCATGCCGACTCAGTAGTTCCGCTAGCGCGTCGCCCCGACCTACGTCACCTTCATTGTCTATAACATAGCCGCCGTTAGGCCAATTGCGGCGATCGTAGAACTCGCGCTGGTAATCGAGTAGCTCTTCTCGCATCTCTACGAAGGCCAATTGCGTAGAAAGAGAGGTGGCTACCTGGTTGCGGATGGTAAAGGGGAAACTCAGCAAGCCATTTTCACTTTCCTGTAGGTGGCCGCGCGAGCTGGCTTGCTCAAAGAGAATACCCACAGTACCCTGTGCGTCAGGGTAGGTGCTACCCTTGCCAATATAATAATCGTCGTAGCCCTCACCACTGTAATAGAGCGAACCAATTTGATCCAGCGCCCGAGCATGGTATTCCCCGATTTTCGCCGTTAATTCTTGGTTAATTGCGGGGGTCATGGGGTGTACTCGGGTGGGCTCACCGGGCATGAAGAAGAAGGTTGCATCAGTCCCCATTTCGTGATGGTCGGTCAGTACGTTGGGCCGCCAGGCTTGGAAGGCGGCAATACGACCTCGACTCTCTGGATGCTGGACGGGCATCCAGTCGCGGTTGAGGTCAAACCAATAGTGATTGGTACGCCCACGCGGCCAGGCTTCGCTATATTCACGATCCTGACCATCGGCAGTCATATTGAGCGCTTTGTGCTGATTAACCCAACTGGCAAAGCGATTAAAACCATCAGGATTATAGCAAGGATCGAAGAGGATGATATTCTCATCCAGTAATTGGCCTACGGCCGAGCTGGGGGCCGCCGCTAGGTAATAAGCGACTAAGACGGCGGCGTTGCCACCACTCGGTTCATTACCGTGAATGTTGTAACCCTGGTAGAGTACACCCGGTACTTCACTTACGTTGGTATTGACGTTGCCTTCGGCATAGTTCTTATGTAGCTCTTGTAATTCGTCTAAACGCTGATGGTTTTCCGGACTGGTAAAGATCAAATGCACTAGAGGGCGCTGTTCATAAGAGCGGCCATACTCACGCAGTTCGATGCGGTCACTGCTAGCGGCTAAGGCACGTAGATATTGGTATTGTAGGTCATGGCTGATGTGCCACTCTCCGATCTGCCAGCCTAGGAAAGATTCTGGGCTAGGAATGTCGGGATTGTAATCAAGTATGGGCAGGTAGTAACTGAGATCCGGTTTGACCGGGTTTACCTCCTGTGCATTGGCAAAAAAGGGAAGTAGAAGAAAGGCTATAAATAGTCGGTACATAGTATCTGGCTTAGACAAGTTCTTAAATGGCAAGATACTAAATAAGGCTTGCTACCCACCAGATGGATAGCAAGCATTGACCTAAAGCGCCTTATGGCTACCGTCACAGAAGCCAGGGTTTTTAGTGTGCTTACACTGGCACATGTAGGCCGTTTTGGTTTCTTCGGCTACGAAAACTTTAGGGGCGTATTCAGATCCTTTATGCGCACCATTACAGAATGGCTGATTGTCTGAAAGGCCGCAAGTGCACCAGGCGTAAGTCTTGCCAGCTTCTAGTTCTACGGGAGTGGGAGCTTTAGCAGCGATTTTGGGTGAATCCATTGAGAAAGTAAGTTTTAGGTGAGAAAGATAGGGTGTGTACGGCTTGTTTGATGTAGGTACATCTAATTTAGACTGCTCCTAAATTGCGACCAGACGGAGTCGGTTTAATGCTTGACTGTTGTCGACTATTCATAGTGGTGATCGGCTAACTTAAACCAATCTCTTTCACCAAACTCACCAAGCCGTAGATCAAGTACTGTATTCCAATACTCATCACTAAAAACCCCATGATCCTACTCAGCGCCTTCAAGCCACTAGTGCCAAGGAGTTTGAAAAGTACCCCAGCATAGCGCAGGGTAAGATAAATGAGTGCGGCCATGGTCAGGATCGCGGCAATAACGAGCAAACGATTATCCCAATCGGGATGCTTGGTGAAGAGCGTGATTAAAAGCGAGATACTACCCGGCCCGGACAGCATTGGCATGGCCATCGGGGTAAAGGAAATGTCCTGTTTTTCCATGGCCTCATTCTCTACCTCCTTGTCGACCCGCCGCTTTTCAAAATTACCGTTCAGTAGGCCATATCCACTATTAAGAATGATTAGCCCACCCGCAATCTGTAAAGCATCCAAGCTGATGCCAAAAAAGTCAAGGATAAGTTTTCCGGCTAGGAAAAAGGCCGTAAGGATCAATATAAACCAAAGGGCGGTAGCCCGGGCAGTCGATTCTCGATGTCGGGGCGTATAACTACCCGTCAGGGCTAGAAATATTGGGATGGCGCCCAGTGGATTTACCACGGAGAATAAGGCCCCCAGAGAAGCAAAGAAGAAGGCTAACATGGCGTAAAGGTACAAGGTATTTGGTACGAAGTACTGGGCGTTCAGTACTTATTACCGTTACTTATTTAGCGCACCAATACCAGGTCTCCGTAGCGGAAAAGCCGTTCTCCGTCTACCAGCTCGATCTCCAGTTGCCAGACGAAAGCAGCGGGGTTCATGGGGCGCCCTTCGAAATTACCATCCCAGCCGTAGGCCGGGTCATTAGGTGGTATATCGGTGCGTTCGTGCACCAGATTGCCCCAACGGTCAAATATGCGGAATAAGCGCACCCGGGCAACCTGCGGCCCGGCATAAGGGAAGTAGCGGTCGTTAGTATTGTCACCATTGGGGCTGAAGCCAGTCGGCATATAGAGCGGTATATCATTGATCACATTGATCTGTATGGTATCCGTGGCTCGGCAGCCGTTGGTGTCCACCACCGTCAGGAGGTAGAAGTAATCGACTTCGGGGCTAACCGTCATGGGGGCTTCGCCCGGGGTTGGGATCGGTCCTTCGCTGGTCCAGATCAGGGTGTCGACCGCCAGGGCGGTTGTTTGGTAGTTGAGCGTAACACTTTCGCCAATATGGATGGTCTGGTCAGGGCCGAGCTCTACCTGGAGCGGCAGCCCATTGACAATTGCAAAGCTTTGTGTCAGTTCACAGCCACTACTATCCACTACAGTGATGGTGTGTTCACCCAGTGGTAAGTCACCATAAACTAGGCGATCGGTTAGTAAGCCACCATCGAGTCGGTAACGGAAGGGTGGGGTACCTCCGATTTGACCCAGGATCATGACACCGCCAAATAGGTCTTCATCACAAGTCGCATCTTCTACTTCAAAATCAAGGCTAGTAATGGCCAATGCTACTTGAATGACCTCAACACTGTCCTGAGTTCGACAGCCATTGCGAGTATTCAGAATTTCCAGACTGTAATAACCCGGAGTCGATGCTGAAATCGTGTAAGGATTTTCCGTTTCCGTAAAGGCCCCATCGCCGCTGGCCGACCAGAAAGGCATAAATTCATTGCCTTGGCTGCTTCCGCCTCCGTTGATAGGACTGAAGATGCGTTCACAGCCCAAGGCCGGCGGATTACTCAAGACTACCGTAGGAGCTTCTAGGTCATCGGCTACCGCAGTGCGGAATAAACGGAAGCAACCACTGATGGTATCCGTTACGATAACTTCATAGTTGCCCGCGGCGTTAACTTCCACGGTTGGTTGGTCCCCCAAGGTATCACCTATCAGGTTTCGCCAGATGAAATTGTAGGGATCATCCGAATTAGCATTGGTACTGAGCACCACTTCCGGACGGCCACAAGTGACCAACTCAGGGGTAGGAAGGAGCAGGCTGGGCGTGCTGAAGTTGCCACTGACTTCAAAATTCAGGGTGTCTCTACAGCCATTGCCCTGGTCTTCCAGATAGAGTTGATAACTTCCGGCAGCATCGATTAGGACTGCGTCGCTCATCACCGTACCGATAGGCGTACCTACCCCTAAAGTCGCCCAACCAAAATCGATACCATTACCCGTCTGTGCGCTACTACTACTGGCATCTACTACTATTTCTGGTTGAAAACAGTTGATCAACAAGTCGGTAGGTGGATCTATTTGGGCTATAGGCGGAAGAATGTCAGCCCCTACCAATACGACGTCAAAGGCGGTACAATTATTAATGGCATCCGTCACGGCAAATAGGTAGGTACCCGGAGCATCTACCAGGGGGGTCAAGGTCGCTTCATTGGCCACAATCTGGCCATCTATGGTGCTCCACTCGAAACTGACTTGCCCACTTAAACTGGTCCCTTCTCCCACTAAGCTGATTTGCGGCATCCGACAATTGAGCGTCGTGTCATTACCTGCAAAGGCAGTGGGTGCTTCGAGATCCCTGAACAAGTCTACACTATCAACGGTGGTACAACCATTTAGTGGGTCGGTGATACTCAGGAAGTAGCGATCGGGAGCAAAAGCATAGGCGGTATCCTGATTGGCCTGACCGATGGGGAAACCGTTCAAGGAACTCCAGCTGTAGACCGGCGGAAGTCCAGAAACAGTAAGGCCCTCCCCGCCCAGTGCCAGTGAATCTAGAGTACAGTAGAGGGTGTCTGATGGACCGGCTTCTGCAGTAGGGAAGGCAAAGTCAGTACCTACACTAACGACAAAGCCGTTGCTGCAACCCGTTGCAGCATTAAACAACTCAAAGCGGTAGTCGCCCGGATCGCCGATCAGGAAAGTAGGGTCGTTGACACATTCTGCAACGATCGGCTGACCAACCCCATCGAGTGGGCACCAGGTGGGTAACAGAGCAGGATCGGCAATAATCGGCACTAAATCGATACTATCCGTCAGACAAGTCAGGTTGGTATCCGCCATGGGGATAATAGCCGGCAAGGCATCTTCAGCAGTGACAAGCACCGAATCGATTGCCCGGCAACCATTACGTTGATCCAGAATTTCCAGATAATAGGTGCCGCTACAAGCTACGATGGGGCTTAAAGTAGCGATCCCTTCCAGACAAGTAGCTGCTGGGCCACCCGTCCAGTTATAGCTGAAGGCACTGCCCGTACTACTCCCAATACCGTCTAAAACCCGCAATGGATCATCGCAGGTCAAAATTCTTGGCGGGCCGGCTTCTACCGTCGGGGGTAAGGTATCATAGGCAAGAATGACCGTGTCAATGGCCACACAGTCAGACAGCGGATTGGTGACCACCAATTGATAGAGTCCCGCAATATCTGTACGAATGTAACTGCTATCAGCGCCAGCTATCAGTGAGTCATCTTCGCGTAGCCACTGGAAAGTGAAGTCGAAAACACTATCCTGAACGGTTGTGCCTAACCATACCGCACTGCTGTCGCAGGTCAGGAAACGATCCGGTCCAGCCGCGGAGGCGGGTAATACCTGTAGATCAGTTACCGTGACGGATAGTGAACTGCTGAGCGTAAACTGATTGACGGCCCTTACGGTATAAAGACCGGGTTCAGACACGATTAAATTCGAAGCGGTCTCTCCGGGAAGCAGGTTGCCATTGAGGCTCCAGCTGAAGGTACAGCCCTGACAAGGTTCGCAGAAGTCTAGCGCCAGGTCTACCGTAGGGTTGGTACAGGTCAGTACCGTATCGGGCAACTCTAAACACGGTGGGCAAGGCAGCTGAAATAAATCTACATCCGCACTAGTGGGACAGCCATTCTCTTGGTTAATCACCGTAGCGATATAAGTACCTTCTTCACCGGCCAGCATGGTGCTGCTATCTTGTCCGCTCTGAATGAGTGGCCCGCTCCAGTTGTAGAGATAATCTCCTTCTGGGCTGGCCGTAACACTAATAGCGAAGCTGTCCTCTCTACAAGGAATGAGCACATCGCTAAAGCTGAGGTCCGGGACTTCGATATTTCTGAAAACGGTGACTGCGTCGGCTGCCTCACAGCCCGTTTCGCGGTTGCGCACCTGTAGTAGATAAACACCCGGTTCGTTGATGGTAGCGGTTAGACCAGTCCCTACGGTGTCAATTCCACCGCTGGTCCAGCTGAAGTCATAGCGTGGGTCTTGTTCACTCGCCGATCCGTCGAGTAGGATGAGCGGCTGGTTACAAGTCAAGGTGTCGGAGGGACCCGCTTCGACAATGGGCGCAGCAATATCTTGCGTAACCTCTACGAACAGCGTATCGCTAAGCCCGAAGGCAGGATTGTTGATCACAAAACCGTAAATCCCTGGGCAGGCTACACCCAGTTGACGAGGATCAGGCTGAGGCTGGACGCAGATCGGATTGTCAAATAACCACTCCGTAGTAACACCAGGGCCGGCCGCAGGCAAGCTGAAACTAGCATCAAGAATAACCTGAGCGCGATCACAGGTCAGGCTATCCGGTGGAACGATAATGGTCAGAATCGGACAATCGACCGTAACTTCGATGGTAGCCGTATCGGTACAACTACCGTCAAAGTTAGAAATGATGTAAGTGTAAGTACCCGGTACGGTAACGGTAGGATTATTGGGTGGAAAAAGACTGACGGGCTCCCCATCTCGTAGCCATTGCCGCACGGTCGTCGGGCTACTCAAGCTATTATCCAGCGTTGCAATACCCGTTTCGCAGTCGATGATGGCCGAATCGGGCAAGACTGCTACAATAGCATTGGGAGCCAGGCCAACCTCTATACTTCTGCTGCTTTCACAGCCATTGTCAATGTTAAAGACAGATAGCTCGTAGATGCCCGGACAAAATACATTGATAGCCGTCGTGTCATTATCGTCGGGGACACAGGGCCCTGACCAGTTTAAATCAAAATCAAAACTGAGGTTCGTCTGTCCAGCATCGATGGTCACCGAATCGGTGAAGCAGCCAAACTCCAGTACGGGATCGAAGCGAACAAAAGGCGTATCCAGTTCGAGAAAAATCCTGGAGCTATCGCGGGTTGTACATCCGTTGGTTTCATCCCGGACGGCTAAAATGTAAAGTCCTGCTGGGGGTTCTACCAGAACGTTGGGGTTGGTGCTGATGGTATCGCTCGGTTCGGCGAAGGTGATCCAGCTGTAGGTAAAATCAGGCCCCATACTGCTACCCGGCCCACCGATGGTAAGCGTGGGGTTGTAGCAATTGAGCGAGGTGGTATCCGGGCCGGCATCGGCCTGGGGAAAATCCTGATCGACAAGCACGGTGATATTCGCACTGTCTACACAACCACTAACGGTGTCTTGTACCAGCAGTTGATAAGGCCCTCCCTGAGTAATCAAGAGGCTGTCATTATTCGTACCGACGGCTACACCTGCGGAAGTCCAAAAATATTCAATAAAATTAAAGCCACTACTACCACTCCCGTCTAGAAACTGTTCAGGGAAGTCACAGGTGAGTACTTCCGCAGGTCCCAGCGTCGCGTTAGGCGTACGAAAGTCTTCGAAGATCCGTATCGTCGTAGAACCTACACAACCCGTTCGTTCATTAGTCACAAAGAGCCCGTACAGTCCATCGCAGACGGCATCGAAGGTGGGTTCGGTACCAAAGATAGGATTGCAGGTGGCCGTCCACATGTAGGTGTGTTCATCGTTGTTGGCCTGGAGAGTATCGGCGCTCAACACTCGAATTGGCGTGTAGCAATTGAGCAAGCCCGCACCACTGATGGTAGCATCGGGAGTAATGGTATCCTGAAACACCTGGATAGTCGCACTATCCTGACAACCATTACTGGTATTGGTGATGAGCAGCTGGAATGGCCCTGGGGTGGCAACTTGGGTCACTATCCGGTCCGTATCCTGAGTGAAAATCGCTCCGACTTGTCCGGTCCAGCTGTAGGTGAATTCGGGCCCCAGGCTACTGCCGGGGCCTCCGATGGTTACAAACTCCCGCGTACAAGTAAGGGTGTCTGGTAGGCCCATGTCGAGCATGGGCGTTTCTCGAATATCGACTACACTAAAGGTATCGCGAGCTGTACAAGTGACTCCTCCGCGAATCTCTGAAATTTCCAGGATGTAGTCACCGGCCTGGGTAACCGTCAAACTGGGGTCGGTACCCAATTGTACGAGCCCGGTGCTGTCCAGCCAGCTATAATTAGGGGCTTGCGTGAAGACGGAGCCGCTCGCATCTAGCAGGATACCTTCGTTAATACAATCAATCGGATCGTAGGGGGCTAATACGATTTGTGGATCGAGCACCGTCAGGTCTAAAAAGATCACACTGTCACAACCCGTACTTGGGCTGGTTATGGTGCGGCTCGTGACAATGCTGGAGGAAAAAACTTCGGAGCCAATAGAGAAGCTTTCCCCTTGGCAAAGTACCAGGGTGGTATCGGTGATGAGCGGATCGCGCACAAACAAGTTGAGCGTAACGATACTATCGCAGCCCAGCATACTGGGGATGGTATCGATAAAAGTTCCCGTACTGTTATAGGTATTACCAATCGTGATGGTCTCGGTAGCGCAGAGGGTCGTGTCGACGGTACTGAAGAACTCATCGACAACGTCTAATTCGAGGCGGACGATAGAGTCGCAGAGTCCCTCGCCGATTAAATCCACGTCAAAGACCCCCGTAGAGGAAAAAGCCTGACCGGAGATATTGACGACACCACCATTACAGATGGTCCGCTGAATGATGGTGGTATCTGGTGGATCGAGGATGGTCAAGAACTGGCATTCGGTACTGAGGTCGCCGCAAAAAGAGGGAAAAAAGTCGGCCAGATCGATATCAATATCCGCGCGGGTGAGGTTCCCATCGGGAGTAGGTAGCAAGGGATCATCGGATAGCAAATAACTCAGTCCGCACATTTGGTATTGTCCAGAGGGGAGATCCGTCAGGTCGGCTAGACTATCCCGCTGGATGAGTAGCCCGCTATCATCGAAAATGAGGTAGGTGTAACCGTACTCGCTACTATCTGGGCGGGGAACGGGATAGAAAGGAACGGGGTCTAGATCCAGATCGGGGTGATTAACGCAACGCACGATGGCTGGTTCCAGTAGGGTGCCTGCTTCGGCGAAACAGCAATCGAGCCCTGCTTCGTCACAGAAGATGATACGTGCGAAGACGATTGCCCCGGCAGCACCAGCACGGGTAGAGTTGACCGTTAAGGTCCAGCTACCATTGACGGGGCCCAAATTAAAGTCCTCGAGGCAGCCATTGCTAGGGTGGTAGGTACCTTGATAAGTCGCGCCGGCTACCCAATCAAAGGCATTGTTATTGTTCCATTGAGCGGAGGCGCCCGGGTCAGGAGCTGTGGGATCAGCGCACTGGCTGAAGTCGATGAACCAACGAGTGAAGATGGTCGGTGGCCGGTTTTGATTATTGAAGGGGCCGATTAGCTCTACACTTTGACCGCCAGGGCTGGTCAGGGTGATGGTAACATCGTAGATGTACTGATGGGCGAAAGTGAGTTCGAAGCCGCAAACACCCTGCGCTGGATCAGCCAGATCATTATTGACGAAGTCGGTAACGTCAATCTCGTAGAGCGTTACACTTTGTGCATCTAGGCTGACGGTATCCGCCCGGCCACAGTTTTGAGCCCGGCCGGTGGCCGCCCCGATGAGACTGAGTACGAGTAGTAGCCAAGGGAGGCGTTGCACGTGAGACTAGACGATTTGTTCCTGGGATGAATTGTGCAAAGATAGGGAAAGTGGGTCGCGTGTTTAAACGCTGGGGTGTTAAGGTGTTGATTTAGTGGTGAGTTGTGAGAGATGAGTTGTAAGTAGAGCTAATACATGCGGCAACTAATAGAGGTCCTTTTTTGTCTTTGGTGGGATGCCTTTTTTATAGTCAGGTCGACTAGTAGAGGTTTTTGTAATCAGCCTAAGCTTTAGAACTTCAGCCGTAGCCCTGCATAAAAATTAGTCCCTGGTGCTGCTTCGTAGAAGCGACTGCCAAAAGCGTTGATGCGGATGTTGTCGAAATAGTCGGCATTGAAGAGGTTGTTGATGCCGCTAAATACGCTTAGGCTGCGTTGCTTGGCCTTTGTACCCAATTGGAAGCTATAGCCCAGGTTGAGATCTAGGAGAAAGTAGCCAGGTACCTCGACCTCGTTACTATTATCCGCATAGAGCTCCCCCAGATAGCGTAGTTGAAAAGCAGCCGTAATGGGGAGCTGGTTAGCGGCTATCCCGAGATTTTCTGTGCCCAGGTATTCCAAGCGAGCCGTAGCCCAGTGCTGAGGGATACCCGGTAATTGCCGGTCGGCCAGTTGCAACCCGTCGAGTTCGAAATCCTGGTAGCGAGCTGAGAGGTAGGTGTAAGCTAAGTGTAGTTGTAGTGGGTCATGTAGCTGGATTTGTGCTTCCACTTCCAGTCCTGAACGCAGAGTGCTGCCGGCATTGCGGAAGAAGGTACGCTCGGGGAAGGCTGCTAATTCAAAAGGGATCAGTTCATCCTCGACCCGAATGTGGAAGAAGGTAGCCGAGATACCCAGCCGCTGAAGATTCCAGTTGGTGCCAAACTCAATGTTGGCAGAGCGCTGGGGACCTAAATCAGGATTAAAGCCGCCTTCTCCGTTGGGGTTGTTGGCTAATTCCGTCAGGCTGGGCGTTTCAAAGCCGGTGCGGTAGTTAGCAAAAAAATTGAGCTGCTCACTAGCGGCCCAGTTGATGCCTAGTGCGGGATTTAAGGCATTTAAGTTGCGTTCGGCAGTGGCTTGATTGAAACGGTCGTCTAGGCTGATCCAATTCCAGTCCTGGCGTAAACTCAACAAGATTCGCCAGGATCGTAGCTGGGTTTGAGCAACTAGAAAGAGGCCCAGATTGCTGAAACCTTCCTGCTGGTTGAGGGTCGCAGCCCCTTGGGTGCCTTCCAGGTTGCGGAAACGTTGGCGGTCATCTTGCTGCACGGCCCAGTCATAACCGATAGAGAGGGTAGTTTTGCTATCGAAGCCGAGCCAGTTGTCAAAAGAAAAACGCAGGTCACTGCGGTTGCCAAAGTAGATACGGTCTAGCTCAATCCAGCCGCCAAATTCGAAGGGTAAGCGGCCGCTAAATTGCCGGCCAGAGAGGTAGGCTAGAGAAGACCAGCCCAGCTGCTTGCCTATGCCTTGATCACTCAGAGAAACACCCAGTTTCCAGTGGCGGATGGCTTCGCCGGCATTGAAGCTAAGATTGCGGTCGCGGGCAGCTTCTCGGTCGGCAGTAACGGATTCCAGATTGACTCCTCCGGGGTCCTGTGCCGTAGGACTATCCGTATAATTAGCTTGCAATTTCAGACTTAAGCCATTTCTGGAAAGGTGATTGTAACGCAGGTTGAGTACCGTATTTTCGGCGCTGCTGTGCTGTCGGTAACCATCGGTGCGCGTATGCTCCAGTAAACCACTAAAACTACTTCGCTCGCCACTGCTGTTGTGGATGAACTGATACTTTTGTAAGCCATAACTGCCTAGGGTGAAGGCGAGCTGCTGCCCGTCGGGAGCACCGCCGGTGCTTAGGGAAATAATGCCTCCAGCCGCATTGCCGTACAGACTGGCCAGCGGACCTCGATACACTTCTAGGCTGTTGATCAACCCTAAGGGAAGGTTATCAATTTGGCCCTGTCCGTCGGGAGTGGTCTCGGGAATGCCGTCTACAATCAGCTTAATGCCACGGATGCCGAAAGCCGAACGAGCACCAAAACCACGGATGGAAATGCGCAGATCTTGGGCGTAGTTGTTGGCATTCTGGCTGAAAAGACCAGCAATTAGACCCAGGTTTTCCTGTAGGGATTGCTGGGGCTGGACGGACCGTAAGTTGCCTATAACTAATTGCGATTGAGCAAATAGATTTCGAACTGGTCCTACGGTAGCAGGTCTGGGTGCTGAAACCTGAACGTAATTTAAATTCTGCTGCAGCAGCAAAGCCAACGAATCAGGATCGATGGTGGCGGTAGAATCCACTTGCGCAAAAAGCCCGGCAGAGAGCATTAAGCTCAAGACAAAGTAAACCCATAAGCGGAGACAAGCACTTAACATGGGCGTGAAGGTAGCGCGCCCATGGTCGGCTTTACAAACTGGAGTAGCTAAAACTCTTTCTTCCGTTTAGAAGAAGAAGCCACCGCTTACACTTCCCCATGATCGGCCATCATCACCGGCAAAGATGCTGACGTTGATGGTCATCAGGTCGAACGGACTGATCCATACACCGCCGCCATAGCCGGTATGCCATTTGTCCGAATCTTCCTCGGGTTGCCAGACGCGACCGTAGTCGAAACCTGCCAAAAGACCGAGTGAGAAGGGTAGGGAGGCATTGCGGGAATTGATTAGGCGCAAACGCAGATCATTGTTGAGATAGAAGCTGGTACTGCCAGCAAACCGCTCTCGCCTAAACCCGCGGAAGTTCGCATCTGGTCCAAAGCCACCCAGAGTGCTGGCCTGGAAATAGAGAAAATCATCCGTGAAGATGTGGCTAAAGCCTACTCGATTGGCGATAACAATATTGCCATTTCGATCTAGTTTTTGGGTAAGACTCATGGCGCCACGCAGATAAGGAAAATCGTCTCCTACCTCGGATAGCGTCAGGTTGTAGCCACCTTCCAGATACAGGGTAAGTCCGCGAGTAGGCAAAGCCGGGGAATCGCGGTTGTCGTAGTCCATACGGGCGTTGAGCAGCAGGTAGTGCTGTCCTTCGAAGGTCTCGGGCGCTAGCTCATCGCTGATATCGTTAATGAAGCGCCCTGGGGTATTCTGGGTGCGTATCGTCAGATAGCGCGGGCCGTAGTGGAAAACCGTAGCGGCATTATGGCGACTAGAGATTTGCGGGCTAAAGGAAAAGCTCTGCTGCCGTACCCGGTGGTAGTTTTCGCCGTTTGCAGCCTCCGTGTTGATGGTCTCGTTGCCGAAGCCGTAGAAATTTACGGCGTAGAGCGAGTTACGGGCAAAGGCATCAATCACAATCCCTCTACTGCCAAAGACATTGGTGAATTCCCCCTGGTAAGCGGCTTGACCTGCGGAAGTACCAAAAGCATACTGCAAGCCAAAACTGTGACGACCAGCAAAAGGAGCCTTTTTGAAGCCAAAATGGGTATAAGACCCCATGACGCCGAGTAATAAGCCGTGGTCTGGATCAAAGGCGAGGCTGGGAAGGATGGATAAGAAATTGTAGTTTTTATCGAGGCTTAGTCGACTGTAGGTACTCAAGGCCGGATTGGTAGAGCGGCGGTCGCGTACGCCGCGAGCACCATTCCATTTGGTCTTTTCCTCCTTGCCTAAGTGGTCATAGTAATAGACATGGCGCAGTCGATTATCTACAGCTCCGGTTTGGACTAACTCATCTTTGCCTTCACCGCCTACGATGCGGATTTTTGGACCGGGGCGATTGGCTCCGTGAAAGGAGAAAAAGTCGTCATTCTCGAGGCCGTAGACAATGATTTCTTTGGTCTCACTGGCCAAGAAGTGACGTTCAAAGAAGGGGCGATCTCCTTGCCGATCACCGTCGTTATTGGTGTCGTAAGCGGAGACGGTCACGTCGCCATTTTCATGGATGGTAAAGTCGAAGAGATCCTTTTTGTCCGTGCCTACAATCTCCACTTCCCGAGCACGGAATTCGTACAGGTCGCGGACGATGTCGAGCAGATTATCTCGGCGGGCTTTCAGTATTTGAGCCACCCGCTCGGCGTCCAAATCGTAGACTTCCGTCGGCCAGTTATCGACAAAAGCATGGTCGATGGCTTCGTCGGTCAATTGATTTTGTAGTAAGCGCACCTCAGTTTCCCAGGTTGCCCAGTCGATACCGGCCAGGAAAGTGGCATCGAAGAAACGATTGCCGTGAGTGGCCCAGTGAATGCGGTTGGGGCGTTCCACGAAGGGCGCGAGCGGGCGCACATCGGCAACGATCATCCGGGCGAAGCCCAGCAGGAGGCCATCGTAATTGGAGAAGGCCTGGTCGCGGTCGCGGGGTATAGGGCGGTAGTAAGTCCAGCCATCTTCCTTATGCTCGGCCCAGCGCCACTGATCGTCGTGGCGATCCCAGTCGCCGAGGAAAATATCGAAAGCACGGGCGCGGGCCATGCTGGCGTGATCTAAGACGTGTTTATGGTGTTTGCGCAGTTTTTCGAGCAGGTCGGGCGTGCCGATGATATCGCGAGGACTACCAAAAGAGGTATGATCCTCCCAGAGGTCATCATCCGGCCGCTCTTCGACCAGGTAGACCGCATCGCCAAACTGTTCGTTGTAGCGTTCTAGTGCTGGCTGTACAGGAATGTAGTAGACTTCTGGATTGGTGTGATTAACCCCGGCTGCATTGGCCAGATCCATAACCGGAAGTGCGGAGAGCGGATGGGCCGCGGTGAAGGCATCTTCCAGAATATTGCGGATCACCCTGGATTGACTCAGGGTGTAGCCCACGGTAGCGGAAGGATCTTTTTCCAGCGAACGCATGGAATACTGGCGACCGTCTTCGGCTTCCAGTCGGATAGAATTGGTTTGGTTGCCGCCTCCGCGTTTGACGGGAAAGACCCCACCCTGATAGGCGTCCAGGTCGAGAATGGGCAGGTCTGTGCTCAACGAATAGGTAGAGCGATAGTGGTCGCCCAGGATCAAGCGACCGAAGCCGCCGCGTTCATAGTCATCGTTTAGCATCCGGCGATGGATGATGGTTTCATCGCTGTTATGTAAAGCATAGTCCGCAGGTTCCGGTTCAGTTTCTTGCTGCAGGGCGGGTTGTACTTCATGGCGATAGAGTAGCTCTTTTTCCGTACCCTCGTCGTTGACAGTGAAGAAGGATATCCAGAGGGAGCCATCATCGTAAAGATCGAGACAGGCGTATCCCCGTCCGCCGTAGGCAAACTGGCTGCCCTGGCCCATACCTACGGGCGCAATCTTAGAAGCGGATCCACTGACGATGTATTGCTGGCCGTCTTTCTCAATGTATTGCAGACTGTGTTCGTGGCCCGAGACGAAGGTAGCTCCGCCGTTTAGCTGTACGCTAGCTAGCAATGCTTGCTTCAACTCCTGAAAGGCTGGGTGCACGGCATCTTGACGCGTACCTACATTGGAGCGAAAAAATGGCAGGAGAGAACCAACCACGGGCAGCGGTACCCAGAGATCTTCGTTAACCGTCCTACGCAAAGGGAAGAAATGGTCGCGAAAAGGGAAGTGCCCTCCGTGGGGGCCATAAGTCTCCATTGGGTGGTGCATGACGACCACCACGTTTTTCTCTTTATTGCCCTTAATCGCATCTGTGAAGAGGCGTAGAAATTCGGTACGATTGGTCGCCTCGCAGCCTTCGTTGATCAGCGGATGACGATTCCAGTTGGCTAACCACCACTGGGTGTCGATGATGATAAAGACCAGATTGTCGTGTACATCGATGACCTCGGGCCCACCACAGCCGATTTTGGGTTCCCAGATTTTATCCAGATCCAGTTCATCTTCCAGGAAATCACGTTGACGATCGAGGCCATCCAAACCGTAAGCATACCAATCATGATTGCCGGGGATAAAGAGCGTTCTGCCGGCAAAGTCTTGGAGCGCGTCCGTTTGTACCCGTAGTCGATGTTCAGCCAGCTCTCGTTCTTCGTGATCGCGCGGGGGAAGTCCGTCCGGGTAAAGGTTATCGCCCAGAAAAACGGCGCTACTGGCTTCGGGGGCTGTGGCGAGCTCTTGTTGTAAGTATTGTAAAACCGGAGGGGTCGCCTCTGCAGCGGCATTGCCCGCATCACCGATCAGGTACACTCGGTGTACGGGAGACTCATCCGTGGCAGCTTGAGCAGTTTCCCAGTCGCTGTGATGCTTATGGTAATGCAGTTTGTAACTGGCACAGCTACTTAATCCTAATAGGAGCAAGGAGATGGTGGTGTAGATAAAGGCTCTCATACCCGAAAGGTAAGTAATAGCGAGGAGTTGGTATGGGGCACTTGGTACAGGGTATTGGGTAGTAAGTAGGTTATAGGCCCCGGGTAGGGGACTTCAGCAAGCGGAGCGAGGTCTGCAGTCGCGCAGTACTGCGGGATCAGGGCCTCGCGGGATGAGTAAGGTATGGGGTAGTTGGGTGGCAACATCCCGTAGTAGTCAGGATATGAATTTGTACTTCCGCAGGTATTCCCTCGGAACGGGGGCTACTCCTCCCGCTGAATAGCTACAGAATGGAATAGGGCTCTACTCAAATGGCAGAGGGATTTGATAAAACAAAAATTTGTTTAAAATTTGTAATTAAAACAAACAAATTGTATATTTGTATCGTAACAGCAAGTGAATGCTATGAATTTAGCCATCTTAATCAGCAAAAAGGGTACTCGTGTAGTTAAGGCTACGGCCTTACATCGGGAGTTAGGATTAGCCGATCACCACTATGCGGCTAATAGTCGCAAGTGGTTGCAGGATGTCTATCAGTTTAAGGACGGCATTCGCAAGCCAGCGGGTATGACCGATTATGCTCGTGCTGGTAAGAAGGGAAAAGAGATCGTATCCGACTACTACCTCAGTTTGGAATTAGCCCGCTTAATTACCCTGTCCAGTAAGTCCAAGTTTAAGCAGCCCTTAGCCAATAAACTGTTACGAGAAGAAGAAGTATATCCAGAACGGGTACAGCTGGCTCCGCAGGAAATGTTGCAGCTACTGGAACAGACCAAGGCGATGAGTCGGTTCAGCTGTCAGTCAGCAGCCGAAGCCCGTCATCATGCTCGTTATGCTCGCCAGCGACACAATTCTGATTACTGGAATCAGTATCGGTCGGACTTTATCGGTTACAAAAAGTCCGATTTGTTACCGCGGCTGCGTGGTCTTGGCCGGAAAGTTTCCGCGGCTCGATCTTTTCGGGAATTGATCTTTCAGTACGATCCTACGGAACTAGTGCGCATTGGGATTATTGACCACTACGCAGCTCAGGGTTTTTCCCTCAACTATGCCACTCAAATGGGCGACCTGGCCAAAGCCATGGCCAAAGAATTGCGGTTAGAGGTCTTCGATGACGGTCGCGGTGATCAGCTATTCGCTAGTCCCGTCGATGCGGAGGTAATGGCCAAATTAAAGCGAGGAGTAGCGGCCTAAAGGCTCACTAATCCGCTGCTAGCATCAATTGCAAAATCTTTTTACCCGCAGTGGTAATATTGGTACCCGGTCCAAAGATGCCAGCGACGCCCATATCGTACAGCTGTTCATAATCAGGGCGTGGAATCACTCCGCCTACGATAATCAGAATATCCTCTCTTCCCAATTGTTTTAATTCGGCCATGGTCGCAGGAACGAGGGTCTTATGTCCGCCAGCTAATGAGCTGATCCCTAGCAGATGAACATCATTCTCTACGGCTTGGCGAGCGGCCTCGGCGGGTGTTTGAAACAAGGGGCCAACATCAACATCAAAACCCAGGTCAGCGAATCCACTAGCGATCACCTTTGCACCGCGATCGTGCCCATCCTGTCCCAGTTTAGCGATCATAATGCGTGGGCGCCTTCCGTAGCGTTCTGCAAACTGACTGGCCAGTTGGCGTACTTCTCCTAATTGTTCTTGCTGTGACATAGATCCTGCATAAACGCCGCTGATGAGTTGCGTGCTGGCTCGGTAGCGTCCGAATTCTGCTTCCAGGGCATCACTGATCTCCCCTAAAGTTGCTCGAGCTCGCGCAGCTACTACGGCTAATTCCAGCAAATTGCCCCTTCCTGCTGCGGCAGTAGTGAGCGCTTGCAAAGCTATATCGACGGCTGATTGATCTCGTGATTGACGCAGGCTGGCCAGGCTGGCAGTTTGTTGTTCACGCACTGCGTCGTTATCTACTTCCAGTAGCTCAATAGTTGTAGTATCGTTTACCTGGAAGATATTTACTCCTACGACCTGTTCCTGTCCACCGTCAATTTTGGCCTGTTTCTGTGCTGCTGCGGCTTCGATTCGCTGCTTGGGGATACCTTTTTCAATTGCGGCCGCCATGCCGCCGGCTTCTTCCACTTCAGCCATTAGCTCGCGGGCCTCTTCCAGCAGTTGCTCGGTTAGCTGTTCTACGTAATAGCTTCCACCCCAGGGATCGATGGCCTTGGTTAAGCCCGCTTCACCTTGTAAGTAGAGCTGCGTGTCACGTGCAATTTTTGCACTGAAATCGGTAGGTAAGGCAATGGCTTCGTCTAAGGCATTAGTATGTAGCGATTGCGTACCGCCAAGTACTGCCGCTTTAGCTTCAATGCAGGTTCTGGCTACGTTGTTAAAAGGATCCTGCTCCGTTAGACTATAGCCGCTGGTCTGGCAATGGGTCCGCAACATTAGGCTCTTACGATTTTGCGGATTAAACTGCGACATTAACTCCGCCCACAGCTGCCGGCCGGCCCGCATTTTGGCGATTTCTAGGAAATGCTTCATGCCAATACCCCAAAAAAAACTCAAACGTGGGGCAAAATCATCAACTTTCAGACCAGCTGACAAACCCGCTTTGACGTAGGCTAGGCCATCAGCTAAGGTGTAAGCGAGTTCAATGGCCGCTGGTGCTCCTGCCTCGTGCATGTGGTAACCACTGATGCTGATGCTATTAAAGAGCGGCATGTTTTGGGCGGTGTAGCTGAAGATGTCCGCAACGATCCGCATACTGGGCCCCGGAGGGTAGATATAGGTGTTGCGGACCATGAACTCTTTGAGAATGTCATTTTGGATGGTTCCACGTAGCTGATCCGGGCTGACGCCCTGCTCTTCTGCGGCAACGATGTAGAAAGCCATGATCGGGATCACCGCACCGTTCATGGTCATAGATACCGACATCTTATCCAGTGGAATCTGGTCAAAGAGCCGTTTCATATCCTCTACGGAATCAATGGCCACTCCGGCCTTACCCACATCTCCTCGCACCCGCTCGTGGTCGCTGTCGTAACCGCGATGGGTAGCCAGGTCAAAAGCTACACTTAGGCCTTTCTGCCCTGCCGCGAGGTTGCGGCGGTAGAAAGCATTACTTTCTTCTGCGGTGGAGAAACCAGCGTACTGCCGAATGGTCCAGGGACGGCCGGTGTACATACTACCGTAAGGGCCTCTGCGGAAGGGAGGCAGGCCCGCTACGCTGATCGGCCTAGGATCTGAAGGAGACTGATCCTGCTGGCGGCCATGTTTCAAGTCAAGTTGGGAATAAAAAGAGGGTCGGGGCATAATCGAAAGGCTATGTTACCCAAAAATAGGGCAGATGCGGTGAGTGGGAAACTTAACACCGATAATAGAGATTACCAACAATAAGTTTTGTACTTTTTCGGTTTAAAGGGTGAATTTTAGCGGAGGTATACATTCCCTCCCTTATTCCCCGCAACTGTTTACATTTCCCTTCAACACCAAAGCACAGTCGATGACGCAAAACTTTACACAATTAGATTTAATCAGCTACCTCTACGGAGAAGCAAATCCGGAGCAAATCCGGCGCACTGAAGATGCCCTCGCGGGCGATCCCGTAATCGGGGACGATCTGGAAGAACTTACGATGGCGCAAGCTGCGCTCCCTCGGGTTCGATTCAACGCTCCTCGTCGACTCTTACGTTCTTTATTGGACTACAGCGGTCGGAAACAGCCGGTTTGTTGCTAAAACTGACCTGACCTTCGGTCAAAGTAATAAGCGGCCCGCCCTCGCAAGATGGCGGGCCGCTTTGATTTAGATCGCATCCTCCAGAGCAAAGAGCACTCCTTGCAAAGGAATACCCAACCAATCTGGTCGACTATTTAATTCGTAGGCAACTTCATAGACCGCTTTCTCCAGAACGAAAATGTCCAACAACAATTCTTGATCGACACTAGCTGGTGGCAGCATGGGGTGGTCGCCAATAGTACTGAGATAGCTATTCAGATAGGCGGCACGCAGCGTGCGGAACCACCAGTTGCCCCAGGGACCGAGCGCTTCAACGTCTTCCGGGCGGTAACTGAAGTTGAGTAGCAGCTGTCCGCGGGCAGCATAATGCAATGAGCGAATCATCCCGGCCACATCTTTGAAGGGAGGGCGTTTGCGCTGTCGCTCGGGAATGCTCAATAGTGGCTCCCCTTCAAAGTCGATGATATAGAAGTCATGATCGTCGTAGAGTACCTGCCCCAGGTGATAATCGCCGTGAATGCGAGTTAATAGTGCTGGCATAGGTCGGTCCCGCAGCGCTGCTAAGCGTTGACGAATGACGCCCTGCTGCGCAATGATTCGTTGGGCTAAGTCCAGGTTGGCACCATCCAAGTCCGCGATCCGGTTTTGGAGTAGGACCAATTGCCGGTCGAAAAGATGAAGAGCTGCAGCACTGATTTCCTTGCGATAGTCCTCGCTGAGGGGCTCAGGTACCATGACTGGGCTTTGTGCCGCCTCTGATGCTAGCGCTAGGTGCATTTCTGCGGTTCGCTGGCCCAGTAGTTGGACTCTTTGATAAGTTGTCTTGCCGATTAAGCGAGCTTCTGTTGGTGATAAATCTGCAAAAGATGTGGCAATTGGGCCGTTGGGTACCGCCGCAACCCCGTAATCTAAGACACGGGCATAAAAGTCACGGCTTAACTGTTGAAACAAATCCCAGGCATCTCCATGGTTGTCAATTTTGCCGATACAGATACCGAGGTTGATGAAGTTGTCGTCCGTCAATTTTCCTAGCGAAAGACTGCCACCGTAGCGCGGACTATTGTCGAAATTACTCTGTTCGGAAAGGAAGCGAACCAATTCTAAATCGGGATTAAGTCCTTCATCCA
Source organism: Bacteroidota bacterium (assembly GCA_039030655.1). Lineage (GTDB taxonomy): Bacteria > Bacteroidota > Bacteroidia > Chitinophagales > Saprospiraceae > Neolewinella. The sequence continues at coordinate 17,894 of JBCCDS010000038.1, read as the reverse complement.
GCTTGCGGAAGAGTTTGTAGAAGAACTGCCCATTATAAATGATAGCAGTATTGGAAGTGTCTAAATGAGGGACGGTGCTTTCAATTTCGTTGGGATCAACGAGCGTGAGCAAACGCCCCTGATCACTACTGAGGCCATCCTGCTGCTCGTCTTTTTGCAGTAGTCTTTGAAATAGTACCCGGCGAAAACTGGCCCGATTAATAGCATCAGAAAGAATGACTTTAGCGGGTTGATCGATCTGTGCGATCGCCAGATGACTGTTGAAGTTTTGGAGATCGTCTAGCCATTCAGGCTCCCAATTCCAGGCAATGGGGAGCTGGTAATGCTCCCGGCTACTGTCGGTGAAATCCACCTGGGTGAGGATAATCGCCGTGAGGTCAGTCAGCGGAAAAGCATGGGTGATCTGGACAGATTGGATGGCCTTGCCCTTGGAAGTAAACCAACGCTGCCTATTCATGTAATCGGGCAAGACCTGCGACAGTGCTAATTGAAAAGCATCAGCTTGAATAAGCTCAGGAAAATGGGCTTGCGCATCAAAGTCGAGAAGGGGTAGTGGATTCATGCAGTAGGAGGTCGAAAATAAACGATTTGTGTTTATTTTATTTTTTTACTATTTTTAATTCATGTATTTGAAGAATAGACACGCGCAGCTGACGGCTGCTGGTAGGCATTACGTAATGCCGCCCCGCTAAAGTAAGCTTTGCGGAGGAAGGGTGAAGATAAATGATGCCGGTGGGTAGAGAAATGCTAGTGGCCAATGGTCTCATTTTTGACCAGTCCGTTGGTCCGTTAGTCAGCGATAGACCAAGCACCACCCATCCCCTCAGCTAGGCGCTCCTCCTAATTCTCCGACATTCTGCCCTTACTCCCAAAACTTTGCTCCACTCCCTTATGTTTGCTCTGCAAAACTGACACTAGCTGCATGGCTAAATTTAGCATTGACCTCCAAAGTGGACACGTACAAGAACAAGCTGCTACAGAAACCCGTGGTGAACTCATCATCGGTATTGATCTGGGAACTACTAACAGCTTAGTCGCGCACGTACGCGACGGACAGCCAGTAGCTATCGCCGATGCTGCGGATAAAAATGTGCTGGTACCCAGTATCATCCACTTTGCTGAAGACGGAAGCATTCTGGTAGGGGACGCAGCACGTGAACAGCTAACCATCGCTCCCGAACGTACGATCTACAGCGTCAAGCGCTTAATGGGTAAAAGTTACCAGGATTTGCAGGAGGTCAGTCAGCGCATGGCCTATCAAATCATAGACCAAGACGAAGATCGACTAGTCAAAGTAAGAGTAGAAGATCGATTCTACACACCCATTGAGTTAAGCAGCTACATTCTCAAACACCTCAAAGCAAGAATTGAGACCGAGCTGGGTCAAAGCGTTGAAAAGGCCGTAATCACCGTCCCCGCCTATTTCAATGATGCACAACGACAAGCTACTCGTGATGCCGGCCGATTAGCAGGACTCGACGTGTTGCGAATTGTCAACGAACCAACGGCTTCCAGCTTGGCTTACGGTATTGGTCTTTCTGAAGATGACGAAGGGCAAACCATCGCCGTTTACGATCTGGGGGGAGGCACCTTCGATATCTCCATCCTACGCATCGAACAAGGCATTTTCGAGGTTTTATCTACTAATGGAGATACTTACCTGGGAGGAGATGATCTGGATCAGGCCATCGTTTCTTACTGGATAGAGCGACATGATTTAGCTATTGAGAGTGGAGAAGATCGTGCTCGCTTACGCCTAGCGGCCGAATCGGCGAAAAAGGCACTCTCCAGTCAAGAACATTTTAGCGCTGAATTACAGGGCAAAGAACTAACGATTGATCGAACCACCTTCGAAGGCTTGATCGGACCTTTGATCGAGAGAACACTGGAAAGTTGTCGCCGGGCTATGCGGGACGCTGAACTCAGCTCCAACGATATCGATCACGTCATCATGGTCGGTGGAAGCACGCGCGTACCGCGTATTAAGGCGGCAGTAGGTACACTCTTCGGCCGGGAAGTTTACGACAAATTAGATCCCGATCAGGTCGTTGCCCTCGGCGCTGCTATCCAGGCAGATGTTCTGGCAGGGAATCAAAAGGACGTACTCCTGCTGGACGTAACCCCACTTTCTTTGGGGATCGAAACTGTAGGAGGGCTGATGGATGTCATCCTGCCTAGGAACTCCAAAGTACCCGCTAGAGTAGGTCGTAAGTACACCACTAGCGTCGACGGCCAGAAGAACCTCAAAGTGGCCGTTTATCAAGGCGAACGCGATATGATCGCCGATAATCGGAAGTTAGGAGAGTTCGTCCTGCGCGATATCCCTCCCATGCCAGCCGGAATTCCCCAGATTGAAATTCTCTTTTATCTCGATGCCGATGGCATCCTAAGAGTGAAAGCCAGTGAGCTACGTTCTGGAACAGAACAGTCCGTAACGATCAAATCTCAATACGGCATTACTGAAGAAGAAATGGCCCTGATGCTGCTGGAAAGCCTCAGCCATGCCGAAGCAGATATGCAGCAGCGCGCGCTGGCCGAAGCCAGGGTAGAAGCGCAGAATATTCTGCAGAGTACGGATAAATTCCTGCAGCAAAATGAAAGCTGGCTATCGCCTCAACAACAGGGTCAGCTGAAGCAATTTGCCGCACAACTCAAGACAGCCACAGCAGGTCAGGATAAGGATGCGATCAATGCCCAAATGGAGGCCCTCAATGATTATGCTAATCCGCTAGCCCATGAAGCTCTGGACCGAAATGTAGCCTCAGCCATCAAAGGCGAATCGGTGGATTGAAGCATTCCTTGGGACCGTTTGTTTGTCGCAACACTATACTTTTTTTACATTTAGGTACCCTTGATGGGTAAGACAACGCTCCGTAGACACATAAGCTAGTACTCAGTAAGTATTAAAATACTTCTAACCTTCCACCCCGGAAGACCACTAACTCATTTACCTATGAAGCAGTTGAACCTATCTCTATGGGGCTGCCTGGCTACCTTGTGCCTGCTCCTCACCTCCCAAGCACTGTCTGCTCAGACAGTTATTATTAATCCCGATACCTTCTGTATTTCTCTGGACGATGTCGGCCCTGGATTTACCGTGCTGGGTAATGTCATGGACAACGATTTCTTCGAAATCATGGATGACAGCGCCCGAATTGTCGCCGAAACGAATTCCACTTGTTTTCGTCTCGCAGACAATGGAGAAGTCAGCATCATTGGAGACCTCCTGGGGCCTGATTGTTGTGGAGAGTACGACTTTCCATACTTCTACCAGAATCACGAAGGTTGTCTAAATATGGATTGCGTAGGCTTCGTCCACTTGAAAATCCTTTGCCCGAAACCTTCCTGTGATTTCGTCGATTTAACGAGTCTGGGCGGGGATGGTTCCTCGCCTGGTGGCGATCAAACCCGGGCCTGTATCCAGGCCTGTGAAAACTCAACTGCGACCTACTATACTAGCTACCAACCAGGATTTCTCTACGAATGGTCCGCCACCAACGGTACGGTAAACTTCGATCCGGCTCCACCTGCGGAAGTACAAGTCAACTGGGGCCCACTTGGTGAATCTAGTCTGGAGCTTTATGTGACCGACCTCAGCGGCCATGTCGACACCACCTACTTCTGCGTCGAGCTAACGCCTGCTCCCGTCCCGGACTTTGACTTTACGGCTGGCGCTTGTCGTGATGAACCCGTCTGCTTTGAAAATTTATCAACGGGTGCAGCTACCTATCTATGGGATTTTGGCGATGGGAACTATTCTACTGCCGCAGAACCCTGCCACCCCTACGCCGTGGGCGGTACCTATACGATAACGCTCTACGCCACCTCTGCGGGTGGTACCGATGCTGCTGGTAACGAACTGTGCTGCTGTACCGATTCGATCAGTATGGAAGTCGAAATCGACCCCTTACCTGGACCAGGGATCTATTGGGTTTCGACCCTCTGTGAAGGTGACGAAAGTGTCTACTGGACGGATGCTGAGAATTGTGACACCCTTCTCTGGACAGTCACCGATGCAGATGGCAACAGCCTGCCATTTAGCTTTCCGGGAGCCGAACAGGACAGTATTCTGGTCAATTGGGGCAGCGGCCCCTTCGGGACCATCAACCTGATTGCCTCGGGCTGTGACGAAGATTATTGCCCCAATGGCAGTACCGTCACAATCCCCATTATTTCCAGCAACGGCGAGATCAGCGGGCCCGATGAGGTTTGTCTCGGTCAAACCTTTACCTACGAATTACCGAAGTGGAATAGCGTTAGCTACGACTGGCAAATTACCGGTGGTACCATTAATGGTGATCCTTCCATGCATTCCGTTTCCGTTACCTGGGATGTCCTGGGGATGGGGAACCTCAGCGTCACCTACGGCAGTGAATTTCTAGCTGGACTACCTGGCCATGAAGGGGATGACTGTTTCGGTAGCGCCAGTCTGGATGTTTTAGTCCGTGGAAATTTTGAACTAATGGAGTTTCAGAATGGCTTAGGCTGCATCACGGGAAGTAGCTTTATCACCACGGTCAGTGATTTTCCTGGTGCCAGTTTCAATTGGAGTGTTTCTCCGGGACCAGTTAGTTTTTCAACTTTCGGCGGGGGAGCGTCAATCAGCATTGACTGGTCTTCTAGCCCCGGCCCTGGTACTTACACGGTAACGGCAATCCCCAATAGTCCTGTAGCTGCTGATTATTGCATCTCAGAAAGAACGATTACCATTGAGGTGATTGAAATAGACCCACCGCTAGGTATTCTCGGACCCGAAGAATACTGCGTCGGCGATACGCTCAGCTACAGCATCGATGGCGGTGATCCATCCGCTTTTTACGGTTGGTCTGTCGTGGGTGGCACCATTTTAAGCGGCTTTGGTAGTCCTTCTGTAGTGGTAAATTGGACTTCCGCAGGTGGAACCACTATTAGTGCTACCTCCAGTATTAATTCTCCTGTTTTCTGTCAATCTGATCCAGTAAGCCTTAGCATTTCCGAAAAGGTGCTGCTTCCTGTTACTGGACTGGATGTCACCACCGCTTGCATTAATTCTCTACAATCATATACCGCCTTACCCCCTCAACATCCAGACGCGGTCTTCAACTGGTCGCTCAGCCCAGCTGGTGTAGGAAGTATTGTAGGAGGGCAGGGTAGCCCTACGGTCGATATTCAGTGGAACGAATCCGCGGGCAGCGCTACGTTGGATCTGGTCGTAGAATTGTGCGGCAATACGGAGACTTTCACTCAGGTCTTTAGCTTATTCGTCCCGACCCAGCCAGTCATTACTCAGGATGGTATTCTCTGCCCAGGGGTAACGGCCAGATTGGAGGTGGATAGCACCCTCTTTAGTAGTATTAGTTGGTCGACGGGAGCTACGACCGGCGGTATCTCCATTAATTCTGGCGGGGCTTACGTCGTTAATACCGTAGATCTAAATGGCTGCGTCGGCGTAGACAGTTATGTGCCTGTACTGCTACCCGGTCCCGATGACCGCTTGAGTCTGGCCGGGCCAGCGGTCTATTGTGTACCGGATAACGGCGGTGTTTCTACCGGTAATAGCGTAGATGTATTGGCGGCCTTTGACCCAGATTACAGCTACCAATGGTTTTGTAATGGCGTCCTGCAGGCAGAAACCAGTGCCGTCTTTACCCACGATATCACGGGCGTGGATAGTGTATTTACGTACTATGCAATTATCACGGATACCAATACGGGCTGTCAGACTACCACCCAGACACGTTTTGTTCGCCAGCAGTATTGCACTGGAGGAGGACCAGGCTGTAATAACGACTTTATTGATTTTGCCGTCACTGCAACCAACCAAACACCCCGTTGTGATCGGGTGGACTTGATGGGCGTAGTTAGCGCTCCCTTGATCGATATTGAATGGTCTTGGCCGAGCGGGATCGGTATTTCAGTGGTAGCTGGATCAGCCGCTGATCCCAATCTGAGTTTGGAGTTTCCCGACGCGGATTGTTACGTACTACGGGCGCGACATATTGGCGTTGATCCAGTTTCCGGCGATACTTGCTTTGCGGATAGCTTAGTCACCGTATGTGTCCCATTGGTTGCTGACTTCAGTTTTACCGATTCTTGCGGCCGCGTGAGTTTTACCGACCAATCAACGACTTTACTGCCTTCGGTTATCTCGAGTTGGGCCTGGGATTTTGGCGATGGAGGAAGCTCAACCAGTCCTAATCCAGTGCATGACTTCTCGGGTAGTGGCCCCTTTACAGTTACTCTAACGGTAACGGATGGTCAGGGCTGTGAATCTGTACATACGGAAACGATCAGCCCAGGTCCAGGCCTGGATCCGCAAATCATCCTGCCACCCGCGCCGTTTTGTGTCGATGAAGCTATTCAATTTATGGGGCTGGCACCCGGTGCCATTCTGTACGAATGGGACTTTGGTGACGGTGCATTATTTACAGGGCAAAATCCGATTCATGCCTATACCTCGGCCGCTAGTTATACGGTATCTTTGACCGTCACTGATGCCTTTGGTTGCCAGCAAAAGGTGGATAGCTTGATTGCGGTAAGTGATAACCCCAATCCGGTTACGATCAGCGTCGCTCCCGATAACATAGTCTGTGCTGGTGAAACCATCACGCTATCTGTTCCTGCGCAAGTTGGAATAACCTACCTGTGGTCTAATGGAGACACAGGAAACTCGACCTCGATTACTGTTGGCGGTAGTTACACCGTTTCTCTCTTCACCGCTGATAGCTGCATTTTCGTCGCCGATTCTGTCGATCTGACCTTTCTTCCTGGCCCTCCGGCTACTATTTCCGGCAGTCCCTTCCTCTGTGATGGTGAGCCCGTAACCCTAAGTGGCCCCTCTGGTCCCTTCAGTTACTTCTGGATAAATGCTTTAGGGGATACGGTTTCCTTCGGATCAAGTATCACCCTGGGACCAGGAGATATAGCGACCGCTCCTTTTAGCTTGATCGTGAGAGACAACAATGGTTGTACCAGCTTCAGTGATCCGGTAGATTTGGTAGCTGCAGTAGCTCCTACACCCGCCATTACCCTTAGTTCTGGTTCTGGTTGTGAAGGAGAGCCCAACGTATTAGAAGTGGTCAGCCCCGTGGCCGACCTGATCTACAGCTGGTCAAATGGCGACAGTGGAACCAGTACAACCGTAGTAGCAGCTGGGACCTACGTGCTCATAGCGCTCGACCCAACAACTGGTTGTACCGGCCGGACAGAGTGGACCATTAACCCACTGCCTGATATCTGCATCGTTCCAGTAGGTTGCTATGAAAGTTGTAACCCCGACACGCTCTGCGGGCCGCTCGGAGATAATCTGAGCTACCAGTGGTATCAGGATGGAGCGATCCTAGTCGATGAGACGGACGTTTGCCTGATTGCTACCGCTTCCGGCTCCTATAGTCTACACGTTACTAATGAATTTGGCTGTACTTCGGTGAGTGATAGCTTGATTTTGGACCTCATCGATTGCGATAGTGATTGCGAGGATATAGTTACTCGGATCTCACCCATTACAGAAGATAGCTGCTGCTATGCCTTTGGTTACTTAGGTTTGCCAGATGGTATTTTGGGAGTAGAGATTAGTACGGATGATGCGACGATCGTAGTGGATCCTGCTTCTGTCGGTGCCGATTATAATCTCTTCATGCCAGATCCTGGAACTTTCCAATTAGGTAGCTCTAGTCCCGGTGGTTTTATCCCTTCTACTTCCGCAGGTATAGCAGCTGAATTCTGCCTGGAAGATGCTATCGTCTATCCGCAAACCGTTTATGTTTCCTACCTGGATGAGGAGCAGATGGTTGTCTGTCGTGATACCTTTGAGCTGACGTGCCCGGTTGAGCCACCTTGTATCTACGTTGCAGAAGATACCATCAGTTGCGGCCCAGAGGGTGAATACGTCTTTACGGCTACCATTTGTCGCCCTGCTGATGCTGACTTTGACGTGAGCTATATTCAGTTTATGGCTGAATCTCCAGCAGCGGATGCAGATCCTGGTTTTCCGGTAGGAATTAATCTGAGCCCTCCGCTCACAGCGGCTATGCCTTGTACTACTTTGACCTTTACACTCAATACCACGGCGGCTCCTGATGAAGAATTTTGTTATTCCTTAGTTGCTCATAGCGCTGACCCCGAGGATGACCCGACGGCCTTATGCTGTTCTTCAGAGGAAGTATATTGTCTCATTTTACCCGATTGTGATCCCTGTGATGACCTGGGCGTATTATCCGTAGATCCTATTGGCGATGAAGAGGAATGTTGCTATGTCGTTACCCTCTTCAATGAGGTGAGTGATCCTTTACTAGACGGCATCCAGCTTTGTGCCTTGGATACCAGCGCCGAGCTTTCGGCCTTTACTGCCCTGGGAGGTGATTGGCTGAATGTAGCGGGGACGGCTAAGCATACCGTAGATCTTCTTCATCTCGATGGTCAGTTGCCCCTAGGCGACTTTAGCCTGCCCGAATTATGTATCGGTAACGTCTCCGAACCAGTTACTGAGATCGAAATTAAGTGGATGAGTGGGGATTCAATCGTTTGCCGAGATACGGTCCAGTTTGAATGTGAGCCAGACTGTGGCTATCTCACTTTTGATGAATTTGGTTGTGAAGACGGTTTCTATTTCTGGGGAGGAGAGCTCCATAACACTTCTGTTTACTCCATAGATGAGGCTCATTTCGCTTTTGACCCCACAACGGGCCTGTCGCCTTATGATACCACTATCGAATTTATTAGCGCGATTCCACCCGGAGGTAGTATACCTATCGAATTACTGATTGGAGCACCAGCTGCGCCAGGAGATTCCATCTGTGTCCAGGTTTACCTGCACGAAGAGAATCAAAATGAAGACCACATCTATTGCTGTGACTTCAAAACGGTGATCGTGATGCCAGACTGTGATATCGAAGAATGTCTATGTGGCAATGAATTCGTACAGCAGGTAGCTCTAGGCTTTAACATAGATTTGGATCCGAGTACCAACATCGTGAGCTTGAATCCAGCAGGAGAATTTCTGGCATGTGATGAAATCTTTTGGGAGCTTCGAATCAATAATGGGCCCCGAGAAGTAATCGGAACTGGCTATGACTTCAGTTATGGCTTACCCGGATCAGGTGCTTACCAGATATGCATGAATGTGATTAGAATGGACGATAACGGGGAAACCTGTAGCCGTAGACGCTGCCGGAACATCATTATAAATGCGGCTCCGGTTATCTTCCCCAATCCTGCCGATTTAGAAGTAGTAGTGGAAATCCCTGATGATCGTATTCGTTATCCTTTTAAAAATAACGAGGCCTGGCAGTTTGACTTACTGGACTTGCACGGTCGATTAGTGGGCAGTTGGCAGCAAGATGCTTTGGAAAGTCGGGAGACCGGACAATTCCGTATCCCCATCGCTGATTTAGCGGCAGGCGTCTACCTGTTTAGGTCTACTCGTGGAGAGGATCAATGGACAGAGAGACTAGTCATTAGCAGATGATAAATGAGCGGTCCGTACTCAGGCACGGACCGCTCCCTATCTAACCCATATAACATGGCAAATAATCCTGCTGTGGGGTAAAGGCCGCCGAGTACTTAGTGCTCGGCGGTTTTCTATGCAGCCTGCTTCTGCTTTTGATCGAGAAAGGTGAAGGAATTGATGACGATATCGGTGGAACTACGTTCTATGCCTTCTTTGTCAGTGAACTTGCCGTAGCGAAGCTCGCCGTGAATAGCTACCCGACTACCTTTCTTTAGGTATTGGTGTAAGGTAAGGGCTAAAGGGCCCCAGGCAATGCAGCGATGCCACTGGGTGTTTTCTTTGCGTTCCCCCTCTACGATTCGGTAGGAGCTAGTTGCCAAACTTAAGCGGGTAAGGTCATTGCCCTGTTGAGTAGTCATGTAGCTGGGGTCTTTGCCCAGACGGCCAATGAGGGTAACTTGGTTATTGATTTGCATAATAAGGTTGGTTAGTGCCACCCAATTGTGGCAGGTTAATGGCCAGCGCTTTAGGTGGTTGCTGGCACGTTAATAGTCGCATTGCTGCGACGATAATTATTGCATGGAGGCTCTTGTAGGAGCATGAATTCAGAGACGTGTATTTCCGTGCGGTAGTAACTGAGTCCCTTATGGTACTGGCGTTTATTGACCAATCTTCCCTGTACCATGATACGCTGACCACCACTCAGGTTGCGATGCATGCTTTCTGCCACACGACTCCAGCCCACTAGATGAAAGAGCCGCCCATGATGATCTTCTGAAGCTGGTATGGCATCGTCAAGTACCAGTTGCGTATTTACTACTAGGCTTTCATCGGAAAGACGCTGACAGTGAAGCGCCTGACTTAGGCGACCCACTAATTGAACTTGGTTACGGATGCGGAAAGACATAGGCTACAACGTTTGATGATTTCGCTGTAGCAAAGATGGGAGGCTCAATAAGCCCTAGTCGTATATTAAACGTATATATTCGTTTTTAAACGTATAAAAACGATTGAATAATTGATTGTCAGTTACTTATGGGAGTGCGGCTAGTGGGTTTTTTCGGTGTCCACCTGCGGAAGTCCAAAAAAGACTCATCTGGAAACGCTGGCCACTTACCATTTACGTAGACTCAGCTGTTGTCGATTCATGCGTCGATCGTAGCGAAACTTAACTTCATCAAAGCGTGGCAAACGCAAGCGCGTGCGAGGTTCACCACTAAAGGCCCAGGGTTCGCTGGGCAGACCTAGCCAGTTGGTATCTAACTCGCCGTTATCGTTTAAATCGTGGAAAAGGGCAATGGCATAATCTTCACCTTGCTGTAGATCGGGTAGAGTGATGTAGATACTTCCGGTCCTGTCAACCTGGGCAGCCAGTAGGGTAGCTTGATCGCGATCTAAAAAATCTTCGGAGGATTTATACAAGCCTACCCAAATCGTTCCAGCCTTCTGTCGGATATTCTCGACCTTAAGCTGTAGTGTACCGCTATTGTAACTGATACCGCTTGAACTGCTGCTGCTGGATAAGCTAAAAGCAGCCACCAGGACTATTAGTAGATTTTGCATGGTTGAAGATTTTAAATAGTTGAGTTGCTAAAGAATGCACCTATAAGACGCCTGTTTTGGGTTGGGGTTGCACCCCTTAACAGTTCGCTGTCGGCATTTGACAATACTTTAATGCTTTAATGCGTCTTAGGCCCGCTTTAGTTTGGTTTGGAGGGTGGAGAGCCAGCAAAAATTTCATGCTACTGGGTAAGTGGAAATCTGTGGCTGACTTGATAAATATTCGAAGAGGCAGCTTGTGCAATTCAGTGGAGCGCCGTACCTTTGCGGTCCGATTGAAAAGCCTTAAAGAATTAAGCTTATATATGGCACATCATAAGTCAGCTAAGAAACGCATTCGTCAAGACGCTAAGAAGCGCCTACATAACCGCTACTTCAAAAAGTCGGCTCGTACAGCCGTTCGCGCTTTCCGTGATCTAGAAGATCAGAAAAAAGCAGAAGAAGCACTACCTGCTGTTTTCAGCCAAATCGATAAGTTAGCCAAGCGCAATCTTTGGCACGCTAACAAAGCTGCCAACCTTAAGAGCAGCCTGGTTAAGCACATGCGCTCTTTAGGCTAGACCTTGGTCAGCTTTTCAATCGAAAAGCCCGCTGCGATAACCATCGTAGCGGGCTTTTTCTTTTGCACTTACTTCAGTGAGCGCCTACCGTTTTATCAGCCGGCGACTGTGGGATTGCCCGCCAGCCTTCACTCGCCAGGTATAAATGCCAGCCGGGAGTTGACCCACCGATAGCGGAATTCGATTATCGCGGCCTCCAATTAAGCTAAGCTGACCAGCCTGCAGTCGGCGGCCTTGCTGGTCAAAGAGTTCAAAATCGGCCCGGGCATCAACTGGGGCAAAGATCTGAATAGTCGTCTGCTCATCAACGGGATTAGGCGCCGGTAAACCGACCTGCCAATCTCCAATGGCCGTACCGCTTAATCGGGCGGTTCGCACGGGGCTATAACTACTTCGACCGTCGTTGTCCAATTGCTTGAGTCGGTAGTAGTAAAGTGGACCTTGCACGGCCGTTCGATCCAGGTATTCGTAATCTTGCACGCTATTGCTTATTCCAACTCCTCGTACAAAGTCTATTTGACTAAAGTAGCGGCCATCGGTACTGCGTTCGATTTCAAAGCCGAGGTTGCCCGTTTCAGTAGCCGTTTGCCACTCCAGACGGATATTCCGCTCGCGGCCCAGCGCACTAAAACTCAACCACTCTACGGGCAGTAATGCACAGCCCTGTAGTAAAGGAAGGTAGGTAAAGCCAGGATAGATTAAGGATTCTACCAGATTGATGTCCAGGTCCAACCAATCGGTCATGATGGATCCATAGATATCCCGAAAATCATACTGCATAGGAACACCTTCGTAGGGATCAACTTGAGGGTCAATAATGGGAGAGCTGCCTAAAATTCCGCCAGCTACACAGCCGCCAAAGAGAAATAAAGGCGCTGCAGTGCCGTGGTCGGTGCCAAAGCTTTGATTAGAGCGAATGCGGCGTCCAAACTCACTATAGGTCATGCCCAGTACCCGATCCTGGAGACCTAAGCTGGTCAAATCTTCGGAAAAGGCAGCAATTGAGGCACTCAGATCAGCCAACAAGTTGGCGTGTTCCCCCTGCGTACTATCTCCACTAGCTATTTGGTTGGCGTGGGTGTCAAACCCACCAATTGTAGCAATGTAGACTTTCGTCTGCAACCCTCCACTAATCAGGGTAGCGATGTTGCGCAGTTGCTCTCCTAGACGGGTCTCGGGGTAGGTCGCCTGGGAGTCGCCGGCACTTGCTGCATTAGTTACCCGATCACCATAGGCATTAGATTGGGCAATGGTTTGGCGGACAAACAGCAGCTCGTCTCCGTAGTTGTTGTCGGGTATTGGAGTATTACTACCCGGTGCGATATAAGTAAAGTTGAAGGGGTCACGCACGGCAAGGCTGAAATTAGCAACTTCCCCCTGGCAAGTAGCACTGACTACGGTGCCCATTACCATCGCCAAAGGATCCTGAAATTCAGGATTGGGATAGCCCGTTGGGAAATCGGGATGGTCCTCGGTTAAAATCCGGCCCATCCAACCCGTGGTTTCTTCCACATCAGCCGCCGAAGCCGAAGTCCAAATATCCATTGATCGGAAGTGTGATCGATTTTGATTTGGATAACCAACCGATTGGACGGCGCTCAGTTTGCCATCTAAGAATAGGTTTTGCATACCACTCATTACGGGATGGAAGGCTGCATTGGGCGTAAGGCCCAGTAAACTGTTCTGCGGTAGGATGATATTAGACCGGACTTGTGCCAGGTTGGCGTACTGGTCCAAGGGGACGAGCGTATGTAAGCCATCGTTACCACCGGTAAGCTGGATCAGCACCAGCACGCGATCCGTATCGCTGCTCAGCAATAGCTGGTTAAGTGCAGAGAGCGGGGCCGCAGCCAGTTGCCCGGCGCCGAATAAAGTAGGAACACCTAGTGCCCCCGAAGTCTTAAGAAAGTTTCTGCGATTCATAGCAGGAAGTTTGTGCCTTGGGGGCGGTTAGTTTAATTGGAATTCAGCCATTCGGAATAAGGTGCGCGCTAGCGCCCGAATCTTTCGAATTACACTTTCACGCAGCATTTCGTCATCAGGGTTGGAGAGATGAGTCCCGTATTCTACAGTCCATTCAAAATCTGGAAGGCCGGGAATTAAAGATTCCTTCAATTCATCCAGTTGTTCTGTTTGTAACTCCTGTGGGAGAAAAACTTCAGCAAACTCCCTGACCAGTTCATTGGGGTCCGTGGGGTCATCGAATGTAGTAATGAAGCCTAGCCAATCCATTGGCCGTCCTTCTCCGTCTACCCAGATGCCACTCCAGCCGATACCTTGAGTAAGATCTACCCGTCGTTGCAGGGTAGAACTGTTGAGCCAAAGGCGATTATACGAAGGCGTCAAGTGCCAGGAAGGCCAACCGGATACGGAAGGAGGGAAGAAAAAATCAAGGTCTAACTGACTAGCCCACCAGTGTAAAGCATTGCCAGAATCGTATTTCAACGCCATTGGGAAATTGTCTCGTCCCCAGTCCATTGGGCGGGTGACCCCTAGAATAAACTCTAATGGATTTTTGATTACGTCTCCGACAGTGCCAATTTCATAGAAATGGGTAGAACGGAACAGCGCCGCTAGTACCGGAGCAATTTCGTAGTTGTTATCCCGGAAGATTTGTGCCAGTGGCTCAATGACCGCTTGCTCCACAGCATCATCCCATTTGTAGTAAACAAAGTAGCGATACAGCTTGCGACAAATGAAACGGGACACTTCCTCTTTAGTGAAGATCAGATCAATCAGACTGGCGTATTCTTCATCTCCTTCATCGTTAAAGGTGACGTTGTCAAAACGATGGCTGAGTGTTTTGGAATTGCTATCGTGGCGGTAATCATCAAAGGCACTATGGGGTAAAATACCGGGTTCTCCCGACCAAACACCCACGGTAATCCAGCCAGTCAGAATGCGTGCCATCTGCTGGATATCTTGTTCGGTATAGTTGGTGTAGTCGCCCGGACCAATCTGAGGACCCTTCCCGATCGTAAATAACTCTAGCAGCTCTCGGGCATAATTTTCATTGGGTGAATCTTTGTGGTTGACATTGCCGTTAAGAAACATTAGCATTGAAGGGTGAACAGTAACTGCCTTAACCAAATCTCGGAAATTTCCGGTAGCAAAGCCTCGGTAAAGTCGCACGTAATCGTACTGTACACGCTCGTCGCCGACATCGGCCATGCCAAAGTGGTTGGCCCAGAAGAGGACCATTTTCTCCCGGATGTTGAGGTAGGGGTCTTGCAGACTATTAATTAACCATCCACGCAAACTGCGCCAGCGGAAGTTAGAGCCCGTATCTGCATAAGGTTGATCGACCCAAGTGCTACCAATGGGCACATACGGGTCATCTGGGAAATCGGGATTAAGCGGTGGATCGGGGAGAGCCAGAGATGCCAAGAGCGTATCGACAGTATTGTCGAGCCCCATGCTAATAGCATCCTGGATTTCTTGTCGAGTTGGACCAAAGGATGCCCGTCGTAAGAGATGCGCCGCCATTCGTCGATCCCAGACCCCAGCATAGGGCTCTAGGCCACTTACAAGTGGTTGTATAGAAGTAGATGTGCTAGTTGCTGCCATACCCAAGAATAGACCGGTGTCCTTAATTAGTGACACTGGTAAAGTGAAGAAAATATTCCTTGAACTGGAGTCTAGCGAATAGGTAAAAGTGAAGAACCGAGAGGCAAGAGACAGGGTGCAGCACTCGGTTAACTGGGGTCAATAAATACTATATCTACTGCACTAATATAGCGGAAAAAAGAAAATCCCTGTAACCGAAGCTACAGGGATCTTTGGATTCTTCAGTACAAGCTGTGCTAAATCTTGCTGATTTCGGCGACTCTATTCGCCAGGGGCAACCAAGGAAAGCCCGTAATTCACTCGCTTACCTGATTCGGGATATACCCCTTCCAGTAGTACACTACCATCTTGCTGGTCGCGAATGATTTCTTCCAGGTCCTTTACCGTACTTACCTGACGGCCGTCGGCACTGGTGATAACGAAGCCTTCCCGGATACGGGTCGTCTCACTAATGAGGCCTGTTTCAAGGTTAGTTATGCGTAACCCACCGTCTACGCCCAGGCGGTTAGCGGCCTGGCGATCCAGCGGCTCTAATTCTGCACCTAGTTCTTGCAGCGGCTCATCAGTGCTAGCTAGCACTACTTCAGAACTACCCGTACTGCCTTTCAGCACCGCAGTAAGGCCCATCTCACGCCCATCCCTTTCGATGGTCAGGTTGACTTCTTCTCCTGGTCGGCGTAGTCCAAGCTGCTCCAGTAATTCACTATTACGAAGGGTAGGGGTACCATCAACCGCAATTACGACATCACCTTCCTGCAGCCCCGCTTCATCAGCAGCACTGCCTTCATTAACTCCGGCAATATAAACGCCATTGTCACGGTCAATTCCTTGCTCACGTGCTAAAGCAGAATTTAGCTCTACAATCCGGGCACCTAAATAGCCTCGTTGGACTTCTCCGTACTCCCGCAGGTCTTCCACTACTTTGGCTACAATGTTGGAGGGAACTGCAAAGCTGTAACCGGCAAAAACGCCAGTAGGAGAGCTGATGGCTGTATTAATACCGATCAGATCGCCATTGGTGTTGACCAGCGCGCCTCCGCTATTACCAGGGTTGACCACTGCATCTGTCTGGATAAAAGACTCAATGGCGTACTGAGAACGCTGACGCAGAATGTCGATGCTACGTCCCTTAGCCGAAACGATTCCCGCCGTAACGGTATTTGTCAGGCTGAATGGGTTTCCGACTGCAATCACCCATTCTCCGATGCGCACCTGATCGCTATTAGCAAACTGCACAACGGGCAAGCCGTCTGCTTCGATTTTAATCAGCGCTACGTCCGTAGTCTCATCCGTACCGATGATGGTTGCTTCATAAGTGCGTTGGTCGTTCAGGACAACTTCCAATTGCTCTGCACCTTCCACTACGTGGTTATTGGTCACGATGTAGCCATCAGCGCTGATGATTACGCCTGATCCGCTGCCTTGCTGAAGAGGGGCTTCCCGACCACCACCGTTGTCCTTATACTCATCACCGAAGCCGGGTCCGAAAAAGTCACGAAACATTTCTGGTATCTCACCACTCTGGCTGCCATTCACCCTGGAAGCCGCTTTAATGTGGACTACACCCGGTAAGGCTTTCTCCGCCGCAGTAGTGAAACCCGATACGGGAACCAGCTCTGCATCAGTAGGGGTAGTAAGATTGGAAAACTGCACTACTGGGTCATCAGCAGTACGGACGTACTTCGTTTCTCCCCAACCCATTTGGTAAGCGCCGAAAAGGGTGATTACACCACCGAGGATTGCAGCCAAAACGCTGCCTAGGTATTTGTTCATCTTTGAGGTTATTCTTGGAGTTGGATATTAAAACAATAAAAAGCTATACAAAAGACGGCTTACGCTCAATTTTGGTTGCCTGCATTGTCTTAATTTTTACTTAACGTGAGCTTGACCGAAGATGTTGGACGTAAGCATAGTCTGTAGTAAGATAGTCGGTAGCGACCATCTACTCATCTAACTTCCCCAACGATAGCTATCCGCTAGTTCAAAGCCAGCTAAATCCAGCACGCGATCTACTACGGTGAGGGCTAGCTCCTCCTTAGTCTCTGCTCCGCTATAAAAGCTCGGTATGGCGGGACAGATGATGCCTCCAGCCTCGGTAATGGCCAGCATATTGCGGAGGTGAATCAAGCTCAGAGGCGTTTCCCGAGGAACGAGGATCAGCCTACGTCGCTCTTTCAGTATAACATCCGCAGCCCGGGTCATTAAATCATCACTAACTCCCGCATTAATTCGGCCGAGTAGGCCCATGCTGCAAGGACAGACCAGCATCGTATCATAACGAGCAGAACCAGAAGCAAAAGGGGCCATAAAATCCCGCTTTTCGTAAAAGTCAAAAGGGTAGTTAGCAAAGCTTTTATCGCCTAGCTCTAATTCCCAGTTGTAGCGGGCATTATCGCTCATCACTATGCCTATAGCCTGCCACTGATCTTGCAGCTGAACCAAGCGATCCATCAAAACTTTAGCGTAAAGACTACCGCTAGAACCAGCGATACCAAGGACTATTTTACGTTGTGTAGGCATATCATCTTCAAAACCAAGTGGACTGCAAATAGTTGCAACCGATAGTCTTGAAAACTTCCGTTAAGGGGTGGAACCTGCGGAAGTGAAAAAACGGCCTCTAGCCTCCCATTATCCCTGAAGGGGATAAACACCCTTAACCCCGGATGCAATCCGGGATGCAGCCCCCAGCTCTACGGCCTGTGCTCCTCCAGGCTACTGGTGGGATGCAGCCCCAGCTCTACGGCCTGTGCTCCTCCAGGCTACTGGTGGGATGCAGCCCC
>JBCCDS010000037.1:0-63763 GCA_039030655.1 Bacteroidota bacterium | reverse complement strand
GTTGGCGCTTCTAAGTCCGCCGCACAAGCCACCGTCTCACTCGTCGGTGCAATCGCCGGGAAGGGCTCGTACTCAATCGTTATCGTGTGCACGTAGTCCTGAGCATTACCCGCACAGTCCGTGTAGGTGTAGGTGTAGGTTACATCCCCCTCACAGCTCGGTGTTGCACTTACTACCGGACCCGTGGGCGTCAGCTCAGCGCCACAGTTGTCCGTAACTACCGGCAAGGTCGGTGCCGCCAAGTCCGCCGCACAAGCCACCGTCTCACTCGTCGGTGCAATCGCCGGGAAGGGCTCGTACTCAATCGTAATCGTGTGCACGTAGTCCTGAGCATTACCCGCACAGTCGATGTAGGTGTAAGTGTAGGTTACATCCCCCTCACAGCTCGGTGTAGTACTTACTACCGGACCCGTGGGCGTTAGTTCAGCGCCGCAGTTATCCGTAACTACCGGTGGGGTTGGCGCAGTTAAGTCCGCCGCACAGGCCACCGTCTCACTCGTCGGTGCAATCGCCGGGAAGGGCTCGTAATCGATCGTAATCGTGTGCACGTAGTCCTCTGAATTACCCGCACAGTCCGTGTAAGTGTAAGTATAAGTCACATCGCCTTCACAACTCGGCGTTGCACTCACCACTGGACCCGTGGGCGTTAGTTCAGCGCCGCAGTTATCCGTAACTACCGGTAAGGTTGGTGCCGCCAAGTCCGCCGCACAGGCAACCGTCTCACTCGTTGGTGTAATCGCCGGGAAGGGCTCGTACTCAATCGTTATCGTGTGCACGTAGTCCTGAGCATTACCCGCACAGTCGGTGTAGGTGTAAGTATAGGTCACATCGCCCTCACAGCTCGGTGTTGCACTTACTACTGGGCCCGTGGGCGTTAGTTCAGCGCCACAGTTATCCGTAACTACTGGTAAGATAGTCGGCGCTGCCAGATCAGCTGCACAGGCCACCGTCTCACTCGTCGGTGCAATCGCCGGGAAGGGCTCGTACTCAATCGTTATCGTGTGCACGTAGTCCTGAGCATTGCCCGCACAGTCCGTGTAGGTGTAAGTGTAGGTCAAATCCCCCTCACAGCTCGGTGTTGCACTTACTACCGGACCCGTGGGTGTTAGCTCAGCGCCGCAGTTATCCGTAACTACCGGTAAGGTTGGCGCTTCTAAGTCCGCCGCACAGGCCACCGTCTCACTCGTCGGTGCAATGGCCGGGAAGGGCTCGTACTCGATCGTTATCGTGTGCACGTAGTCCTGCGAATTATTCTCACAGTCCGTGTAGGTGTAGGTGTAGGTTACATCGCCCTCACAGCTCGGTGTAGTACTTACTACCGGACCCGTGGGCGTTAGCTCAGTGCCACAATTATCCGTAACTACTGGTAGGGTTGGCGCTTCTAAGTCAGCCGCACAGGCTACCGTCTCACTCGTCGGTGTAATGGCCGGGAAAGGCTCGTACTCAATCGTATAAGTAAATATCCAAACAAGCTCTAGTCCAGCAGCATCGGTATAAGTGTAGGTATAGGTTACATCACCCTCACATGAGGGAGCGGAAGAAATTGTGGGAGCTCCTGGATTTAGGATGCCGTCACAATTATCACTAACAGTAGGTAGAAGTGGTGCAATTTCAGTATCTGCAATACAATCAACGACCATTGAAGTTGCAACTGGATTAGTTATCTCCGGCGCCTCATCATCCGTCACCATAACCGTAAAGGTCATATCGGTATCAGAATTGTTATTGCCGTCAGTGACGGTAAAGGTGACCGTAGTTGTACCAATGGGGAATTCTTGGGTAATCGATTCTCCCGAGCTAAAGGTGGTTTGGCCCGTAGGAAGGGCTGGATCGTAGGTAATCGTACCACTGATGGGCATACAGCCTCCGGTAATCGTGGGAGCGGTGAAGCTAACTTCACCAGTACAACCTGCGGAAGTACCATCACTCGTAACAGCCGTAGTGGGAGTAGGGATATTAGATAATTCTGGTTCACCAATTACATTGATCACCACCGCACCGCTGACGTTGGCGGAGCGGACTGCGCAGGTATTATCCTCCTCTTCAGTTACCGAAATCAGGGTAAAGGTGATGTTTTGATTGGTCGTACCGTCATTATCAAAAGACACCCCGGAAATTAGACTTCCGCTGGTGTAGTCCGTGACGGTTATATCATCGGTTCCATCGTTAAACACAATGGTGTAAGTGCCCGTGTAATCAGGATTATTGACCGTTACAATGAGGTCTACATCTTCGTTACTACATACCTGGCTGGGCGAGCCTCCCTGTAGAGACAACTGAGCGGAATTCGGGCCATCCATGGTCAAAGTCAGATTGCCGGAAGTAGCCGTACAGCCTACATCATCGGTGACTGTTACATTGAAAATATAGGTTTGACCACTACCCGCACCAGGTGCGGGGGTAAAGTCAGGAGCAGCAATGCTAGTGCTGCTTAAAACTGCGCTAGCGGTACCAGGAGCGGTACCACCGACCTTGGTCCAAGTGTAAGTGTAGCCGCTGCCAGATCCCCCACTAGCAGCAACGGAGATACCTTCAGTTTCGTTTAAACACACCACCGCATCTGCCGAAAGGGTTAACTCAATGGCAGGATAAAACACCAGGGTTTGGGTAGCAGTAGCAGTACAACCATCAGGAGTAGTAACTTCCGCCGAGATAGTGATATTATCTCCAGCATTTATACCCGCAGCTGGATTATCAAGCGTGAATACTGTAGTATTGACGGGCAAGGTGAGATTCGCTGCCGAAAAACTGCCCACATCGGGCATAGCTGAGAAAGCGACTGTGCTACCATCAGGAATGCTGGTACCGCCAAAAGTAAGCGTTCTGGAATCTCCTGCACATACGGCAGTAGAGCCGGTCAAGTTCAAGTTGGGCATGGGCTGAGGACTCAACATAATGGAGAAACTCTCAGTCCCACTTGTACAACTGCTGCCATCCCCAAAAGTCAAGGTCACTTCTGCCGTTGCCGCCGTGTTCAAAATATTAGAGCCATCAATGACTACGGTCATCGCATCGGTAGCACCGTTGAAAGCAATGGTATTGAAAGTGTTGGCGGGGGTATCGTCGACGGTCCAGGCGTAAGTGTAAGAGCCGTCTCCACCTTGGAGTTCAACCATGATTGCCAAGTCGCCCCCCTGGCATAGTTTTTCGGAAGTCGGGTCATAACTGATAGACTTAACCATGATGGGGTCATAAACGGGTACGGTTGCCGGTGATCCACTCAAATCTTCTTCGCAACCAAAGCTCCCATCTTCGTCGGTGCGGAAAATTCTGATGCCGGTCAAAGACAACATCTCGGCGTCACCGTCCGCTGGATCAGCTACGCTAATGGCTGTAGTGGTGAAATCGTAATTGAAGGAAGTGCCAGGATTAGTAGGCGGTGCACTGATACTTTCTGATAGTGTGGAAGTCGTAGTCCCACCGGGAAGGGTCAAGGTATATTCCAGGGTGAAGGTCGCACCGCTGATGTAAGGGATATTATCCACGCTAATAGCAGCCACATCTCCCGAGCAGATCGCGGCATCTATTCCTAGCTGTACACCTGAGATATTACAGGCCGAAACCGTGGTGGGTAAATCTGCACAATTGCCCGTATTACCACTGATATTTACAGGAGGATTGGGAGAAGCAGCAGTGATTTCTGCTCCAGCAACCATAACTTGACAGGGAAGCACGCAGCATTCTGCCAAAAGATCATTATTAGTTACTTCCAAGGAAGTGGTAATCGTGGTTAGCGCCATCAGATCGTTGAGATCGGTCAAGGCATCATTACCATCAATCTCTAGAGCATCTATGGACGTAACTGCATCCAAACCGATCAAATCGGTCAACATATCATTATTGACAATCCTTAGATTACCCGTAAGCTCAGTGAGGTCTGACAAAGGAGAGGTACCTACTATTCCCGTTCTGATCAGTGATAGATTAACTAGGGATTCATCGAGAGAAAGCAGCGCTAGAGAATTGACGAGGAGTTGATCCTGAATGACTAAAACTTCAGTAACCTCGACGGATGCTGAGCCCAAATCAGTCAGTGAATTATTTTCACGTATTCGCAATTCCGCGATTTCCGCTGAAGTACCGGAGGGGAAAAGATCTTCTAAGGTGGTCAGTTGTCGGTTTTGGGTGATATCTGCTTCATTCAGGGCCGTAGCATTATTGGTAATCCCTTCTAAGGAGGTTAATCCTCCAGAAACTGGCAAACCAGCACCGGTGGAGCCATTTTGCCGTACTTCTAAATTACGTGCAGTACTTAGCAGAGTTAAAGCTCCCAGATCCGTTATTTCAAGGTTATTGTTTACGTTTAAGTCCCTTTCGATGTTGGCAGAGAAGTTCTGCATATCCTCGAAAGCATCGTTATTATTAAAATAGAAATCAAGGACTTGGTAAGTAGGCCGTCCTCCTGCTAAACTTTGTCCCATACCGTCCAAATCAGTTAGGGCTCCGTTACCGATAATTCTTAGATCTGAGCTAGTGCTTCCATTTCCGGTTCCAAAGTTGGCTAATCTCCTTAAACCGTTCAAATTAGTAAGTGCGTCATTATTTTCAATTCTAATGTTGCCACCCACGGTTGTCAGGTTAGAAAGACCATTAGTGTTGTTACCAAAACCGGTCATAGCGGACATATCGCGGATTATCAGGTTACCAGTGACTTCCGTCAAACCAGCCATCCCGGCTAAATTGATCACATTGGCCTCGTCGGCAATTTCGTCGCCATCAATGATTAAGTTACCCTGCACAGTACCGTAGCAGAAATTGTCAATTTGAGCTTTACTCGTAATCGTCAAGTTGCCCACAAAAACCTCCCCACAATTAGTAGCGATAGCTACCTCATTGGCACAACCCGTATCATTGTTATTAATATTTACGTTATTTCCAGCAGCGATTACAGCATTAATAATACCACAGGAAAGTACACAACAATCATCCAGGTTGGCATTACCGGAAACGGTCAGATTACCCAGAAAAGTAGAGGTGGAAATAGCGCTAAATCCGTCCAAATCTACAAATCCTGCAGCATCATTATTGTTAATAGTAAAATTCCCAGTCACAGTACTAAAAGCCGGGGCAGTGATACTTGTCAAGAAATCATTATTGGCAATATTAACGTTTCCAGCTACACTACTTAAGGCACTAAGATCAAGGTTTCCTCCTACGACTTCCTGAATACTAAGATTCCCACTTATACTTGTTAAGGTTGACAGGTCAATGACGGTCCCAGGGGTGGTCGTATTGAACTCGTCATTATCAATAGTCAAATTGCCCCCTACCGTATTTAAGCCTAGCGTAATACTAGCTAAATCGGTTGATCGGTTATTGTTGATGGTTAGCGCGCCAGTTACATCAAGCCCAGTACCGATGGTAATTGTCGTTAAATCATCCTGCCGATTATTATTGGAGCCATCGATAGTTAGCGAGCCGCTAATAGCCTGGAGCATCGGGGCCGTAATCGTAGTAATTTCATTGTTATTGTTGATATCCAGATCTCCGATCATCGTTAAAGCCGGGAAAGACACCGTTAGGATATCGTCATTATTCTGCACCCGTAAGAGGTCGGCAACTGTCGCTAAGGCCGTGCAAGTCAAGGTAGTCAGCAAGGGATTATTTTGAATCGTCATATCCTCATTTGCCGTACCTACACTAGCTAAGTTCGCGAAATTTATTTCGTCTAGCACATCATTGGACTGTACTAGTAAAGGACCGTCCACATCCGTAAGATTCATCAGGTTCAAGTCCATCAGGGCTAGATTATCCTGTACGGTCACCCCACCGCCGATGGTCAAGCCAGATACCGCACCTATATCCATCATAGTGGCCGCATCATTATCCCGTATGGTGAGGCTGGCGGTGATGCTGGTTAGAGCTGGCAGACTAATCGAACCAAGGGCTTCATTATCCCGAATATTCATAGAGCCACCTACCGTCTCTAGGCTGCTTAGGTCAATACTGGCCAAAACGTCATCCGTACTGTTGCGGTTGTAGACATTTACACCGCCTGAGACCGTCTCCAAAGCGGCAAAACTTGCCGTGATAATTACGGTATTACCTTGATTATTGTTGGTTGGGCCAAAACTAAAATTACCCCCAACGGTAGTCAAATTATCCATGGTAAACTCAGTGGGATTGCTTCCGCTGGTGAAGTTCCGAATCGTTAAACTACCAGTTACTTCTTCAATTTCTGATAGATTACAGATATCCGTAATTGGATCACCGGCATCGCCACCAGTCCCGAGACCAATTACGGTGAGGTTACCCGTAATTTGGGTATACTTTTCTCCATTAGCGGCCACAAAGTTGTCTAGGTCGGTCTGGGTATTTAAGGTGATTTGGCCTCTAGAGTTTAGGCCGGTTGGGGTATCTCCACACGGATCTAAACGCAGGCTGATATCGTTGCCATCACCACCAGCATAATCAATAATGGCAGTACGGCTTCCAACCGCAATGGAGGTACCTTCCGCGAACTGACCAATAACAGCTCCCATGCCTGTATTCGAAATGATGATAATTTCATCCGTCAATGAAAGCGTATAGGCATTAGAGCTAGCAATGCTAAGCTGAGCATCGGTAACATCAACTGTACCGCTAACTATCAATTGATCATGGTTTACTCCGACAACCGATCCAGGAGTAGGACCATCTACATCAACCTCTAGTTGGTCTCCAGTACCAATCGCGAAATTGCCACTGATTGTGACGACCCCAGGACTACTTCCTGGCTGTAAAACAACGTCTTTATTATCCGATGGTGAATTTACCGCATCTGCATTTCCAACGTAGGTCCCCCCTTCCATTTTGATATTGATAGAGGAATTATCAGGTGCGAATGAGATTGCTGGTTGTATTTGCATATCAAAGCTTCCACCTCCACTACTTGCTAAACCAGTGCGCACAAAACGATCGCCACTGAGATCCTCTGCTACCCAAACAAATGGAGCTGTTGAACCATCATTTGCAATAATATCAGCAGCGCCAGTCAAAGCACTATTTAAATCAGTAGCAGGGAAGAGCGAAGCGGCTATACCAATGGTATGCGTGAATGAGGGCGTACTAGAACCAGATCCTGGAGTAAAACTTGTACCCGTAGGAGGAGCTACAGCGGGACCACTAGGTTGTTGGTAGTAGGCTGGTACTTCCGAGATATTAACTACGCCACCAATACTGACATTTGAAGTAGTCTGGCTTGGACAAAAGGCATCCGTGGTAAAAATCCCTACTCCTGCACCGAATGTACCAAAAGAATTACCGCTAGTGGTAATGTTGGTTATGGTTACGTTTTGAACATTGGTAAGGGAAATGCCATTTCCGCCATTATTTGTTGAAACGATATCATTAAGGATGAGTCCGTCGGTACAATTCAATGCAATTCCAGTCCCTCCATTGGCATTTGTAGTTACATTTTCCAAAGTCAAATTATCTGCACCAGAAATGGAATGGATTCCAAAGGTCCCAGCTCCCGTTACACTTATATTCCTGATGGTTACCCCCATAGCAAAAACTTCAAAGCCATAAACAGCGGAGGTAGAAGTAAGTAGTCTACCCCCAGTAAGTCCGTCGATAGTTACGCTCTTGGTTACATTCACCTGATCCTCGCTAATATTTCCCGTCACCTCGATGATATCGCCATTTGCAGCGGCATTGATCGCATCGGAAATAGTAGTAAAATCACATCCACTCGGGCATACGGAGAAAGTTGTTTGTCCAACAGCTACACCTGCGGAAGTACAAAATAATAACAACCAAATCAGTACTCGATTTTGTATAGGTCGAAGTCTAAAGAGCATAACGGGATATTTAGCTGCTACAGCTGTAGCATCCAGAAGTTTTTTTTCGGAACTAACCGAAACCAAGCTTATAAACTGAGGTGATATGGCAGTGCTTAGGAAAGGTAATTTCATGCGATTATTAGTTTGAATTGGGTCTATATAGAGAAAAAATAGGTGCGAATACTAAGCAATGAGCTGACAGATTCGAGTCAGCTTAAAAAAGAAGATTTGTAACCACTACGGTGCAGCTACAAACGGTCAAGCAACGCGGAATAACGCTGTCTCACAAAGCAAATGTTGGGGTTAAAACTAAACTGTATCTACTGGAATAAAAATAAATAGCGATTAAGGAATAGGAAATGACTTACTTAAAGAGTGGTTTTAACTTGCTGACAAGAAAAGAATAATTTTCAAGAACCACCAAAGGAACCTCAAAAAAATAAGTTAAAACAAGAAGTAGAATCCGTTTTCATCCTTTACAAGGAGGATAGTGGCTAAAACAAAGCGGTCCAAAACTATTTTACTAGTCTTGGACCGCTTCAACTGAATTGAAAAATGCCTTTTGGCTAACCCTATCTAAAGAGCCCGCTGGGAAAGACTGGATTAACGTATTACTAGGCGTTGAATCAATTGCTCCTGCCCCCCAGCTACTACAAGCTGGTACATGCCGGCCGGCAAATTAGGTAAGCTCAAGGTCTGGCTGATGACTTCGACTCCATCCCATAGCGCAAGCTGGCGACCGTTAATATCGTATAAGCGGATATTTACCGAGTTGTTTTCTGACCACTGCCCATCAAAACTAATCGAAATGGTTTGATCGATGGCAGGATTAGGAAAGATCGCAAAGCCAGTAGGGACGTCTTGGCTCTTCAAGTCAAGTGACACTACCGGTGAGTAGTAGTAGCTACCATCTAGGTCTACTGACTTTATCCGGTAGAGGTTGATACCTCCTAATGGACTAAAATCATAGAGCTCGTAGGCTAGTTCATCATTACTGTCGCCAGCCGCATTTATTCGACCAATAACCGTCCATTCTGAACCAGTGGCCGACCGCTCTATCTCAAAATGAGAGCTGCCTTGTTCCGCCAGGGTTTGCCAACTGATCACTGCTTCCCGTGACCGGTTAAGGCGAACGTTTAGGTTGGCCATCACGACAGGAAGTGGGTTGGCAGGCACTACGTAGGGAGCGTCGAAATTGACCGTAACGCAGTTACCCGTCGAAATACCTCCCGTAGTTCCAGCCATAAAGGTTACCTGACTGACTACTGTATAGAAACTGCCGCGGCTAGCATCCCAAATGACCAGATCGAAGGTTTCGCCAGTTAACATCCCGTAGGGTGCAGCAGGGCACTGAGCAGGAATACCTGAAGGATTTTGAGGAGCCACGGACATATTGAAAGCCGTGCCCTGCGGACAACCAAATCCCGCTATGAGTTCTAACTGCGCACGGCCTACTACGTAGCCTTCCGCGTCGATTGCTGCCACCCAGTCAGCAGTAGTAGCAGCTTCTTCATTACCCGCGTCACCGATCATATCGACAAAAGCACGGTAAGTAAAACCAGGAGCTGCAGGGAAACAAGGCGCCGGTTCAAATTCGACTGGTTGTGCCGAAAGTGGACCAGCGAGCATAAAAGCAAAGAGGTAAAAAACTGATTTCATGGGTATCGATTAAAGTAGTCGGCGTTGAAGTAGTCCTTCAACGCCGACAAAAATATAAGCAATTATTGTTTCACCAAGCGCAGGCTCAGATCAGGCATTAGGTAACCATCTTTAGTGATTACAACCGAGTACATACCCGGAGCCATCCGCGCTGCTGACATATTGAAGTTGTAACTACCCGGCAATAGCTGCTCTTCACTGAGAGCAGTATGAACCAGGCGACCGTTCATATCCAATATCCGTAAGGTATAACTACCCGCTTCAACTACTTTCAGCTCAATTTGCGCTTGAGTAGCCAAGGGGTTGGGACTTACTTTAAGACTTGGCACGGAAATCGCCGTCGGCAGGTTCTCTTCTACTGCAGTGAAATCAAGGTCTAGGCGCGTAGAACGGTAGCCCCCAGCATAATGCATTCCGGCATCAATGGTTACTCCATTGTGGCGGAAGAAGTAAGCTTCTCCTTCGTCCAGACCTTCGGCGAAGCTGCCATCCATCCTAGCCAATTGTCCAAATACGGCTGAAGCCTGGTAGAGTCCTTCTTCGTTCGCACTAAAGGAAGAAACCACTTCTCCAGTCGCATTTACCACTTCAATGAGCTGCGTAGGATCGAAGTCTTCTCCACCTACGTAACCGAATATAAACTCATGTTCTTCAGAATTATCAGCTACTCGCCAGCTGCCTTCGTTGACTGCTGTAGAGGTAATAACTACGTAACCACGACCAGCTTCTACTTCAGTCATCGTGTTGAAGCCACCACCACCGGGCTCGTAGGTAAGGAAGCCAGTGGGTGTAAAGGTGTAAGCAAAGACCAGCTGGTTGTTATCCACCAGATTCGTGAAGAAGGAGTCAGCGCTGATCGTAGCCGTATCAGCCGGACCGACGTAATTCGTGCCAGGATTTAACATTCTACGGTAGGTACCATCTTCTGGAATACCGCATACCGGTACATCAACATCAGCGTCCGAGAACACGAAGTAGCCGAAGCCACGACGCATGTCGTTCAAGGTGTTAAAGCCACCACCACCGGGCTCCCAGTTTACGGGCATCGTAGTGAAGCTCGTCACTTGGGAGATATCGGCATAGGGGCCAAAGATGCTGTTCAACGAAGAGTCAAATGGTGCTACCGTCAGCGAAACAAAATTGAAGCCTTGGCGAATGTTTAGAATCTGACAGTTCACCGTGGGGCCTACCGTCACATCTTTTACAATCGTATCACGGCTAAACGCTCCGCCACAAAGGTGAGAAGTAATGAGTTGTACGGGGTAGGTACCGGCTGCGCCATAAACGTAGCTGGGATCTTCGTCTATACTCGTACCCATTCCGTCACCAAAGTCCCAATCATAGCTAAGTACTGCACCCTGAGCTGCCTCGAAGAAGTCTACTCCCAGACTATTGCCAGGCTGAATGGTAAAGCTAAAGTCTGCACTCGGTGAATCGACTACCCGCACATTGAGGGTATGCGTAATGGAGCAGTTGGCGCCGCCTGGTACAGTTTCTGTAACCGTCAAGGTGTAAGGTCCACCCGCAGAGTTCCAGGTTAGTGTCAGGGAAGGACCATTGGTGGGACCAAGAATATTACCAGCCAAAGGATCAGAGAGCGTCCAAGCAAAATCATTGTTCGGATTAGCTCCAACTAAAGTGTAAGTAGTTGGAATAACCGAGCCGGCACAAGGCTCCTCGAAACCGTTGATTCCCGTTGAAGCAGGAGGAGAGCCGATGGTCACAACCCGAGTCGCCGTGGCCGAACAACCGTTGCCCGTGCTCACTTCTACCCGGATAGTTACCTGCCCGGACCCTGTTCCATCGATCGAGACCGAGCTACCCGAAGCATTAATGGTATCGATAACCACCGAGGTCACGCCGGGGTCTGCATCTTCAAAGCTATAGGTATATACCGGCGTACCGATGCCGTCGAAGGTAGTATTCAGGACAATCGGATCTCCAGAACAAAGATCCGTAGTGCCTTCCGGATCCAGACTGGCATCCGCTTCCTCCGCAATGTCTACCTGTAGCACAAAACTATTTGTACCACAACCCAAGGTATCCTCTACTACGACTTCGTAGAAAATAGATACCAATCCAGTACCCGTATTGATCAAGCTATCGCCCAGAAGCGAATCTTGCACGAAACCGACCTCACAGCCAGGTATATCAGGGAATGCAGCACAGAACCCGTCAGTGATGTTTTGTCGTCCATTGATGTTGAAAGTAACGACTTCGTCAAAGCGATCAAAGACGATAATTGGCGCGCCGGGCGTAATGGTCCGCTCAAACTCAACCAAGCCAGGATCGCCAATCTGGTTCAGGACCAAATCGTGAATAATATCGTAATCCAATCGTGAACCAGAACACACCTGGACCGAAATATCGTCCACCTTAGGCTCGGGCGCAATCCAGAGATCAAACACCAGGGTATCTCCGTCACAACCATCATCGCTAATCGGTAAGATCGTGTAGGTTACACTCTGGAAATCATTCGTCAGGTTGGTGAAGGTATCATTTCTGATGATGCCTCGATTGCCTATCGTATCGATCGGCGCATTATCTGGCCTGCCGAAGAAGTCAGGGTCGTGTACACCTAACTCCCGATCCAGTAAACGGAAATTAGTACTACCATTGCCTATCCCTGAAATCTCATCAAAACGAACGTTAATGCGACTATCGCTACAGATGGTATCCTGTAGGTCCTGGAAGAGCACCGGTTCCGGCTTGATCAATACTCGTAAATCATAGTCGTTACCAGCACAACCACCTACCATTGGGGTTACGGTATAAGTAACGGTAAAGTCTTCACCACTTACGTTGGTAAAGGTATCGACCAAGCGATCACTGCTGGCTACCGTTCGATCGTCAGGCGCAGGAATGACCATTGGGTCAACACTGGTCGTGTAAGTGAAGGTAGTTCCCACCACCCCATTAGTGATGCCAATGCCTAAATCAATATCTACGATATCGCCACTACAGTACATGGTATCGACATCCACCGTAATCGGGTTGGGAGAAATCAGCACATAGAAGCTGTCGGTAATGCCCGTACACTCCATTCCGCTAAAGCCAGTACCTACGGTATCCTCAATGAAGTAGGTCACCGTCAGGAAGGAAGATTCAGTATCATTCGTCAGGTTCTGGAAACGTGTCGAGAAAGTATCCTCAAAGTCATCCACTTCCAGCGATATGTCCCCCGAAGTACCCAGACCGTAGTAGTCCTGGTCATTGTCAAAGGTCACGTAGACGTGATTTTCTCCTCCTCCGACGAGTGGGGTGCTATTGAAGGAATTAATCGCCAGATTTAGGGAGTCGCCAGTACAAATGAAGAGCGTATCCAGGATGCCGTCACTAATAGTATCCATTTCCATCGCTTCATTCGTGGCGATAATCTCACCCGCAGGAATTTCTTCTACTTCCACGGTAACGGACCAAAGACCAAGCATATCTTCCTGGAAGCAACCCGTGGTGTTATTCACGATCTTGGTCAGCGTAAAGGTAGAGTCTTCAAACAACTGCACGTCAAAGACGAAAGCCGTATCATTCATGACATTTACCACCGTATCCTGGCCATTGATCGTCAGGGTGTAGGGACCATCTTCCAGGCCAATCGATCCGGCTTGGAAAGTAACAGTATTACCCGTAAAGAAAATAGCAGTCGAATCGCCATTACAAATCGGACCAGCTGGGTCAGCATAAATGAGGCCGTCAGGAATTGGATTGATCGTAATATCAACCGTATCCATCAGTGATTCCATACAGACCTTAGTGACAGGTCCAATCGTACTAATCACCGTTATATTGGTCAGTTCCACTTCCGCAGGTCCGGAGCCGATTGCCGTACCGAAGATGGTGTCCACGCCAGTAGTCAAAGTGATCGGGCTGGCAGTAGGGCTTGCCATTCCACTGGTCGCGAAGTCGACAATACCGCCTACGGAACCGGTAACCACTACCTTGATTTCATCACCGTTACAGACCGTCGTATCCGTAGCCATTAGATCGATCGAAGCCGAGATAGCCGGTAAGATCGTAATGTTGAAGGTCAGCGACGGGCCAGCACATTCTGCCATGCTGCGGCTGCTGTCATCATCACCATCTTCAAAGTAAGGTGTAAGGACGACATGCAATTGACTATTACCCATTCCTGGGTTGTTCAACGGACCGTTGAAGTCCAGATCAGCCAGCGGGTAGACGAAAGGACTACCAGCAACAGTATCTGCTCCGTCCAGAACGTCACCTAAGAGATCATCAGGATCAGCAATGACCTCGATTTCTACCCAGAGGGGGTTATTGTCGCCCATTGGGTCAGAAGTAGGCGTCAGACTGCTGAAGGCAGCGATCAGACTTTCACCATTACAAACGATCGGATTGAAAGTACTGATACCCATCATGTTGTCTAAGCCAATTACGCCCACTTCGGCCGTAACGGTAGATTGCAGGTTGGGGGTTTCTTCAATGATCAGCAGACTGCTGATACCCATAATTGGCGTGTTGGGATCCGCACAACCGTCCATCGGGTTAGCGCCCAGATCACGCAGTGCCAGGATCTCGTACAAGCCTTCATCGCCTACGCGAAGGAAGGAAACGCCACTTACAATGCTGTCAAAGACGGCACTGTTGGCGCCACCGACACCCGTTGTGCCCATAATTCCAGGGCCGCGAACAACTGCCCGGAAAGGACCGACCAGGTCAAGCGCTGGATCAGCAGTAAAGGTGATGTCAATAGAATCTCCGAAGCAAACCGGGCCGCTATTAGTAAGCGTTCCACTGGGAATGTCACGTACTTCGATGTTGACCGTAACGTTTTCGAGACTGTCTGGGCAGTTGGGCATCAAGCCGGTAGTAACCACCGCAATCAGTTCAACCACGGCATCTTCTTCTAGCGCTCCTACGGGGATGGTGGCATTTCCACTACCGTCTAGCATAATAGTGCTGGTATCGGGGGTAGCCATTCCTTCCGTCACCGAATAAGTGACTTCTGCATCTGCAGTACCCGTAATGGCCACTACCGGAGCAGTATCGAAGCAGACTTCCAGATCGGAAGCACCTAAATCGAAGGCGACTACCGGAGTTGGAGTAACGGTAATGGTCACCGTAGGTCCACCAAAAATAACCCGCGAGCAAGCGGGATCTTGGCCCACCGTGGCTACTCCAGTAATCTGGTAAGTTGTAGTAGAGCTAAGTGCTCCAGTATTGAAGCTACCCATTCCACTTCCGTCAACGTCAACGGTAAAGACATTGCCACCATCGAAGACGGTAATTTCCGTGTTAGGTGATCCCGTTACCTCAACCGTCGCCATAGAATCCTCACAGATCGTTTCATCCATCGAGAAGAAATCAGCCTGTAACTCGGGCAGTATCAGGGTGCGGAAACGAACGGTGTCACCGGGGCAAGAATTGGCCTCATCGGGGCCGTCACCTACGGTGGGGTCCATCATATCGGGAGCCGTCTCGTAATAAGGCAAGAAGCTTACCTCAATGAGCGACGGGCCAGGGCCAGGATTACTAATTGTAGTTGGTAAGAATCCATCTAAGACCGTATTGGCAGCTGCCGCAGATAGGAGTAAAGTACTCGGACCAGAGCCAAAGCCAATCAGGTTATCAGCATCATCAATTACGATCTCGTAATACAGTGGATCACCAGCAACAGATCCACCTGCGGGAGTACCCACCAAAGACATATCAAACATACCACCAGCACAGACGGTATCTTCAAAGATTGCGGCAGCGGTAACCACCTCGACCTGTGCATCGTAAGTTAAGGTAGCCGTTACAGCTGGCACTTCTTCAACAATCACGGAGACCGTGTCGATTGCTCCGGTAATGGTATCCTGACAGAAGGGGAAAGAATCCTGCGACATGGAGGTCAAACTGAAGAGCGTTGTCGCCGTTAGTAAATCTCCACGCACCTGGAAAGTCTCACCATCTTCTACCGTGTAGGTAGAATCATTTACTACGATAGTATAAGTATCATCAGCATTGCTTGCTCCAGAAGTCACGTCAAACACCAGGTAAGCCGTGTCTCCCAAACAAAGTGGCTCAGTAGGAGTGATGGTACCAATAGGAGATTCAAACAGCTGAATTTCGAAGGAGCCAAAGAGGGTATCCAAATAGTCCGGAGCCGTATTCAAACAGGTATTTCCTGCCGTATCTAAGCTGACACTATCGATATCGAAGCGAACTTCTTCGTTGACAAACAATCCACCCGTATTGTAGCTACCCATCCCCATGTCATCAAGGCCAACGACGACCACATCGTCGCCACTGCTACCGATGCTATCTACACCGATAAAGACAAAGGCATTCGGCGTACCGACCAGCTCTAGGGTCAGATCAGTTCCTTCACAGATGGTGTCTTCAAAGTCGGTGAAGGCGGCATCTGGCAAATCAACCACCGTAACCGTTACGTCGAAAGTATTGGTGTTGGTACAAATCGGATTCATGGTAGTATCCGTAGTAATGTTACCTACTCGGAATATGGTAGTAGTATCCAAACCGCCGGTGTTATAGAAGCCTTCACCAGAAGGGCTGAAGAACACCGTATCCGTAGTTCCCATCGGGAGGTTATCATCGTCGCCGGAGACGATTTCCAGGGTTACAGAACCGCCGTTGGGGCCCGTGAAGTCTAACAGGGCAGAATCTCCAGCACAGATAGTCTGATTCCCGCCAAAGGTTGCCTCGGGACTAGGGTTGATGAACAGCTCCAGATCTACGGGAGTACCAACGCAATTCACCGAGCTATCGGCTGTATTGAGGAAGAGTGGCGTAAGACGCAGGTCAACGTCAACGGGTACCGAGAAAGTACTGATGAATTGCTGTGCAGGTAAAGTAACGGGCAGTAATGCAGTAGGTACGAATACCGTATCGATGCCGACCGGAAGCGTTCCGGTTGGATCCTGTACAACTTCAAAAATGTAGTATAAATCAGCTCCCGTGATACTAGTAACATCTGAATCCAAGGTGATGGTAATATCGTCACCACTACACATGGTATCCTGGTCAAATACGGGGCCGTCATCACTGTCTAATTCAACCATACCCATAGCTCCGCCAAAGGTTCCCGTGACCGTTACATCAGGTATATCCTCTACGTAGAGCGTATCGCGGGGGTCTGGTCCCGAGAAGGTACACTGTAGGCCACCCGCATTGCGGGTACGGCGCAGGC
Organism: Bacteroidota bacterium; assembly: GCA_039030655.1. Taxonomy (GTDB): domain Bacteria; phylum Bacteroidota; class Bacteroidia; order Chitinophagales; family Saprospiraceae; genus Neolewinella. Next base: position 47,191 of record JBCCDS010000037.1, on the reverse strand, counting down.
GGATAGGATAAATTCCAGGCGCGTTATTGGGTAAAGGAATCATCGTATCCGACCCCATTACGGTATAGTTGAAATCGGTACCATCAATACGTACCCGAAACTGGTAGCCCGTTCCATTTCCGCCGGTAGCGGCCAGCAAAAGGAAGGTACTATCCCCTGAACAGAGGGTATCCTGCCCCAGGGTCATAGTAGCCGTAATCGGCCTCGGCTCTACCTCAATATCAATGGTTTGATTAAATTCTGTCTCGCAAGTAGGCGGCACATTACGCACAAAATCCACGAAAGTAAAACTGGTGTCCATGGTCAGTGGATCAGTGGTAAAGGTGCCGACATAGTCACCACCGCTCATAGTCGTTACGGGCACGTTGATGGTTGCCCCTCCCATTCCACCTACCAGGCGGGCTGTACCTTCGGTATTACTGGTAATGGTGAAGGTGACCTCATCGTTTTCACAGATCTCCGTGTCGGAGACCGTCATCACGGCGTCGATCTGCGGAAGAATTTCGATGTCGATCACGATGGAAGAATCACTACATTCTGAACCATTGAGCATCGAAGGATCTAAGCTTTCAAAGAAGGGGGTAGCGACAATTTGGATGTTCTCAGAAGTAGTAGCACTATTAGGTATATCCAACTGAACATTGTCAAGGCTCCAGAAGAAAATATCGAGGATGTCGACAATATAGGTTCCCGTTCCACCAAAGCCCAGAAGGTCCAAATCGTCGGTAATGACCAATTCCAGGCGCTCATCATGGGTAGGAATTAAAGAAGCGCCGTAGTCAAGGATGGATAGATCCAACTCACTATCATCGCAGACTTGAATACTCAAGCCACTTAAGGCATTGGCTTCCTGGACGGCACCGTTATTGATCGATACGCCGAGTACTGCAAATTCTTCAGCTTGTTCAGTGAAGATAATTTGATTGCTACCGTTCGTGGTAGCAATACAGTTAGGCATAGTGCTAAGACTCTGCAAACTATCCAAAGTAAAAATACTGATAACGCCATCAATATCTGTATCCCCAAGGTCAGCCATAAAGGTAGCTGTTCCTCCACTGGTTACTACGTCAAAGGGACCTAACGGATCATCATTGGTACCATCATCAGGCCCACCAAACACTTGCCGACTCACGAACAAGCGGTACATCCCATCGGGGTCACTGGTGGTGTAGGTGAGGCTAGCCTCAGTCAGTACATCGTTACATTCATTATTTATGCTGGTGAAGCTGATCGTTCCAGAGGGGCGCTCCAGTACGGTGATTACTTCCGTTTCGGTTAGCGTCCGCGGACAAGGTGCGCCGGTAGAATACGCTACGCTAAGCAATTCAAAAGTGATGGTGTTTCCGCCCAATCCTGCGGTATTGATGGTTATGTCTGTATTGGAACCGAGCGCAGGAATCATGGTGGTCTGGTCGGCGCCGAAGCCATTTCCATCGCCCAGATCAATCCGGTAAGTAACGGTGCTATTGGGCGAACCGGTAATGCGAATGGTAGCGATTTCATCTTCGCAGAATGAAAGGCCACCTATAACTGCAGAAGTTGCTTGCGCTTGTGGTAAAACGGTAACTTCAATTTCAACAGCGTCGCCTTCACATTCGCCAGCGTCAATCATTCCGTTAGTATTGCGGTCGTAGAAGGTAACGATGCTGATGGTAGCCGTTTCCGGGGCTCCTGCCATAGGTGGTAATTCGAGTGTTAAATTACTCCAGGTCAGATTGAAATCAGCAGCTTCCTCCACATCAGCAGCCGGAAGCCCGTTGATGGTACCGGTGGTGGTAATCGTATACTGTAGAAAAGGAAGATCACTATTCTGCCCCCCATTAACCAGAGAATTAGTGACGCTCAGGTCCAACTCATCATCAGAACACATAGTGACCTGATTGGTAGAAGTGCTGGTAGCAGCGGCAATTTCCGTGGTATTTTCAACATCAACCTGAATGACTGCTTCCTGGACAGGGTCAAAATAAAGTGTTACTTCATCGATCTCCGTATCGCAAGTGATATCATCTGGATTGGCTGTCAGCCGCAAAGTAACTTCCGTATCAGAGGCACCCGGAACATAGGTCACCGTAGGACATCCCATGCAGCTGTTGAAAGTAGTGCTAAAGTTAAATAAGCTATTGGCTGACGGCCCTACCGGAGTGCCATTGAGCGCGAAGGAACCTGAACCACCACTTGCAATTTCCCAGAGCAGCAGGGTTCCTCCGCTGCCGGAATAAGAAACAAAGCCACCATCCAGGGTAGCAGTTTCTCCTTCACAGTAGGTGGTATCATTACCAGCTTCAAAACCGGTATAGCAAGGAACGAAGGCCGATTGATCAGCTACTGCCTGATAGCGGAGTGCATTTCGATTGGCCATTTGCTGCTGTTGCCACTGATGAAGCAGTGGTATGGTACCGAACTCAGTTATGAGTTCCTGTTCAGCATCGGGATAAGTACCCAACCCGAAAGTAGCAGCAGACAATGGTTGCCACGCCAGCAAAGAACAAATAAAAAAGGAGAGGATGGCCAAATAGCGGCCAGGGTGCGTTGAGAAACGCACGCTTTGAGTATACGTAGGGATCATGCGCTGAGGGCTTTTATTCATAAGGTAGATAGCGTCCAAATCTTGGCTGTTCAGCAGCAGCTTTGATCTTAGCGGACAGAGAGGCTGTTTAAATATCATAACGACCTATTACTTAGCAACGCAGCGTTTAAACTGTTACTAAAGCAGCAGGCCTGTATAAGGCTCTTTTAACTACAGGCAGCAATTTTATCTTTACTGTCGATAGTGTCGAAAAATGGATTTTACCGATTGGATCGGTGGTGTGTGTATTTAATATTTGGGGGCGGAAGGGGAAGGGGGCTCAAACTCCCGATGTCTTATATTCTTCAATCCAATATGGGTACAAAGGAACGCATTTTAGGCCAATGTCACAATTTTGCCATCACATATACTTCTTTAATATACAAATTTTAAATAGCTATTCATGCGCAAGTTTGCCATTTTTATACTGGTTTTAGGCCTGATCTACGCCGTTCTCACCTACTTCCTATCTAGCCTGATTGTTATTGTAAAGGAGCGAAGAACGGTCGATCAATCTATTGAGCGTATGCAGACCCGCTTCCAGATTGACCTAGACAGTATGCTCCAGTTACTACCTGAACCAGCAACCACCCAATTCACCACTTCCGACGGGATTGAGATCAGCGGCTGGTGGTTGGAAGCGGAAAAAGAGTCCTCTTCATCAGACTCCGATTCTATAGTGGTGGTTACCGAAACAGTGCCATCAGACGCTAGCTATCTTCACCAACACGCTTACCTCCCAGCAGACCACCCAGAGCCCTGCGCCATTATTATGGCACATGGCTACACCGACAATCGCTCAGGTACGTTCAAGTATGCCCACCTATTTAAAGAATGTGGTTGCGATCTTTTCATTTATGATCATCGAGGTCACGGTCTGAGTAGCGGCGATTTTCTTACCGGAGGGGTTTTAGAGGCGCGTGACCTTCAGGAAATAACCGCCTGGATAATAGCTGAGCGTGGCCTTTCACCCAAACGTATTGGCTGGTTGGGGGAAAGCTGGGGTGCAGCCACGGTACTACAGGCGGCGGCCGACTACGATTCGGTGGGATTCGTTATTGCGGAATCGCCCTATCAGGATTGGCGCACCGCCATTACCGAGCGTGCCGACCGAGACTATGGCAAATGGCTGCGCATCTTTACCCCTGGTGCTTTTGCCTGGGCTAAAGTCCGCAGTGGCGTCTCTCCTAATGCTGCCAGTCCCATCAAAGCAGCACCAAGAATTGAGGTCCCCACCCTCATATTCCACTCCTTAGCCGACGCAGAAACCAGTCCCGATCAGAGTCAAAATGTTTTCAATGCCCTCCCCGCTGCAACACCTAAGGCTTTACACCTTTTAGATTGGGGCAGTATCCATGCGCATAATGTCATTGACCGACCAAGGGAGTACAAAGAGCTGGTGCTGGAATTTTTGGAGCGGGAGGTGGCAGGCTTTTGTCCTTAAGTTGGAAGCCTGTAGGTTGAGTTCGTCGGCAAAGCCTCCTCCGTTTAAGCGTGCTACGCACGGCTTGGTTTAGTCCGGGCACAAGTGCCCTCCGGTTTATTCTCGTGCTCGGCTGCGCCATCGCACTGCCCATATTTACTAGCCATAAAAGCGACGCCGAAGGCAAGTAAGACTTAAACGGAGGAGGCCCTGCTGACGACCTAAACCCAACAGTCCAAACTAGCTCAAGCTTTCATAGTACTGCCTTTCCGTCACATCGGCCCAGGCGCTAGCCTTGCGCTTAAATTCCAGAATTTGATCATAAACTCGTCTGGCGAAAGGATCAGAATCCGCAAGTTCTTCCGCCACTTCACGAGCTGCGATACGGGCTGCGTCAAGGACTTCCTGCGGATAGGGCCGTACCTCCACGTGGTCCAGCTCGCGGATCATAGCCAGGTGTTCAGCGTTATGGGTCTCCAATTCACAAAGAGTGTACATATTAATGTAATGCGTTGCAACCTCTAGCATCATTTGTAAGTCGGGTGGCAGCTCCTTCCAGGCATCCAGATTGACCATAAACTCAAAGGCCGTAGCTGGTTCGTGCCAGCCTGGATAATAGTAGTAAGAAGAAATCTCGTGCAAGCCCATTACGTAATCGTGATAAGGGCCGACCCATTCCGTGGCATCGATTACACCCCGTTCTAAACTGATGTAGAGTTCATCGGCTGGCATCAGTACGGGACTACCGCCCAAGCGCTCCAACACCCGGCCACCGATACCCGGCATTCGCATTTTGAGTCCCTGAAAGTCCATCAGACTGTTGACTTCCTTATTGAACCAGCCTCCCATTTGCACCCCAGTGTTTCCGCCGACGAAGGGACGAAGGTTGAAATTGGCGTATAACTCTCGCCACAATTCCAGTCCTCCGCCAGCCAGCAGCCAGGCATTCATCTGTTGGGCGTTGAGTCCGAAAGGTAAACCACCAAAAAACTGCGCAGCCGGAGCCTTTCCCGCCCAGTAATAAGCAGCACCACTGCCCATTTCCGCTCCGCCTTTACTCACGGTATCGAAGGTTTCCAGGGCAGGCACCATTTCTCCAGCGCCGTATACGGTAATATCTAAACGTCCAGACGACATCTGACGCACCAAATCGGCCAGCAATTGACAACCATCGGCTAAAACGGGCAGCGTCGGTGGCCAGGTAGTCACCATCGACCATTTAAAACGGCGTTCATCCGTTTCAAATTCCTGGGCCTGGGCCTCTCCCATCAGACTTCTTAATACCAGGGGCAAACCAATGGCACCGGCTGCTACCCCTTTAAAAAAGGTTGATCGATCCATATTAGCTACATCTACCGTTTACTGCACAAGGTAGCTATTCTTTCAGGCTAGCATTACCGTACCGATTCGTAGCCTCCCGGCACTCCTTTTTTAGAGAATACAATCTGCCAAAGGTTGTTTTTCCGAGACCTAGCTGAAGCCCCGGCATTGTGTAAAAGATAGTAATTCCACATGCGCTGGAAGCGCTCATCGTAGCGATCAGAAAGCTCTTCCCAGTGTGGTTGAAGGTTTTCGTACCAGGCCATGCAGGTCTGATCGTAGTAGGACCCAAAATTGTGCCAATCTTCAAATAAGAAAAAAGGTTGGCTGGCCTCAATGATCTGCTGAGCAGCTGGCAACACTGCATTCGGGAAGATGTATTTCTTCGACCAGGGATCCGGATAACGAACCACCTTCGGAGCTCCAATCGTATGCACGAGTAATAGCCCATCATCAGCCAACAACTCGGAGGACTTTTGCATAAAAGTGCGGTAATTGCGGGGACCAATGTGTTCAAATACCCCGATGGCGACGATATGATCAAACCGTCCTTCCACGTCCCGATAATCCTGTAGTCTTATTTCCACTGGTAAGCCCTGGCACAATTCCTGCCCCAGTTTAACTTGCTCTTCCGCCAGAGTAACGCCCACTACTTCGACCCCGTACTTTTCAGCGGCGTATTTCGCCCAACTACCCCACCCACAGCCAATGTCCAGTACTTTCTGGCCAGGCTGTAAGCCTACCTTACGGCAGACCAGGTCTAATTTAGCTTCCTGAGCCTCGTCAAGATTGTTAGCATCCTTCCAGTAAGCACAGGTATAGACCATTCGCTTGTCCAGCATTTTCTGGTAGAGGTCATTCCCCACGTCGTAATGCGATTGGATATCCCGCAGTGCTCTTTTCCGACTCTGTAGGTTAAACAGCCTCGCTTTGACGACTTCCCACAATAGGCCTTTCCTACGCACTTTAGTGTGTAGCTCAGCCATAATTAGCTTGTAAAAAAGAACGTCAATCTGGTCACAGTCCCACCAGCCGTCCATGTAGGACTCGCCCAGGCCCAGGGTACCTTCCGAGAGGACTCGTTGGTAAAAGTCCTCCTGGTGCACCTGAATGTCCCAGGGGTTATTGCCATTGATTTCGACCTCGGCGTGGGCCAATAGTTCCTGGACGATTTTTTTAGAAGCGGTGTTTTTCATCGTTTTAGCTGCTTTGTTGGTAAAGGCAGCAACCGACTACTGAGGGAAGCAGACTACTGCCCAAGTAAGTTACGCACTAGTCAACTTTAATGAGTGCAATTCTTCACTTCCGCAGGTCCTACCCCAAAGAACAATAAAAAAGCAGGCAGTAGCAGTTGTTGAATTGAGCCGTAAAATGGGCAGCAAAATTTTCAAAGATCAATTATGAGAAATTTCTGAATGAGTAAAATACACTTCTTGCTTTCAACTCAGCAATCATGCCATTAACCGGTTCTAGGAGTTCAACTTAATTTCTAATCCTTCCAGGCTGAAGTCTTCGTCTACCTCTTCCAGATAGATGCCGGCGATATAGGCCTTCAATTGCCTCAGCAATGCGGCCGTCTGAGATCGTGGCAACTCCAAACGAATGATGGCGGAATCCGTGAAATCCTGACTCAGCATTTCCAGTTCTAACCGATTGAGGGCATTCATAACTGGGCTCATCAGAGCATACTCAAATTGAATCTCAATGGGAGTTGTCAGTTGTCGATTTCCCCGGGGGGCTGCTTCCAGAGCAAGGACGGCAGCAGACTTATAGGCGTTAATCAACCCCGGCACCCCTAGCTTAGTGCCGCCAAAATATCGCGCCACCACCACCACGGTATCGCTCACTCCTTGGCTATCAATTTGGCCAAGAATAGGCCGGCCCGCCGACCCATTAGGCTCTCCATCATCATTCGCTCGATAGCGGTCCTGGCCCTCCCCTATTCGATACGCATAACAATGGTGATTACACTTAGGGTGCATTCTGCGAATTTCTTCCACGACCTCCAGCGCCTCCTCTTCAGAGCGGACGGGCCGGGCATAGCCTAGAAACTTACTAGCACGATCGCGAAAAAGGCCTTCGCCCACGCCGGTAATAACTGCGTATTGATCAGACAAGATGGATAGATTAGCGCTCACCGTAGTCAGTGGACGGTCGACAAAGATAGATTCACTCCTGCTTAAATAAACGAAGGCTATCGGTTACCGATAGTTGTAAGAGAAACTCAGCAGTTAAGCGAGACTGTTCGGCACTTTCCACGATATCCCAGCCTAACACGCTGCAATCCGCAGCCACCAAACTGATGGCTTGCTGGCTTGATCGAAGCGTTTCTAAAGCTGATCGCTCACATTCATTTTTAGCGCTTAGATTCACATCCGCCAATTGGAAGATAAGTAGATAGCCCCCCAGGGCCAGCCCGTAAGCAAATCTTCTTTTGTGGGATAAGGTACTCAAAAGCAATCGCCAAGAACTGCTAATTAATAACAGCAATAGGCCAATAGTGATCGGAAGCTGGGTATCAACTCGGATGATGCTACTACGGTATTGTCGCCACCCTCCTAGCGGTAATAAGAGCAGGTAAAGCAGTAGGAAAGCGAGTAAAATCCCGCCAAATTGCCTCAATGCTTGCCACTGTTGCGGTGGTAGCCATTTCCTTGCCAAATAAAAATTGACCGCCAAACCCAACACCAATAGTGGCATTCCAAGTCGCAGACTAAATTGATACCATAGTCCGCCCACCAAGTCCTGGTATCGAGTAAATAGGGAGGGGACTTCCGCAGGTGTTTCACTATTCCATCTTCCAACGAAAAAGGCATAGGCCGCAAATACGGTAAAGATTAAAATCGGAAGAAAAGAAACTTTCCAGCGAGGTATTCTGCCTAGCCAGCAAGCTGCAATAATCACAGCCAACAAAACCAGTTGGGTAGGGCCAACCAAAGGACCACTCAGGGCCAGAGGAAGAGCAAGTAAACATCTCAGAACGGCAGAAATCGAGGAGAGCGCTGCGCTTTCTCCCCGAAGAGCTGCGCGTAGATAAGGCGCCCACCACCAGAGCAAGCCTACCAAAGGCCAGGCATAAAAAGCCGCATAGGAAACCGAGCGATTCACCAATCCTATTTGCTCATGAAAGCCTCCCACCTGTAATAATGGAAAAGCAAGACCTAAGCCGACGATCGAGCTACTAAGCCAAAAGTATTTGGGGTGCTTAGTCGCGAAAACGGGTCGTGCAATATTCACCAAAAGGAAGAGAAAGCTCAGATGTGCAGCCCAACGAAACAATGCGGCCGCTCCGTATAAACTATCGATGGGAGTTAAAAATGATTGTAGGTAGCCGGGAAAGTTGTCGAAGTAGACCTTAAGCCACCAGTGCGAAAAGGCACGCCCAGCGCCAGCATATTGCTCGCCTTTACCCCAGGTGCTAAGTGCGAAGGGATCCGCTAAGGTTTTAGCATAGTGCTCGGCGGGCAAGACAATTGGCGCCAGATCGCCATCCAGCGACAAGTGAAAGTACTGATAAGCGGTAAGCCCTAGCTCTATCAGGACCAACATACCAATCCCCCAAATCCACCAGGGCTGCTTTTGCCACTTATTCATCGAGGCAAAATAGGCTTTTGGTCCTGGGTACTCCAAACTCAACCAGATTGGATGATTCTTCAGCCCAGAATATTCCCGATATTCGGCCTCGTTCGAAAAATACTGCCATGTCCTTTCAAGTCCTTGACCGCTTCTTGCGGTACGTTCAAATTGACACTCAATCCGACCCGCACTCCCCTAGCGTTCCTTCCACGGAAAAACAGAAAGACCTCGCGCGGGTATTGGTACAAGAGTTGCTGGATCTCGGTATACAAGATGCGGCAATGGACGCATACGGCTACGTGTACGCTACCCTACCTGGTCAGGCAGGAGCACCAACCATCTGCTTTTGCTCCCACATGGATACCAGCCCTGATGCCAGTGGTAAAGACGTTAAGCCGCTGGTTCATGAAAATTATCAGGGACAAGACCTGGTACTACCCGACGATCCGCGAGTAATCATTCGCCAAAAAGACCATCCTAATCTGGCCGAGCAACACGGCAATGCTATCATTACCGCTAGTGGTACCACCCTACTCGGGGCCGACAATAAAGCCGGGGTTGCTGCCATCATGGCTGCGGTAGAATACCTCGTTCACCATCCAGAGATAAAGCATGCACCGATTCGTATTCTTTTTACGCCAGACGAAGAAATCGGTCGCGGGGTTGATAAGGTAGACATGGACAAGCTCGCCGCCGATTTTGGCTATACCGTCGATGGAGAAAAGCGAGGTAGTATGGAAGACGAGACCTTCAGTGCCGACGGTGCTTCGATCATCATCGAAGGGGTAAGCGCGCACCCAGGTTACGCCAAAGGCAAACTAGAAAACGCGGTAAAAATCGCGGCTGATATCATCGCTGCCCTACCTAAAGATCGCTGGAGTCCAGAGACCACCAGCGGTCGCGAAGGTTTCATTCATCCCGTTGAGTTAAAAGCGATTGCCGAAAAGGCTCAGATCGATTTTATTCTACGCGACTTTGATACCGATCAGCTTCAGCAATGGGCTAAAGAATTACAACAGCTTATCGACCAAGTAGCTCCCCGATACCCTAACAGCCATATTAGCCTGGAAGTAAAAGAACAGTATCGGAATATGAAGGAGATCCTAAAAGATCAACCACAGGTAGTCGAATTAGCGGAAAGGGCTATCCAGGCAGCAGGCTTGGACCTGCGGAAGTCCTCCATTCGAGGGGGAACTGACGGCTCACGACTCAGCTTTATGGGCCTACCCTGTCCTAATATTTTTGCCGGTGAACACGCTTTCCACTCCAAGTATGAATGGGTAAGTGTGGAAGACATGCAAAAGTCGGCAGAAGTAATTGTGGGTATTGCGCGTTTAGCCCTGTAGCGCCAACCAATCATCCTCCCAACCAATCATCCTCTCATCCAATCATCCAATCAACCAATCAACCAACCCATGAGCATTTGGACGAACCACCCTACTCCCGAACTTATCCAGACCTTTTCGGTCAATACCCTGACTGAAAATCTGGGTATTGAAATCACGGAAGTGGGGGATGACTTTATCCGTGCGACCATGCCCGTCGATCAGCGGACGGTGCAACCGATGCGTTTGCTGCACGGTGGAGCCAGTGTGGCTTTAGCTGAGACCCTTGGAAGTATGGCCAGCTTCATGTTGCTAGAGGATATGAATAAGCAATCGGTAGTCGGGGTGGAGATCAATGCCAACCATCTACGGGCGGTGCGAGAAGGCGGTCAGGTTACGGGCACCGTGCGGCCTGTCCGTTTGGGGCGGACACTCCACGTTTGGGAGACAAAAATTGAAGATGAGCAAGGGCGCTTGGCTTGTGTGAGTCGCTTGACGGTAATGGTGGTAGAGCGGGGGTAGCTACTTGCTAATTTAGAGGGAGCTATTTAGAGAAAATGCGTTCTTCTTTTTCATATTCTCTTCGCACGGCAGCTTGGAGTAAACGAAGTTCAATTTCCCTTTTACCCTGGGCGAAGCTTTCATAAGTAGCATGCCGTAGTAAGTTAGCGATGGCAGCTCCCGTCAACTCGAATCGCTTAGCGACTTCTTGTAAATCAATATCCTGAGCGGGCGCTAAGTTAACCGGCCACATTTTTTGCCATAGCTGGTAGCGTTCCTCCGCACCGGGTGCGGGAAAATGAACGATGGATTCGAAGCGGCGCGTAAAGGCCTTATCCATGTTTCGCTTGAAGTTAGTTGCCAGGATGACCAGACCATCATACTGCTCTACCCGCTGCAAGAGGTAACTGGTTTCTTGGTTAGCATAACGGTCTTTGCTTTCCTTCACGTCGGTGCGCTTGCCGAAGAGGGCGTCGGCTTCGTCAAAGAAGAGTATCCAGCCTTTGTTTTCAGCCTTTTGGAAAAGGGCAGCCAGGTTCTTCTCCGTTTCGCCGATGTACTTACTGATGACCATGGACAGGTCTACTCGAAATACCAGCCGGTCAGCAGCCTTGCCGATCAGGCCGGCCGTCAAGGTTTTCCCCGTTCCCGGCGGCCCGTGGAAAAGGGCCCGGTAACCACGACGGGCATGACGACCGAAGCCCGGATTCCCCTCCAAATCCTGATGGTGTTTCAAATAATGCTGGATAGGAGCCAGGTCGGCCAGGGTCCTCGCAGGTAGCACTAGGTCTTTCCATTTTAGGGAAGTATGTACTCGGGTAGCGGGGAAGGAGGTGGAGAAACTGGGTGTCGACGTATTACCTACTAACATTCTTTCCACCCATTCAGCATCCGCCAGCAACTGACCAGACATAAGTGGCTCTCCACTAACCGTCGGCAGTAAGCGAAGCATCCCTTTAGTTGCCAACCAGTTATCGGGTCGCAATAGTTGTCGAACTTCGGCCCTTTTGGCTAAATCCTTTCCAGCGACCAGAAACTGGATAGTCTCTCCAGTTGGTATAATCCCTTTATGCTGTTTACCTCTGATTCCACCAAAGGCCGGAAAATGCGTTCCTGGCTTAAAGTATTCTTTCAAGATTTCATCAAAAAAATCGGGCTGCACTTCAGGCACCAGAGCTGCTAATAAGGTGACGTAGGCCTCAAACTCCGGTTGTGTCTCCTGTATAAAGCGTGAAAATGGATCGCCTGCTGGTTCGAAGGTAGGAGCCGAGACGGACTTTCCTTCTGATTTGCCTAATTGGATTTCAATCCGAGCGCGGACAAGCCGCTGTAGATAATCTATGGCAGCGGTTAGATTAGTTGGTTTCGGATGGGTTGGTGTCATGGTTCAGGTATTTTTTATAGATCTCTGCCGTCGATTGGTAGTAATCGAAGATATTTTCTACCTGAAAGTTAGCAAGTTCCATTTTACCCTCTAAAGATAAGGGTTGTTTGATGGCCAAGATTTGCTGGGACTCCAGTTCTTGACTACCCTGAGACCTCCATTCCTGATAAATGTTGTCGTCTAAAAATTTGGGCTGACGTTCCTGGGGTAACCAATTACCAACTAATCCCATTAAATCGAGCTGATTGTCTTGTTGATAACTTACGGTCAAGGGGTCAAGTAATCCGACCAATCCCATTGTTCCCTCTACGGTAGGGTCCTCCAATAGTAGTAGAGCTCCGTAAGCATTTTTCCCAATCACCCAACGTTCTTTTTCATCTGGGAGGAGAAAAGCCCAACTCTCTATTAAGGGATCAAACTCACGAATGCCTTCACCAAACAGGCATAAAAACTGATCCATAAAGTAACCAGTTCCCACTTCTTGTACGACACCCTCCCAAAGCATATTTGCCCATTCCTCTGAGAAATGGATCCCGTTAGCTAGCAGGGGTTCGGGTGGTCCAAATTTATCAACAAAAACCTGTGGTCCGTAACTCATAAAGGCGCTCCTTAAATGCATTAAATCTAGGGAAAATTAGTGCTGGTTGAATCTATCGGGTTAGATGCACGTTCATTTGCCAAATGCCCCAGCCTTCGGAAGGGTAATTGGAGCGAACGTGATTATCGACTGATTCAATTCTGGTTTCCTGGTGATTGGCGGGTCGTTTTGCCCAGAGAGAACCGATACTGCTATTGACTCTGGAAGAACCAACGTATTGCTTCAAAGAATCAAGATACGCTCTCCATTCCGGGGCGTCAACAGCTGATGCTGGAGGTGCTTGGAGTACGCTTATCGGAGGAATAAATCCAAATCCACCTGCTATTTGATCGGCATTATGAAGGACGGCTGTTCGGGTACCCAATGCTGCCGTCCAGCCAGCCATATCCCTTTCTAGATCAGCAATGATGACTCCCATCTCATCTCGATGTTGATTACGCCAGGTCGATTCGTTGCCAAAGCGGCCAGTCACCGCTTTAATCTTCCCAATAGATGGTCTAAAGCTAAGGTCATCAATTTTCCCAATCGCTTCATCGATAGCAACTATGGCCTCTCGGTATTTCGTCGTTCTTGCTTGTGCTCTCGAGTCAGCGAATGTAGCCCGGCGTTTTAGCTCACTCAATAAGGCCTGTCGTTTATCCTGATCTAGGCGGTCGAAATTTGCGGCATTGAAGGTATAGCTATTACGATTGACCACCCACTGATCCACCAGCATCTGATTTAGTCCATCTTGCTGTAATCTAAGCTGGCGATCATATTCACGCAGGATTACCTGATCGGTATAACTTGGCGTAAACACTACGGTATGCCGCTGAATTCTGTGGGGAGGCGGTTGCTGTAGATGTGCCAATGAGTGTGCCTTAAAAGCCTGCATTTTTTCAAGCTCAGCCAAAATTTCACGACCTAATGAACGGGCCCTCTGTAGATCCGTTGAGATGATTCGGTCGTTACTGACTCCGATTCTTCTGATCTCAATCCCTTTGGGAGAGATCGTCCGGATAATGGACTGTAGTAAGGTACGTCCTGCACGATGCTGGGTATTAAAGGCTGGCCCCCGAGTTATGGTTGCCATCTTAGCCATCAGGGGCTCACCAAAAATTCGAGGCTCTAAGCGATGTTCAAAGCCCTTATCGATGCTTAATTCGAAGCGCATCGTACTCAAGTTAACCGGAAGCTCAATAGCATCGAATGGTACACCCCCTTCGAAAATATCGAAGAGTCGCCCCAATTGTGGGCTCATTTCCCGTTGCTCATTTTCAACTTCGGTGTCTTGCTGTTGGGCGGTGGCCTGAGCAGCTGAATCTTCAGGATTATTTTTTGCCTGTTCGATAGCTTGTTCCGATTCTTCAGCTTCTCGCAGGATAATTCCTTCCTGCTCAGCTACTTGGGTAAGTAAGGATTCGGCCTCGGCCTTTTTATCATCCGCCAAGCCCGCTTTTTCCCGATTCCAACGATTAAGCTTTGCATCCAGCGTCTCTGGTCGACTAGCGACCATAATTTTATTATTCCCCGTGGCATCAATCCACATACTATGGCTTTCTCCGCCTCCAGAGAAGCGAATGCGATCGCCCACTTCATCATCGCTGGGGCCATCCCCTCCTCCATTGGGATCGTCTCCATCGCCGCCCAGACCAATAGCTGCTAATACTGAACGGGCTTGAGCTACCAAAAAGCCAACTACCCGGTCAATACCCGCCAGTACCATCTCCTGAAAACCACCTACTACTTCGGCAATCTTTTCCGGTAGATCCCCCAGACTGAGGAAGCCCGCAATGAAATCAATCACGGGCACCAACATGCCCCTTAAAGCCTGATGTGTCTTATCCGCCATGCCGGCAATATTACCAGCGATGATGTCGGCCATACCATTAACTACCGTTTCTACCAATTGGAAGATGCGGGCTGCATTCTGAAAGATCCAGCGCAGCACTTTATAGATGGCCTCAATGGCTTGAGCTATTGCACCGACAGGGTTAAATAAACCGATAATCCTAACGGTAGCTACCGCAACAATTTTCTCGACCATAAAGGAGACTGCCGACTCGATGATGGTATTGAGGATATTGCGCGGGTCGAGTTCTTCTTTGATCATTTCAAAGATGCCACTCGGTCCTTGCTCAATCAGCAAGTTGAGGATTTCGTAGGCCTGCTCCAGCAATTCGACATTCTCTTCGCCGATATGCCGCACCAATATCTCCCGTATCCGGGGCCAGGTAATGCCCATCAACTGGAGCATAAAGGTGATGATACTCTTGAGAGAAGTATCCTGAGGTATTTCTACCCCCACTGTGCCCATAGCTGAAAACAACCAATTGATGAAACCACCCAGCAGGTTCGAAAAAAAGTTATCGAAGAAGAGCTGAAAACCCTGACCAATGCCGCGCATGAGGTTGTTGGCGAAGTTCATCGGATCATCGGCGATATCCGTAGCGACTTGCTCAATGCGGGCGATTAAAGACCAGAAAGCAGCCGGTGCGATACCGACTAAAGTCAATAATCCATTAATGATGGCCCGCACGGGATCTTCCAAAAAGGCATCTACTGCGTCGGCAACTTTCTGGATTAATCCTTTAGCCGCTTCGCGTAGTGCATCGATGCGTTCGCGGGCTTCTTGCACGGCATTAGCTGCCTGATTAACCAGATCATTGGTAAAGTCCTGTTGGGTGGTATGCACATTGTCTCGCAGGCCATCTAGACGGCCCTGAAAACCTTCTTGTTGCCCTTGCGCCCATTCCTGCAATTCGGCGGGTAGCGCATCGAAAATGGCCTGGATTCGGGTATCGGCATTGTCGATGATTTCTTCGCAGGCGATGATCACGCCATTAACGTAAGTAGATACCTCGCGAATCAACGTACATATATCACGACCGAAGGTACGCTCGGCACCATCGTAAATACGGGTTATCGAGGAAGGCAGGCCCGTCACATCATCCCAGATGGAAATAATGGCTCCATCGATCCCGGAATGTCGCTCATCGACCATATCCTTCGCACGTTGCAGCTCGCGGTCAAATTCACCCGCAATGCGTTCTTTCCCCGTATTCCAGCGCTCCATAGCCGTAGGGACCAGCGGACGTAGCAAGTCATTAACATCCGTCTGGGCTTGCGTAAAAATGGCCTCTGCGGCAGCTGAAGCAGCTTCGCGCTGTTGGGTTTCTGAGCCGACCATGGCCAGTTGCTGGCCTGCCGTATCTTCTACTGTGGCCGCGCGACTACGTTCCAGGATAGTAAGGGCATTATTCTGGGTTTCGCGCATAGCAGAACGACTGCTAGCGATGGCTTCCTCTTGTTGTCTTAGTACTTCCGCAGGTGCCACCGCTGCGGTCGTTTCCAGCTCTCCTAGCCCAGATCGTGCTTCCGCTACCGGGCCAGTCGTGATTTCGTTGGCCGCCGGACTGGTCATCCCAGCATCGGCAACGCTGTTCTGGGAAGCGGCGAGATCAGCATCTAAACTTACATCTTCCGCCAGTACAGCAGCAGGGGTGGCCCCGCTAGCATTAATACCGGGAGCGGCTACCGAACGAGGAGTTTCCGGAATGGGAGCACTATTCTGGACAGCTTCGCCTGCAGGGGGCGTATTTACCTGATCGTATTCGCCTTGTACTCGGGCGGAATCTTCTGATATATCTCCATTTAGCCGATCCCCTACGGCCTGAGCTTCTGCTTCGGGGTCAGTTCTGCGCAGGCTATCCTCGTCTACCGGGCGGCGGTTTTCGATGGCATCCTGGATGTCGGCACATAGCTCTTCGATTTCCGGACTAGGAGCCGGACGTTCTCGCAGCGCTTGGGTCAAACCGCTTTGCGCCCTAGCGGCAGTTTCAGCGACTGGTTCCTGCACATTTTCCCGAGCGGCTTGCGTATTACTGCCTGCTGGAGGCAGGTCGCGATTAGCCGTACCTGCACTTTCCATATTGTTGCTGGCCCGACGAGCGCCTCCCCTGGCCCGACTCTCCATATCTGGCGGAGGTGGAGGTATGATCAATTCAACGGGTGCTGGAGCGGGTGCTTCGACAGGGGCCAGCTCTCCTACTTCTGGAGCAGCAACAGCTTCAGCAGGTGCAGCTTCTCCTCCGGTCAGGGGAACTTCAGCCAATGGAGCTGGCTCAGTAGTGACAACTGTAGGCTCCAAAGGAGCCAACAAAGGCGTTGGTGCCAATCCAGAAGCATCTGGTAGCAGACTCTGTGGCCCGCCGGTCTGGGGAACCAGTGGGCGGGCCGCTGGTTGAGGGGTAGGTCGGCGGGTACGCCTCGTGCGAGTACGGCGCCTCATGACCAGTCAACTTGCAGCAAATCTTGCATCCAGGGTGTTTTCACCAAACCAATTCCCCAGGGCAAATGTGCCAGTAAGACATCGAAAGCCCGAGCTTCTACCGTGAGGTGCCAACCGGCAGCATCTTGCCATAGCTTAGCAGGTCGCAGCAAGAATCCCTCTCGAAGACCATCTACAGAAGTGCTACCCAATGCCTGCCAGTGCTCAATAATTCCGGCTAGTAAGTCATCCGCCGATTGCTTATCCGCCTGGCTAATCGATACTCCTTGCAAAGGAGCTGTAGGCGTTAATCCGAGCAGTAGTTTAGTTAGTGGATGCTCCCATTCCTGGAAGGCTGCATCCTTTGCCAGGCAGTACTGAAGAATGCCCGCAAAACGCTTGCGATCCAAATCCCCTCTGCTATCAATACACTTGGTCTGTTTGGCCAGGTAGTCTAGGTAAGGGTGCAAGATGATCAGACCAGCATTGGGGATGAAGTAGCCTTCACGTGCTTGTTCAAGCGCTGCGGAATGATTGAATTCGGTCGAGAATAGCACATCTTCAGCAATGTCTGCTGCTTGAGTAGAAGCAGCCTGCTCCGTAGTGGAGAAGCCGAGTAGATCCAGATGGGCACGAAGCTGCGCTTTAACATTCCCATCCTTTCGAGAAATGATTGAAGGAGTAAAATGACTTTCAGCAGAAGTTTCGCTTAGTTTTAAAAAATCCAGGCAGCCATATAGGCAGGAGGTGGATACCTGCGAAAGTCTAAAAAATCGAGCTTCAAAATTAGCAGCCAGTGCACGAGTCAGTGCCTCCCAATGCTGTTTGGTCCAAGTATTCAGCGACTCTTCTAACTCTACTAGCCAATTTACGGGCTCTCCTATCTGCCAGGAGAAGTTGCCCGTTTCCAGATAATGAATCAGTAAATCTGGTGTAATTAAATGCGCTTTTTTTCCCGAAAAATCTGCTTGCTGCTTAGTCCGCTTTAGCTCAGTTTGGAGACGCTCTGCCAACCGTTTTTCCAGCTCTTCCAAACGCTCGAGCTCCACTTCCACTTCCAGGCGCTCGATCAGGATGGTTTCCTCCCCGCTTCCGATTTGATCGAGCTGACGCTCCAAAGCAGGGAGCAGCTCCCGAAGATGGATTTGCTCCAATTTTCGGTACCAGGCTCCTGCCGCTGAACTATCCAAGTTCGCTGCCTCCAATTGCAGTCGCTGACTATGGATATAGTGAGTGGCCATTAAATAAGAAATCCTACACTCTGACGTTGGATACGATGGCAGCCAGTTTCAGGATCGATTACCAACATTATAATCTGATTGCCCGGAAGTGAACTCTGGCCTTCAATGGATAGTTCAGGACCACTACCCACCGGTGGGTTCAAGCGCAAGAGCTCCCAGTATACTTCGTGATTATCCGCGATATTGATGGCACGTGCAAGACCTGCATTCTCACCAATACTCCATTCCAGTTCCAGATCACCGGAAATTTCCCCGGTACATACGCTTTGTGCTGGAACAGAAGGATCACAACGATCAATAATGAAGCGATCAAAATGGGGGAGTATAGCAGTTCCTGTACCACCACTATTGGTTTCCGCTGCCATTTCCATCTGCTCTTGATTATAGTTAACCCTACGGCGGTTACTCTCGCTAAATTGGAGGCCACTAGCGAAATGATCAAGCACTAGACTCATTTCCCAGGTCCAGCCACAATCAAAGGTTTCTACCACAAGTCGATTAAATCGTCCGCTTGCACTAGCACTGAATATCAGACCTCGCTCTCCATTTACTAAGCCTAATGGACCGTTGATGTCAGCGTCCACAGCATTCATTAATGGGCGCATGATCCTGGTCATGACTGTAGAATAATTAGAAGAGGTAAGCGCACCGGCATTATTTACCAAGTTGGCGATACTGCTATTTAAGGTAGCCAATTGGGCAGTAGACACTTCTAATGGTGGTGAACCGTCGTTGCGGTTTAAACGGATTTGTCCTACTTCTAATTGGAATTCGACGTATTCCGTATCAGAATCGGGTGGCCGCTGTAACCACATGGGGTAATTCACTCTTGTTGCAAAACCATCACAGGGCAAGTCACAACGCCCAGTATCTACTTCACATACGAAAGCGGGGATGACTTCCTGCGTGGCACAGGCTTCGCCAAATTCATCAAACACAATCAAGCTGAAGCCCTCGCCACTCGGCAGCCTTATTTCATTGACTACATCAGCTTGCGTCTCCACCGGGTTACCCGTGAAATCGCTGTAGCGATAAGGTGGTCGGCCGCCGCTTATTCTAAAGCGCCGGATCACCTGGCTGTTATCATCCGTACACTGCGATTCTGGGTTTAGGCTAATTCGTAGCAGGGAAGCATAACTCAATACCAAATCTACCGTTTGCCCGCTAGCATCCGTAAGGGTATAGCCACCGCTATTCACCAGATTAATCACGGCTCCGTCTTCGATGGCCTGGCTATTACCGGCACTATCCTGAAGGCGGTAAGGCGCTGTTCCTCCACTGATCTCGAAGCGGAAATTTGCCGAGCGAATGGTGCCTTGCCCCAGGATGATATCCTGGCTACAGCTCACTTGCTCCGTCCGGGCAACGAGGTCTTCCACGGGTGGCTCCGGTGGTGTAGGTGGGAAAATCTGTATGGGACTACCTTTAGAACAGCAGCGGTACGGTAGGTAAAAGTCGGCGATGACTGTTCCTTCTGTGATACCAGGTATGGGGGTATCGGTATCAATGGGATTAGAATCCGCCAGATCGATGAGGATAAATTCTTCCTCATTGCTGATCCAACGGCTAATAGAGGGAAGCCCCAAAAAATTGATCTGAAGCTGTACGGGTAGTTCCGTTACGAAGAAGCTGAACCGGCCATCCTGATCGGTAATGGCACCAATAGATCTTCCAACGACCGAAAGGGAAGCTCCGGGGATAGGCTCCCCATCTTGTACGACCTGCCCCACTAAGCGGAATCGCCCGGTACGAGGAGGTACGTTGCCTACTCCTCCCCCATCGTAAACTAATACGAAAGTGCCTCCTAATTCCGTACCTGCTTTGAACTGCAGACCAGGATGTTCTTCCTGAAATACGCTAAATAGCTGCCGCCTTAGGACTTCTTCTCGACGGTCCGTATAAACCGTAATCAGCTTCTGGAAAGCAGCGGCATCGCCACCACTGATGATGAAATCTAATTGATCGAGGTATTCTTCAATGTCGAGAAAGTTATTGGGCAGTGGATCGCCTGGACGGGCATCGTTTTGGCCCCAGGCACTTAAACGTGCGAAGAACCTGACCCCGGATTGTAAGGCATCCAGGCGTTGTCCCGCAGCAGTGAAGTCCACGTCCTGCAAGCGATTAGGGAAGAAGTCTACGGAGCGGATGAGATAGTGCAGTACCAAAAAGTAAAAGTGGTAAGCCAGTGGCAATCCAGTGGTGAACGGAGCATCTGCGGAGTGGGCGGCCAGGTTATCTTCGTAGAATTCACCTAAGCTATTCTGTAGGTAAACGTAGCCATCCAGTCGATTCAGGAGGGCCGCCTGAGGCGGTGCCAATCCCTGGAGATTACTACCGACATTCTGACTGCCTTGCAAAATTTCCACATCGTAGATACGACCGGCAATTTCTGCCATGCGCCCCAGAATGCGCTCTCGCCATAGGCAGTAATCGGCTTCCAGATCAGCAAACTGAACCTCATAGTCTTCAATCTGTAGCTCATCCGTTAAGCTCCCCGTACGTAAAGCTACGAGATCAATCGGTAGTCGATAGGAATCAATTTGTCGTTGAATCTCGCGGCTGACCTCCAGGTAGTTTTGGCCGACGGCACCTTCAATACGCAGGAAGTCGCGTGGTTCTAGGTCGTAGATTAAAGGGCGTCGGACAAAATCATCGCTAGTGTTCCATTCGAGGGCGTCAAAGCCTAAGTTTTCATCCGCTTTCCCACGTCGAGTCAGCTCGTAATTCCAAAGCTCAAACAGGTCGGTGGGATCGTAATAGTAAGGAATCGATTTTTTGGACAAGGGCTCTCCCAGGAAGGAAGGGGTAATCCGAATAGGAGACGTAAGTCGTGCTACCGCGAAGGCAGCGGCCGATTCAAGTGTAACAAAACGATCTGCAAAAACTGCTGCAAAGGTGGGAGAAAAGCCATCGGTAGTCTCTCGTATCCGGCTTGCGGTGAGTGAGTTGGTACGCACACCAAAGGAAGAGCGGCTAGCTCTAATACCAGCCATTCCTGCAACAGAAAGCGGTTCCCTTATCGTTGCCACGGCCGTGGCAGTAGCTGGATTGGCCGTTAGTGTATCTGAGCCTACCAAGCTACCAGGAGTGGGCACGGGCAGCTCCGTTCCGTTGACCAGCTCTACCAGGCGCTCGAATAAAGAAAGCATCGCCGCTCTAATCGCCGACTGCTGGTTCTGGGCGGGGCTACTCACCCAATTATGGCGTAAATCATTCTGAATCCCCAGCTCATTAAAATGATGGAGAGCCAGGTGCCGTGGGAAAATTCTTCCGTCGGGATTACAAAGACTAAACAGTTCTTCAGCCTTGCCTCTAAGCTCTTCGTAAGCGTGTAAGATCGTTACTAGATGGTCGTAGTAATACTGGTACCACAAAGCTGTTCTTCCTTCCAGCATTCGACCATCATAGAGGAAGCTCATGTTGCTGATACGGCTGGCAAAAGGATTGGTGAGATGATCAGTTACCAAAGGAGCCAAAGCGGTGTAGGTCTGATCCAAGCCAGCTTGTACGCGATTGAGGAAGCCAGCTGACAGCAGGCGCTGGTAGGCCTCAAACAGATCGCGGGTCGATACGGGTCGAGTGTTGGTTACATCCCAGCGAGGTGCTTTAATAGTGGGCAAACTGAGTCTACTAGCCTGGCTGGCAAACAAGGAATAGTACTGTGCTACACCCGGAATTTCTTCCGCGAGGACTTTTCTGATTTGCTCCAAATCCCGGCGACGAATCAATAAGGGGCGCACCGTGGTTTCCACCGTTTTGCCCTTATCATCGCAATTATTTGGCGTACAATTGCTGTTATCCGCAGTTCTGCATTCTAGCAGCAGTAGCAATACCTTTTCGTCACCTTCCCCTTCCAGCTGATCTTCGCCCGTGAGAAAATCCTGGGTTAATTCTACTGCATCAGGATTGTCATTTCGATCAGCGGTCAGTTCCCACAATGGATAAGTACCGCTCCCATCTGGCAGATCAAAAAAGGTATAATCAATATCCTCCGGCATGACATAGGGTGTGCGAAACTCCAATATGTCATCCTCATCCCAGCGGATTAAAAAACCTTCGGAGGTAACACCACAGCCCGCAGAAATTTGCAGGCCGAATCCGGTTTCTCCCTCGGCAAAACTGGCCTCCAGGCCGCAGACGATGCCAATACCAATCAGATGAGTCCGGGTTAATCGTCCTTGCTCATCCAAATACTCAAACAGATCGTTCAGATGTCGATTGCTAAGTACCTGATTAGGCGCAAATTGAGGATAAGTGGTCTGTGAAGGAAACATGGGCAAAAGACTTTATTGGGTTCCGAGGGTGGTTTGATCCAGACGGACGGGATTTTCATCGTCGCCGTCATCACAATCGTGGAGGGTAGCTGTTGGGTAGGCAGAACGCAGGTCCTGAAAAACCAGCAGTAATCGGCACAGTCTGGCACTGACGTCCAGCCAATCCGAGTAAAATTCATTGAGTAAGGCACGCAGGGAGGTCAGTGCAGCTGGATCCGGCAATCCCCAGACGGCAAAAAGTGCTGGGTCACGGAGCTGGATTTGATTCAGATCATCTTCAAAATCGGGCCATAGTCCATCCATCCAGTTGTCGATAACGGTACTTACCTCCGTTTCATCATCGACCAGCTGCTTAATTAATAGACGGAAACGCTCCCCGAAATACCCCAATAGTAAGCGCCCTTGTGCAAGGGTCGCCGTAGCGGGCAGCCATTCCAAGAGGGCGGCTTCCAGGGCATCATTACGCTCTATCCAGTTAAAGGCGGCATTAGCGGTAAGCCAAGGGCACCAAACGGCTTCAAAGCGACTCAGTTGACGTGCTAATTCATCGGGTGTAGGACATTGGCAGGAAGCGAGTAACTCTTCCAATTCTTCGGGAGTGTACTCACTCTCTCCTTTGTCATCGCTAATCCAGCAAAGCTTGGGTAACAAATGAACAGGTGTTTCGCGACGGATCAAACGATCCGCATAGCGGCGCAAGTCCATATCTGTGCTGAAGGGTGCAGCATTGGCCGGCAGGAGATAGGTGATTCGAAAACTGTAAGGATCTTCCAATCCTTGGTGGTCGCAATCGTCCGCCAGACAAACGTCCAGTAGAGCATCTCCCGGAAATTTTGGGCGAAGCAATAGGTGCTCCACTACGTAGAGGCGTTCCTTCTCCAAACGGGCTATTAGAAAGTCGATTAGATCCTGCGCAAGTACCCCTACAGACAATAAGGCCAGGTCCTGTCCTTCCGAATCCGTTAGGAATATATCCGCACCGTCGATCCGATAATTAGCGATATCCGTACTGCGTTCGATGAGCAATTCGATCGTAGCCCAGCTAGTGCGTTCCGCTTCTTGAGCGGTAGAAAAGAGCGTTGGGTTGAGCGCAGGGTTCTGAACCAGCAGTTCATTATCATCGTCTGGATGAACCAGTCGGTAGGTCGTTTGCCAGCCTTCGGAAGTTTTCTGGGTATCGAGTTCGAAATAGGCTCGGACATCTTCCATGCCCAGAAGGCGACGTATACGCTCCCCTATTCCAGAGCGGTTGCGGTAGCCACATACCTCCTCCCCGAGTCGGTAATTGATGCCCATACCACGTCGGGCACTGATCTCCGGTAAAAAGCGCAAGAAGCGAATTTTGTCCTGGATCAGCTTTTCGGGTCCAAAGGCACGACGCAATTCCTGATCATGGATCAGCAGCGGATAGTTTTGAATTTGCTCACCAAAACGCGCCAGGATATGATCCAGAAAGCGATTCCTTCGATCAGTGAATTCATCCTGATCTTCTACCAATTCTGCCAGGACCGATTGGAAACTCAATGGGTCAGCCAGCAAAGGAGTCAGGTGTTCCAGAGGAGCGCCAGCGGCGAATAAATCGGGATGCTGATAGGTATCGGCTACGTTTTCATCCGTACTGAACAGGTCGGCAAAATGGGTCAATTGATCCGCTGTACCAGCAGTGATGAACTCCATCGGCAAGAGGTAGGCCGCTAATTGTTGGGCCTGGGACTTCCGCAGGTCGGACGCATTCTCTGGCAGGCCAGCAAGGCTTAAGCCATAAGTAGCGGGTAGCGTCCGTTGCACGGGCAGGAATTCAGGAGCAGCTCGGTGCCTTCCGCTTGGGATAGGATAATCGAGATCCCGCACGGGCAGGGCCAATGCCCGGTCTTCGGCCCGCAGCTGGTTAAGCACCGCCTGCAATTCAGCGGTACGCGGCAGGAGCGGTAAACCATCCTTATAAGGTGCAACTTGACTAGCCGCGATGTATAAGGAGGGGTAGCGCCCTGGGCTTACGGGAATGCACCAATCGTGGGCAGGTGCTACCGGCCGGCCATCATCATCGTATACCGTAAATCGAAGTGCTTCAATCGCAGCGATTCCTTCAATATCCATCAGGGCATTGATCAGGTCACTGACGTAGATTTCGGACCTCAGCTGCGAAGCATCCAGATCTGACTGCAGGATAAAGCCTTGCTGTAAAGGTGGTCCGTTAAAAATATCTTCCGTGCTATATCCTTCGGCTTCCATTTCTGCCAGCGTCCGGAAGGGGACAGCAGGATTAAGCAACTCTTCAAGGGTGCGATAAAACTGGGCCAGCGTAAACTCCACATCTGCCGATGGAAACAAATGCAAGTCAGCACAAACGGCCACATCCTCGGCCCGTATTCGATCGTAGCGACAAAAGTCTTCGCCCAGTTTACGGTTATCGTGTAGTAGCAAGGAGGTGACCTCCAGCATACTTGCCCGTGCCTGTAATTTGCGTAGGTAGCTCTGAGTAAGATCACTATCACTCAGCAAGCCACTTATAATTGCTCCATCAGTGGTTGCCGGTAATTGACCTTTGGGCCAAATGCGAAGGGTAACCTCTGGTAACTCCAGTGCAATGGTTTGAGCATCTATGGCTACCTCCAGGCGGAGATCTAAAAAGAAGATATCACGTAGCCCTTGACGGAGGTCATCAGCATCAATTGCTTCGTCCAAAACCCGGTCTCGGCTAAAGCGTTCGATTTGCCAGCTGATCAAGTTGGCTTCCGGGCTGCCCATTAAGCGGAAGGCTTCTGGCGCCAGGTCTCGCCATTCCGGAAAGCGCAGTTCTACATCTAGGGGGACGGAGTTATCTGCTCCATCCGGAGCCAGAATGCGCCCTTCTACCCGATTGTTATTGAGATTTCCTAATTCATCATCGGGGGCAAATTGAATCAGCGCATCGGTAAAGCCATTTATTTGGATGGCTGCTTCGTGTTCATCAGCTGTACGTTCTGGTCGAATTCGCCATCTAGGGGCATAGCTCAATTCTCCATCTGCACATTCTGGGTAAGGAGAAGGGCCGCAGGCGCATTTTTTACAAATCACCCAGGCATTACTCAAGCCCAGGCTATCGATCAGTAATCGGCGGTAATCATCATTAGTTAGCGGTGCGTTCGTCAAAATGTAACGCGCCGTAAAGAAAGGCTGTCGGTAATCTACACCACCTCCAGGGCCGGTAAGCAGATCGGCGATATCAAAAGACCCACGATAACCGATCTCCGCGAGTGCATCCGCAAAGTGCTCCAAGAGCGTAATTCCTGGATCATGAGCATTATAATCGGTCCATTGATCACTGGCCAAGCGCTCAACGGCAGCATAGGCCGCCGCTCGCAGCGCGACGTAGTCTGCCGCAGCTGATGGGGATTGCCGAGGGTCAATTACTTTAGTCATTAGTCAATGGGATTATCGGTGATGGTCACTACTGCTCGGCGACTCGCCCGTCGAACGGGTGTACATACTTCTACTGCCCCCAACTGATTATCCCCGTAAACAGGGTTGATCAAATGCTGCGGTGCAGCGGCAAGTACACTGACTAGCTTAGTGGATTTGATGCGCTCTGACCCATTTTGAGAAGCATCTGATAAATGCTTTAAAATCAGGTTTTTAACATAATCTACATAAGGTAGCTCTTCAATAAAATTCACCACAGCTGACTGATGGACTTCTGCATCAAAGTCCAGGCCCGCCAGTCCTTCATCGTGCCAGGGTGAAATAAAGTCGATGATGTCCAACTGTATTTGCCCCAGTGCCCAGGCTTCGTCCGTTCCAACTAAAAACTTGACGTCAGTCACCACCTGAACTTCTTCGAAGAGTGGATTGCGTAGGTGCAGAGTAGCCTGACAACTGATTCTGGCTAAGAGGAAGCTTTCGATTTGTTCACGGGTACTTAAGCTGAGGTAGGGACGCAAACCTTCACTACCTGATCGACCGAGCGGTATAACCGTAAAGTGCCCTGCTCGGAGTTCGTGATAGACGTAGCTGCCTGGAGTCTCCAGAGGTCTGAATTCTACATGCTGCAAGCAGATAATGCGCTCTACCTCGGGAAAAGCCTGTAGGATCAAGTGTTCTACATCCCACTCAGTGATCCCCCGATCTTTGTGGCGTAGTCGTTCGCTCAAACGACTGAAATAGGTGTCCCGGCTTTCCGGTGCACTCCCAACAAAGGATGGGTAGAATTGCTCTACTTTTTTTATTCCGGCTAGTGGCTGAGTAAGGCTACTGATTGTAGCTGCTGGCAAGGGCTCATTGGTAGCCGACTGCCCCTCCTCAAAGATTTGCACGACTTCTACCCCATGAGGGTGAATCCCCCGGATGCGGTTCACCGCAGCTGTTTTCTCATTGACACTTAGGCGTAGCCAGCTTAAGCCATCGCCAAAGCGGAGGTTATCCCGCTTTACATTAGCTGGCAGATCGAGCCGTACCAATCCGGAGCGCAACAGACCATCGGTGTTATCCTGCAAATTTTCGGCGGGGAAGGATTGCCAGTCGTTATCGTCTAGATAATGCCAATTGAGATGATTATCGGGTTTTTCTAATAAAGGATCGGCTGTCCCTTCTTCTATTTGGATAAGTAGGCTCAGTTGACTGCCGGGTTCCCAATTTTCAAAACCTAAGTACAAAGCTGCTGCGTCAGTGCTCCAGTCTCCATTAGCAAATACCTCTGGAAATAAAGGGAAACGACCAGCAGCGTTTTCAAGCGGTTCTGCTACGCCAAAAGGCGTGAGGTGAAAGTACTTTGTACTAGATCTTTGAGCAGAACGAGCTGTTAGGTCGGCTGCATCCACCTCATAGTCAAAGTAGATCTCTGAGAACTGTAGTTCGGGTGGCGGCGGTGGGATTGGATTATCCGTCATATCCTCACCTGATGCGGCTAAGGAAGTCCATTGAGCTAACTCACTAGCATAAGTACTGTGTCCCCACTCTCCTAATAATCTAAGCCTTAGATAACCCCTGGGTGCTCCAGCTTGATAATTGCTATTAGGGGAATAGTCGGGGGGTATGACATCTTCGCTTGCTAGGATTTGTGGACCGTTTTGGTTATTGAGCCAAATATTAGCCTGCGGGCCAGTGAAGGTTCCGGTTCTAAGCGTTCTTAATTCTACGATTTGGTTAGCGGGCGTGACCTTCCAGGCCCAATTCAAGTTGAGATCGGCTCCAGCTTTTTGAAAGACCTCTTTACTACCCACATGCAGTACTTCATTGCTAACTGGCGCGGGGCCAAAGGGAAAAAAGGGTTGGGAGGAGTCAATGACCCCGGCACTGCCGGAAAGCGCTAATTCCCGTACACCATTTACCACCAATCCTAAGTAGACATCACTCAACTTCACCTGTCGCAACTGGTGATAGGCATAGTCACCGGCGTCGTGAGCTAATTCGATGCGAGCCACTGGATCGCGAACGGGCAGGCCCTGCTGATGAATCTCTTCGTTATAAGGCAGTATTGCTGCTTCATCGGTGGTCAAGCTAACAACTAGCTGGTAGCTGCCATTTATCGTAGCTCGTTTCTCCAACCAGCCTTCTTCCGTGGTAAGGAGAACCTTTAACTCAATACCTGGCAGCAGCCAAAGCTTAAATCCTGTAAACTGAAAAGTTATGGTACGACTACCCTCTTTAAGGTATAGGTAGTGAGAAGCTACCGCAAGACCAATTCTGGCTTCTTGCATGCCTAGCTGCAATTGGCCGCCGCTGTCTACTTGGTGCCCAAAGGGGTACCAGCCCTGCTGATCTTCGGGAAGATCTTCTTCTCCTAATCCATCCAGGCTTGTAACCTGAGTAGCTGCGTACAATCTGCCACGGTCTGCAGTAGAGAAGATCGAGCGATTTTCTCCGGGGAAATCATAAATAGCAGGATCATTTGCCACTTTGAAGATGGCACGTTGTTCTACTAGCCTGGCCAGGCCGACGGTAATAGCAGATGTACTACTAAACTGACGGTCTAGTCCACTTGCTTCATCCTTCCCGCCACGGAAGAGGGACCCTTCCGGCAGATAGGTGGGTGGTAAGTTCTTGCGTGCTTCAAGGGCTAAAAAAGCACGGGGTTCAACCGCTGATGCTGGTTGGGTACGTAAAGACCTGCGGTAGTAAAAATCAAGATGCTGATCACTCAAAGCATTTAGCATAGACCTTTGCTGCTCCCGCATTTCCAGAAAAGCCAACAGGAGGGCAAGATGGGGTGCATTGGAAGAGTCTGTCTGTAATCGTTGCCATTCCGACATGGCCTGAGTAGCCAGGTGCAATCCGGAGCTGACGAAAGCCTCATAAATGCCGTGGAAAAATACGTGTCCTAAAGCATGAATAATCTGCTGATCGGCCTGAGCTAAGACAGGACTATCACCGTAGACCAGTTCGTCGGTGCCAATTTCGAGTAGATAATCCGACCAGCTGCTACCCTGGGTCCAGCGTGCATCCAGTGGGATAAGCCCAGCGATCAAATCCTGAGTACTCAGCAATTCCCCGCCAGCAGCATAAACATCTCGCAGGTAGGTGGGCACCTCATCAACACCCAGGGCGGTAAAATATACGGGTGCAGCCGCCCGGTAGTAAGCTAACCAACGGGCAAAAGCCGGAGCTAGCTGGTGCTCAATCAAGGCCTCCGCGCGATTTCTCAGGGGAGTGTTTCGCACCAGGCGATCCGTCAAACGATCCAGATTAACAACGGTCGAGCTGAGTAGGTCAAAAAGGCCATGCAGTAGCTGGATTTTGGGGATAGTTCCTTGCTGATCTTCAATCAATTCCCGGTATTCCGCAAAGCGCTGTCCCAGCCGAGCGAAGGGCCAAGCTAATAATCTGGCTGCTGCAACTACGGGTTGTTTATCGTAAAAGGGCGACCAATCACCATTGGTGGTATTGGTAGCATCAAAGTAGTTGAGATGCCTGGCCAAGCGCCGGGCTAATTCGACCCAGTCGGTTGCCGATTTTTCGTCTACCAACACATAATCCGAAGCCAGGGCAGCCGGCAGGCGCCCACCCTGATGACGACCATCGGGGGGGAGTGGGTGCGGATTGCGCGTGGGATCGTTCGCGGAGGTAGGCATAGGTGGTTAGGGCTTAGATTTGATCAATCAGACTGCCTTCCTCCAGGTAAAAAGGAAAGACAAAATTGTAGCGATTATTGGTGGAGCGGATTCGATAATCAACCAATAGCTCCACCCGACCTTCTGTCAGAAAATCTGTGTTTAGTTCGAGCTTATCGACCACAATTCGTGGTTCGTATTCCAGCAGCGCCACCCGAATGCGATCGAAGAACTGCGTCTGGGTCGTGGTGTCCATGCTTTCAAAAAGCAAATCCTGAAAGGCCGCCCCAAAATCTGGACGCATGGCTCTTTCGCCGGGTAGCGTACTAACCAAAACACGCAGGCTTTCGGCTACGTCCTGGGGTCCACTACTCATGCGCAGACTGCCAGTAGCCCGAGAAAATTCTGGGGGAAAGCTCCAACCGGTACCGAGATAATCCTGGTTCATGACTTACTTTTAATTGATAATTACTGTTGGACAACCCAAAACAATGGTGCCACCGTGAGCGGTCGTATCGCCCATTCTTGCTGCCGGCATGCCGCCGATCATTACGGTGGCGGAGCCAGCGACAATCGTATCTGGCGGGCCCACACAGGTACAGGTATCCCCAACAATAGCGGCTGGCATTCCACCAATCAATACGGTTGGCACCCCCGGCCCGGCAACGGGTCCGCCAACGTGTGGCACCACCCCAGTTACTAAGGGGCAGGTGTGCATGTCTCCAAGTCTAGCTGCTAGTGGCATAAATCAGTTTATTTGTACCATTGCCCCTTTAAGGGTGAGGGTAGCTCCTGCTTCAAATTTCCCAGTAGCGGAGCTGTTAATTTCGACCTGGGTACCGTCTACTTTTATGGAGCCGGTGGCTTTGAGTTCTAAATCGCCTTGCGTTTCGATTAGGATCCCAGAGCTGGTCATTTCGATTTTGTTTCCATTTTGATCTTCCAGTTTGATGGTCCCGTCTTTCCCCAGCAATTCTAATTTGTCTCCGGACGGGTTTTCCAGTAAAATGGATTCTTCTGTGTCGTTGAAAAGCAATTGATGCCCTCCTCGACTTTGGTAGCCCGTCTGGTCGTTGTCTTCGGTTGGTGGGTAGGGGGCTGGTCGGCCTGAAGCGTGTAAGCAGCCCAGAATAATGGGAAAGCGGGGGTCATCGTGTAAAAAACCGACGACGACTTCATCACCTACTGCGGGACGAAAAGTGAGGCCAGCTTCATTGCCAGCCAAGCCCGTAGCCAATCGCGCCCAGTTGCCTGCACCTTCAGGAGCTGTAGCCGGTAGGGTAATTTGAATACGCTCTTCACCGGCTGGGTCATCGTGCATTTGCACAACTGTTCCGATATGTAAGCCGCTGGTAGCGGGCAGTAAGCCTCCAGCAGGAGGGGCATTAACTGCATAGCGCTCCGTAAAACGTTCGGGTTGTAGGCCGAGCTGTACGGTGGTCGTCCACCTACCAGCGCTTAGCTCATGTCGTAAGCCAGATACATAGGCGGGACCGTTATAGACAGCACCTAGTTTATCTAACTCGATAGTATCTCCAACTTGGAGAACCGAGGAACCTTGAAAACTAGCTGTTCCCCGCAGGCGGCTCAGGCTACTAAAGCGAGCAGTAGCGGCCGACCAATCGATCAATTCCTGAACTTGCACTCCCCCACCCTGAACTTGCTTGTAAGGTTGCTGGCCGTGTACTTCGGCGAGTTGGTCCGTAGGATATTCGGTAGAAAAGCCTGGTGCGGAGGGCGGATTCGTTTCATCTACGGTCTCATCTTCGGGTGCTCTCCAGGCGTAGCTTTTCACCTCATTAAATTGATAGCGAGCATCAATCTCTGCTTCAAAATCAATGAGGTTAGCGCCATACTCCAACTTTAGACTTGGGGTAGTTGCCAATTCAGGTTTTTTGATGGTGATTTTACCATCTTCTACGCTTGCAACCAGGCCCTTGGCCTCTACTCTACTGATGATAAAGTCCCAATCGGTGCTGAGATGTTGAGCTAGATCAGGCGTGATTTCCGTGGCCCCTGAGACATCCGCTTCAAGGCCGGCCTCATTGATCAAGCTGTTCCAGGCATCCGCATCACTTTGTTCTTCAAAAAAGCGGCTAGCGCGGTTGATCGTCATTTTGAAAGCTGCGTCTTTGCAGTTGATGACCAGTAGGGTTTTTCCGCCATTCAGCTGGATACGTTGCCCCGTAACTATCCCTTTAAAAACCGACTCATTAGTACCTTGGTAGCCCAGGCTGATTTCTATTTCAGTACCGGGGTCAAACTGTCCACTTTCACTAAGCGGGAAGGTTTGATCGGCCAGACTACCATCCTGAAGAATTAGCGTAGCTGTTGGTATGCGGTTGATTTCCCGGTCAATAACAATACTTAGGACTGGTAAAGCAGGACCTAAATCGTTGCCATTACTCAGGACAGTGAAGCTGACTGAAGTAGCGGGAGCAGTAGTGGGTATGACTCTGGTGGAAGCAATCATGCCGTCGGGACTTTTACGGGTGGGAAAGTCAGCTCTTTGCCGATTGGCAGACTGCGGTAACTATCCAATTCATTGGCCCTTGCAACCTCTTGTACATACTGAGTACTGCCATAGATTTCCTGGCAAAGGTTTGCTAAGGTATCTCCGGCCCTGACTACCCGATGGTGAGTGAGATCAGGGGAAAGCAGATTATTGATCAGATTCCCAATTAAATCCGAGAAACTCCCCTTAAAAGCCACTTCAGCTACTGCCCGAATCGGTCGGCCGTCGGAGGTAAACAATTTGTACTTATAGTTGAGTGCCGTTACTCTACCTTTAAAGATCATGGTGCCCCAGATCAAGGTAAAGTGGCGCATGTCATGCGTCTCCGACTCTACTCCCAAGAGGAACTTTTTAAAGAGTTCCGTTTCCGTAACGATATCGGGTCGGGGGATACCATCGAGGATTCCGCTTGCGTCGAAGTGAAGCTCACAGCTAAATACTGAGGGTGGTGTTTTTTTGTACTTAAGGGTATTGGTACTTTCACTACCATCTTCGGCACGCACGGTCTCGTCTACATCGTACTCGATGGCGTGTTCCATGCTATAGCTCTCCGGATTAACCAGCACAGGAAAGGCTGGCGGTAATGCAGGTTGTTTGCGTTCCGCGTCCTTAAAGGCCAGTATTTTCATCTTTTCGAGTGGACCGAGCATGCTTAGCGTTCTTTTTTGTTTTTGAGGATTTTTAAGGTTTGATTGACCGCTTCCCGTACCAAAGCATCCTGTCCTTTCTTCTGAGCCTGCGAGCGTTCCTCAGGCCGCTGACGCGTAATGGGCGCTTGCCGTTCTTCGTTGGCTTTCAGGGTCAGGATCAATTCTTTGATGATTACGGGCATGATTGGGAGCTTGTTAGTTGGGTAGTTCGTTAGTTCAGACCTCGAAGTGTCTGAAGCGAAGCGTAGGACCTTTGAGTGTCCATTGGTAGTTTTTCAGCCATTGGTAATGAGGCTATTCTTCTGATTATTAATTGTGGTGAAAGGTGCGATAGGCCAATTCCAGTGTTTCGATGACCAGGCTATTTTCCTCGGCGTTGAAATCGGAGAAGGACCATTTCATGGGCCAGGCTCGATCTACTTGCCAGGTACGTAGGGGTTCGCCATCTGGATTGAGTAGATGGATGGTTACATCAATGGGTTGAAAGATGCGATCCCGAAAGGCTTCCTCACACCAGGTCACTAGAGCTGAATTCGTGACGAGTGCCCGATTGAGGACCAAGTTGGAATACTGGGTTCTCACCGGGAGTACGTGTTCAAAGCGGTTTTCGCCACCCTCTACGATGGTCTCCGTGGTATACTCTACTCCTAGTCCGCTTACGGACTGAAAGCGGATGTCTTCATCTCCCCGGTCGAAGCCGAAGTGGACGCTGAAGTGAAAACCTACTGCGAAGGAAGTATCAGCCATGATTTTAGGTTAGTTGGGAGATGCCTTCGGTAGCAATCTCTACAGTTTCAATGGCTACTTCATTAGCATCAGATTTGAGCTCAGAAGGCATGTACTTGACGACGAAGCAATTCATAGCACGCCAGGTCATGACAGGTTCGAGGGCTTCGTTGAGCAATTTGATGGTCAGGTCCCGTCGTTCGGTTGCATTGAACTGGTGGGAGTTGAACCAGAGGTAGAAATCAGAATCAGCTCCGATGACTCCACGCTTCAGGGTAATATTGCCGTAGGCCAGCATGCCTGGCATCTTCTGCTTGGAGGCTACTGGGCTGGCACCTTCACGGTATTCGATCACTTCGGTGCTGGACTCCAGTCCCGTTACTTCGGTAAACCCAACACGTTCACCGCCCCACTCCACCAGGAAGCTAAATTTTAATAAGGGTAAGTTTGCCATGATTGTTGATTGTTAATTGGTAGTTCAGATTGATTTAGCTCTGTGCCTGTTGTTGGCTAAAGCGGAGGATGATAAATTCAGCGGGACGCACCGGTGCCAGACTGATCTCGACGATCATTCTACCGTTGGTGACATCATCTGCGGTCATGGTTTGTCCTAGGCCGATGGCGACGCGGTAGGCATCTTCAGCACGAGCGCCCTGTAAGGCACCAGCCCGCCATTGGAGGTTGAGAAAGTTTTCGATCAAGCCACGAACGCGCAGCCAGGTATTGGCGTCGTTGGGCTCAAAGACAAAGGCCTCACAAGCCTTCTTAATGCTCTCTTCCAGAAAGATTAAGAGGCGACGAACGGGTACGTACTTATATTCACCATCATTGCCGGCCAGCGTGCGCGCTCCAAAAATTAGCGTTCCTTTACCCGTAAAGGCGCGGATGGCATTAATGGACTTACCCGTTGGATGGATATTGAGATCCTGTAACTGGCTCTGCGTATAGCGCACCTCTGGGCCTAAAATCCCGGTAATGCTTTCATTAGCTGGCGCTTTCCATACCCCTCGTTGATCATCAACGCGGGCATACACTCCAGCAACGGCCCCAGAAGGTGGATGGTAAGTAGTATCGTTTTCGATGCCATTCGCAATCGTTCCGTAGACAGGAAAAATGCGGCGCAAATTGGCATCGGGATCAAAGGCAATAACTAACGCAGCCTGGTAATCGGCAAAAGCCGCTGCTAAAGCCTCTCGACTAGGAGCATCGCCCTGTACATAATTGCCAATGGCCGTATCTAAAGGGCCACGAGCAGTCGTCAAATCAGCGGGGATTGGATTGAGTGGTGGATCTGCCTCCATTGCGTCCAGAGCCGTTGTCAGCGCACTGGCATCGGCAGGATCCGTATCCTGAATGGTATTATGGGCACCAACAATAGCAAAGACCAAAAGCAGTCGTTCAATGTCTGGATCGTCATTATGCAATTCGGTGTGATCAAAACCAACCAGGCTAGTCCCATCGGCTCGCTGGATAGTTAAGCCTTCCAGCAGCGTAAGGTCGACTGGATGGTATAAAGAAGCCGCTAACCAGGGTGTATAAGCAGCGCCATAGCTCAGCTGATTCACCCCAATCTCATCGCGGAGATTTTGTCCTGGTGGATCGCCAATACGTTGAATCGTATCTCCTTGGAGAGTATCACAAATAGTGAATCGATCCTGTAAATCGCCACACTGCAATAAGGCTTGTTGTTGTACGCTTGCCAGGACTGCTTCATCAGAAACGGCCGCCATGTCGGGGAAGAGCAAAAGGGTGGGCTCATCTACTCGTGAAATGGCATCCAGTGCCCGACCAGCCCCCGTGAAGTCTGCAGCTACAATTTCAGCGTCGCCACCGCCGGTGTAGGAGTAGCCCCCCGTAGATACAATAAAGCATTCTCCTCCTCCATTGGTGTAAAAGAGTCGAATGGCATTATAGAGATGGTAGCGTACTCGCAAATCGGAACGAATAAAGCTGCTGTTAGCGTCTAGTTCCGCTTCACTCACTAACAGTTCTGGGCCGAAGCCAAAGATGGCTTCAAAATCCTTTTGACTACTGATGCGAACGGGCACATCAATGAGAGAGTCGCCATTAGCATCGGTAGTAATTTCGGTATAGCCCAAGAAGGCAGGAATTGCCGTTGCTACAGCGGCCACTGAAGGTGGCAGGGTGGTAATTTCCTGGACGTAAACGCCCGGTACGTTGAGATTAGGTAACATAGATTGGGCGTTTTTAGCTAATGGGTAAGTGCTGCATAAAGCGCAGGATGATAAATTCTGCCGGACGGACTGGAGCCACTGCGATCTCGACGATCATTCGGCCGTCGAGAACATCTTGGGGGCTCATCGTCTGCCCCAGACCAACCGCCACGCGGAAGGCATGCTCTTGTTTGGCCCCCTGAAGGGCTCCGTCTCGCCAGAGCAAGGCCAGAAAGTTTTCGATCATTGCCTTGACTCTCGTCCAGGTATTGGCGTCATTGGGTTCAAAGACAAATTGCTGGGTGGCTTTCTGGATGGATTCCTCCAGCATATTCATCAATCGGCGTACGGAAATGTACTTGTACTCGCCGTCGTTACCAGCCAGCGTTCGAGCACCGTAGACCAGATTGCCACGCCCGGTAAAGAAGCGGATGGCGTTGATCGACTTGCCACTAACGGGGTCAATATTTAAGTTCCCTAATTCTCCCTGGGTGAAGACATTGGTCAGACCGCTGATGGCATTCACACTTACGTTGGCGGGTGCTTTCCAGACACCGCGCGTACGATCCGTCAGCGCATATAAGCCAGCTACTGCACCGGAAGGTGGGTTAGCAATAAGGGTACTGTTCAGCCCACGCAGGATAGAACGATAGGTAGAGGAAGCTTCGAATAAGGCCGCCTCGGCAGCAGCTATATCTTCATCTCCTACTGCCGTTACAGCAGTATTGAGCAGCGTTTGTTCTTCAGCATTAAGGAGGGCAGACAGCGTTTGGGGACCACCGCCGGCATCGAACACCGCAGCTAAGGCGCCCAGTACCCGGGCATTAAATGGTTTTACTAATGCGGCCTCTAACCAGGGGGTATAAGCAGCCCCGTAGGTTAAACCGACCATCCCCGTGGTATTACGAAAATCGGCGCCGTCGGTAGCATCAAGCGGAAGATCTAGGATAGTGACCCGGTCTTTTTGCGTCTGGCAGTGTGCCAGGGCATTATCCTGAATACCATAAATCGGGTGAGTGCCACCACTTAATGACACCGCATCGGGGAAGAGCAAAATCGTGGGTTCGTCCCAGCTGATTAAGCTCGTGATACCTGCATTAAAGGCTGCCGCTCCGGGTGTATCAATATCTAGACTGTCGTCCAAAAGGGGGCCAATCGACACGATGTAGCAATCTCCCCCGCCGTTGGCGTAGAACAACTGCACAGCGTCGTAGAGGAAAAAGGTCTGTTCCAGGTTAGCCCGTACGAATTGTAAATTAGCATCGAGTTCAACGGAGGTGACGACCTGCGGAAGTCCTCTTCCAAACAACTCCTCAAACTCGAGCAGTGAGCTGATTTTAACCGGATGAGGGTCGCGATCTTCTTCGGGCAAATCTCCCGCACTGACACCCGGAGGCAGTGGACGCTCTGGGCGACGAACCGTAAAGCCGATAAAGGCTGGAATAGCCGTTTCGACAGCGGCCACCGAGGGCGGGAAAGTGGATATTTCCTCGACGTAGACGCCGGGGGCGCGGTAGTTGGTCATGGATTGGTATTTTCTAAAAAGTAGAGGTCAAAGGCTGAACCTGTCCAGCCTGCTGGTTCCAATTGGATGACGCCAAAGGCCGTCGGGTCAACTGTAGCGGGGCGGGCCTCAAAATTGAGGAGGCGACTGATGGGGTCATTTAAATTGAAGGCGGCGGCTGGCGCCTCACCATTATTTCCAAGGCGGAAATAGCGGCCGTTGATATCGTTGGTACCAAAATCGGTACGGGCGGCAAAATCACCGCTGGTGGGATACAAACCCAGCTCTAAGAGCTGAGAAGTGTCCGTTTCTGTATAATTTTCTGGGCCCACCAAAAAGCCACCTTGTGGGGTGGGCAACCAGCGAAGGCCGCGTCTTTTGAGGTAGGCTGCGCCCACTTCCGTAGGGCGAATTTCCAAAGCAGTGCGTAAATCGTAGCGCAGGTAGTCATACTCCTGCCGGGGCGTCAAGGGGCCAGAAACAGGTACTAAACCTGCAGCTTCCCCCAGATAAGCGGGATGCCAGCAGCGTAGGGTCAGGACCGTCTCGTATCTGATTTGAAAGGCCATGACTAATTAATGGTTTCGTTGAGCTGGATATCCACAATCGGGCTTCCGGTAATGTCCTCGTCCGGGATGTATTCGATCTCTACGGACTGCGCCATGTACAATACGCTCGGTAACTGCTTACTACCCAGCATGCCCCAGAGGTGATTCAGTTCTTCGAAAGAGGGAGACATCAAGCTAAATTTCAAGCGCCGACTAGCAAAGACCGCATCGGCAGGCAGATTGTTGAGTTCCGTTTCAGTAAGGATGTTGAAGCGTTGGAAAGCAGCAATGACTTCGCTCAGCACCAGGAGTGCGGTACTATAGGCCGTGTGATTGGCCGTAATCAGTAAATATAGATTGAGGGTTACTGGTGGGTTGCGCTTAATTATCCCGGGCGGAGCGCCTGCGGCGGCTGGCGGCAGCGTACGAAAATTGCGCTGTGCTTTGCGGCTGGCGTCCTCTTCCATTCGGACCAGAGTAATGACCGTGGCATCAATCAGGTTAGGAGCAGCGTCTAGGTTAGGACGACCGATATTGTCCAGTACCACCGTGTCCACTTGCTCATCGAGCAGAGCGGTCAGTTGGGTCTGTAAAAAGGCTCTTACGCCTTCCAGGAGGTGGGCTACGTTATCTTGGACGAGGGCCATGTGGGATTATGGGTAGGTTGGTGTTTGGGTTGCAACAAAAATGCTGCCTGCATATCTGGGAGGAATCCTCGGAAACACGGAAATCAAAAAATAGTGGTTTTCAACTAGTGCATAGTCTTATTCCAGGGAAGAAGATTGGTGTGGCCTGCGGGCTAAAAAAGCTGCGCAGCAGCACTTGGCCACGATTAAACACTTTTTTTGGACGCAGATCTTTTTTTATTAAGGGGTTGTGCTTGGTGGGTTTGACGGTCAAAGCGTCAGTAAGCTGAGCTAATGGTGGGGAGCAGCATTGAAGCGGATCACCACTCACCTGCGGTTCGTTGCACGGATTTTAGTTGCTGGTAACTTGTCAGTCTACCCGTTTATCCAGTGGAGAAAATCTGCGCATAAAACTTCAGTTTTATTTTGATCAGCTCTACATCCAATGCAGCTAACATCCCTTTGAAAGAAATCAGTAAAATGCTACTGAAACTCCTGCTCTCTGGCCATAAGTTGGCCCAGGCCAACATCTGCGCCAAATCTGCGTGATCAGCTAAAATCTGCGGGCTAAAAAAGGCTGCGTAGCAGCACACATTATTAAACACTTTTTTTGGACGCAGATCTTTTTTATTGGGGAGTAGCGCTTGGTGGGTTTGATGGTTAAAGCGTCAGTGAGTTGAGCTAATGGTGGGGAGCGGCATTGAAGCGGATCACCACTCACCTGCGGTTCGTTGCACGGATTTTAGTTGCTGGTAACTTGTCAGTCTACCCGTTTATCCAGTGGGGAAAGCATTGATTTTGAATGGTCCTGCTCAGTACATACAGAGATCGCGACGGATAGCTTCCCGTACAATACCCGCCACATTACGCACCCCTAGTTTACCCAAAATATTAGCGCGATGAGTTTCTACTGTACAACGACTGATGAAAAGCTGTGCAGCGATTTCGTCGGTAGTAAGACCTTCGACAATAAGTTGTAGGACTTCTCTTTCACGTCGGGTCAATTCTACGGGCAATGCAGCGGGCAACCCCAATTGCTTTTTCATCCAGCTTTCCTGCAGAATGGGGTCGAGGTAAGTACTGCCGGTTAGGCAACATCGGACGGCCTCTTCCAGCTGATCGGGTTCGGCATCGCGGAGTAAGTAACCGGAGGCGCCAGCTTGTAAGAGTCGTTTAGCAAAGTTCATCTTTAAATAACCACCAATAATGAGGACGGGCGCCTGAGCCACCTGCTTTAAAAAATGTTTTAAGCGGACCATTTCTTCGGCACAAGAAGACTTATCACAAGCATAAATGCTCAGTGTGTATTCGAAGCCCTCTGTTTGATTACTGAAGCTAAGCTGGGGAAAAAAGCGTCCCAGTGCTTCTTTTAAGCCTGCGCGAAAGATAGGCGTACCTCCCATGAGGAGGATGTTGGTGGATGACATAAATTATGGATTCAGTGCTTTTACCGAAAAATAGTCCCCTTAATAGCAAAATGAAAGTCTAAACAGCAAAATATAACCATAGTTATAGATGCATCTTTCAACTACCAGGGGTACAGCCATCTATTTGTTTTGGCTGCGAAATGTTACTTCTTGACGCATAAAATGTCCGAATCCATAAAATCTAGCTGACTAATTGAGTGGTATTCAGGAAGGCTTCTGGTAGTAATCGGCGACCAAGGCCCGAAACTCTTCCGTCCAGCGGTTATCCGTTTCATAGTGGACCAGCTCTTGCCTTGGTCGTTCGTCCAGTGCTGACAGGTCTTCAGCAGCAGCGATCTGCCGATTAGCCTTGCGAAAGCAGAGCAGCAAGCGGTGTACTGATTTACCCCGGCGGGGGCGCACCTCCAGCTTTTGCTCCAGACATAAACCGTAAGAGGCCGCCAATTCAATCAGGCGCAGGCCTTCGATCAACGGTAAAATGACGGCAAAGCGGCCAGCTGGTGAGAGTAGGTCCCGCACTGCTCCTAGCAGGTCACTATGGGAGAGCTTAAGCGTGTGGCGGGCATTCGTACGATTGGCCTGATCGCTCAGTACCCCACCACTAAAAAAGGGCGGGTTGGAAACGATCAGATCGAAGGCAGAGTCCGTCAAGTTAGCCGGGCCTCGATTAGCGGCCAGGTAACTTTGAATGGCCTGTGGAATGACCTCAATGCGATCAGCGTAGGGAGAAGCCAATACATTCTCCGCAGCTTGCTCCGCGGCCGCAGCATCGATCTCCACCGCCACTACCCTAGCTTGGGGCAGACGCTCGGCCAGTAAAAGCGCAATCAAACCCGTACCACAACCAATATCCAACACCCGCGCTTCCTGCTGCTCCGGCAACGGCGTCCAAGCGCCTAGCAGGATGCCATCGGTATTGACTTTCATCGCACAGCGATCCTGCCGAATGCTGAAGTTTTTGAAATGGAAGAGGTCAGGAGATCGCTTGGTAGGGGGCATTATCATTTAGTCTAATGGGCCTTCTCTTCAACGCAGGAGGCGGAAAAAAGATCGTACTAAAAACCAAACGGGGCATTTACCACCAAGCTTGGTGGTAAATGCCCCGTTCAATATCTGGCTGCTTACTTTCTCTCGCAGGGAACTTAGTTCACGTCATCAGTATTCCGGATAAAGACCTGACGGCCATTAAATTCCGAAATGAGACAAGTCAGGTTAACCGTCCCGCTGGGAATGGAGCTTCCAGCAAAGGAGGCTTGTGAACGGGTAAACATATCAATGGACCCCGTAGCATCGCTGACCGTCAAGCCTCCACCATAGGTGGTACCCCCACTGATGGTTGCGCCTTCGATGGTTACCACCGTACTTTCCCAGTCTTCACCGTTATCCAGAATCTCCTGAACCGTAGCTAACCGCGGCGTGGGGGCATCTACAGGACCAAAGCTGACAGCATTACTGTTGGGAACATTATTAACCTGTTCTAATCCATTAAACTCACTCAGTTCCATGCTGCTTACATCTATCCGCACATCTTCATTAAGGGCGAAATTGTGTACATCGGCAAACCTAACCACGATACCACCTGTACCATCTTGAATTACTAAATTTCTTCCAGTAGTATTTTCATTGTCGATATCAGACACGACTACGCCCCGAATAAAGCGATTGCTCGGTGCACTGGCAGCGCCACCTAAAGCTAAATTCCGCAGCTCAATAATGTCAATCTGCTCGGGGTCACCACCGCCCATAGTACCACCTTCCAGATCGCCGGGGCCACGAATCGACAGCTGCACACCGTTGAAATCCGAAACGATAGCGACCATTTCAATCTCCCCACTGGGAGTAGCGTTATTGGCAAAGGTGGCGCTGTTGAAAGTAAACAGCGGGATGGAGCCCGTTCCGTCATTGACCGTCAGGTTACCGCCCAGGGTGCCGCCACCGCTCAGGGTAGCACCTTCGATACGAATCAGGGTGCCTTCGTAGGCCTCCGGATTGGCATTAATGTCTGTAATGTCGACTAGGAAGGGATCCGGTAAAGTGCCCGGCCCTTGCGATACCGCGTTGTCTAAAGGAGTATTATTGATCTGCAACAGGCCATTGAACTCACTCAGTTCTAGGTCGCTCACCGATACTTCCAGTTCTTCGCCCAGATTGAAGTTATGATCGTCGTCAAAGCGTACCAGAATACCAGCATCGCCATCCTGCAAGAAGAGGTTTTGGCTGTTGAGGTTGTTGGTCGTCCGGTCAGAAATCACCACTCCGCGAATCTTAGAGTTACTGCTTACAGTTGTTTGTGATCCGCTGAATTGGCTGCGCACGTCAGCAATACTGATCAGCTCACCACCTACGGAAATGCCACAACGGTTACCACTCAGCATTAAGTCGCGGGGCAAACGAATAGTTACTTGGCGGGTATCATTGAACGCTGACAGAATACCGACCACATTACCATTTCCGGTAGGGGTCAGATCGGCTGCAAACTCCGCGAAGGAACTATTACGGGTGACTAACTCATTACCGAAGCAATCGCGCAGGGTACGATTGAGCGACTGGTTATTGACCACATCAGCAAAGGGTACGCCAGCATCGCTGGTCACGAACTGTAGGCCCTCAAATTCGACCAGTGTACTGATGTAGCGTTGAAAAGTAGCTTCGTCGTTCAGCTGGTCGATGGTTAGCAGCGTAGGCGTGACTTCTACGGGCTCGGCATTTACCAAAACTGTACTCAACACCAAGGCTTCCGGTACGCGATCACCCTCTGCGTTGGCTGCTAGTTGATATTTTCCAGCAAAATCGGTTACAAATAGTCCATCCAAGCGAACGGCCACCGGCGTTCCAACGGGGAAAGAACCGTTCAGACCGACTAGGTCGAGGCGCATAAGAACCCCTCCAGTTTCGTCCTGGATGTAGAGTTCTTTAAAGATGTTACCGCCTTCGTCATTAGCGACTACTACTGCCTCCAGAATACTTCCGGCAGGAATGGCATCACCCGGCGTACCCAGCGCGTGCAAGGCCTTGAGCTGCTCAATATTAATATTACCATCCAGACGAGCCAGATCGCGGATGGGCGGTTCGTCAAATTCTTCAAACACACAGGCCGAACCCAGGGTCAGAATCAGGCAGGAGAGGTAAAAGAAGTACTTAGTCATTTTTTATTTTTTTTAGACTTCCGCAGGTTGAACCGCGAGGGGAACACCAGCGGAAGTACAAATTCTTCCTTAGGAGAAAGAAAATTGCTAGCGGGGTTTAGAGGCGGAATTCCAGTGAAATGAAGTAGTTACGGCCAAAGCCGTAGAAGTAGCGATTGGGGAAACGATCGACATCCTTACCCTCAAAGTCGAAGCGGCTTTGCTCAAAGCCACCGGTGCGGATATCCTGCTTATCCAGGATATTATTGACACCAACATTGATGAAGAT
The DNA here is from genome assembly GCA_039030655.1 of Bacteroidota bacterium. Classification (GTDB taxonomy): domain Bacteria; phylum Bacteroidota; class Bacteroidia; order Chitinophagales; family Saprospiraceae; genus Neolewinella. Next base: position 4,125 of record JBCCDS010000037.1, on the reverse strand, counting down.
AAACTGCTCATTGATCTTAAAGGACTTGCCCCCAAAGAAATCCAGGGTCCAGGCTGGATCCAGACGTTCCTGCCGCACGATCTGCTGGAAGAGTGCCCCATCGGGGTCCAGCGCTTCCTGCGCCACCGTAGGATTCTGCACGAAGGTAACGGCGTCCAGGGTCCTGCGAGAAGGGAAGAAATCCAGGTACTGATCGGCCCAGAAATTGGCCGCCAACGTCAAAAACATGAAGTTGTAGTTGTACTCCAGTTTGAAAGAATAAGCCGTTTGTGGGCCATTGGGCACGAAGAAGTTCTCGACGTAGACCGTAGGACTTTCGAAGGTCGTCGCATCGTTATCCAGGAAGGTCGTAATGGTAGGCCGGGAAGTATACTTGTAACTGCCCAGCGCCGCTACTGCCGTAGCCGTGAATAAGGTATTGAGCTTGACCGACAAGGCGGCTTCCAGACCACGGTATTCGGTATCGATACCCTGGGTGATGTAGTTCACAAAGCCCCCCGTGGTACTGCCGTCTTCCAGACGGATGGCGTTATCAAGGAACAAGCTGCGATTTTCGATCTGATCTTGGACGGTGCTGTAGTAGCCCATCAGTCGACCATTGACGAAGGGCGTGCGGAGTTGGTAGCCCCCCTCGACACTGAATATCTTCTCATTGGTCAGGTTGGGCACGAGCTGATTTCGGGTTCGCGGACTGGCAAAAGCGTCTCTAGAGTTAGGCGCCAGCTCTTGATAGCTACCGTTTAATAGTAGATAGTTTCTACCGTTAATTTTGTAAGTGCTACCTCCCTTCACCCCAAAAGTGTTGAAAGTGGCACTTTCACTTTCTCCCTGACTGGAATCTGGAAAGCGACCATTGCGCAGCTTACCATCCCGGAAAAAGTTGCTGAAACCCGCTGAACCGCCCACGAAGAAGTCGAAGTTGGACAGTTGCGTTTTCAACTGTAGCCAGGCTTGTCCCTGACGAGAGTGCAACTCGTAATCGTACCCAAAGCGGTCTCCTTCGCGGATGATCTGGTTGGGATTATCCAGGTCATTCTGGACAAAATTACTGGTGGCCGAGGAGTCGAAGGCGGCAAAGCGGTCGATATTGACCGTAAAGTCAGCGCCGAGCAGATCGTCTACCACCTTGTAGTAATCGGTGATTTGGGCACTGTAGTTGAGTCCACCGGTCAGGGTAGTACGATCAGTTAGCAGCCAGCGGAAGCGACTATTGATACCTGAGCGGGTTACGTCATTACGGCGGTCTTCGACCAGGTAGCGTGCCCGGAGGCCAGTAACTCCATTTACCGTTTGTAAGCTGGTTCGGTTGACGTCGTACATCTGATCCCAGTCGAGCTGACCAATACCTTCCGGATTACGCCCCCACTCATCGGAGATGGCATTTTGCAGTACGGGATCCTGCTGCCAAGAAGGCAACTTACGGTAATAATCCGGGCGGGGGTCAGGTGCTTCAAACCAGTCTAGGCCAGAACTTCCGCCTCTACCCGTCTGGAAGGCCACGCTGGTCGTGAGGCTGAAGGTTTCGCTAGGATCAAAGTCGTGGCGCAGCATAAAGATGGGCTGGTGGTAGTTACTTACCCGGGCATTACGTACTTCTCCATTTTGGTAGCCCCAATTGGGATTGTAGTAATTGGTACCGGCCAGATCATAAATCTCCTGGACACTAGCCGTAGAGCGACCACGACGGCTAGGTGCGCCCAGCACGACCATGTTGAGTGCGTTTCTGTCCCACTTCTTATCGACGCTAATGAAGTAGCTGACAGCATCATAGGGTGTACCCTTAACGTAGCCCCCGGACTCAGCCCAGCGACGCGAAGCAGAGAATGCCCAGGCCCAACCGTCTTCGTTCAGGCCGCTGGCGTGGGTAGCCATAATGCGATGCCGGTAGGCACGATTACTCAAGGAATAACCGACTTCAGTAGTAGCCCGGAGATTACGAGCGCGCAGGTCTATTTCTTGTCCACCACCGATTCCACCGAAACCAAACTCTACGGGGTCAAAGCCGAGTACTACGCTTCGGTTGCGGGTCACATCATTCAAGCCACCCCATTGTCCCCAGAAAACCCGACCGGTCTCCAGGTCATTGAAGCGTAGGCCATTGAGGTACAGATCGGTGTATTTGGCATCTAAGCCCCGAATGCGGAAGCGCGCAGCGCCCCAGCTGAAGGCTGCAGCATTTAGGAAGGGATCCCGACCGGCACTGAGTAGACCACTTACCCCCTGAGAACCGGAGTTGCCATCGTCGAAGTCGCTGGCGTTGAGGGTAATGGTAGGTAGTAGTTCCTGAGCGATATCCTCTTCGTCATTGCCGCCCGGAGACATCTGAATGACGCCAAGGTCAAGGGTCGGAGCAGAGCCTAGGTTGAAGGTTTGGACGATGTCTTGGTGCCCATCGTGCAGCACTTCAAGCAGCATTTCGCTATTAGCAGGGCCGAAAACGGTCATTGAGAAACGCCCGGCAGCGTCGGTAGTAGAAAACTCTGGGCCGATGAGAACGTCAGAACTAGGAAGTGGGTCGCCGGTACGGATATCTACTACTTGTCCGGTTACGGTCACCTGGGCGGCGAGCGTGATACATAGACAGCAGAAAAGAGGTATTAACAGCAGGCGAATGGTGGTAAGCGTTGGCTTATTTAGCATTGTGTATAGCTGAGATGATGGTTGGTTTAGTGAATGGTAGTGGGTAAACTGGTCTATTTCCCCCAACTAAGACTGGGCCCATCATTGGATTTCGGCTGCAAAGATACATTATTGTTTGGGAGGTCGGTAATGCTGCTAGGCAGCCTTAACCTTTAGTTTACGCAAGTATCTTGTCTTTGACCTTTTAAGCAAAAGGAACTACTATAAAGCCCGTCCCGCATTGCTGCGAGACGGGCTTTCGGTATCGGTTAAGCGGACTTCAGTCCGCGCCAGGTTGAACCGACTTCAGTCGGGGGTCAAGCTCAGACTGAAGTCTGAGTAACCCGGCGCAGGCTAAACTCCGAGGCCAATGGCCGATCAGCGAAGCTAACCCTGCTTAACCGTTTAGTCGACGATCATACGCCTCGTAGCTGTTTGGTCCCCCATCGTCAGGCTATAAGTCAGCACGCCCTTGGCGCCGTTCAGATCACTAGCCTCCAGGTTCAACTGGTTGTAACCAGCTGCTCCGTCGATTTCACGTACCAGGATCATACGACCGATAGCGTCCTGTACCAGCAGTGTGGCGGTACCAGCTTCTGGCAGGTTGAACGCAATCTGTGTGGTCGTACGGAAAGGGTTGGGTGTGTTCTGCTCCAGAGCGAAGAGGCCTCTCCCCCCGCCCTCTCCGGCGGAGAGGGAGCCAAAATCTAGGCCTAAATTGGCGACACCGCCCGTTACTGGGTAAGCTTCCGCTAGGGTGATGCGATCCGTCATCCTCAGTACTTCATTCAGCTCGGCATTGCGCGTTGCGCGTACGATTAAGCTAAAGAGCACCTCCTCCGAGGCGTCTTGGTCCTCGGAGGTGTGTGCGGGGGAGTTAGACACCTCCGATGAGCTCGCTGCGCTCGACGCATCGGAGGAGCGCGCAAGTGGGTTATCGTAGCTCAAGGTAATCAAGCCTTCGGCAATGCGGTCCAGACTTACATTGCGTGCCGTCAGCTGACCGTAGTCAACGTCCACCAGTTCCAGACCTGCAGTCAGCTCCAGCGTTCCCTGGAAGCCGTACAGGTCCTTAGCCGTGAAGGCTACTGTGTAAGTCTTGCCAGTTGTTAGTTGCTGGTTATTAGTGGTCAAGTTAGCTCGTGAACGTCCCGAGTCGCTTTGCGCTCCAGCGGAGCTCAAAGCCCCTTCACTCACATTACCCATCTCTAGCGCAAAGAAGTCCGCTCCCAGGATATCTCCCGGCAGGTCATTCACGTTGTACACTTCGTCGAAGTTCGCACCCGCCCAAGTAGTTTGGTCAGTACCGAAGTCGTAGTCCGCATCCGCAAAGCGCCAGCTCGGTGCATTCGGATAAGTCGGCGTCTGACCCATGATCACCATCCGGATGTGTACCACATCCAGTACGTTGATGTCACCGTCCATGGTCACGTCCGCTACCACGTGCTGGTAAGGACTAGCCAGTTCCTGGATCGCCAGGATGTGCCGGTTGATCAACAGGATATC
>JBCCDS010000036.1:0-66778 GCA_039030655.1 Bacteroidota bacterium | reverse complement strand
ATCAGTTGCCACCTGGGCAGTGGCTGCAGCGTGACAGCTATTGAGCACGGCCGTTCTATAGAAACCAGTATGGGGATGACGCCCCTGGAAGGCCTGGTAATGGGCACTCGCTCCGGAGATTTAGATCCTGGTCTATTACTCTACCTCCAAAATGAAGCGGGCTACAGCAGCCAACAACTGGATGAACTGCTCAATCGGGAAAGTGGACTGGCTGGCCTCTCCGGGCAGGGCAATGATATGCGTACCATCTTACAAAAATCGACCGAAGGAGATGCCAGCTGTCAATTGGCCTTACAGGTATTTGCTCATCGATTGCGTAAATATATCGGCGCTTATGCAGCCGTGATGGGCGGAGTAGACGCCATCATCTTTACGGGTGGCATCGGCGAGAATAGTGCTATCATTCGCCACCGGGCAGCTCAACGCCTGGGCTTTTTAGGTGCGATTATCAATGAGGACAAAAATGCGCACGTACAGCTCAGTGAGGAGCAGACCGTGGTCGATTTCAGCATGAACCACAGTCGAGTAAAACTACTGGCCGTGCGTACGGATGAACAACTGGCTATTGCCAAATCCTGTGGGAGATTAATTGCCAAAGCGGATGCCGTTAATACGCTGCCGGCTATCCCCATTGCCATTTCTGCTCGCCACATCCATCTTACCCAAGAGGCCGTTGATACGCTATTTGGGCAAGGTCACGAATTACAGGTACGTAAATGGTTATCGCAGCCTGGTCAGTTTGCCGCCGAAGAAACGGTCACCGTAGTGGGGCCACGCAACCAGCTTGAGCGCGTACGTGTGCTGGGGCCGGTCCGCCCGAAAACCCAGCTGGAAATATCCCGTACTGATGAATTTTTCCTGGGCATCGATGCGCCCGTTCGAGAATCAGGGAAAGTAGAAAACACCCCCGGTTGCAAACTCATTGGCCCGGCCGGTGAGTTGCTGATCGAAGACGGTGTCATCTGCGCCTGGCGGCACATCCACATGACTCCGGCCGACGCAGCAATTTTCGGCGTGAAGGACCGCGACATTGTAGAAGTGGCCGTGGATAGTCCAGATCGCCCCCTGACCTTCGGAAACGTACTGATTCGCGTCTCGCCGAATTATAAACTAGAGATGCATATCGATACCGACGAAGGTAATGCTGCCGAAATTCAGTCGGGGGATGAGGGCGTCCTCTTCGAGACGGGCCGCCAGGGGCAGTTGCGTAAGCGGAAGGTGCAGTTGGTATAGAGAGGGTACTGGGTACGAGGTATAAGGTACTGGGTAAGTAGAAAGTGCTAGCATTACATGGAGAACTACCTCCGTATTTTTTATTAGTCGATTCTTTTAGGGTACTGAGGGGATTTTTTGGTAGGTATAGTAGCTGGCAAAGATTTTGCAGCTCTATAAAACACCCCGCTGTTGTGAAAAGAATCCAGCTATTTGAATTTGAAGATTTTTCCTGGTTGCCAGCTAGCATTCGTGCTGGGATTACGCGCCTAATTGTTGTTTTCCTCCGGCTAATGAAAACTCCACAACTGTTGAGCGACCTTATCCGGCAGGTAGGTCAGCAGCAGCAGTTCGATCAAATTGTCGATTTAGGTTCGGGGGCTGGTGGAGCCATGCCAGAAGTCATACAAACCCTCAATGCAGAAAACCCAGATCAGCCGCTCAAGTTGTTAATGACCGACCTGCACCCCAATCCTAGGGTGGTAGCTCATTTCAATAATGGCGGTAATGGCCATATCCTTTATTCCGATCAATCAACTGACGCTACGGACTTTAGTCGGGTTCCTGCTGGTCTAAAAACCATGGTAAATAGCTTTCATCATTTACCTCCGGAGGCTGCACGATCCGTACTACGCACGGCACAAACGGAGGGAGAGCCGCTACTGATTTACGAGCTGGCGGAGAATAAAATCCCGCTGCTGCTCTGGTGGCTATTGCTGCCAATTTCCATGAGCATCTTGGTGATTATGGTCTGGTTGATGACGCCTTTCGTACGCCCTCTGGGGTGGAAGCAATTACTGTTCACCTATCTCATCCCGGTTATCCCGCTGGTCTATGCCTGGGATGGACAAGCCTCGCTGGTACGTATCTATACCAAAGCTGATGTACAGGAAATGATCGGGCAAGTACCCGACAACTATCACTGGACCATTGAACCCGCCATAAACGCTAAAGGGAAAAAAGCTGGTTACTATATTTTGGGTTTGCCCCGGTAGTCAATCATTTTTTTTGATGGCCTTCCAGGCTATAACGGCCACTACCGCCCCCAGGCAAGGCGCTGTCAAATAAATCCACAAATGCTGTAGCTGTGCGTTGGCAACCGCCGGGGCCAGGGATCGTACGGGGTTCATGGAGGCTCCGCTGATGGGCCCAGCAAAGGCAGCCTCTAGCCAGACCGTAGCGCCGATAGCCAGGCCGGCCATCAGGCCTTGCTCTTTTGAGCCTTTGGCCACATTAATAATGACAAACATCAGGAAGAAAGTCAGGATAAGTTCCAGTACAAAGGATTGTAGGGGTGGGCCACTTGGCAGGGTTTCTCCCAGGGTAATCGCCTTAGGAAAGAGCAATAACAGACTACAACTGGCCAGTAAGCCTCCCGTCAGTTGTGCTAGGCAATAGGGCAAAACCTTTTTCCAGGCAAACACCCCGGCCACGGCAAAGCCCAGGCTAACGGCAGGGTTGAAATGAGCGCCGGAAATTTCGCCCACGGAGTAGATCATCACCATCACCACCAGACCGAAAGTCAGGGCAATCCCACTATGCCCGACGGTACCACCGCTGACTTGATCGATAACAATGGCTCCAGTCCCACAAAAGACCAGTGCATAGGTACCGATGGCTTCCGCCAGAAGTTGATTGAGTTTCATACTGTAAGTTATACTGGAAAATATCCTATCTGCCTAGACCAAAGAAAAAGCATAAAGTATTTCCCGGCCAATCTCGCGTAGGCGTTCGTCGTATTTTTGTACTTCCGCAGGTCGAAACCTCAGCCAGAGGTTTTGATCCGCGATGAGTGCCGGGGGCACGACATCGGGATGTTCGTCGGAAAAAGGGATATCCGCTACTTTAGGATCCTCGTAAGTGAGGGCTAGACGAAGATTGGCACCGGGAATAAAAGGACAGTTTTCGTCGGCATCCGAACAGGTCATAATGGCGGCAAAATTGCTTTGCGGGTTGGCCGGATCATCCCAGGTTTTGGACCAGCATCTCAGCGCAGGACGATCTTCACGATAAACCACCCGATAGTGTGGGTTGGCACCGCCCGGATTTTCTACCGCAAACCCTGCTCGCTGCAAAGCGGCCACTACTCGGGGGTTCAATGCGGTGGCCTCAGTACCTCCCGAAAAGGTCTGGACCTGCGGAAGTACAAAAACATCTGCTGCTACCGCCGCCCAGATCATGGCTAAGTGAGACCGTCGGGAATTGTGGGTACAAATAAAATTGAGGGCAATTTCTCCCTCTTGGTTCCGGATGTAGTCCGCTAATTGTTGCAGGAGTAGTTTACGCTCTGCTGAAATCAGGTCTTGTTCTGACTGGAGTTGCTCAATCAGTTGATTCAAAATGGTTAAATCGGTAGTCATGGGGCGAAAGTAAGTGGTGTGATTTTAATTATAGGTTAATTATTTCCTCCTACGGATTGATAGTTCCGCATTAAAGCTAACCATTGACGGAAAGGTTTTAAGTGAATCAAACAAGGTAAAAAGGATTATTTCCTACTATCATTAAATTTTGTATTTTCCAATATATCACAATTGCATAGACACCTATGAACCCTATTCAAGATGATCGGCCAGCTACCAAAACGCTAAAACTTTTACTGAAGCTATTAGCGACACCTGGTCGGATGACTAGACGTCAATTAGCAGAGTACATTGGTTTGAGCAAAAATGATCCTAAAGCGATCAAAAGACACTTAAGCAATATCGAAGCTGCTGGTATTCATCTTCAGCGTGACCGCCACGGGCGTTACTGCGTCTTGCCGGAAACGGGATTTAAGGAATTGACCTACTTATCTCCACTTTCCGATGAAGATAAAGCGATTATCCGCACGACCTTGCAACGCGGTCTAGGCAGCGAGGCAAAAGCCATTGCGTTGGCTAACAAGCTAGACAGTCTTTACAATTTCCAAGCCCTAGGCTTGGAAGCGCTTCGCCATCCAGAGCTGGAAAAAATTGATGCGATCGAGGCTGCGATGAAAGATAAAAAACGCGTAATCCTAGTTAATTACCGTAGCCGGACTAGCAATAGCATGCGTGATCGCAAGGTAGAGGCCTTTGGCATTGAACCAGAAATTGGGATGATCCGTGCCTACGATACGGAAGCCGGTAAACTGCGCACGGCCCACTTCATTATCAGTCGACTGGACCGCGTAGAGATCACCGATGAGTCGTGGCAATACGAACAGGAGCATTATCACAAGGCGGCAGACCCATTTAACATCGTGATGGATCAACGAGAATTGGTCCATCTACAACTTAATGTCGGTGCCTATAATGACTTAGTTGAGCGCAATCCGCAAGCGAGGCAGTTTGCTCGCCCGGGGAAAGAGGTAGATACTTACGACTGGCAAGCACGGGTTAATGCCAAGTTTATTGGGCTGTTACCTTTTTTACTGGCCAATTGGCGAGGGGTCAAAGTACTGGGGCCAGCGGCCCTGCGAGAGCGGATTAAAGAGGAGCTGAGGATTATGACGGATAGCTGGTTGTAGAGGTTATCCAAATCGGTTATTAAGTTACATAACCACTTTCGAAAATGATTAACCCAACCAAAAAACCTAAGGGTATGGGTCAAAAACACCCAGTGTTCACACTTAATTTTGGAGTAATAAAATTTTAGCATGCGTGTAAAATTTAACTTAGGCCCCAACCATACTCGGTTGGTGCCCTTTGACTATCACAGTCAGCTAGTAGGTAGAATACATCATTGGCTGGGAGAAAATACACTACACGATGACATCTCGTTGTATAGTCTTAGTGAATTAGCTCATACAGGGCAAGCTTTAAAAGAAGGGTTATTCTTTCCCAATGGAACCTTTTTTCATCTTAGCTCTGCGAGTGATGACTTACTAGCGAACCTAATTGTAGGGCTACAAAAAGACACGGAAGTCAACTGGGGAATGCGGGTCGAAAGTATTATGCCGCAAGCAGAGCCCACCTTTAAAGAAACAGCTTATTTCATCATGCAAAGTCCTGTACTAATAAAGCGGAAAGAAGAAAACGGGAACCTGAAGTTTTTTTACTACGACAATCCTGCGTCTAGTGAATTTTTAACGGCGACAATGCAGTCAAAAATGAAACGGGCAGGAGTTGAAGGTAGTCTTGAGCTTCGATTTGATACCAGCTACTCCAACCCAAAAATCAAAATGCGCACTTATCGTGGCATAAAAAACAAGGCTTCGCTCTGTCCCGTCATTGCTACGGGCGATCCACATTGTCTGGCTTTTGCTTGGAACGTTGGGATCGGTAATAGTACTGGAATCGGATTTGGTGCCATAAAATAAATAAGAGTATGCCAAAGCAAATCGACCTTAGCTTTTACTTACATCCACCGGAAACGACCGTTAACGGGCTGCTCACCATTGATACACTATCGGCATTGTCAATGGTGAGCAGTCAACCAGGAGCCTACTTCCGGTCAGAGTTACAGCCTACTCATAACATGGTTTACGGCCTATTGGAAAATGCCTTAGGCTGGCATTTTGCGGACGATATCCGAAAGAACATCCTCAAACAGCTGGTCAAGAGCGCTAAAAAATTACATGGCAAAAAATCTGAGTATCGAGATCATCCGTGGCTATCCGATAAACGGGACACTACTGGGTCGAGTAATTTTACCAGTCTACTTGAACATCATGTAAAAATCTTGACCATTAGCCAGCCAGAGGTACTCACCTATGATGATCTATGGAGCATGCACCTTAGAGATCTTGGTACAACCTACATCGGCGGCAGTAGAAATTACGATTACCGCATGGAGCAATTAATCAGTCGTTTTAGAAGCCCGGTAGTCAAAGGAAATTCAAAGCTCGAAATTAAAGATCTAAAAGAGGATTTTGTCAGAACCACCCTGCAGGATGCCTACAACTTTAGTGGGAATAAACTGCACCCGTCGTCAATTCGAGATGCTTTCCCGATGTATTACGTTAGCCCCAAGAAGCGCGGTTACGTACTACCTCAACAACCTTATGCCTGCACCTTGCAGTTGACACCCCTTGTTGCTCAACAATTTGACCAATCTCTCAACACTCCTCAAGCTGCCATCTACCTTGGACATAATGAAGGTTGGGTAGATATTAATTGGAAGCAAGATGCTTAAACCAGATCAATTACACCCCTACGTACGCTATGGAATTGCGACGGCACTAGTCGACTGGAATCAAAACACAGAAGCCTACTTCAACCCTTCCTCTGAACAGGATTGGAAAGACCTAGCAGTCAAAGCGCTTACCAGAGCCAAGACCGGACTCTTGCTAAAAGGCCAACCTGATAGCTCCATTTCTGACCAAGCTATCTTCAGAGACATTGCGGGCCAGAACCTCAACCCTGGCAAGAAAAACAAGCAGAGTGCCGAGTTCGGTGTATACGTCGCACCTCACGTGCTAACCAGTCAGAATGCCGCAGGAATAGCTACCGAAATTAAAGGTCTAATAAAGGCGCTACAACGAGATAAAGAAACTCGTAGCTACGAACTAAAAAGGTCTTTTTCTCCTTTGATCGCTAAGATAAATGCCGGTCGCGGCAGTATGTCCAACCCCAAGGAAGACCTTTTGGTAGCAGCCTTTACTGCCATTTGTACAGCAACAAAACGTAAAGCAGCAGCACTCGATTATCAAAATGGTGACAATCTAGGTTTAATCCCAGATTTACCTCTATGTGACGAAAAAAGTCAATTAACAGGACCACTATATAACTATCTTTTGTTGCTGGAACGCCTGCAAAATAATCGCACTAAAAGTGATTTAAAATCAGGCAAATATGACCCTGATAAAGAGAAGTATAGTAGGCCAAAAATATTCCAGGGAAATTTTGCCGGGGCGATAAAAAACGTAAATCTGGGCAGCATAGCCTTAGTAGCAGCTTTAGGCAAATGGGTGCAAGAGAACCGAGCGCTACAGCCAGAAGATGCAGTTATTGGAGAAAAAGTAATCGCTCTGCTTAGTAGAAGGCCCTTTTATCTTGTCAGTTACGCAGGTACCAGCCAGCAGGCTTTCAGCCATCACTTAGTCCCGGCAACTATCCAAGGGCACTTACACGCAGCTCTAAGGGACATCTTGAAGATTGAAATACTTGGCCTAACCGCTGCACAAAAATATAGTAGCCCAAAATGGGAACTTCTTCGAATGTACCTTGACCGGTTTTTGCAATTTTTTCGCCCTAGTGACCTGTCTAATTTTCTCTCCATCAGAGCTACTTATCCCAGCTCTTATTATTTAATTTTTAAAACCTACCTCATGGAAGTTGAGCAATTTAAGCCAGAGTTTATCGAATCAGCGATGGCTTTTGGAAAAGCTATTAACAGTGCAGCATATGCCGGGGCACAGGCCGAGGTCCAAGACGATAAAAAGAAGAAGCTCAAAGCAGAGCAAACTCGAAATGTCTACGAGCACAAAGCGCGCATTCTCAACCAGCTGGAAAGTTACATCCGGGGAGCAGAAAGTAAACTCGCGCTTTTATCAAGCATCAGTACAGTTATCGGGCGAATCAGCGGTTATGATATCCCTACCGAAGCTCGTCTCTTTGAGACTGAATTTTTAACCAATAATTCGATAAGTCTTCAACAAGGTCAGCAGTTACTCATAATCGCGATGCGTCTCGATCAAAGAGCTCCTAAAAAAACTATCGCCGCTTCTGAAACGAGCGAATTTATCTAATCCTTCTAAATACCCTTTATCATGAAAACCATTAAGTCCATTCTAGTTACTGCAGTCTGCCCTTTTTCAGATCACGCCGCCAATCGAGGCGAAAAATTATTGGGCAATGCTTCAAGCGTAAAACGCCGGCCCGACGGACGTGCCTATTTATCTGGGCAGATGCAACGCCATGTTTTATTCAGCGCAATTGATCGGCTAAACGCAACTGATCCAAACAGAGAAGATACTTACGTAGCCAATGGAGATGGTATCTCAGCCGACATTAGCAAAGACCTACGGAGCGATTTGGGCGGATTTTTAATCACCAATAAAGGAGATTACTCCGGCCGGCGCATTTCGCCAATTTCTGCCACCCCTGCAGTAGCTGGAAAATCCAGCCAAATTGGCCATGATCTACTAGTACGACTGAAACTCAATCCCAACAAAGACGCTGGTCGAAAACAAGCCCTGGCGACTAATGAATTTAGCCAGAGTGATGACATGGTTATGAATTTCCACCTAGATGTTGGTGCTGTCGGTGTTACAAAACAGTTCGAGTACAGCAAGCAGGAAGCGCACGTTGCCACTCATTATGAGCAGCACATTGACGACGACGAACATGCGCGGCGCATTCGTCTTTTCCTGGAAGCTACCAGGACTATGAATGACTACGCCAACCAAGCTAGAAATGCAGTTTCAGGAGAACCGCGACAGGTATTAATCGTACTAGACCCAGGAATGAGCCGCAAAGCTATTCGCTATTTTAATGACGACACCGATCAAGTAGAACGCCAACATATTTTACAAGAACTCGAAGCGCGAGGTGCCCAGTATTTTATCGGAGACGATACCAGCCAAAGTGGGGATTCTGTTTACGAAGCTTACCAAAAGGCACAGACGGCCCTTGTTAATAACCAACTGTACCGTCCACTTTGATCATGTACGGAGAAAACACCCTCGCCAAACCGTCGGGAATCACGCTTAAAGATCACTCTCTAAACGTAAAGGCCCAGGTAGTCGATATTTTATCAACTTGGCCTTTTCTTGCCAATAAGTATCGGCAATTGACCGGCTTAGAGTTGAGTGACTTTTGCGTTCAAGCTGCTGAATATCACGATCTGGGCAAACGTCACCATGCCTGGCAAACAGCCTGTAGAAAAGATTATAAAACTTATCAGAGCTGGCTAAAAAAACGTGGCCTAGCCGACGATCCTTCCGATTTTAAGGCCAGAGCTACCTACGAAAGCGAATGCAAGAGTAAGGGGCGCTTTGCTGCTGAAAATTTAGTACAAGCAGGCATTAGACATGAGCTTGCTTCCCTTCGTTTCCTGGAAAAGAACGGTTTAGCGACTTCCGTTGAAGTTCAAGTAGCCATTGCAGCTCATCACGCTAAGCTCCATGAGCGTTTCAAGCATCGCTGGGAAAAAGACGGGGCAGCATCGAATCAACTCGTAGGGCCTTTCATTAAGTATTGGAAAACCTTCGAAGCTTTGCAAGGATCGGCCTTTGGCTTAAAAAAATTGGATGACTGTATTCTTAGGCGATTCCGATTCGATGCGGTTCGTTCAATACTCCGCTTAGCCGATACTCGAGCGAGTAAAGCCGAAGGAGAAGGTAAAGAAGCGCTCGTCTCCCTAAAGACCTTCAACCAACCCAAAGGTTTTGCTGGCAATCAACTTCGCCCAGTCCAGCGAGCAGCCGTTGAGGCGGCCGAACAGTGGCAAACGATTCTGCGAGCACCAACCGGAAGCGGTAAAACTTACGCTAGCTTACTATGGGCTGAACGTCAAATCTTGCGTGAATCGCCTCGCGCCGATCGGCTCATCATTGCAATGCCTACTCGCTTTACTTCCAATGCACTGGCTATTTCTGCTGCCGATCAAATGGGTGAAACAGGCTTGTATCATAGTAGCGCCTGGCTAAATCGGTATGGCGCGAAAGAAAAGGAACAACAGCGACAAAAAAGCCTCGCGCAGGAGCAACACAAATTATCAAAACTCCTGGCTTACCCCATCACCGTTTGCACCATTGACCACTTACTGATGTGCTTAGCCGCAACGACGGAAGATCATCATGCCACTTTTTATTTTTTGGCGAATAGCTGTGTGGTTTTTGACGAAGTAGACTTCTATGACCCCTTTATTCAGGCTAACCTGGAGCAGTTGTTGCATGTTCTATTGCTCCTAAAAGTACCTGTCTTAATAATGAGTGCCACGGTGCCCAATTCTGCGCTTCAGCAATACGGCTTTCCGGGCAAAATCATCAGCGCTCAAGGCACTAAGGATAAGTTGGTCCATAAAAAATTGATACTTATGGGTCCCGCAGAGACAGCCGACGATGTCACTTCCGTTCTTCAGGAGATGATTACTAGAGGCCAAGGGATCATCTACGCCAACACGGTTAAAAGAGCCCTTAACTATTACTACTACTTGTCACAGCAACTAAAGGCTATTGAAGCTGACATACCTTTGATTATTTACCACAGCCGCTTTACCGAACCAGACAAAAAAAGGATCGAAGCAAGGATTATTGATTGCTTAGGGAAAAAAATCTCCCCAGCAGCACAGACCGAGGTGAACGGGATCGTCATATTGACTCAGATCGGAGAAATGAGTATTAATATCAGCAGTTCTATCATGTTGACTGATTTGTGCCCTTGGGATAGATTTGCTCAGAGAGTAGGTCGATTAGGCCGTTTTGCTGAAGTCTCCGAAGCAGTAGTTTATGTCGTGATTCCTACCGCTAAAGGGAAGCTTTATCCTGCACCCTATGGAAGTTATGATCGCTCAACCTACTCCTGGAAGGCCAGCAGAGCATTTACGAATACTATACAGCAAATCGAGGCTTTTCCCCGGACCGGTCAGGTTTTTGATGCTGACTCTCTAGTCGACTGGGTCAATGAACTGTACCCCATTGTTGAAAATTACGATGAAAAAACTAGGCTCAACCTAGAAAATTACCGGAAGCACATTCGCAAGAAATGGCTGATCGTTCCTGATTCGGCAACTAATGAAGAAGAAACCGAAATTAATGATCAAGATGAATGGCGTAGTCGTGACATTGATAGTCAAGGAACAGTGCTGGTTCGTCACCAGGAACATTTTAAGAGTTGGCAAGATTATTATTCATTTCAACTCGAATATGGGGTAAGTTGTAGAGCCTACGAGCTTATCCCAAAGAAAGGACAGGAAGATCAGCATCCGTTTGTAAAGCGGGTAATAAAAGTCGGCGATGAAGACCGAAGTAATGTTAAAGAGCAAATAGCTTACTTCGTAGACGATGGTTATTATAATCCTACTACCGGGCTGATTGGCCTCTACGGCAAAGCCGATTTGCACAACTTTGCTTGCTGATTCTCTCCGCCTCCCACATCACCTACTACCACCTCTGTCACCGTAAGCTGTGGCTCCATCATCGGCAACTGCGTATGGAAGATGAATCGGCAGCCGTGGCGGTCGGTAAGCTGATCGACCGGACCAGCTACCGCCGCCGCGCCCGGCGCTGGCAGCAACTCAGCCTACCGGGTTTGAAAATCGATCACTTCGACCCCCAGGAGCGGCTGGTCAAAGAAACCAAGAAAAGCGCTAAGCTGGAACATGCACATCGTGCCCAGCTTCGCTACTATCTCTACCGTATGGAACAAGTAGGGATCAAGGGAGTACGCGGACTGATCGAATATCCCCGCGAAAAACGCCGTGTAGAAGTGCTACTAACGGCCGAAGATCGACAAACCAATATTCCAGCCTGGGAAAATGCCATTGCTTCTATTGTAAAAGCTAATGCTTGCCCTGCAGCGGTGTTGAAAAACTACTGTCGCAGGTGTGCATTTTTCGATTTTTGTTTTGTGTAGCTCGGCAAATACCTGCCCATAAAAGGTGGAATAAACCGTTGGGGTTGGACCTGCGGAAGTACGAAAACCGATCCAAGGCAAAACCATCATTTGCGCTAAAATCTGTCCATCAGTTCACTACCACATAACGAATATGAAACGTGCCTACTATCTTTTTAACCCAGGGCGAATGAGCCGGAAAGACAATACCCTTTGCTTTCAGACCGAAAACGCAGATCTTAGCACGCGGCCGCGTTATTTACCCGTAGAAGGAGTGAGTGCCCTATATATCTTTGGAAGCGTAGACGCCAACAGCGCCTTGTATAATTTCTTGGGTCGCAAGCAGGTGCCCGTACATTTTTTTGATTATCACCAGCATTATACGGGTAGCTTTAGCCCCCGCGAGCACTTACTAGCCGGGCAGGTGATTTTGAACCAAACGGCGACTTACCGCCGTAAGCAAAGGCGGCTACACCTAGCTACCGGTTTGGTAGACGGTGCCACTTTCAATATGCTGCGCAACCTTAAATATTACCACGGTCGGGGACGCGAACTACAACCTTACCTGGAGCGACTATCGGCACTGCGACGGGGCATTCAGCGGGTAAAATCGGTAGCAGAGCTGATGGGCGTGGAGGGCAATTGCCGGCAACTTTATTACGAGACTTTTCCACAAATCATGCCGGGCTATGAGTGGCAGGGGCGTAAAAAACGCCCACCCCGTAATGAACTTAACGCACTGATCAGCTTCGGAAATGCACTCTGCTATACTTTGTGCCTGGATGCCATCTACCATAGCCAACTCCACCCAACCATTAGTTTCTTACACGAGCCCGGCTACCGGCGGTACAGCCTTGCCCTGGATTTGAGCGAAATCTTTAAGCCCATTTTAGTTGACCGTCTGATTTTTCGACTTTGTAACAAACGCGAACTCAACGAACGACACTTCGACTTAGTGGACGACGCCTGTTTTCTCTCCGAGCGTGGCCGCAAGATCATGGTCCAGGCCTGGGAAGAACGACTCAAAACAAGCATCCAGCACCGCAAGCTGGAGCGGCGAGTTAGCTATCGACGGCTCGTTCGCCTGGAGTGCTACAAATTGATCAAATACATTATGAAAATGGAATCCAGCTACACGCCTTTCCATGCTTGGTGGTAGTTGATTAGCACTTCCGCAGGTGTAAACATCATCCAGTTAATTGGTTAGGTCTAGCGAACACTCTCTAAAAACACTAAAATATGTACGTCATTGCCGTTTACGATGTAGCCAGCGAACGCACTAATAAAATGCTTAAGCTTTGCCGCCGTTATCTTCACTGGATTCAGAATAGTGTTTTTGAAGGAGAGTTGAGCCCCCAGGATCTACTTGCGCTGGAGAGTGAGGCCCGTGAGCTGATGGACCAACAATACGATAGTTTTATCATCTTCACCAATACGCACGTACACCGACTAAAGCGACGAATCATCGGTAAAGAACGGGCCGCTACTGATCAGTTCTTGTAGTCGTCGCTTCTACTCATTCAGCATGAAAAACGACCAAACTCACCCACCAGATCGCCTCAAACCGCTAACGATCAGACGGTTATCGAGGTCGTCAATGCGCAGCTATGATTACGTTATTGTCCAAAGACGCTTTAAGAGACCGTTTTTGGCACTTGACTTTTGCGTAATCATTAAGTATTTTGTGCTAATAACCCGCTCCTTGAATTGTACCTACTGGAATTGAAACTCATTACAAAGCTCATACCTCAATAGGGTTTTCCATCCTTGAATTGTACCTACTGGAATTGAAACTAATGAAATTCCCATTTCCAAATTGGGCCGCGTGTCCCTTGAATTGTACCTACTGGAATTGAAACAGAATATTCTTATGCGGCAGCCTGGAAAATAGGGGCCTTGAATTGTACCTACTGGAATTGAAACTTCGTTACAGGAAGCTGTATAAACTTCACGCTGCGCCTTGAATTGTACCTACTGGAATTGAAACCTCTTTCATTGAATCTTCTAGGAATCCACTGGAATGCCTTGAATTGTACCTACTGGAATTGAAACTTAGCTCCTGTATGGCCTCCAGGACAATGTTATGAACCTTGAATTGTACCTACTGGAATTGAAACTGGTTAGTGAAACACTTTATCCTCAGCGTCCCATATCCTTGAATTGTACCTACTGGAATTGAAACCTTATATCGGGCCTCGGTGGCCCCTGCGTTGCGCTTCCTTGAATTGTACCTACTGGAATTGAAACCTTGCTCGTAGGCCAGTTCGTCGGCTTCCTCGGCGCCTTGAATTGTACCTACTGGAATTGAAACGCTAAGGTGTCGATCATGAACATCTAACCATCCGTCCTTGAATTGTACCTACTGGAATTGAAACTTTATTTAAGGCTGGATGCCACCGGATAAATGAATCCCTTGAATTGTACCTACTGGAATTGAAACCCTGAAATAGAATGGAGCGACTTCGCAGATGTTGAACCTTGAATTGTACCTACTGGAATTGAAACGTAACTCCAGTTATTGACCTTATGGCTCCCCTTACGCCTTGAATTGTACCTACTGGAATTGAAACTGTCGAAAAACAAATTCTCATCACGAACGGACTTCACCTTGAATTGTACCTACTGGAATTGAAACGTAGCAGAAGGTATCCTAAATGAAAGCTTTGCCATTGCCTTGAATTGTACCTACTGGAATTGAAACATGCAGTATCTGAAGCGACTCCTGAAAGAGTAGAACCCTTGAATTGTACCTACTGGAATTGAAACGCTACTCGACTAAGCGTTGCCAAGAACCGACTTTTACCTTGAATTGTACCTACTGGAATTGAAACGCAGCTCCAGGAAGACTGAATGTTATCAAAAGTCCCCTTGAATTGTACCTACTGGAATTGAAACCAGCTGAGGCAACGGGGGGAAGTCGCAAGGCCGACGACCTTGAATTGTACCTACTGGAATTGAAACTTGTAAGAATCTTTCCACCCCTTTGGCTTTTTATCTCCTTGAATTGTACCTACTGGAATTGAAACCAATCAATGCGCGAGCAAAGAACTCCCTGATCGGCCTTGAATTGTACCTACTGGAATTGAAACAGAATTTTGGATCAAGCTTTGCCTTGAGTAAGGGGTCCTTGAATTGTACCTACTGGAATTGAAACGCTTCATTTCGGGTCGCAATGCGGCTACCGTCTGGACCTTGAATTGTACCTACTGGAATTGAAACCTTTGACTTTGTCTTCCATTTCATTTATAGTATTACCTTGAATTGTACCTACTGGAATTGAAACCCCAATAAGAAGCGAGAGGGCGACGGATGGTTAGACCTTGAATTGTACCTACTGGAATTGAAACCCGCTACCATTTCAATCGTAATAGCGTACGCCTGCCTTGAATTGTACCTACTGGAATTGAAACCAGATGATCGCTAGCCTGGCTCGTACGCCACTTTTCCTTGAATTGTACCTACTGGAATTGAAACTCGTTAATCCTAGCTTGAATCGTAGTCAAGTATGACCTTGAATTGTACCTACTGGAATTGAAACCTAACTCTGGTATTTCACTCGATCACAGACGGCGCCTTGAATTGTACCTACTGGAATTGAAACTCACAGTTAAAGTCTGAAACGTTAGTGAGTTCCAACCCCTTGAATTGTACCTACTGGAATTGAAACAAATTTTGTTCATCCCCAAAAGCCCGTAACTGCCCCCTTGAATTGTACCTACTGGAATTGAAACTCCTTTCTGGCTTATGAGTGATCAACGACACAGCCTCCTTGAATTGTACCTACTGGAATTGAAACCAGCTTCACCACCTACTGTGCAAAAATAGTCCCCTGACCTTGAATTGTACCTACTGGAATTGAAACTTAAAATGGTTGCTTTTGCCCTAAAAAAGTCGAACTCCTTGAATTGTACCTACTGGAATTGAAACGAATAAGGAATGCTCTACTTAGTGAACTAGCGCTCCCTTGAATTGTACCTACTGGAATTGAAACTTTTGAAGCGCTCTGAAATAAAACAAACGCGACAGCCCTTGAATTGTACCTACTGGAATTGAAACACTCTTCCTGCTTGGTTAGAAGCATTTTTCAGCAAGCCTTGAATTGTACCTACTGGAATTGAAACCTTACTGGCACGTAGTTTGTTTGTGCCGTCTTCTGCCTTGAATTGTACCTACTGGAATTGAAACGTGATCAGTACGGCCGTAACCCTAAGCTACCTGCTCCTTGAATTGTACCTACTGGAATTGAAACCGGATTGATGAAAAGGCGGCGTGATATGGCTGTAACCCTTGAATTGTACCTACTGGAATTGAAACAGGCGTGGATCGCGTGGATCAGTGCTTTGGGTGGCCTTGAATTGTACCTACTGGAATTGAAACTAAATTAATGTGACGGCGGCGCAGTCGGGACAACTCCCTTGAATTGTACCTACTGGAATTGAAACATCTATCCAGGTCAGTTGCAAAAGCCTCCATGAACGGCCTTGAATTGTACCTACTGGAATTGAAACATGTCAAATTTGCGCATGACGTAGGCTGACACCTCTCCTTGAATTGTACCTACTGGAATTGAAACTAGATTTCAGGGCGTGGTAGATGGCCTGTGCGGCCCCTTGAATTGTACCTACTGGAATTGAAACGTGAAATAAGAAGCTCTAAGCCGGAAGGTGATGTGTACCCCAATCTTCGACAACTTATGACAGAGATTTAGGTCCAGTTGGATAAAATTGGTGAGTGTGAAAGTCTTTAGTAATGATTCGCAGCTGAATGAATTGCTGGTGTCGTTGTTCAAGTATGGTTTCGTGGATGTTCACCAGTCGAAATCTAATTTTCGCTAGCTAAAGCTGGTGCCCTCAATCGTACATCAGACCGAAATAGTACAATTGAAAAGTATGAAGCAAAGACAAAGCCAACAAGAAAAACTAGCTATAAACTCCCATCATGGACCTTCACAGATCCAATCGAGATAAAGTGAAAATTAGCAACAATTAGCCTCACCTCCTTCTAGTTGTGCGAATAAAGCCCCCAGTATTTTTTGTACTTCTCGCCAACGAGTAGAATCAATACAATAACTAATACTCGTCCCTTCTACCGTCCCCTGGATCAGGCCCACCTCTTTCAGCTCTCGCAGGTGTTTAGAAATGGTGGGTTGAGACAGTTCAATTTCGCGCGTAAAATCTACCCCTACGCAACAATTCAAGCGCAGCAACTGCTGAAGAATGGCAATGCGGGCAGGGTGCCCCAACGCCTTGGCCAGGCGGGCCAGCTCATTTTGCTCGATAGAAAAAGCTTCCGTTTTCGTTACACCCACAATTGGTCATTTTGTGCCCTTGCGAAGGCAGTATGGTTGCTAAGTTAAGCCTCCTGTCGATGGAAGTCAAAACCAATAACTAGCAGCAGCCACCGCCAGGTACGCAGCAATTGCTATCAGCCGCTACCAGATTGCTCAACTCCACTTTTACTTTGGGCAGCCCGCAATCTGGTTTAGCCAGGCAATCGGTCTGCTTAGGAACGAGTTGGAGCGCACGGCTATAGGTGGCTACTGAATCATCTCTGTCCGCGAGTTCCTCTCGCACCTTCCCTATTTCCAGGCCGTACTTGCCAATCGTAGCCCCCTGATATTCTACTTCAATTTCCAGATCGGGCATCGCTAACTTTTGCTCGGTAAGCTCCAGAATCTGTAGCATCTTTTCCGGATGCAAACGGTGGTCGTAGTCATTAGCTTCCCAGAGCTGCAGGTTGACGACTGATTCCTGACGAACCGTGCCCCCGCAATCGATAAAATGCTTGGTGACCAGTCCTACTTCCGTGACGTGAAAGTGACGCGGAACGGGCACACCGTCTGCTTGTAGGATCAGCAGCTGGTCTGCCGTAGAAAGAAAGTGCTTGAGTTCAGATAAGTGCATAATTATATTCTTTTATTGCTATTTAGCTATAAAACGATATTATTATAGAATTAGTTGTTCCGCCTCAAAAGAAAATGCCAAAGTGCCAGAGTATTCCTGATGGGTCGTGGAGGAAGAACTCGCGCCCCCAGTCCAGTTCTTTGATGCCGGAGAGTCGAACTCCGGGGTAACGTTCTGTGAGCCCTAGTGCGGTAATTTCCCGGTGCCATTGCTCCAAGTCCTCCACTTCGAGGAAGAGCATAGAGTTATCCACCCAGTCTTTGACATAGGCAGCCTGCAAGTAAAACCCTAGCTGCTCATTGACCCTAAACAGGCACATCTTATTCTCTAGTGGCACTTCCTCGAAACCTAATTCTCGGTAAAACGCACGGGATTCCTGATAGTCTTTGGCTCCGATAAAGCTACGGATAGAGCGGGCGGTAGTTGACATATAGCTTACTTGAGGTGATAAATCTGGTTTAAATTATCCTGAAAGATCAAGCTAGGATCTTGGCTAAACTCTATAAAATTAGCGGCGCTAGGGTGGCCAGGGTAAGGCCCGTAGTGGTGGTCTTCTCTTGCATTTCGCCAGACCAGCAACCAGGCGATACGCGCCGCAACCGGATCTGATTGAATAGCAGCCAGCAAGCGTTCAGTCCACCAGTCTGCCTGGGGAATACGCTCAAAACCCGTTTCGGTCAGGGCAGCTACTTTACCTTTTTCTTCTGCCAATTCTACGATGATCCGCAATCGCTCCACGAGGTCCTTAGTACGCCCGTGCCGCCCGACGTCATGGTAGTCGTCCAGTCCCAGAATATCAACATACTCATCTCCGGGGTAGCATTCCAGATAGTGATCGCGGTCGCGAAATACATCCGGCGAGTAGGCGTACAGGAGATTATGCATGTCTTTTTCATCACGCAGGTATTCCACCGTAAATCGCCAGAGTGCTTTATATTCTTCGGGCGAACAATAATTCTTACCCCACCAAAACCAGTTGCCGGTATGTTCGTGAAAGGGGCGAAAAATGATGGGAATGTCTTTCTTAAAAATAAAGCCGACTCGTAGCTCCTTCACAAAGTCAGCGAACAGATCCAGTTTATCTCGATAGGCGTGATGATGGCTGCCACCGGGCAAGATGGCAGCCACGACCCGTTCTCCACAATCCCAGCTATCCCCGCCGGTGACAAAATTATCGAAATGCCAGCTCAGCGTATTGATACCTCCCTGACGGTAAACTTCCTGCATCCAGTTTTGAATCTGCTTGAAGCTGACGGTGTCAATGTTGTATCTATCCTGCCCCAGCTTACTGAGATCCCAACCGAATAATGCCGGAAACCGACCAGACACATCATTAACATCTGATCGCCATTCGTGCCATTCTTTCCAATGGACGCCATAGGCCAGAGCATCTTGCTGACCAAAAAGGGTTCGCTCTGGTGCTAAAGCACGTAGGTTAGCAAATAGCGCTTTAGTTTCTCTGCTGGCATCCGGATCAACCGTTTGAATGGTATCATAGGGAGAAGGGGAAGTAGTAGCCATAAGGATGGAGGATAACTGACCAATCATCATAATTAAAGCGAAGGCTGCTCTACCTTTAGACATGCTTGTTGATTGAGTACTAAAAGTAGGCGCTTTAAATGAAACCCATGACCTCCATGTCGAATTTACCTTCCAACGAGCTGCAACAATTTCGGGCTGAAATCGGTGTAGAAATGCAGCTACTCTTACAATGGTGGGCCGATAAAATGGTCGATTCAAATCAAGGAGGTTTCTACGGCCGCATCGATGGCTTCAATCAATTACAGCCCGAGGCCGACAAAGGCGTCATCTTAAATACTCGCTTACTCTGGACCTTCTCTGCTGCAGCCCAGCAGGCAGAACTGAGTGGTTACCGCCAGCTGGCCGACCGGGCCTACCAATATCTACTCGACTATTTCTGGGACGAAAAGGCCGGGTGCGTCTTTTGGACGCTCGATTTTCGGGGGCAACCCACTCAAATGATCAAACAGGTTTACGCCCAGGCCTTTGCGATTTATGGATTTACCGAATACTACGCCCTGACGGGTCAAACCGAGGCCCTGGAGCGAGCACAAGCTATTTTTCAACTCATTGAAGAACATAGTAGGGATCGGGAAAAAGGTGGCTACCGCAACGTCTGTGGACGCCATTGGGAGCCGCTAACTGATCAGCGGCTGAGCGACAAGGATGAAAACCGGGCTAAGATTATGAATACGCACCTCCACCTGATGGAGGCCTACGCCAACTTGCACCGAGTAGCGCCGACAACGGCTACTGCAAATGCGCTACAGGATTGCTTAGTACTTATGCTAGACAAATTCTGTGACCGCCACCCGCGGCATCTCTATCTCTATTTTGATGACCATTGGCAAGCTAGTTCAGCAGAGCGCTCCTTTGGTCACGATATTGAAACCGCCTGGTTGTTGGTAGAAGCTGCGGAAATACTCGATTCAACAGCATTGATGAAAGAGGTCGTCCCGGTAGCCTTAGAACTTGCTCAGTCCACCCTTGATCGGGGTTTAGATCCGCGAGGCGGCGTTTATGAAAATACGGACCATAGCGGCCAAGTACCCGTAGCAGAAAAACATTGGTGGCCACAAGCGGAGGCTATTGTAGGTTTTATCCAGGCTTATCAACTCAGCGGTGAGCAGCGGTATTGGCAGGAAGCACTGAAGTGCTGGTCTTTTATCAAGGCCCATTTCCGCGACTCTGACTTTGGGGAATGGCACTGGATGATTGATACCAATCATAAGCCGATCCTCGATCAAGAAGATAAAGCCGGCCCCTGGAAAGCCCCTTATCATAACGTAAGAATGTGCCTGGAAGTCCTGCGTCGTTTGCCCGAGTAGTCCAGGATTATTTATCCGCCATTTTACGGGCCAAATTCCTCCAACTACCGGCATTAATAGCGCTAACACCTGCCTGTTTTAGTCGACTAGTTGCTCGGCTACTGCGGGCTCCCGAAGCGCAACAGAGGATCACCGGACTTGACATAGCCTGAATTTCATCCATAGCAGCTCCCATTTCTTGTAAGGGAATGTTCCTACTGCCGGGAAGGTGCCCCCGCTGAAATTCTGCACGAGTCCGCACGTCGACGATAGTGCCTTCTTCCAGTTGCTGAGTCGTTAGTTCAGGCCCGACAAACCCCAGTAATTTGGCAATAAACTTTATCATTTTTGTCTGCAACTTTTGAAACCCCTGACTAGGAGCGGTAAAATTAAGGACAAAGGGAAACCGCTTTGGTGACCTTTGTCACACTAGCTAGATTCAACGAGCCTTCGATGACGCTCTTGTCAGTCTGGCTAAGACTGACAAAATTCAGCTAAAGCTACGATCTTAGCTGTCCCAAAATCAAGCATATGACAATCCGCCAGCTACTACTGCCTATTATTCTTTTAAGTGTTCTGGCTTGTCAAGGGCCAGCAGAACAATCACAACAGCAAACAGATCCACCGCCACCAAACGACATGGAACTTTCCAGCTGGCTAAATGCGAGTGGTAGTCAGTTAGTCCACCATTATTGGCCGGCAGCCATCAGTATACTGCCAGACGGGCAGGCCCTCTCAGGACCAACTGCTATTGCTGCTCATTGGGACGATTTTTTCGCTGGGAAAATCCGGCAGGATCTTCAAATCATTGCACAAATTCCAGCGGGAGCTTCTGAGGAATACCGTTACGAGCTAAGTTCTTTTGCACTAGATGATCTCCAACGATTTGCACAGCTAGTGATCTGGAATCTTCACGATGGTCCGGCACAGCGCGAGTTGGAATTTATCGTAGCCTACGATAGTCCCGAAACCGATTTTAGTGGGATTAACACTGCCCGCGAACTATGGATGCAGCACTGCAATGATCATCGGGTAGATCTGCTGATCAACGAAGTCTACAGCCCCAATACGCTCTACTACAATCACAAGCCGCTGCTCCAAGGTCGAGCAGCTTTGATTAGTGAGTACAACTATATGACCAATGAAAACTATCAGCTCCAACTCAATCCTATCCACACGGAGCTAGTCAGCAAGGACTTAGCTATCGAAATTGGTCAATGTGGTGGCAGCTACGGCGGACGTTATGTCATCATCTGGCAAAAACAGCCGGATGGGCGCTGGATGGTACTACTGGATTCTAACGTATAGTAGTCGCCTATGCGTTCTTTTCCAGATTCCTGGTTAGTGCGGGGCGATACAAAGCAGCTCCCAGGAACAAGAGGGTGTTGAGAACAATTCCGATAATCGGCCATTCCCCTTCGTACAACCAGGCGAAGCTGATCACCCCGCCAAAATAGCTGGCCGCCAGGATCACTCCGAGCAGGCGCGTACGCGATATCAACAAGGCCGCTGCAATCAGTAATTGAACCAAAGCCAATACGTAGGGAGCGTATCCGTCGCCAAACTCTTGCATAGCCTGCTCGT
Source organism: Bacteroidota bacterium (assembly GCA_039030655.1). GTDB lineage: Bacteria > Bacteroidota > Bacteroidia > Chitinophagales > Saprospiraceae > Neolewinella. The sequence goes on along the minus strand of JBCCDS010000036.1, from coordinate 44,794 downwards.
AACGCACCACCTTAGCGGTAGCCGTTACGAGCATGACTGCTGCAATAGCATATAATAGGTAAAGGCCCGTTTTTGAATTAAGCATGAATTCTTTTTCGGGAAAGATAGGAAGCTATCCTTAGAACTTACCGTTGGTATTGGCCCATTCAGATTCGGCAGGAATCTCCTGGATGATATCCCAGTGCTCTACAATTTTACCATCTTCTATGCGAAAGAGGTCATAAAATGCGACCTGATCGCCAGCACCGAACTTCCCTTCACTGGCCGTCAACACGAAATTACCTTCTCCGATTACATAGTGCAGCTCGTCGTACTCCATGACCAGATTATTATCGGCAAAGTACTGTAGAGCAGCACCTAGACCATCCAGCCCATCGGCTACTGCAGAATTGTGCTGCAAGTAGGTCTCCGTACTGATGTAATCGGTTGTTCTCTCTCCTTCTCCGTTCATCAGCACATCGGTCACGAAGCCGCGAGCCAGTGCTTTGTTGGCTTCAGTTTGGTCTAGATCGGTGATTTGCGTTGCGCCGTCCAATTGAGTACGACCGCTAGGATTAGGCGGTGTGATTTCCGCCAGGTTGTCCCAGTGCTCTACGATGAGGCCATTTTCGAAGCGAAAGATATCGAAGCCTGCTTTTGGACCAAAAAAGTCGTATTCGGTATGTAAAACCACGAAGTCACCGTCTTCAAAAGCACGAACCACTTTAGCCTTAAAGCCACCTGCTGGCTGATTGGCCATTACGGCACCAAATCCCTCCAGGCCATCGGCTACTGCTAAATTATGCTGAATGTACTTTTCGGGATTGATGTAGCTGACGGGCTCCATGTCTCCAGTCTCCAGGCTTTCAATCAGTGCTATTGCTTTTTCTTTATTACTCAGTTCCATAGTTGGTGTTTCAGTATTAGTTTCAGTTTCGATTGTTTCGGTAGTTGCTGTTGCCTCATTGGGGCCGCAGGCGCTAAAAGTCAGAATTACAAGGCTACAGCCCAGGCTGACCCAGCTAATCATTTTCATAGCAATCATATATTTGATTCGATGGCAAAAGTGCCCGAAACTGCGCAGTAGATCGCTATACAAATCCGACCAACTACTGTAAAAATGGGAAACTAGCGCCCTTTTTCTCGAAAGGATTCAGGAGACCAACCACTTAGACGCTTGAAGTATTTATAAAAATTGCTGGGCTCCTCAAAGCCCGCCCGGTAGGCTATTTCCTTGACGGAGTCATCCGTATTGATCAATAAGCGCTTAATCTGTTTAAGTGCGATATCATCGATCAGCGCCTTTGCTGACTTATTGACAATAGCGCGGCAAATATTATTAAGGGTTTTGGTACTGCGCCCCAGCCATTTGGCATAATCTTGTACCCGGGTAGACTCCATAGCTCTGGCCTCCACCAGTTGCTGCAATTCTAAAAATTCAGGTAGGTATTTTCGGATACGTAATTGCTTCTTTTGATTTGCTTTGGCTCGAAATAGTTTAGAGATCAGGACTTGCAGCTGAGACCGTAAAATTCCCTGAGTCAAACCGTCATTTACCTCAAAGTATTCCTCCTGCATTCGTTGAATAGCTGCCTGCATTTCCTGGCTTTCCGCTTTAGATAATTGCAGTTGAGGATCGCCTAGCAGTTCATTGAACAACTGTAGGCTATACTGCGCTTCTACCTCTTCCAGGTAAGAAACTACAAAGGCATCGGTAAACAGTAATAAATATCCTTTGGCGTCCTGGCTGCGGTGGAAGCGATGTATTTGGTCTTTGCGAATGGTCAATACCGAACCTGCCTGACAGCCGTAATCCGTAAAGTCAATCGTATGACGAGTATGGCCAGCATACACGAATAAGATGATAAAGAACTCTACCCGGTGTAGTTCCAGGGGGGAATGATCTTTGAACTTCCGCAGGTATAAATCCTCTAAGCGAATAATATCGAATTCAGCCTTGGGATTCTGGCTGTTCTGAAACTGAATGTGGATGGGTGAGCTCGGCATGCCTGCCCCTAAAACTAAGCTAAAGGGAGAACACTCGGCGGTGGTACTTATAAAATCCTGCGAAAAAATGATGCTCCTAGGTAAGAAACCAAGGATATCGTCAATAGTGTGGTGTAAGTCGCGGTCAATGTAGACTTACCCCAATTTTCACTAAACACTAAATAAGCACTATTATGAAATCTCCTATTGCTCCTCTTTTCCTGCTCCTACTTTGCCTAATCAGTCTGGGTTGCGGACCGCAGCGCTATATGACCACCATTAGCCCCGACAAGGACATCGATCAACGTCTGGTCGGCGTCTGGGCCGGTAGTGAGGAAGACCAGGAATATCAAGGCCTGCACAAATCCTGGGTGATGACCCGAGAAGCCGATGGTAGTTTCGTCCTAGACTTTCAGGTCAGTTGGAACGGTGGACCACCTGAGCAAGTTATCAAGACTGGCCGCTGGTGGATTCAGGACGGCCGCTTCCACGAATACCACGACAGCTCTGGCGCAACGGACATTTACGAATACGAACCGCTGAGTAAAGAACAAATCCTATTTCGGGCCAGCGCTATGGCTTCGGGTAACAATGATTACAAATTCATCGATAGTCGAATACCATCAGCCAACTAAATTGCTGCTGCACTAACCGGCCTACTTCTAGCTAAGAAGTTGCAGGAGTGCCCTACAGCCCGTATTCTTAGGCTGATCATCAACGCAACTGCTTTTGACGCCCACTGCTCACCAACTTCCGGTGCAACGCACCGCCCACTACTATACTTTAGGTACTCCCTCCGCTCAGACTAGACGCCTGTGGTTCGTTTGCCACGGTTATGGACAATTGGCCAGTAACTTCATCCGAAAATTTGACCAACTGGCGGGTAACGAAGATTACGTAGTGGCGCCGGAAGGCCTCAGTCGTTTCTACTGGGGCGGCCTCACCGGAAAGGTGGCGGCTAGTTGGATGACCTCCGCCGATCGGCTGGATGAGATTGCTGATTATTCAGCCATGTTGTCTACTATCTTTCAGCAGCAGCGGGCCTTAGTCCCCGAAGAAGTTGACGTTATCTTGTTCGGATTTAGCCAGGGCTGCGCGACGATGGTACGTTGGATGCTGCGCGAACAGCCGGAGTTTAAGCATTTATGGCTCTGGGCCGGCCAGATTCCGGAAGACGTCAGTTATGATGCCGTGCGGGATCACTGGAACACTAAAGAGCTGCATGCTTTTGTGGGCACGGATGATCCCTTGATCACCCCTGAACGATGGGAGCTGCAGCGATCCTACGTCGCCGCCTCAGGCCTGGCCGTCCAGGAGCACAGCTATACCGGTGACCATCGAGTCGTGCGGGAGGCGCTGGCGGGTTTTGTGGAGCAACTCCTTACTCGGTAAACCTACGCTCCGCGTGGGAAGCAGCGTCGCTGGCCGAATCGCCGCAGGCTTCGCCCTGTGACTAGGCTTACTGTGGTAAAACCCACGCTCCGCATAGGAAGTACTGAGCAATCGATAGCTACTATTTTCAGTAAACTCCCACGCGAAGCGTGGAAGAACCGGAGGGTGAGACTTAGCAAGCGTGCTTACTCGCAGGGCGAACTGCTACGCGTGCTTACTCGCTGGACGAACCGCTACGCGGAATTCGGCCAGCGAGGGCCAGGACCTGCGGAAGTACAAAACGAAAACAACCAGACGGCCCACTGAGGGGTTTGCTAGGTGCCCTACTTATTGGGGCTACAATGCCAACAGCTGCCATGCGCCATTTTTTTCGCCAATTTGGCGGTAAGGTCACTAAAGAACTCGCCGCTCGCTACGCTCAATCGCCTAATTGGCGAAACGGCCGTTTTCAGAACCTTGAGGAAACGACCATGACCATCAATTTGGTCGATTTCCCTCGGGTCATCTACAAGCAATTGTCTCAGGGCAAAGGGCGGGAACCTCGGCAACCTTTGCCCGTAGCTCCTTTTGACCAAAATGCTTTCCTGGCGCCCAGCGACAGCAGTCGATTCATCTGGTATGGCCATTCGGCGGTGCTGCTGCGTATGGCTGAAAAAACGCTGTTGATCGACCCCATGTTGGGGCCCAACACCACCCCCATCGCTCCGATGGCCACGAAGCGTTTTTCCGAAAACACCCTGGAGCTGATCGACCAATTTCCGCCGATTGATCTGGTCTTGCTCACCCACGATCACTATGATCATCTGGATTATGCCAGTATCCAACGACTAAAGGCCAAAACCGATCATTTTCTGGTGGCACTGGGGGTCAAAAGACACCTGGTCCGTTGGGGCGTTGCCGACAACTCCATCACTGAAGTAGATTGGTGGGACAGTCAGGATTTGGGCGAGCTTAAAATCACCTTTACGCCAACCCGCCATTTCTCTGGGCGTGGCCTGACGGATAGAGCCAAAACTCTTTGGGGAGGCTGGGCATTCCGTACACCCCAGGAAAGCATCTGGTTTAGTGGCGATGGTGGCTACGGCCAGCACTTCAAAGAAATTGGGCAACGCCTTGGCCCCTTCGATTTTGCCTTTATGGAGTGTGGGCAGTACAATCACGACTGGCACCCCATTCATCTCTTCCCCGCCGAAGCTGTGCAAGCAGCGCTCGATGCTGGTGTCCAAAAAGCCATGCCTGTGCACTGGGGTGGTTTTGCCCTTTCCTACCAGCACAGCTGGAAAGAACCGCCTACGGAGTTTGTAGCAAGTGCGCAGGAAAAGCAACTAGACTACTGCCTGCCACCAATTGGGGAGCTATTCAGCACGGCAACGGAGCTGCAGCAAGCATGGTGGGCAGCCTACGAGTAATGGTGAAGAGGGATTTGCCCCTTTGGCCTCTCCCTGTTTCCCTCTCCTCAGGAGAGGGAGCCCACTTTCTAGACTGGATTCGATGGCAGATCAATGCCCAAATCTTACTCCCCTCTCCTTCGGAGAGGGGCCGGGGGAGAGGCCAAAATCTGAGTCATCTTGCTAGACGTTTCGACCTGCGGAAGTGAAAAATTTCAGTTAATCTACAACGCCACCGTTACCCGCAGCGCCTTTAGTCCATCAGCACCCTGTAGGCGCTCCAATTCCAGCTCTTCAATATCGTCGGTAATCAAGCCCTGATCACGTAAGTGTTGGAGGTATTCCAGATACTCGATCCGATCCTTTTCCTGCAACCAAACGATAGCTACTTTACCCTGCTGGGTGAGTCGCTCTTTAGTGCCTTTGATCACTGCTTTATCGATCCGCTTCTTGAGGATTTCATAGCGCACGTTGTAAGCGCCATCTACGTCAAATTGCTTCTCATCCATATTGAAGCAGATACTCAGATCATTGTTGTAGACGAAAACCAGCTGGGCGGTGGTCAGCGGTACCTGAAACTTGGGTCGGTTTTTCTCTACCAGTCTGGTTATTTCACACATCAGCATCAACTGCCAGAGGCGAAAGTCCTTTAGAAAGTAATAGGAGAACTTGCCTTCGGGTAAGAGCGACTGCCCCAGGTAGATGTTGTACTCTACCCCATCGGTGGTATACTTTTCAAAGAAGTGGGGTAAAACCTCTTGCTTTTTAGCTACTTCTTTATCGATGTATTGACTGATCAAGGTATTGAGATCATGTACGCTGTCTTCGTAGCGTTTGCGCTCGCGGTAGACGATGTCTAACCTAGGGTCGAGGTAGTCAAAATACTTTTTCAACACGCCCTTTGGCAACTGTTCATATTTATCACTCAACTCACGCAGTAGCGGATGAATCTCTCCAACCAATAACTCGACAATCTGTGATTCATCACTGGAGACGTAGCCACCGTTTTCCAGTCGCTGTACGAAGGCCGCCGTTTGGGCGTGGTAAATATCCAGCAATTGAAATTGCAGGCGCTTACGGAAGGCCTTGATCACCTTTTGCACCCGCTGCAAATTATCCAGCATATCGGCTTGGATGGATTCATTGCGGATTTTAGAGGAGCCGACGATATCTGCTTGTCCGTAGAGCGGGTAGACATTCTTAAAGCCGATCTGTTCGAGAACGGGTGCTTCTTCCTGATCTGGTGGTGAAAGCAAAAACTGCTGACTGACTTCCTGAAATTTCCATTCCACGCTCGGGTGGATGTAAGTAAACTGCTTCTGGATAAAGAAGCTGATCTTATTATCGTAGGTCTGAATCCAACGTTGAGTGCCCAGGGTAAAAAGCGAGATGATCTCACCCAGTTTGTCCAAAATTTGCCGATTGAAGCGGTAGGCTTCCCGAGAACCGAATTCCATCACCCCGAGCACCTTTCCTTCCTGATCGCGGAAAGGGTGTAAGAGCAGGGAGCGATAGCCTTTATCAATCAGCTGCTGTTCTACTTTGGTGATCCCTTTGGTGCGCTGTAGGTCGCCGATAATTACGGCTTTTTCACTTTTGCTTGCTTTGCCGTACGTGACGCTCTCCTCAAAGTCTTCCTTGGTGAAAGCAGCTAGTTCTTCCACCCCGCCCATCAGGCTCCAGGAGGAAAGGTGAGCATATTTGAAATCGCGGTTCATCAGATTACCGAACACCATATCGGGCATACTCAGGTAGGAGCTGATTTGGCGATTTAATTGTTCTAGTACTTCCGCAGGGTCTTCATCTTCCGATTCTACGTCGGTGATGAGCATTTGCTTCATTTCCGACAGCACTTCTACTTCGGTCACGTCCTGTACATAACCGACCACCAGGCCATCGAAGGTATAATCTTCGGGGGGGAAGAGTTCCAGCCAGTATTCTTCGTTTTCCCATTCGTTGTAGAGCTGGTGCAAGTCACAGCCATTGAGTTCCTGTACGGGCTTGAGCGGCGTGGTCTTGATGAATTCCAGCACGACGTTGACCTTGAAGTGCCGCTCCAGCTGCGTCTCGCGATGGCGAAAGGTCATCGTCTGATAGGTATTACCGCCAAAATTTTGTCCGTGAAAGGTACTCAGGATCAGCTTACCGGCTTCCATAGCCGGGCTGCCCATTTTACCCTTTTCCAGCATACCCTGCACCTTGATTTCCCACTCATCGGAGGTAAAGACATCCTGCATGGTAGGCGTCATAAAGAAAAACTCCTTGGTAAAGGGCTTAGCCACAAAGCCGAGCTGACCTTCGAAGAATAGGGCGGGAAACAGCAGCGCCATAACCTCTTCCCGCTTCTCGGGCGTATCTAACCGGTCCGGATCCAGGTAGGACGACAACTGCTCGATAGCCTGGCCCATAAAGGCTGAGTCGACGGCATCGACGGCATTTTGGAGCCCCTTCTTACGCTCCCGCATCTTTTCGATAAAGGGGCGAAAACTGAAGGTGGACTTGTAAGGAATGACCTCCTTGGTCCGGCTCATTTTTTCAAAAAAGGCCCGAACAGGTAGATAAGAGGGGCAAGCCTGGCCGTTGGCGGGCGCTTTGGCGGTAGTGGGGATGGCTTTCGTCATGACGGAATGGTATAGCCTATTGAAAACAAGGTGGGGGGTGGTATAGTTGAAGAGGGGCTCCTCCCTTAACATCCAACTGGCCCAGCAGCTAACACTTTCGCGAGTGCTGCCTTCCGACTCAAATATTTCCCCTCGATCTCGAAGCCCTTAATGGTTTCAACCTGCATCACGTCAACTACCGAGTTACTGCCAATTGTATAAGCTGAGCCGATAAAAGAGCCTAATCGACTCAAGTACGTGCTTTTTTTAGCCGATTAGAAAAAGAAATCGTTAACGGAATAGACATCCCACTATTCCCCCCCTTTCTTCCGAATAGCTGATTTAGGCCGAAACACTTTTATCACTTCCTCATGAACATCTAAATAAGGGCCTTCAATCAAATCAATACAATAAGGGATAGCAGGGAAGACAGCATCCAGGCATTCACGGATAGCCTTTGGTTTACCTGGCAAATTCACGATCAAGGTACTATTCCGTATGCCTGCAGTTTGTCTCGAGAGAATAGCTGTTGGTACATATTGTAGACTTACACGCCTCATTTGCTCTCCAAATCCCGGCATCATTTTTTGACAAACTTGTTCGGTTGCTTCCGGTGTTACGTCACGTACTGCAGGCCCTGTACCTCCCGTTGTTACAATCAAGCAGCAGCCCTCTTCATCTGCCATTTCTATCATTCTTGCCGCGATTTGATCTTGCTCATCAGGAATCACGACATAAGCATATTCCCAATCGCTCAGCAAATATTCTTCCATCGTTGCGATTACCGCTTTTCCCGGAATATCTTCGTAAACTCCTTTAGAGGCTCGATCTGACACATTAATAATTCCAATTTTTGCTTTTGCCATTTAATTTCTTTTTGTAGGCGATAAAATCACGATTTCTCCCTTGTCATTTTGATAATCATCCCTTTTTATCGGTTTTAGATTGATTTAAGCCGTCTTAGCCCAGCTATTGGAGCTGCTACCATCCATAAAACCCCTTAGGCACTACTCCACTCAGGCGTAAGTAGACCACGCACTGTCCTCGATGATGGATGATGTGATTTTCTAAGGCATAAAACAATCGCCATACTGGGATAGTGTCGCCCGCAAAATTACAGTTAGTGAGTAATTCTTCCCTAGATAACGCTTGAATAGATTGCCTTACAAAGGTGTACATATTTTTTAGTTCCTTAATGATAGCATCTTTTGGCATTTGTACTGGAAGTTTCACTTCATCGTAAGGGTTCTTTAAGTCGGTGTTGGCAGTAAGTTGTCCACAGGTATAGATGACGCAATGCCGCCACTGCTCGGCAAAAGTCATTGCCTCATCGGTATATTTAAACGAAAAAAGCTCAGGAGACATCTGATTTACATTAGCTAATGTCATGGTTTCAGACCGGAGCCAAGCAGCTGTCAGTTCCTGCCGAAGTAAGTCTACTCCTTCCTTTTCTTCCTGTCCTTCGACATTAGCTTCAAGAGCAACAAATTTCCCTGCCGGCTCATCTACTTGACAGCTCCAAAATGAGACTAGGCTTAAGCCCATGAAATTTTTTAAGAAGCGATTACGATTCATATACCATTGATTAAAATTTGAAAAATCATGAATGGATAACTTACTCTTCCTCAGCGTCACGGAGGATATAATAAAATTCCTTAGGATCATCGTAATTTAAGTGCAGGGTGCCTCTGAATTTTTTGAAGTCATCCACCTTGTATCGCTTACGTTTATTTTTTAAGTACATACTTATCACCGATGCGGGGCTTGCTTGGCCACAGAAAAAGCAAGAGGCGTATGGATTAGCGGATAAAGACAACAATTCCTCTTCTGCATCAAATGGGATTACAAATCCTTCGATGACTACCTCCTTGCCGTCTAGCGCCTGGATAGAGCTTGGGAAGACGGGGGCATAAATTTCCATATCCAATTCACTAAAAAACCGCAACTGATAGTTAATATCCATTAGTGATTCCCACTCAACTTTGATCGGTTCTCTTCCAAGATACTCTGGTTCATCATTGCTAACCAACTGTGCTTGATACTCAATCGCCCCTTCAACTGGAACCCAATCTAAAAACTGCTCATCCCATTGGTATAAGAAATCGTTTACTAAATAATTACTCGGCTCCGTCTCTTGAGTTACTGACTGTTCGGCTTCGTTTGTTACCGTCACAGGCTGATCATTTTGCTTAGCTTGTCCAAACCCAAGATGTACGCAGATTTTTTCACTCGTCATCACAGTGGTAATAAGGCCAACAATTAACAACAATTTTAAACTTGAATTCATCCATTTTTAATTTTCGGACATTACAGCAGATATATTCATTTGCATCGCTTGCCAAGCCGGTAAAAGCGCAGCTATTACCCCCACCAATAGGGTGACCAAAAGCAACCAAGCTTCACCTTCTACCCAAGCTCCACTAAAATGAATATTGAAATCACCTTCTGCTTGCTGATTAACAACATATAGGCCAATACGGCTCAAAATCCAGCCTAATACATATCCAACCAAAGCTAATAGTGTTCCTTCTAAAACTAAGAGCCCGAATAATTGCTGGGGCCTATAACCGACCGTACGCATCAGCGCTAACTCAAATTTACGTTCTCGCAGGCGGCTGAATAAAACGAAAAAAACACTGAAGCCAGCCAAAAGCATGATTCCCCCAGCAATCAACTTCAAGGTCGTAGCCCCTACGCCCAACATGTAGAATAAACGATTGATTTCCAATGCCGGTATTACGGCCTGCATATTGGTTTGCTCATTAATATGACGAGGCATATTGACCGAAGCTATCTTGCTTTTATACTGTAGTAAAACAGCAGTCACCTCCATGCTATCAGCGATAATAGCAGGGGAGAGATGTTCATGCTCGTCATCATGTTCATGTTCATGCTCGTCATCGTGATCATGTTCATGCTCGTCATCGTGATCATGTTCATGCTCGTCATCGTGATTATGTTCGTGCTCATCATCATGTTCATGTTCATGCTCGTCATCATGTTCAGGATGCGCATGGACTTCCCAGACACTTTCTAGGTTGGTCAGCAAGAGCTGATCTAACACCGTATTCGTATTGTCTAAAATACCAACCACTGTGTACGGGTGATCGTCATGAACATCACCACTCCTTGCATCTCCATGAGTTCCAATAAAAGTCGCCCCAATTGACAAGCCTGTTTTTTCTGCTACATCACTGCCAATCACTGCTTGTAAAGCTTTTGAAAATAGACGCCCTTCACGGAATTGGGCATCATATTTTTTTAGATAAGCTTCAGTAGTACCTAATATTCGATACCCCTGGTAAGTATCACCGTAAGCTAGAGGGATAGCCTCTTCAACCAAAGGCGCTTCCATTATTCTCCGCGCATCCGCAAATTGTATGTTTCCAGTCGGTGCATCTAGATGGTAAACAGCGGATAACACCAACTGCAAGGGGCTACCCTTGGCTCCAAGCACGAGGTCAATATCTTGTAAATCCCGATCAAACTTCTGTTCTAACTGCTGCTGAATTACCAATAACAGAGAAATAATACCTACCCCAAAAAGTAATAGGCTAACACATAATACAGTGTTAAGCGGTTTATATAAGATATTTTTCCAAGCTATTTTCTTAAGCATTCGATTGATTTTTATTGGACGACAGGATTCAAGTCAACTGAATTACTTATTTCAGTACGCAGGCGGTCATCATGAGTAACGATGATCAAGGCCGCATCCTGAGCTAATGCTTCTTCCAGCAAAAGCTCAATCACCAACCTACAGTTTCTATTATCAAGAGCACTAGTCGGTTCATCGGCCAATAAGAGTTTAGGTTTATTCATGACTGCTCTCGCTATGGATGCTCTTTGTTGCTGGCCTACACTAAGCTGATGAGGGTAGCGCGATAATAAATTATTGATATTAAAACGTTTAGCAATATTTACTGCCTTGCTCCGGCCTTCTGAATAGGGAGAAATCAGCAGATTATCCAGAATAGACAATGACTCAATGAAATAGGATTGTTGGTATACTATACCGATGTGTTCGCCCCGAAATTGATCTATTCTAGCGGAAGAAAAAGCAGAAATTTTCTCGTTATTGATTATTACTTGACCAGTAGTTGGTTGCCTTAAGCCTGCCAATAAATGTAATAGCGTTGTTTTACCACAGCCGGATTCTCCGCAAACCAATAAAGGATGACCTGCTTCCACGCTAATATCCGGGAAAGGAATAGGTGCAGATCCGGGATACTGGTAGGCCAAATTATTGGTGATGAGCATTCACATTTGATTTTAGTTCAATACTTCGACTTTGCTGGCCGTGGTAATAATTTTTAAAATGTGCAAAAACCAAGGTGGCCGAGCCAACATACATGAGCCAATGTCCTGAAGTAAAGGTGTGCGACTCCAACAGAAGTCCACAGGCGAATACGGTCCAAGCAACCCACAACATCCATCTAAGGTTAGTGTAAGGTGTGTGTCGAGCAGAATACCATACCGCTAGAAGGCTAAGGATTAGGAAAACATAATCTAAGCCCGTCCATAAACCGTGCTGGTGAATAGGCTTGCCTATCATACCATAAAAAATAGGTTTGGCAGTAAAAATTAATGGCGTCAGCTCACAATGAACTATACACAGTCCACTCGCCATAGCTCCCAACCAATCAGAGTAATTCGCCTTTTTTGTTTGGTTCATGCTGTATTTCCCGAGTGAAATGATTAAAAATTTGTGCGAAATCTTTCTTTTCAATTCCCTTCCCGATAAAGACCAGTTCGCTTTTTCTGATTTCGTTTGGTCCCCAAGAGGAGCCGTCCGTAAGCACGCAATTAGTTCTTACAGTTTGGCGTAGAGCTTCCTCTGTTTCTTCCAGCCAATCTTCTACCAAGCCCGCATCCACTACGCAAATCACCTGGTCCAGCTCAAAAAAACGCCTTACGGTTGGATCAGTTAAAAACACTTGTACAATAGAACCAGGATCCGCAACCCCAGTAGTCTCAATCACTAGCCGATCAAATTTGTCTTGCTTGGTGCTTACCAGTTCTAATGCCTCGAGTAACTCAGTAGATAAAGAGCAGCACAGGCAGCCTGCGGTAAGTTCCACTACCTCCTCTACGCCTGATTCCACCAAAGCACCATCAACATTGCATTTCCCAACTTCATTCTCGATAACGAGGATGCGACTTTCCGAGCTTCTATCACGAATAAGGTGGTTGAGGAAAGTGGTTTTACCAGCCCCTAAAAAGCCCGTAATCAAAGTTGCTTTCTTCATATTCAATAGGATGATCTGACAATTTCTAGTTTATATACTATGGTTTTCTGATACTTAACGCAACTTAGTTGCAAATATAAAGAATTATTCTTTTAATGCAACTTAGTTGCATTAAGCATTTACTAATGGGTATCACGAGAAAGACAAAATCGGTCAAAAGACTGCTTCAGCTGTTTGAGCAAACCAATAATGCCATTTCGGTTGTAGAATTAGTAAAAAGACTTGATCAAGAAATGAGCAAAACCACGGTATACCGCATTCTAGATCGGTTGGAAGATGAGGGAATCTTGCACTTTTTCATCGGGAAAGACGGGCTAAAATGGTTCGCCAAATGTAGGGGAGAGTCTTCTCCTTCACTTCCTTTGAATTCACATCCCCATTTCCAATGTCAAAATTGTGGTAAGACTGAGTGCCTTTTTATTGATATTTCGATTCCCCCAATAGCTAATTTCACCATAGAAGCTGCGGAGATACTATTGATTGGTTTGTGTGAGGATTGCCTTTCTTAGGAACCTCCTTTAATTAGTGGCTTTTGGATCGGGTCTTCAGATCTTCTCTTCTTTCTTAAACTAGTGGGAAAAGAATAACGAACTAGTCAGCAGATGCCCTCCAGCAACCAGAAGCGAGGTGATACCCCCTTACCTTGACCCATCACTAGCGTCAGTGCCGGCAATTGATCGGTAAACCCGCGCAGCAGCATTTACCCCTCTTTGACCAAAAACCTTAGCCTTAGAGCAAAAATCAACTAATAAGTTGAAAATAATTCCATATTATCAACCTATAAGTTGATGAATAAGCAACAAAGAAGGTTAAGAATCGCCCAGCTAGATGGGCAAATCAACTCTTATCAACATCTCCGAGACCAGCTCCCCCCAGAAAAAGGTTGGCTACACGCGATACGTACAGCCATTGGTATGTCTTTTCGACAATTTGGAAATAAGCTGGGCGTAAGTCCACAAGCGGCTAAAAAAATTGAATTACGTGAAGAACATGGCGCCTTAACGATAGGGGGCTTGCAAGAGGCTGCCGCAGCGCTGGAGTTGCAATTTGTCTACGCCCTAATCCCCAAGGAAGGGTCCTTAGAGAAAATGATTGAGCAACGTGCCAACGCCTTAGCCCGGGAAATTGTGCTGAAGACTGCCCATACTATGGAGCTGGAAGATCAAGGTTTAGATCAACAAGCTTTAAGATTAGCTGTCGAGGATAGAGCAACTGAAATTATGCGGAACTTGCCTAAACAGTTGTGGGAATGAAGCTAGACTACCAAGCAGGCCAAACCCCTATTAACGAAGATGAAAAGCATGGCTTGAAAATCAAATCGCTGGTCACGATGAAAGAACTGGACCAGTTCGAACAGCAAAACATTGAGAACGCACTCCTTTGGGTCCTTGGCAAGTCTTTCACTTCAGACCAAGTGCTTAAAGTAGATTTCATCTTAACTATCCACCGCAGGATGTTCTCCGATGTTTGGAAGTGAGCCGGGCAATTCAGAACGTTGGAAAAGAACTTAGGCCTTCCCTACTACCAGATAAGGCAAGAATTACAAACGCTTTTGGAAGATTGTCGGTACTGGATTACTCATCATACTTTCCTCCCTTGGAAACCGCTATTCGTTTCAAGCACCGTTTAGTAGCTATCCACCTATTCCCCAATGGCAATGGTCGCCATTCAAGACTGATGGGAGAAATTTTGCTCCGCGCCTTGGGAAGCCAGCAAGTTTTAAGTTGGGGCAGAACAACTTTACGAAAAGAAGAAGAGCCTAAATTGCATCTACAAGCGCTAAAAGCTGCAGACCTGAGAGATATTAACTCATTACTTTCCTTTTCAGTGAGCTGATTACCCAAAAAACAGCAATGCCCCCCGGAAAACCGAGAGGCATTTTTAAGTAGACCTACTAGAAATACTGTACACCACTGTATATCAGACAGTTAGCTAAAATCAAACTAAGATCGAGGACTATCAGTACAAATTTCAGAATGGTCGGTTGTTAACTTACCTTTCTAAATTCTCCTTTAAAGAAATCTGGATCGATTTTCACCGCCTCCCAGGGGAAATCTTCATAAGTGATCCTGTGATGTTTCTCTAGCTCACTGAATGTTACACCTAACGACCAGCGAGAAGTAGTTGTAATTTGATTGATAGTTGTCTCATCAATTGTAGAGCCTAATCGTAGTTCCTCTATTGACGGATTTTCTAAAACAAGATGGGTAGAGCGAGTCCTCATTTCGAATTTGAAGGACGTCACACCTGGCAAATTTTCGTCTAGTAGATTCATAAATGTGCCAAGGTGCCCACTAAGATATACGGGTTCCACTTTGATCATGACTAGATAGGCCATGTCCCCACTCGTCCCAAAAGTACCACTAGCTGAATGCCCTAGGCCTTCACCTATAGCTTTGATTCTCTCCGAAGATTCCTGCCGTGCTAATTCTGGCTTTGGTATATACAGGACTAGGTTAAAAAATTTATCCTTTTTGCTCATGTGCTAGCTTTTAGAAACAAAGCTAAGGTTTTCAACCTCTAACTTAAGGCATTAGTGTTATTGGCAAGTTGCTGAAATAATGATGCAGCAGTGACTTATTCTTCTGAGTTTAATGACGTTAAGTCTAGGATTCTTTGGACTGATTCGAGGGAATAATCTACTCTACCTAAGTTGGATACCCCATAGTAGTAACGATGCCTCAGACTCCTAAAGAAACTCCAATCCATTATTGGTTCGACCCCTACTGCCAGAAAGGATTTGGCGTACAATGAAAACTGAATTAAATCCTCCTGGATTGATTCATCTGCCGTTAACATCTTAGTTTTCCCTTCAACACTACTTGTTACAATACGTTCTTGTTGGTTCCTTAACAAATTATCAAAGGGCTCAAACCCACTTCGGCTTTGATTTATCGATAGGCTCACATTGTTACATTGCTGATGAAATATCCACCACTCTGCGAATATGCTATCGTTGAGAATAAGCAGATCATTTTCTAATCCGATTAACAGCATACTGTCTACTCCATTGATAAACTCAGTTTTCTTATCTAGCCCAAAACTATCATTTAAGACTATATACTCAACGTAACTTAGCTTCTGAATTAATGACCAGTATAAATCATGTAGTCGCCAAAAAGCATCGGATTCGTTAATCCGATTTTCCTGTGCAGCAAAGCTTATTTGCCTTTGCTGTCCTGCTAGCATTTGAAGTGTTAGCGAATCTTGTCTCCTTTGGTTTCTGAGCTGATCAAAAGCAACATTCAAAAGGTTTTCTTGATCTTGGGAAATCTGCCGAAGGGCTATTTGCTCCTGCTCTAAAGAACTAATTACTTCCGACATACCTCTAACTGATGTCGCTGTGTTTAAGGCGATCAAACTAATAATGACAGATGTTATAGTTGCGATACTTGATAAGACTACTAGAACTCCAGTAAGCTTTTTCATAATGCAGGGTTTAGACACACAACAATTAACAAAACAAAAAGTATTTCATATTTCGACTAATATTATTTATTGTTAGACAAAAGCCGCTACACCTTTCGATGCAGCGGCTTCTCTTTATTCAACTAAAACCTCAACAGTCGCCTGTTTCGGAGGCTGTACTGGAGGTGGTGGTGGCTGAGGAACTTGTGGAGGCCGAGCATTAATTTTCGGCTGGCCAGGCTTTAGTAGAAGGATTGCCAGAGCAATCCCACCACCGATCAAGAGCGTATTGTTAGAGCCCCTACCCTTTCCAGATACTTTAGCCGGCACACGGCGACGAATACGTGGACGCCGCTTTTTAGGCGCTGTAGTCTCGGTAGATCCATCCTTCGAAGGCCGAGTCTTCGGCTGATCGATCGCGGGCTCAGTTGCAGGAGCCGACCCGGAAGGATCAGGACAGCAATCGCCTTGCTGGTCGCCTGGCTTAGCATTCGGGTCACACAAGCATTCCGGTGCCAGGATTGGTGGCGCGTCAGCGTTTTTCGCGGTCTTACTATTTGATTGCATTTTATTGTATTTAAAATGGTGAATGATCAGTATTTACTAGTGTTCTAGCCAATACTGGTTAATTTTGATAGCGTCGCATGGGCGCTTTTTTCGTGTCGCGTGGGCGTCGCGCCAGCGTACATTATGCCTTAATACAGCTTAGATTTTGCTCTACTCTAGGCTAACAATAGCCTTAATTCAACCAGGCTGCTGTGCGAATCTGGGGTTATCACTATAGAGTCATCGAACTGGAAATCCGCTAAACGTAAAGCGTGACTCAGTGCTATGGCTAAATCAATATCTGCCTCGGAGGGCTGAGCACTCCCTTGTGGATGGTTATGCACTAGCACTACCCTACTTGCATTTGCACAAGCTGCCGCACGGATAATAGGAGCAAACGGAACAGGGCCCTGATCAATAGTACCGATACTAATTTGATAGGGCGCAATTAACTGCTGGTTCATGTCAAGCAGTAGGACAAAAACCTCTTCCTGCATATCCAATCGATCTTTATTGAAGACGTGATTTCGAGCGTATTTGGCAATGTCGCCAGAACTCTCAAGTATTGGTCTTCCCTCAGTATATGTAGTAAGAATGATGCGGAGTTCTGCTACTCCTGCCCCCTCGGCAACCTGCCGAAGGATTTCAAAATTTGGATTATTCATTAGTTCAGTCATTGAATTGTGAAAGTGCGATTGATGAAATGAAGGTGCCGACGATGCCGACCACCATACCGGCACCCAACCAAAAACGGGTAGTACCTATGAAAGGCCAGAGCCAAACAGTAGCCGTACCGATCAGGATAGCCAGAGAGCCGATCAGGCAGGCTCGTGCCGTAGTTTTCCTATTCATGGAATTAGGTTTTTGAATTTTTCCCGTGGTAGCGCCCTGGCTTGAACATTACCCCGTTATGCTTTTTAGCGTGGTGCTTTTGCTTACAGCTGGTGGAGCAATACCGTTGGTTCCATGCTTTCGGCCGGTAGGTGCTTCCGCATTCTACGCAGTCCCGTAATGAGCTATCGACGACTGTCGTTTTACCGGCACCGTTGAGACTGCTAACGGGCCCGTTAGTACCAGGCTGACCGTTGGTTCCCGTCGGCCCGTTTTGCCCGTTAGATTGACCGTATAGGGTCCGATAAGGAATGGCGGTATCTACGGCTTTTGGCTCAGGGAAAATGCGCCGAATCAGTCTCCGAAATTTCCGCTCGGCCCGCCAGGCGATGGTTGCTCTCAGCTCGGCTAAAACGGAAGGTTTATTCCAAAACTCATTAGGTTCTAGCTCCTCTCGGATTTCGCTACCGGCCAAGACTTGCAGTTCTAGGTAAACCATGAAATAAAACAGGGTCTGACCGGCTACAGTAAGGATGATGAATACCAAGCTTTTGAACCCGGCATCATCTTGCCGCTCTCTACGCCGCTGATCATTAGTAGCCCTGGCTTCGCCCATCACATCACCGGCCCGCTGATCGATCATTGCCGCTGCGGATTGCCGGTTTTGGAGAGCCCGCCCCAGGGCAGCGCCTTTGGCGGCTGCGATCGTGGCCACGCTATCGGCGTACACGGCCCGGCTACCCTCTATCCTGGCCAGGAAAGACGACCGCATACGACGGCAATAGGCATTGCCCTCCTGAGCACAGCCGTAATACCGGGCGCGCTCCTGCATAAGAGCCGCGCTATCCGCTTGGAAGGCGGTACGCGCTGCTCTAAGCCGCAAATTGAAGGGCGACGCGATCAAAGTTGTATCAGTGGCAAAGGATTGCCCCAGCCGTAGCCGTTCAGCTTCAAAGTGCTGTAGGAGGCTGTCACTGTTTACCTCGGTCACTTCCTCTGTCGATGCGTCGGCGTAATAGCTAGAGCCTACTACAGAAAGTAAGTAAGAGAGGCTGGCAACTGCAATCAAGCCTAATAGATAGGCCCGGGTTAGTATCCGGTGTCGCTTCCTGGCCTCGATATCGTCTTCAAACCGATCCTTAACCACCCAGGGCTTTATCGCTTTTTTGGCCAGCACTCGGTTAGCCAGCTCGATAAACAGCCCAATCAATAAAGCCAGCACTATCAGAGGAAAACCGGAAAAGTCCTCCCAACCTTGTCGGACGATCTGAGCAATCAACAGTACGAATACAGCATAAGCTAGGGAAAGGCCAGAGAGTAATTGACCAATTGCTCCAATAATTCGATAGGCTTGAAGTCCGCTACCATGCTCGTTGAAGAACTCACGGTTTTGGGGAATCGATTTCAGAGTTTTCATGCGGCAGCTACTTGAAGTTGGCTAGGTGCTCCGTAGGCCAAATGACTAATGCAAACAGGTAGCCTTTCCCGTTTGATCCTTCGATCAATGTAGGCGGCCACATGGTGCATTTCCGCCATTGCCCAGGCAATGGACTCAGGTACGTTTTCAGAAGCCCATGTAGCTACAAAACTGGATATTTTGGGTACCAACTGATCTACTATCTTCCCTACAATGATTTTTGCCCGATCTTCCGACAATTCAGGCCAAATACCAGCCATTTCCGTAGCTATATCATTTCCATAATCTTCTACAATCCGATATGAAGGCACAGACGTTATTTCCTTTCTTACGGCCTCTTGGAGATAGTCCTCCGTTAATGCGTCATGGATAATTTTAATCGCTGCATGCTTTGCCCTCCATATCTGAGACTTAGATTTCGCCCTGCCAATTCTTACTATTCTACAGCTATCTAAATTCGCCCAATCTATAGTTTCTACGTCCTCCCATCTGCTTTTATCCTGATCATTAGGATTAACCTTTTTGAATCCATAGAATTTGTTTAGTGAGGCCTTCATCAGCCCAACTAGGTATTTCGATTGCCTTAGCCTTCTCCAATCAAAAGGCAGCACTTCTCCAGTATTTTCGTCAATTAGATTAAGTTCGTCCACGGACTCTCTTCGGTGTCTTACCTCTATTCTCTCTATCTCCTTCCAATCTTCTTCACTCTCGGTAATACCAGCCTTTTTCCATATTGGCGGTATATAGTATTTATTCTCAAAAGGGATTCTATCTCCTTTCCTATATCCATTTAAGCTTTTAGAACTTTTGAGCGATCCCACATAGAAGTTTACTACCCGTCCATCTTTCAATCCATTGGTATCAACTTTATACTCTGCTTTTCCGATTTTGTCAAAGTCTCGCTGTGCTTTAAAACCCAAATCAACAGCCATTTTATCCTTATAGAATTCATCGAAGGGCTTAAGCAGATCATGACCGTCTAATGCTATATCAAGCCTTGTAACATGCCTTACTTCTGCCTCTAGAGCAGCAAAAAGGGCATCAACTATATCCCAAAAATTTTCCTGGTATAGGACATGGTTGTCAGGCTGAAATATCGAACTCATCTTCTGGCAGTTACTTCCACTATGCGGAATTGAGGCCATTTTGCCTATTCGATATTCATTAATTAAAGCTTTTTTGTTACCCGTAATTTTAGCCCCTACTGGAATAAATAGAACCTCCAAGCCATATTTAAAATGGCTGTTTCCTCGTACTCTTTTATTATGAAATAGCTTGAAACGACCAGGTAATTTACCGAAAGGAACCTCATATGAGGAGTTGACAAGCGGCACATCAGGATCCTCTGGATTGACTTGAACAAATTCACCTGTGATAGTGATTTCTAGATAGTCTATTCCAATACAGTACTTTGATTTTGGAATAGAAAGTAATAGTGAAGAATCTTCGGATGCGGAGTTGACAGACGGTTTACCAACAGTCTGCCAACTTCGCATAGGAGCAGAAAACCTACTAATTGAAGATTCGTTATCTGCAAAGGGAACTTCTGAGTGTAAGGGGCGCTTTCCCCTTGGCAGATAATCCCGTACCTTTGCTTTGTTCAATTCGATGTTTAAAGACATTGAGTTATCATTTTATAAGCCAGCCGGATTGCCCTCCGACTGGCTTTTTTGTGTTCAATTCGAATTAGTTTTTACCGGATTGCCCTCCGGCATATTTCTGAATTAGTAAAAGGACGTGGAGTCTCCCGAAGAAGATCCACGTCGAAAACACTAATTATGGAAAAGCCATCCCGGAGCATTCCCCGGTAGTTCTTTTGCCGTAGCAGACCAATTAGTCATACACGACATAGGGTTTTATGACCTTCCCCGCCCAAGAGCAGGGAAAGCAGTCGCAGAATTGCGTTTTCTCAACTGTGTATGTGTGTAAAAGGAAAATGAGGCGCAGAGTCTCACAAACTTAATGGAGCCGCTCTGCGCCTATCCATGCCCGTAGGTATGGGAAAGGACCGCCGTAGGACCCTAAACCTTTAGCGGCGGTGCCTCCAGTTATCTGCGAAATGTCAAGCTATTAACACTAGGTTTCGTAGCCTCAAAAGCAAGCAACAGAATCAAAGCGGTAATCGCATAACCTGCAATTGATTTTTCGGAGTGCTCAGACTTAGCAACCTGGATCTTAGTAAGGTTCTCCATTCGCCTAAGGCAGACAGATTTACCGTACTTTCCTGTTTTATCATGCTCCTGGCAAGTACCGTCAGAATACACGACCATATCGATCTGAGCGTCTTTTAAGGTACTAGATTTACTGCTCATACTGAATAATTTTTCGATTACTCGCATGTTGTGGAGTAGGTATTACTCGGCATCTACCTGTCGCCGTCTCAGCGTGTATTTCTTTGTTCTTATCAATTTGATTCAGTAGTTCACGAAATGTCACCATTTCCTCCAATCGCTCTGCTGGACTATCAATTGAATTAATCAAGTTACGAATAGTCCTAACAAGCTGCTCGTCGTCCATTTTTGATATTGGGTTGTCATTGTTCTTCATCGATATGATCCTTTAAAAAGTTTATTTACTCTTCTCCATAAAAAGGTAAGTTCTTTATCAACTTCCGACCTCTGGCCCTCTGGAAGCCTTTTGAATTCTTCTAGCTTCTCAGAGAATACTAGAAGCGCATTAGACTTATCAATCTCTCTTAGTGCAGCTCGCCCAAGCCTGAGTATCTCGAGCTCAATTTGAGAGTCTTGAGCTGTCGTTACTTTTCGCTCACGATTCTGCATGAGGAATAGCTTTTGGCTGACGATGGACCCGTGATCTCTCAAGAGCTTCCAATACTTCTGATCTTTTAAAGTAAAGCCGATTGCAGAACTTGTAATACGGAAGATCACCTCGACTTTTCATTCGAGTTATCGTAGCTCTGCACACATCTAGTAATTGCATTACTTCCGTAGCTGTGAGGATTTCCTTGACAGGTGTAGTATTCATAAGTTTAAATTTGAACTTGTACTTATTACCATTTGCTCTTTGGTGCTCTAAAGGTAACTACAAAGTTCTATTTTGTGCAAGTTCAAATTTGAACAAAATAAATTTCGTTCACTTCCCTGCCTTCTATTCTACTATTATCAGATAAGGCGGCTGCTGTATAAACGATTCATTATCAATTACTTTCCAAGCCAAATCCTCAATAGCTTCTATCCATTTTCCCGTAGATAAATTTTCATCAATAAATGCTACAAGATCAGCATTACGTTCTGGAGGTGGCCCACTTTTTAGCCAGTTCAAAGTTTGAGTAATCTCATTTTCCTTATCTGAATAGTCACCATCAAGTATCCACCAACGAACATTTTCACTTCTGTATCTTGGAATCAATCTAACCAATTCTGCAGCTCCTACAAGTCTAATAATTTCTTCTGTAGGCTCAATCTCTTTTAAGCCAAAAACTAGCTTATCAAAAAGAGGCTTCGTTTTCCACTCTTCATATGCATCTACAGAAATACATTTTCTTATTTCTACCTCTAAGATGTCAGCTACGGCGGAAAATCCAGCTAGATCAAATCTTGACAACCATGCCTTTAGTCTAGTAGAAAATCCTTTCACTTCAAAATCGATATTCCTTTCTATTTCAGCCTCCACTGTACGTTTAACTAGCTCAGAGGCTTCCTCCAGTCTTATGTCAAGTTTTGGATCGTCTGAACTTACCCATAGGTCATGAAAAGGAAAATTTGTGTATTTCCTATTGTAGATTAACTCAATATAGACAGGATGCTGGGGCAGAACATGCAGGTCGGTAAACCGGCCTTTTACATCAAGGTTTAGGCTTGCCTTTACTGTTATTTTCTTTTTTACTCCCATGCTATTCCTTCTAGCTCTTTCTCAATTGCCGTATTACTCAACTGCACGTAGATTGCAGTCATATCAGGCCTTGAATGCTGCAGTAGTCGTTGTAAGATCGGCAACTTAACCCTAGTGGCCATCTGCGTAGCAAAGGTGCGACGAGCGACGTGGCAAGTAACTCTCTTACTTATTCTGGCTCGCTCTGCAATCAGCTTAAGTGATTGATTAACACGTTGATTAGTATAATCGAATATCTTAATTCGTTCCACACCATTATGGCCAAGTAGCGGACGTATTTCATCAAGATATTTAAGTAGTATTAGCTCAGGGCGGCTACGATCCTGGCCAGGCGCACGAAACAGGTGGTATAGCGGCAATTGTAATCGTTTGCCGGTCTTTTCAGCTGTCATGTCAAGTACAATACCTTTATCGATTTCCTCAATGCACGCAGCAGTCAGATTACTAGCATCACCATAACGAAGACCAGTATAGCAGCACAACAAAAAGAGGTCACGAATGCGCTCTATATGTTCATCCTCTGGAGCGAAGGTTAGCGCCTCGACCCGGGCCAGTTCTCCGACGTTTAGGAATGGACGTTCTGGCTCATCTCCCCTACTCTTTTTAAACTTGCGGTATGGGTCTTGTTGGACTTCTAAAAAATCTTGCCTGATCGCTGCCTGAACAAACCTAGACAACCGGACGTGGTGCTTATGGATTGAACTGCCCCCTAGCTTTTGCTTTTTCAGGAATCGATCAAAGTCCAGTATTAACTTATAAGTAAGCTCTTCAAAGTGAACGGTTGGCCGGAATTGACATAGCTTTCTTAACGTAAGGCGGTACATCTTCGACGACCCAGGTTTCAACTGAATCGTATCAAGTTCCTGAGTAAAGAAAGCAGTAAAAGACTTGGGCGGGTCGCCTTGTTGCGAATTTTCGAATTCATGCAGGCGATCCAATGGCCAACCGCCGTGGCGGTTTGTCATCTTGATCTCGAAGGCTTCCATCGCCTGCATTTGCTCGATTATCTTCTGGTTATAGACGAATTGATTAGGGTGCTTAGTGGCTACCTTTTGGTACCTATCACTCCAGAACTCGGGCTTGACGTAAATACCCGTTGAGAAATAGCGGTTACGGCGGTTTTGATAAGCCCGAACTTGTATTAGGCCTTCACCGTACCGATTGAGTTTGCCCGTCCGGTTGAATACCAGGGCATAGCGAATTTTGTCGAAGGAATTCATCGCGACCGTTTTAAAACATTACTGAATTCCTAAAGAGCAAAAGGCCTCAGTACAACGGACAATACAACAATTTCGACAAGTACAAACGGCTCCATTGAGCAGCAATTCCAGGGATCAAACTGTAAAACCCTGATTCCCAGTTTTTAAAGGTAATTAGAGTGATAACTAGAGAACTCTAAAGAACTTTAAAGAAGACTGGGTTAGTAGACCTACTAGGACTCGAACCTAGAACGACTGGACCAAAACCAGCTGTGTTGCCAATTACACCATAGGTCTAAACCAGCGGGATGAATTATTTTCCATCCTTGGCGGCCGCAAATATACGGCAGAGCAGCGGATTGAAACAAGCCTCGCTTCATAATTTTTTTCGGAAGAGTCAATGGCTCCCTGTACCAGGTACCCAATACCCCGTACCTAGTACCTCACCAATTCCAAAGCCGCATCCACCACATCGGCCAGCTGGGGCTTCGAGGCGTAATCACCATCGTCGGCATAAGCCGGGCGGTGAGCGGCGGCCGTTAGGGTTTTAGGCGGCGCATCCAGGTAGCGGAAACCGCCTTGGCGCTCCATAACTTCCTGCAGTAAGTAGGCCGAAGTACCGCCAGGGGCATCTTCGTCTACAACCAAGAGGCGATTAGTCTGTTGAAGTTCCTGTACGATACGATTCTCGATATCGAAAGGCAAGAGCGTCTGCACATCGATAATCTGCGCCTCTACGCCTAGGCCAGCCAACCGTTCGGCCGCAGCCATACAGATGCGTACACAGGCGCCGTAGGTCAGGATGGTCACATCCGTACCGGGTCGCAGCACCTCCGGCACACCCAGCGCCACTTTCATCTCCGCCAGATTATCCGGCAATAGCTCTTTTTGACGGTAGCCATTAAGCACTTCTACCACAATGGCAGGGTCATCGCCCGCCAGCAGCGTATTGTACATCCCAGCGGCCTGTACCATATTACGCGGCACACAGATGTGCATGCCCCGCATCGTGCTCACCAGCGAAGCCAGATAAGAACCCGAGTGCCAAACGCCCTCCAGACGGTGACCGCGCGTACGCACAATCATCGGACACATCTGCTGCCCGGCCGTGCGCCAGCGCATCGTAGCTGCATCATCGGCCAGTAAGGACATGGCGTAGAAAATGTAATCCAGGTACTGAATCTCTGCAATCGGTCGTAAACCACGTACCGATAGTCCCAACGCCTGTCCCATAATGGTCCACTCGCGGATGCCCGTATCAAAAATACGCTCTTCGCCGTACTTCGCCTGCAGGCCAGCAAAACCCTGGTTGACATCTCCGATGTAGCCCACGTCTTCGCCAAAGGCCATCAATTCAGGTATTTCCGCCAGCTTCGCATCGAAGAAGCGCTGCAAAATCTCAAAGCCATTCAAGGCCTTTGATGCTTCGGTATAAACTGGCGCTACTGCCGAAACGCGCAGTGGCGATTTGGGCGTCTCACTGTAGAGATGCCGCCCCATTAGGTCTTTTAAATCTTGTCGTTGCTGGCGCACCCAATTGCCAAGTGCTCCCGCTGCCCACTGCGGCTCTTGTTGCAATAGCTTACGCACCGCATCGATCTGCTCCGCTACCAGCGGAATATCCAAGGCCTTTAGCTCCTCGCAAATAGCCATCGCTAAAGGGCTGTTGGCTTCTTTTTGGATCAGCTGAATCAGCTCATCGCGCTGAGCTTTCATCGGCCCGGTGTAACGCTCCCAGGCACGCGCCCGAGCTTCGCGAGCATCCAGCTTAGCCTGTTTCTCGATTTTGTCCAGCTCTGCCTCCTCAGCAATAGAAGTGCCCAACATCCAGAGTCGGAATTGCCGTACGGCGTCCCAGTCCTTTTCAAACTGCATCCGCTCAGCATCCTTGTAGCGCTCGTGCGAGCCACTGGTGCTATGGCCAGAAGGCTGCGTCAGGTCGTAGATATGCAGCAATGCCGGCTGGTGGCTTTCACGCACCTCCTCAGCAACTTCCTTAAACAAGCTGCGCAACTTGGGGTAATCCCAGCCTTCTACCTTCTCTATCCGGAAGCCGGCTTTCTCGTCCGTAGCTTCCATCCCTGCCAAGGCCTCAGAGATCGAGCCCTTAGTCGTTTGGTATTCCGTCGGTACAGAGATGCCGTAGCCGTCATCGGCCACAATGGCCACCATGGGAACCTGCATCACGCCAGCTGCGTTGATCGTCTCCCAGAAAACGCCTTCACTAGTAGAGGCATCTCCTATGCTGGTCCAGCAAACTTCATTACCTTCCTCACTGTGTAGGTTGCCGGCTAGATCCTCGCCGCGCTCACGGTAGACTTTAGAAGCCTGAGCCAAACCCAGTGCCCGCGCCATCTGTCCCGCCGTAGGAGAAATTCCGCTGCTGATATTCAGCTTCCCTTTTTTGAGCTCCAACCACTCCCCTTGCTCATCGATCATGGGCGTACAGTGGTGGTTGTTCATTTGCCGCCCCTTACTGAAAGGATCGTGTTTGCTATCGGCATATAGTTGGGCCAAAATCTCCTCGGGAGTGGCCAGTTCCATAGCCAGCAACAGGGTATGCCCGCGGTAGTAATCAGCCCGCCAATCCCCCGCCTTAATAGCGTGCGCTTGCGCGACTTGGAATACTTCTTTACCATCGTCGGCAATACCAAATTTGGCACGCCCCGTTAGTACATCTCTACGGATGTAGGTGCTGATTTCCCGGCTCAAGCGACAGATGTAGTAATCGTTGAGGACGGATACGCGATCGAAGTCCTCTGTGGTGGTAAGGTTCTCTGGCAAATGCTCGGAAATAGCGGAAATTTTGCTCGTTTTCATCTATCTGATTAGGACAAAAAATAAGGGATCAAAGTGTCTATATAACCCAATTCATCAAAAGGGGTTCGCCTTAAAATAGCCTGAAACCGGCTGAAATACAAGCTTTTGTCCCCTTTTTCTGTCAGAAGTCCCCAAAGGTCATTTTCGCTTTTTTTTGGTACTCCCGCAGGTCCAACCAATGCTATAAACAGCACCGTCACCACGGCCTAACTAAAATTGGCCAGCACCGGCTTCAGCCAAAATTACTACGGTCAAAAAAACTTAGCTTGGGTTGGCCGGCAACAGCCCCTCCCGCTCAAAAAATAGCAATTCAGCAGCACCGTTTTCCAGCCGTACGTAGCTGTTGTAGTGCAACCATTCCCCCAAATTAAGGTAGCGACTACGCCCATTGGAGAGAGTATAGTCAATCGGTAGGTGACGGTGACCAAAAATGCAGTAATCCAACTCAGGATCTTGGCTTAGTTTGCGTTCCGCATAAGCCACTAACCACTCCTTATCCGGGCCCAGAAACTCCGTCTCTGGTGGCTGAGAAGAACGGCTCTGCCCACTGAAGTAGTAAGCCAGCCACATGGAAAAATTGGGATGTAGGCGGGCATATAACCAACTTGACCAGGAGGCGTTCAGCACTCGCTTTAGTCGCTTATACCCCTTATCGCCGGGCCCCAGACCATCGCCATGCCCGATCAGGACTTGTTTGCCCTGTAACTCTAGTCGCTGGGGTTGGCGATACAACTCTCGAATCCCAACTTCTGCTTGTAGATAATCACGCAACCACATATCGTGATTGCCCGTGAATACATAGATAGGGATACCCTGTTCGGCCAGTTCAGCCAGCGTACCTAAAAAGCGGACATAGCCCCGAGGCACAACCCGACGCCATTCAAACCAGAACTCAAAAAGATCGCCTACTAAATAAATAGCCTCTGCATCTGCACTACTGGCTTTTAACCAGCGCACAATCTGTTGTTCCCGCTCTCGGCTGCTCAGCCGAGCCGCAACCCCCAAATGAAAATCTGACGCAAAGTAGGTGGCCATAACGGCCGCAAAATAAGAACTCATCTAAACTTATTTCTTTCTGGCGAGTGACAAGTCTAAGCAGGTTCTGGCAAGCTGCCTTTATGAGTGCGTAGTCTAAGCTACGGACGATAAAAACAGCGAAGACCAGGTTCTGCTTAGCTTTTCGCGCAGTCGAATTACAAAAGCTTAGATGAGTTCTACCTAATGCCTGCGCCGGATGACGCAGGCATCGCTTATTATTTCGTCTTTATCTCGATTACACCGTTACCACCACGACTACCGTAGATGGCTGTATCCGAGCCTTTCAGAATACGTATTGACTCTACATCTTGTACAGGAATAGTATTATAAACCTGGGCGTATCCTCCCTGGATAGGGGTTCCATTTATTACAAACAGTGGCTCCGGAGATCCGCTTAGATTAGTGACACCACCCCGAATGAGAATGCGGGCAGATGCACCCGAGCCTTGCACCGTAACCCCCGCTACCCGGCGTAAATGATCCGACAAATCCCGTAGATCATTATTGGGTTCATCAATCTCGCCGGCATTTGTATTTACCTGCGGTTCGTCGTTGGCTGCCGTTGCGTTGCGATTGAGTGGGGAACAGGCCACTACCGTGCAAGCCAAAGCGACAAATAGCATAAGTCTCATGATCACTGGTTTTTAGCGGTACCGACATCAAACTGCTAAAGAAAAACTAAGCACTTCAACATCACGTATTTACGCAAATTCTAAGTCCAAACCATCTCGGTTTGATTAAACAAGATAAAGGATTCGTCCTAAAATCTAGACTGGTCGTTCATCCGCTCTATCTGGTCGTCAGTCGATAATGTCGTAAAGAATGCAAAGCTCGGCCTTAATATTGCAGTCAAATGACGCGGACAACAGTGTGTGACCTCTAAAACCAAACCGCGAATAATAAACTATCACTCCCCCTACTACCTAAATACTACCCCACTCAAATTAGGAGTCAAACCCCAATCATTTTACCAACAAGCAACCAGCCAATATGAAAACTCGCAACCCATTTATTTTACTACTCTTATTGAGTCTTTGCTCTACGGCCTTGATGGCCCAGAGCACCAGCATTGGCGGACGCCTGCTGGATCAGGAAGGCGGAGCAGTCATCTTCGCTAATGTGGCGCTTTATGCGGCCGCCGATAGTAGTCTCGCTAAAGTAGAAACCTCCGACGATGTTGGGGCTTTCACCATGCAGGGCCTCTCTGCCGGTGATTACTACCTGGTAGCGTCCTATCTGGGTGCCCCTGATCTAGTACGCCCCGACCTAAGCCTCACGGAGGGTGAGGACCTACAGCTGGGTGACCTCCAATTTGGAGCCGCCGCTGTGGAATTGGAAATGGCTACCGTTACCGCTCAGCGCGCTATGGTAGAAATTAAGCCCGACCGTACCGTTTTTAATGTAGAAGGAACCATCAACAGTGCCGGTAATACCGCTATGGAACTACTGCGCAAAGCCCCCGGAGTAACGGTAGATAACAACGAAAATATCAACGTATTAGGCCGAGCCGGCGTACTGCTCTACGTAGATGGCAAACTGCTGCCCTTGCAAGGGGAGGATCTGCGCGCCTACCTCAACAACCTACCCGCCGAACAAATCGATCGCTTCGACATCATCACCAATCCCGGTGCCAAATACGAAGCAGAAGGCAATGCCGGCATCATCGACATCCGCCTCAAAAAAGACCGCAGCCTCGGGGCAAATGGCTCAGTAGCGCTCAGTGGTCGTCGAGGTGACTTCGGCCAGTACGGCATCAATACCAATGGCAATTACCGCAATAAGCTGGTCAACATCTTTGGCACTGCCGGTTGGAACGAGAACGACGGCTATAACCAGTTTGATTTTCTCAACTTCCAGAATGGATTGGTCTTGCCCGAAACCAACCGCAACGAGTGGCAGTACAAAGGCTATAGTCTGCGACTAGGTTCCGATTTCTACCTCGGCGAAAACCACATCGTCGGCCTGCTGGTCAGTCGAAACGATAGCGATTTCGACGTCGATGGACGTAGCCGTACTGAAATCACTCAAGGCGCAGGCGTCGATAGTGTACTGCGCGCCAATACCGAATCAGGGCGCAGTAATGTACAATCTACCTACAACATTAATTACCGTTTCGATAATCAACAGGGGCGCTCCCTGAACCTAGATCTCGATTATGGTAGTTTCGTAACTGATGCCTTTAATAACCAGCTTAATAGTTTCCTAAGTCCCAACGAAACAGACCTGCTAAGCGCTGAGCGTACCCTCTTTACCACCCCCACTGATATAGCGATCTATACCGGCAAAATAGATTACGAAGACAAGTTAGCCGGTGGTCAGCTGGGTTTTGGGGCTAAACTGAGTAGCGTGGCCACCGAAAACACCTTCCTCGTTGAAGATGAAATTGGTAACGAATTCCTGCAAAACAACCAACGCTCCAATGATTTCGATTACACGGAGAATGTTTATGCGGGCTATGTTAATTATGCCCGCTCTCTCGGCCAAAAATGGAACTTGAGTGCTGGGCTGCGCATGGAAGTAACCGATGCCACCGGCGATCTGCGAGCCTATGATCCTAGTATGGCCGAGCCCCCCGTTGAGTTCAACTACGTCAGCTGGTTCCCCAGTGCAGGCATCACCTATCAGGCCGGCCCGCTACACACCCTGAGCCTCAACTACGGGCGTCGAATCAACCGCCCTGATTACAACGTACTCAACCCTTTCCGTAACCAGCTGAGTTTGCTGAGCTTTGAGCGAGGCAACCCCTTTCTGCTCCCCGAGATCGTCAATAATGTAGAATTGGGCTATACGCTCAACTACCGCTACAACTTCAAACTGGCTTACAGCCGCACAACCGACCAGATCACCCGTCTGATCGGCCCCGACGAAGACGATCCACGCGCAGGTTTCATCAGCTGGGACAACTTGGCAGACCAGACCATCATCAGCTTTAACGTAAGTGCTCCCTTCCAGTGGAGTCAGAAGGTAAGCACTTTTGTCAACGGTAGTGTAGCTCGCCTCGACAATCAGGCAGACTACGGTAACGGCGCCGTTGTGGATGTACAGGCCTGGACATTCAACATCTACCAACAAACGAGTATCCAACTACCTGGCGGTTTGACCGGTGAGGTTTCCGGCTGGTTTGCCGGCCCAGGAGTCTGGGGCGGCGTATTCCGCTACGAGAGCCAGTACAGTCTCGACTTAGGGTTACAGAAGAAATTTTTCGACGACCGCTTAAACGTTCGCATCAGTGCCACGGATATCTTCTTCCAGAGTAACTGGAGTGGATTCAGTGAGTTCAATGGTCTGCGTTCCGAAGGAGCAGGTCTGCGCGATAGCCGTCGGGTAGGTTTCAACCTGACTTACCAGCTCGGTAGTAACGAAGTACGTCGCGCTCGCCAGCGCCGTACGGGTATCGAAGACGAGAGCAGCCGGGTCAGCTCCGGCAACTAGACATAGACTTCCTATTCCCCCCATGGGAGGCCTATCTTTGTTGGCCGGTCAGCCTAGCGCTGGCTGGCCAACTTCTTTTTATGCACTACCCTCCCTCCCATTACCAGTGTGATGATCACAGTTTATTGGTGGCTACGGCCCAGCAGTTTCCCTTGGCCAGCCTGATCAGTGTAGTTGATGGTCGAGCCTTGATTACTCATCTGCCGCTGGTTTATTATCCGGCGACCCCAAATCAAAGCGAGCATTTCATCGGTCATCTGGATGCCCGCAACCCCCAGGTCGCTAGCGTGAATGGCGGACAATTGGAAGCCGTTTTTCACGGCCCAACGGTCTACATCTCAGTGCATGACTACCTGAAACAAAGTGGCCGCTTACCGACCTACAACTACATAAAGGTGCACGTAAAGGGTAAAGCCAGCCCTCTGGTTAGACCTGCGGAAGTACTACAATCCCTCATTGACCTGACGGACTACATGGAGCGGAATGATACCCCCTGGGAGCTACAGCCCGACAATGAAATGGCACAGCACCTTATCCCGCATATCGCTGCTTTCCGCCTTGAGGTTGAAAGCTGGGAAGGGAAGTTTAAACTGAGCCAGGATAAGCCCGTAGCAGAGCGGGAAAGGACCTGGAAAAAGTTACTAAACAGCCCATCCGTGGGAGACCAGGCCTACAGTGACCAATTGCACGCTCATTTATTTACTTGATAGAAATAAAGGCAAAGGTCTATGAGCCCGTACTACCAATCACTGCAGCTCAAGCAACGATAGGCTGGATACTCGATTAGTAAGCGCTCAGCTTCTTCCTCAGAAAGCACGCTTAAGGCCGAGGCCAAACCATCTGC
Organism: Bacteroidota bacterium; assembly: GCA_039030655.1. Classification (GTDB taxonomy): domain Bacteria; phylum Bacteroidota; class Bacteroidia; order Chitinophagales; family Saprospiraceae; genus Neolewinella. Next base: position 12,813 of record JBCCDS010000036.1, on the reverse strand, counting down.
TACCATCCCGACGGGGCCAATCACTGTAGTTATCCGATGCTGACTAAGGCCCCAACCGCTGCGTGGGTCAATGATGTGGCTATAGCGTTTTCCTTCCCATTCCAAGTAGCGATAAGTCGCCCCCGAAGAAGTGATCGCTACATTAGACTGCGGGGTCAAAGCTCCTCCCTGATTAAGAGAAATTTCCCACCCTTCCCGCTCTGGCGGAGCGGCCCCGAGCAAAAGGTCGCCACCTCCATCAATTAGATAACTAGTGATCCCGTTATCTTCCAGGATAGCTGCCGCTGCATCGAGCGCAAAACCCTTTGCTACCCCTCCCAGATCCAACTGAATGCCTTCTCTAAGAAAGCGGATACGGTTCTGAGGTAGCAACTCCAGCCACTGATAATTTACTAAATGCTGGGCTTCCTGAATTCTTGCCGAGTCCGGAAGTTCCTGCTGGCGAATGGCTCTGCGCCAAAGCTTGGACAGTGGCCCAATACTAGGATCGAAAGCGCCTTGACTAGCCATTGCTAACTCCTGACTGAACTGAAGGACTTGCCAGAACTCGGGAGAGATTTCTTGGGCTTCATTCACCGGAGGATTGGCACAAAGCCGACTGAGCTCACTTTCTAATCGGTAGTCGCTCATTTGCTGCTCCAACTCATCAATTTTAGCGAAAGCCATTTCCAGGCTAGCTTCGACCTTTTCATTATCCTGGCAATAGATGACGAAACGAAAGAGCGTTCCCATAGCCGGGTGCTCGTGTTCGGTTGGACGAAACGGCTGGCCAAATAGTAAGCCTACTCCGCCCAGGTAGCAACAACTTAATAGTAGTTTTTTTAAGGTTAGCATCTGCTAGTAAACTTTGGTAACGCCCGGCACTGCCACCGGATAAAAGCCATCTTCCTGGGGTAGAATTGAAGGATCAGCATCCCAGGCGTAATGGGCAGGGCTGAGGTCCAGTTCAGAATTCAGGGCAGTATCCCAGTCGATAATTTGGCCGCTGTAGGTCGCCATTCGCCCTAGAATAGAAGTCATGCTGCTTTTGGCTGCGTTTTCAGCATCAGCGTACTTGTATTCTCCGGCGGCGACGGCAGCGAAGAGCTCGTCGTGCTCGACTTGATAAGGGTTGGGACCGCGATTTTCGTTGTCATCCATGAGGGCATAGCCACTCTTTGTAATGATCTTGCCGGGAGCGGGAGCGCTGCCGTTGGTCCCCTGAAAGGCTTCGGTTACCTGGGTCGAACAACCGTTCCAGTGGCGGCATTGACTGATCATTTTACTGCCATCAGCGTAGGTGTATTCGACGAAATGATGGTCGAAAATTTCGCCATGCTCTTTGCCGGTCCGCATGTGGCGGCCACCGTAGCCGGAGGCCTTTACGGGGTAGGCATTCTTGACCCAGTTTCCAACGTCCAAATTATGAATGTGCTGCTCGGTGATGTGATCGCCGCAGAGCCAATTGAAGTAATACCAGTTGCGCATCTGGTACTCCATCTCCGTCTGACCGGCTTGGCGAGGGCGAACCCAAACACCGCCACTGTTCCAGTAGACATAGCTGGTGGTGATATCGCCAATCACGCCGTTTTGGAGTAGCTCTACCCAATTGCGATAGACGGTTTGGTAGTGGCGCTGTAGCCCAACAACTACATTAAGTTTTTTGCGCTTGGCGGCTTCCGCGGCCGCTAGTACTCGACGTACTCCCGGCGCATCGACGGCTACCGGCTTTTCCATGAAGACGTGCTTGTCAGCAGCGACAGCGGCCTCAAAATGCAGCGGGCGGAAGCCCGGTGGTGTGGCAATGACCAATACGTCACAGAGTGGAATGAGCTGCTGGTAAGCATCGAAACCAACAAACTTGTGTTCCTCCGGAACGTCTACAACGGCTGGATCCAGCTCATAATCCAGTACTTCGCCTTTGATGCGCTCCAGGCTTTTGTCGAGTTGATCTCGGAAGGCATCAGCCATCGCTACCAAGCGTACGTTTTGACCGCTGGACAGCGCCTGGAAGGCAGCTCCCGTACCCCGACCGCCACAGCCGATCAGTCCGATACGGATCACTTCATTGCCTTCAATATAGGCCCCAGCAGAAATTTGATTGGCGAGGGCTAAACCACCGGCCAGTGCGCCAGTCTTTTGGAGAAAGGAACGTCGATTGAGCGTAGAAACAGGCATAACTTTAAGCTTTTCAGTTTATTAATTTAGTCCACAATGGCGGTTGCAAAGAATGCTTCAATTTCCGCTTCGGAAGGCTGATCGACCGGGCGGACCAGGCGAAAACCGACGAAGGGAGCATCCACATTCCACCAGATACTCTTGGGAATTTGAGGATCTCGGGCCTGCCAGCGTGCTGAGGATTTGATTCGTAGACGGCAGCTACATTCCTCCTGGTAGCTATCATACGAGCCGCCCCGGACCGTCCGGCTGTGTTTTCTACTAGGTACCACCCAGGGATCGACTGGGTTTTCCCGAAGGTAGTCGTAGTAATCTGCCGTATAGTGATCGAGCGTCCATTCGCTGACGTTGCCCAGCATGTCGTAGAGACCAAATGCATTGGGTGCTTTTTGTCCCGTTGGATGGTAGACCTCGCCGCTGTTTTCGTAGAGCCAGGCGTATTCTTCCAGATCTTCAGGCCTGATACTGGTTCCGGCTTGGACCTGCGGAAGTCCAACTTCTGAACCCGCCAAACAGGCATATTCCCATTCGGCCTCGGTGGGCAAACGATAAAACTGGCCCGTCTTCTGGTAGAGCCACTGACAAAAACGCAAGGCAGCCTGCTGCGTCGTATTGACCTGAGGAAAGCCTCCGCGCATCCCCATTCCGTAGGTTAGATCGAGATAGGGTGGCGATGGTCGGCTGATGGCATCTACGGAGAAATCTTCGCGGGCCGCAGTTTCATTGTCGTTGGCTCTAACCTGAAACAGGCGGTAGAGATCGTGGGTAACCTCGTGGGTGCCTATCCAGAAGGGGGACAGTTCGACTTCCACGTCTTCGGTTTGGGATCCCAAGCGGAAGTTGCCGCCGGGTAGCTGAACCAAGTCGAAGCTAATGTCCGTATCGGGCAGTTGTACCGTTTCGGTAGGGAAGTCTTGCCCGTGGAGGAAGGAGATCATACTAAACCAAAGGAGAATTATCAGAAGTATCGATCTCACGTAGCGTCTATTTTCAAGCGGGGAGTTGGTGAGTAATTTACTCATAAATGATCGCCACCAAAAAAAAGTCTAATATTTGTATTGATTGTCACCTAAATATAATCCTATGTCAAAGCTTACGCTTATTTTACTCTGTTGGGGCTTGTGCTTTTCAGTATATGCACAAAACTTAGGGCCGGATTGCGAACGTATCGTAGCCCTGCCGACTAGCACTGCTTATCTCACTGATTTCGACGGACTATCCAGCGGCGAACGAAGTGAGCAGACCCAAAACCAACTCAGTGAATTGATACGCTCGAAGCTGAATGATTTTCAGGCCGAATCCTTAGCCGAGTATCTTTACGTTGAATTCACCATTGACCGTAAAGGTCAGGTAGCCAACTTCTTTTGTGATGATGAGTCGATCGCTGCTCACTTAGCGGCACAGCTGCCTGACTTTCCCGGCTTTATTCCGGCTACTTATCGGGACGAAGCAGTTTGCAGTAGGCTGGGATTTGAAGTATCCACCTTGGCACCAGCTCCCGAATTAGCTATAGATCCAGCAGATATCCACCGCGTGGTGGAGCAAATGCCGCTTTTTTACTCGGAGGGATGTTCGGAAGACGCTCCTTACCGCGACCGAAAAACCTGCGCAGAAGGAGAAATGCTAATGGCCATTTACGGAAATGTAAAGTATCCTGCTGCCGCGCGAGCGGCCAGAATCGAAGGGATGGCGGTCGTATCATTTTTGGTGTCCACTGACGGAAGTGCCTATAATCATGTCGTGGTTAGAGATCCGGGAGGCGGCTGTGGAGAAGAGGCGCTAAGGGTGGTACAAACCTATCTGACGCACTGGATTCCCGGTACAGAAGATGGCGTTCCGGTTAATGTGCAATTCAACCTTCCCGTCAAATTCAAGCTGGAGTAATCCAGTCTCCTAGTTCTTAGATAGGGAGGGAATCGTTCCGAGAATTACCGGCTATTTCTGGCCATGGAATAAAACAATAGGTTCTCCCGCCAAAGGTATGACAAGGGGCATCTATTAGCTGGTGTCCAAAGAATTATGAAATGCTATTGCGCAAGCTGATCAGCACTATCTCGCTTTTTCTACTTTTTATGATGTCTACTGCCCTTGCTCAGGAGGAGCGTCCTGCTTCCCCAACAACTGTTGAAGAAGAGATATTCAGAGTTGTGGAGCAGATGCCTATTTTTTACGCTGAGGGCTGCCCTGAATCTCCCTATGCAGCTGCTCGAGCCTGCGCTGATGCGGAGGTGGAGCGATTGATTAATGAACACCTCCACTACCCTACTGCAGCTACGGATGCAGGGGTTGAAGGAAATTTAGCCGTTGCCTTTGTCATCAACCCGGATGGTTCGACTAGAGATCATCGAGTTATTCGTGAACTTGGATACGGCACCGGCGCAGAGGCCATTAGAGTGGTCAAAGAATATTTAGTGCGTTGGCGGCCTGGATTGCAAGGAGGCGTGCCAGTTTCCGTTCAGTATCGAGTGCCATTTAGATTTCGATTAAGCTTGATTGAGGATTAAACGGTTCCGTTTGTATCCTAGGTTCGCCCGAACTTTTGCAACAGCAACCGCAACAAACCCAATCCAACCAGAATAATCAGCAACATCGCAGGAAAGCCACCAATGGTGCTAATCAGTTTTATCCCGTCAATACCCGCAAAGGTGATCATGACCCAACTGACGAGGCCAATGACCAGCCCCCAGATGAGGCGGATATAGAGCGGCGCTTCGGGTTGCTCGGGGGAAATACCCTGTACACTCAGTCCGCCCATTGCTGAGATATTGGAATCCGCTGCCGTTACGTAACTCAGAAAGACCACTAATAAAAAGAAGCCCGACACCAGTTCGGTAGCAGGAAGCTCACCAAAGAGTTGGTAGATGAGGCTTTCGGGTCCGTTTTCGGTTAAACCCGCCTGGAAAGCACCAGCGGTCTCCAGATCGAGGTGGATACTACTACCGCCAAAAATGATCATCCAGAGTGCGCCGAATAAGGAAGGCCAGAGCAGATTAATTTGAATGTATTCCCGCACCCGATAACCGACCGAAAGTCGCCCTAAAAACAAGGCCGATATCGGTGCCCAGGCAAACCAGTTGGCCCAGTAAAAAACCGTCCAGGAATGCTGCCAATCAGTGGGTAAGGGGTTGCCAATATTGGTAGAGCGCGGCAGAAAATGGGTGATAAAATCCACTAATCCCTTTCCCGCCAAGGCAAACAGTTCGCGCGTAGGGCCAAAGCAAAGCACGAAAATGGCCAGGGCGATAAAGCCCAGAGCGTTGTAAGTGGACAGGATACGGATGCCGCGCTGCAGACCACTGGCGGCGGAGATCAAAAAGGCAGCGACGATAGCCAGGCCGATGAGGGCGTAGCGGAATCCCTGGAATGTCGAATCAGCATACTTTGCATTAGGGCTGTCAGGGGAGGTCTCGAGGGATCCCGAAAGTCCACCATCCAGCGTCAAAATCCCGGCTCCTAAACTAGCGGCCATCCCCGCTACCAGGGCAAATAGGCAAATTGCATCCACGACTTGTCCCGGCCAGCCGTGGGCCCGCTCGCCGACCAGCGGATACAACATACTCGATAGGCTAAAGGGCTGCTTATGCGTATAGTAAGCCAGGGCAAAACTCAGCCCCGCCACTGTGTAAATGGCGTAAGGCGTGATGGTCCAGTGCATAAAGAGGGTCGACATGGCAAAGGCCGCTGGATCATCACCACTGCCTACCGGCGGGCTACTCAAGTGATAAATCGGCTCGGCCGTTCCCCAAAATAGGATACCTGTAGCAATGGTGGTACACAAAGTAATGGCAAACCAGCGCCAGCGACTCAGAATGGGCTGGGCGTCTTCACCGCCGATACGCTGCTTGCCCAAAGGCGAAAAATAGACCGCCGCGACCAGCAGGACGAATAAGAAGGTCGACCAGGAAAACAACCAATCGAAGTGCTGTAGCAGCCAATCGACCACCGCCTGGGCCCGGCTGAAAAAACGCTCGGTGTTGATCAGACTAAGTACCAAGCCGATTAAAAGCAGCGCCAATGGCGATAAAAAAACGAAATGTCGAACTCGTTGCGCCATAATTAGGTATAATGAGCACAAGTATAAGCCTTTCACCATGAGTGTTGCTCCCAACAAAGCCCTGTATACCATCTTGCTACTTGTCTTCATTGCGGTCCCTGTAGCGAATTTCCTCCCCTTCATCGGCGGAGGCGAGCGCGGAGAAGCGCGTTTTGACGATGATCCCGAGGTTTACGTCGCGGCTGCCGATTATGCTTTTAGCATTTGGAGCGTCATTTTCCTGGGCATGTTGGCCTTTAGCTGGGGGATATTCAGCGGTAAAGAAACGGCGCCAACACCAGCATTACACCGAGCCATTAAGGCGCTGATCGTGGCTGGGCTAGCCAGTATTGCTTTCGTACCCATTAGTTTCACCAACAATCAAACCTGTGGCTGGCTCGATATTCTGGTCCATCTGATCGCCCTCATCGCTGCCGTAAAGGCCTTACGTCAACACGTAGCTGAACAACCCACCGATAGTGGCTGGCGCTGGACCTACTTCGCCCCTTCCATCTATCTAGGCTGGATCAGTGCCGCCTACGTAATCAGCACCTCTTTGATGGTCATCGAGCTGGGGGCAGATGATATTCCAGAACGTATCCAGCAAACCGGTGCGATGTTCTTGGTAGCAGTCCTCTTTTTCATCGCCCGTTGGCTGATTAGTAAGGCGGATGCCTTTTACGGCCTAACCGTCATCTGGGCCCTGATTGCCATTGGCGTCAAACAGCCTTATCCACCAGGTATTCGCTGGATTGCCTGGGGAGCTGCGGCTACGTTGGGCATTCTGATTTTGGCCAGAATCCTAGGCAAGGAGAAGTTGTTTTACGCTCGTTGATACCTTTAGTTTTTGTACTTCCGCAGGATGTAGTACGTAGTTTTTCTTTTTTGCTTTAGGCAAAAAAGAAAAACCCAATAATTCCCCCTACTTTCGTGCGGTTTTCATAAAAACCTCTCGGTAAATGGCTGTAGATGTACTACTCGGGCTCCAATGGGGTGACGAAGGAAAAGGAAAAATCGTTGATGTACTAGCGCCGCAGTACGACATGATCGCGCGCTTTCAGGGTGGCCCCAATGCTGGCCACACCCTCATCTTCGACGATCAGAAATTTGTACTGCACACGGTGCCTTCCGGCATCTTCCGACCCGGATTGCAGAACCTCATCGGCAACGGCGTGGTGATCGACCCGGTCACTCTCGGTAAAGAACTCGACAAGCTAGATGGCGCTCAGGTTCAATACCTGGATCGCCTGTTTGTGGCTCGGAAAGCCCACTTGATCCTGCCGACGCACCGCCTGCTCGATAAAGCCCGCGAAAATGCCAAGGGCAAACGCAAAATCGGCTCTACTCTCAAAGGGATCGGTCCTACCTATATGGATAAAACCGGTCGCAACGGTATTCGAGTAGGAGATACCGAAATGGATAACTTCCGGGACCGTTATGCGGCCTTGAAGGCTAAACACCTGCAACTGGCCAGTCTCTACCCAGCAGTAGATTTTGACCTGGAGGGGGAAGAAGCCGCTTTCTTCCAAGCTATCGAGCGGATGCGGAAGCTACCACTGGTCAACGGGGAATACTTCGTGAATGAAGCCCTCGCTGCCGGCAAGAAAATCCTGGCCGAAGGCGCTCAGGGCAGTATGCTGGATATTGACTACGGCACCTACCCTTTCGTGACCAGCTCGAATACCATCACCGCTGGAGTATGTACGGGGCTGGGCGTAGCTCCCCAGCAAATCGGCGAGGTTATTGGCATCACCAAAGCCTACTGTACGCGGGTAGGCAGTGGTCCATTCCCGACCGAGCTCTTCGACGAGATGGGTGAGTTCCTGCGCAAGGAAGGTGCTGAATTTGGCGCTACTACCGGACGGCCCCGCCGCTGCGGCTGGATCGACCTGGTACAGCTCCGTTATACCATCATGCTTAGTGGGGTAACCCAACTGGCCATCACCAAGATTGACGTGCTCAACCAGATTGCTGAGCTGCAGGCAGCAACAGCTTACTCCATCAATGGAGCCACTAGCCAGCAACTGCCCTACGATTTGGTCGATGATAACTATGCGCCGATCTACAGTAGCCACGCTGGTTGGCAAACTGGTTTGGAGGGCATTGAAGATTATCAGCAATTACCTCAGGCCGCCAAAGACTACGTAGACTTTCTGGAAGAGCAGTTGCAGGTGAAAATAACGATGGTTTCTACCGGTCCAGACCGCACGGAGCTACTATACAAGTAAACCACGCTCCCTCTCCAACTGTATCCATCCATAAAGAGCGGGCAAATTGCTTCTTAGCCCTCATCATGGCCGACCCTGGAGGGGTCGAACATCCGTTCCCCCGGGTGCAAGACTGTTACTCGTATGCCTGACCGTCAGTTCGATCAAAACCACCTCTGGCACCCTTACTCGCGACTGAAGAGCGAAGAACCACTTCCAGTGGTGACCAGCGCCAGTGGTTGCGTGCTGCAAACGGAACCTTATGGCCCCTTGATTGACGCTATGTCCAGCTGGTGGGCCGTTATTCATGGCTACAATCAGCCCCAACTCAATGCCGCCCTGGAAGCCCAGCTGCCCAAGATGGCACACGTCATGTTTGGTGGCCTGACCCACGAGCCCGCCATTGCATTAGGTCAACGGCTGCTGGAGTTGACCCAGCCCGAACTGGACGCGGTTTTTTTCTCCGACTCTGGCTCCGTGGCCGTAGAGGTCGCCCTAAAAATGGCCCTGCAATACTGGCAAGGCAAAGGCCATCCCGAGAAAAAGCGGTTAGCCACCCTACGCGCTGGTTACCACGGCGACACCTTCGCCACCATGTCGATGAGTGACCCCAATGACGGCATGCACCGGCGCTTTAGTGGTTTGCTACACGAGCCCGTTTTTCTAGATCGACCACCGCTTGGTTTCCAGGCCTCTGAGGATGTGGTAGGGGAATACCTGCGGAAGTGCAAAAAAATCTTACAAGCAGAGCAGCAGCATCTGGCAGCCCTGGTCCTGGAACCCATCGTGCAAAACGCCGGTGGGATGAATGTCTACTCGCCCGACATCTTAAGCGGACTGGCGGCCACCTGTGAAGAATTAGATATCCTACTGATTCTAGATGAAATTGCTACTGGTTTTGGGCGTAGCGGGAAGCTTTTCGCCTACGAATGGGCTGGCATTTGCCCCGATATTCTCTGCCTGGGCAAAGCCCTTACTGGCGGCTATCTGAGCCTGGCGGCTACCTTGGCCAAATCGAGTTTAGCGCCTTATATCGAAGGAGCTAAAGGTGCTCCACTGATGCACGGCCCCACTTACATGGGCAACCCCCTGGCTACAGCGGTGGCCAGTGCCAGTATCGATCTATTGCTGAAAAATGACTGGCAAAAACAAGTCGGTCGGATCGAGCAGCAGTTAAATGAGGAATTGGCTGATTTAGTAGTACTTCCGCAGGTCCAGGCCGTGGTCGTACAGGGAGCGCTTGCTGCCATTCATCTAGACCGTCCAGTGAATACTAAGAAAGTCCAAGAGCAGGCTTTTCGACGGGGCGTATGGATTCGGCCATTCCGCAACCTGATTTACACCATGCCACCTTACGTGATCAGCCAGAAGGAGCTGAGCCAGATAACTTCACTGATAGTTGAGGTAGTAACGGGGACGGAATTTTAATTTACCGGTAAACTAGTTTATTAGTTTACTGATGCTAGCATCTTCAATTGCCCGCCTTACTCGAAGTGATTCCAACCCTGTGCTTTCAGCGGGTGGATATTGCCACCTTTGGTATGTAGTTTGACCCCTTCGCTAGCTTCGACGATTTCGCCCGCAATGTAGATATCGGCCATAAAGCGCACCTTATCGACATCCTTAGGATCGACGGTAAAGAGCAGCTCATAATCTTCGCCACCACTCAAGGCGCAGGTAATGGGATCCAGCTTAAATTCAAGGGCTTGTAGCTGAGCATCTTCCCGAATGGGCACCCCACTTTCTTCAACGATGGCCCCTACCCCACTCTGTCGGCAAATATGAAAGACTTCACTGGCTAGCCCGTCGCTGATGTCGATCATAGACGTAGGGATGAAGTCGTTTTTCGCAAACTGATCGATCATATCTGTGCGGGCTTCGGGTTTGAGCTGCCGCTCCAGTAGGTACTTTTTGTCTTCTCCCAGTTCCGGCTGTACACCGGGATGCGACTCATAAATTTGCTTTTCCCGCTCTAGCAATTGTAGGCCCAGGTAGGCTGCTCCCAGGTTGCCGCTGATGCAGATCAAGTCGCCGACCTTGGCCGTAGAACGCTTCGTAATGCGCTTTTCCGGCGCACGGCCGATGGCAGTTACACTGATGATCAGGCCACGGGTACTGCTGGTCGTATCACCGCCTACCAAATCTACGCCGTAGTAAGAACAGGCCTGCCGAATGCCAGCGTAGAGTTCTTCCAGTGCTTCTACCGAAAAGCGATTACTGATGGCAATACTGACCGTCACTTGCTGCGGCCGGGCGTTCATGGCGCAGATGTCCGACAGATTGACCACCACAGCTTTATAGCCCAGATGTTTGAGCGGCGTGTAGGCTAGATCAAAATGGATGTGTTCCACCAGCATGTCGGTCGACACGACCAGCTGTTCTTCACCGCCGCTACCAATGATCGCAGCATCATCTCCGATGCCCAGCAAAGTGGTGGCTTGCTGATTGGAAAAATCACGGGTGAGCTGATCAATCAGCCCAAATTCACCCAGTTCATTAACGTCGGTTCTGCTTTCTGACATATTGTTTTTTTGCGCCCTACTTAATGAGGGTTTAAGTACTTCCGCAGGTATTACCCCCTCGGCTGAAAGCACGGGAGAAAAACACGCTGAGTTGGGCAAAGTTTTACCACTTGGCCTTTTCGTAGATAATCGGGCGGGCATTTATTTTGGTGGGCAACTTTAAACCAGGCAAGAGAAGCCTAAGCTATTCCTCCTCTTCCCCCAGCGGCTCCAGCCAGAAATTATTAAAGCCTTCACCAGTGACCAGTTGCAGGCGTTGCAGATTGAGCAGCTCCAGCAAGCCGAGGAAAGTTACAATGGCATGAATGCGTGTTTCACAGCTTCCAAAGACTTCCGTGAAGCTAGGGCGTTCACCACCCAGCCGGACTCGGCCCACCAGGTCCATGATACGCACCTGTTGATCTTCGATCGTGTAGCTGAATTGAGCGATCTGGTGCATGGGCGGACGATTGGCTTCGTCTTCCAGTTTTTGCATCAGTCGCTCGAAGGCGCGGAGCAGCTTAAAGAGGGTGACGTTTTCCAGTTCTACATCGACCAGCGCTTTGGTGGCAATCTGGGCCAGTTCGTCGCTGATGTTACCCCGATATTTGCGTTCGCTGCGGTCCTTTTCTAGCTCTCGCATCTGATCCAGTACGCTTTTGTAGCGCTTGTATTCCAGCAGACGAGCCACCAGCTCTTCGCGAGGGTCAATTTCGTTGCCTTCTTCGTCCACCGGTTTGCGAGGGATCAGCATCTTGGCTTTAATCCGACAGAGGGTAGCTGCGACGAGCACAAATTCACTCGCCAGATCTACGTCCATGGCCTCCGCCTGGCGGATGTAAGCCAGGAAGTCGTCGGTCACCTTTGCGATGGGAATATCATTGATATCCAGCTCATCCCGTTCGATGAAAAAGAGCAGGAGATCGAAGGGGCCCTCAAATTGGGGCAGCACTATGGTATAGGAACCAGCCATGGGCGGCAAAGATACCTAGCTACGGCAACATAGTGCGTGTTATTTTTGTATTCGATTACTAGCTATTTGCCCCTATACTTTCCTTCCATGACCGACTCAGGCGAAAAACCGAAACTGTATTTAATTCCCAGCACACTCGGAGATAGTGGGCTTGGCCCCATCCCTTCGACTACGCTGGAGGTTATCCGGCAGATGCAGGTTTTTGTATTGGAAAACGGCAAGGTCGGTAGGGCCTTCCTCAAGCAAGTCGGCTTGGAGCAACCGCTCAATGCCTACCGCTATTTTGAGTTGAATAAGCATACCCTGCCGGAAGAGATCGAAAGTTTCCTGGAACCTGCGCTGGAAGAGGGTTTAGATATTGGCTTGCTGTCTGATGCGGGTTGTCCCGGTGTGGCTGACCCAGGAGCCAAATTGATCTGGCACGCCTATCGCAATAGTATACAGGTTGTGCCGCTCGTAGGTCCTTCCTCTATTTTATTAGCCTTGATGGCTTCGGGTATGAACGGGCAAAGGTTTACTTTCCAGGGTTATCTGAGTGCCAAACGACAGCAATTGGCCAAAGACCTCAAACGGCTTGAACGCGACAGCAAACAGCAGTACGCAACCCAAATCTGGATCGAAGCCCCCTACCGTAATCGAGCGGTTATCGACACTGCTTTACAGGTACTTGCTCCCACTACCCTTTTCGCCATTGCAGCCGATCTTACGCTACCTACTGAGTACATCCGCACTCGTCCCATCATGGAATGGAAGCGCCTCAAAAAACCAGACATCAATAAGCGGCCAGCAGTCTTTTTATTGCTGGCAAGATAGCATAGTTATCTGCGCTTCCCTTTGGGATAGATGATACCAATAACCAGCAGTAGGACGATGGCCCCCGCTGAAGAGATCAGAATATCGTTGAGCCAAACGGAGTCGGTAACAATTTGGGTTTTCAGCACT
>JBCCDS010000035.1:0-68521 GCA_039030655.1 Bacteroidota bacterium | reverse complement strand
GTAGAATTTTCAATGTCAGCTTGAGCTGGTTAATGGCCTTTGCTCAGCAGCAATGGGCCACAACTCCAGCAGACTTAGGGCTTGACCAAAGGTTAATTTATCGGATCAAGAAATTACAAGTCTTTGGTTTACAGGCTGATGAAATGTGGTCTTTCGTACAAAAGAAAAAAAGAAAGCGGTGGATATGGGTGATCTATGATCCGATTCATCGACTTGTGATTGCTTACCATATTGGTGACCGATCAGAAAATTCGGCGAGAGTTGTCTTCGATAAGCTACCAGACCAACTCAAGGATTGTTGGTTTGAAACGGATCACTGGAAAGCGTTCAAAAAAATCATTCCTGAAGACCGCCATGTCTATAGCAAGGAATTCACTTATTATATTGAAGGCTTCTTCGCTACGGTAAGAGCTAGAGTAAGTAGGCTGGTCAGAAAGTCCTTGTCTTTCTCTAAGTCAGATAAGTGGCATACACTGGCGATTGGCTACTTCTTCTGGCAACTCAACTTAGAGCGTCATCCTTACATTTGATACACCGCCCTCTAGATTTGATGTTGAAGAAGGCTTTTACGATGATTCTAAAGAGATAAATAATTCTACGGCGTTTGAAACGGAAGTGCAGTTTCCTTATAATAATTTGAAAAAATACCTCAAAGTAAGAGGGTGGCAAGAACTGTCAGATAGAATTATTTGGGACTTATATGAGAATGAAGCAGAACCACATAAAGAAAAGAAGGGAGAGCTAACAAGTCCAAGGTCAAAAACGTTTATTAATGCCTTGAAAATAAGGCTGACTTATTACAAGCCAGAGAAAATAAGTACATTAATTAAAAATGAAGCACATGTGAGATTATCTTCTTCAATGTGGTACGTGTCAAGGTCGTTGCAAAACTATAGTTCGGTTATAGTTTTTGGATTGTTATTGTGGTTTTTGTTAATATCTATGCTGCCTTTAGGAAGTGAAACCCTTGCTATGTCTGCTGCGTATAAGCTCACAGTAGTTGTGCAAATAATGATTGTTGGGTCAGTTTATCTGGTTTTCAGAAGGATAAAAGACAATGTTGAAAAATTTCTTCACTATCAAAGGGTGAGAGAAATATTTTATGTCCTCGAAACAGCTAGTGCAGCATCTAAAGACTTGGATGAAGGGATGGAAAAAATGTTTGGAGGTTTAATGGAGCCAAAAGATGGTACGAGCGCTTTTCATAATATGCCTAATAGTTAAATATGGCTAAGTGAGAGGCGATTTAAATATTTTAATGCAGTCTACAGACATTGCTGGTCACTACCCCACCAACTCCATCCACTCCATTTCTTTCTCCTCGATCTGTTCGTTGAGTTGGCTCAATTCCTGGCCCAGCTCAGCGATTAGCTCGGGAGTGAGGCTGGCCATATCGGAAAAACGCTGATTAATTTCTGCCTTGCGTTTTTCTAGTTTGGCAATCTGGTTTTCTACCCGCCGGATGGCCTTACGGTCTTCGTGCGACAGTGTTTTTTCTTCTCCCTCTTGCTTGGTGATCGGAGCAGATGGCTCTTCTTCGGTAGTTTTGGCGGCCGAGGCAGCCTGCCGCCGTTCTTCGAGCTGATTGGCTTTTTCTAAGGCTCGCCACTCGGTATAGGTGCCGTTCCAGTCTTTGATCTGACCGCTGCCTTTAAACACGAAAAGGTGATCGCAGAGCTTGTCGAGGAAGAAGCGATCGTGACTAACGATCAGTACTACCCCGGGAAAATTCATCAGAAAATCCTCCAAGACATTGATCGTCATGATGTCCAGATCATTGGTCGGCTCATCGAGGATCAGAAAATTGGGGTTGCGCATCAGGATGGTCAGCAGGAAAAGCCGGCGTCTTTCTCCTCCGCTTAATTGGCTGACGTAGACCTGCTGCTGTTTGCGGGAAAAAAGGAATTTCTCCAGCAGGGAAGCAGCCGTCAGCTTCAGTCCTTTTTCCAGAGGGATGAACTCAGCAATGTCGCGAATGACTTCGATAACGCGTCGGTCTTCGTTGAGCTGAATACCATCCTGGGTGTAATAGCCAAAAACGGTATTGTCGCCAATGACGACCTTGCCTGTATCTGTTCGAATTTCTTTGGTCAGCAAGCCGAGTAGCGTTGACTTTCCAGCTCCATTGGGGCCTACGATGCCTACGCGTTCTCCCTTTTTGAATTTATAGTCGAAACTATCCACGACCAGTTTTTCGCCATAGCGCTTACTGACATTGTGGGCCTCGACAATTTTTTTGCCCAGGCGCTGCCCCTGGATGTTGATTTGTAGCTCCTCGTTGGCTTTGAAGGTCTTGACCCTATCCCGTAGATCACCAAAAGCATCAACCCGACTTTTGGCTTTTGTGCCCCGACCCTGCGGCATGCGGCGCACCCATTCAAGCTCTCGCTTGTAGCGCTTTAGGTTTTTATCATGCTCAGCCGAAGCGATGTCGTGCCGGAGGGCTTTTTTCTCCAGGTAGTCGCTGTAATTGCCGGAGTAGCGGTAGAGTTGGCCTTCGTCTAGTTCGGTGATGTTATTACAGACACGTTCCAGAAAATAGCGATCGTGAGTAACCATCAACAAAGTGATCTTGGCTTGTTGCAACCACTCTTCCAGCCATTCGATCATGTCCAGATCGAGGTGGTTGGTCGGCTCGTCCATGATAATCAGGTCCGGCTCGTCGATGATGAGTTTAGCCAGTGCCACTCGCTTGCGCTGCCCGCCAGAAAGGGTGGCTACGGGCTGGTGGATGTCTTCAATGTTGAGCTTAGACAAGATTTCCTTAATGCGTGCCTCCGTATCCCAGGCCCCTAGCTCGTCCATGCGCCCCAGAATACGCTGTAGTTGGTCTTGTTGGGCGGAGAGCAGTAAAGCGGACTCATATTCCCGCACCAGGCGGACGACCTCACTATCGCTGTCAAAAACCGCTTCCAGTACGCTGGCATTCGCCCCAAAATCGGGCTCTTGCGGCAGGTAGGCTCGGCGGGCGTCCCGGTGTAGGTACACCTTAGCTCCTACTCCTTCCGGCAAGTCAATCCCCGCTGCAATGCGTAGTAGGGTACTCTTCCCAGAGCCATTTTTTGCGACCAGAGCGATCTTGTTCCCCTTGCTGACGGGGAGTTCCACCCGGTCGAAGAGCACCTTCTCACCGTAAGACTTTGATACATTTTCCAGACCGAGGTATAACAAGCTGTTGGCTTTTAGCAGGCCAAAGGTAGTTGTTTAGCAGTAAGTACCCAGCGGAACTTAGTGATCAGTCAGACGTACTCTAAAACATAATTGATGTATATACATCAATTAACAGGGTGTTGACAAAACTTATTCTTGCATTTAAGCATTTCCTTAGTTGTTTAACAGCTACTGCGCTGGGTTTACTGGTGCAGACTCAACTCACATTAAACGTTAAAAATCATGATGAAGCAATCATTCAACAGTCTACTGGCCCTCTTGGCCCTTTCTTTATTCATCCTGGGTTGTGGCCCCGATGGCGAGCGAGTCGCTTCTGGCGAAGCGGATACTAGCGAAGGCCCAACGACTTCTTCGGCCACCGCTTATACTGTAGACATAGCCAATAGCAACATTAACTGGGAGGGCACCAAGTTTATCGGTGGTGGTCACGTCGGTACCATCAATATTCAGGAAGGCACCATTGCTGTTCAGGGCGATAAAATCATCGGTGGCAACTTCACCATTGATATGACTTCACTAAAAAACACGGACTTGCCAGCAGAAAAGCAGCCCAACCTGGAGGGACACCTGAAGTCTGGTGATTTCTTTGACGTAGAAAACTTCCCTACGGCTGCCTTTGAAGTCAAAAACGTAGTGCCAGCTAGTGGCCGCGACGATGTATCTCACATGGTAACCGGCAACTTTACGATGAAGGATAAAACCCGCAGCATTACGATCCCCGTAATGGTAGATATGAGTGACGGTAAACTTAGTGCTAACTCGGTTGACTTTGTCATCAATCGCACGGAGTGGGACGTCAGCTATGGCTCAGGTATTCTCGGTACGGCTCAGGATGAGATGATCAACGATCAGGTTGGTCTACAGTTCTCCCTGGTCGCTAGTAAGTAAGCAACGATTATTCGGCATTGATCCCTGATCAGTGCAGCAACTTTCCCTTACTTAGCCCGTGTTAGCCTGTCTAGCACGGGCTTTCTTTTTGTACCTGCCTTCCTGTGATCAGCAGGCAGGCTTCTGCCCGGTACGGGCCCGTCTGGGCAGGTGGCAGCCCTCGCTGGCCAAATTCCAGTGACCGTAGAGAACTGGTTCGCCCTGCGAGTAGAGCTTTACTCGCAGGGCGAACTTCCTGCGCTCTGCTTGAAAGTATTCGGCCAGCAAGCTTGACGATAAAAACCTGCGGAAGTACAATTAATCTCTTCATTCCTTACCTTTGCGCCCATGATTAAAATTAGCTTTCCCGACGGTAATGTACGCGAGTACGAAAAAGGTACTACGGCCATGCAGGTGGCCGAGAGTATTAGTGCTGGTTTGGCCCGTAATGTGCTTTCCGCTAAGGTCAATGGAGAAGTGCTGGATGCCAGCCGGCCCATTCTTGAAGACGCCAGTATTGAGCTACTGACCTGGAATCAGGATGAGGGTAAAGCTACTTTCTGGCACAGCTCGGCTCATCTAATGGCAGAAGCTCTACAGGAGCTCTATCCCAATACCAAGTTTGGGATTGGCCCTGCCATTGAGAATGGGTTCTACTACGACATCGACACCAGCGGCGATAACGTCAAGATCTCGGTCAATGACCTGCCGAAGATTGAGGAAAAGATGCTGGAGCTGGCCCGGCAGAAAAATGAATTCATTCGCAGGGAAGTCTCCAAGTCGGAAGCTATCGACTATTTCAAGAAGAAAGGTGATGAATACAAACTGGAACTGTTGGACGAACTAGAGGATGGTTCGATCACATTTTATACCCAGGGTGGATTTACTGACTTGTGTCGAGGGCCACACATCCCAAATACCGGAGCTATTAAAGCGATTAAGCTGACGAAGGTCGCTGGTGCTTACTGGCGAGGAGATGAAAGTCGTGACCAGCTGACTCGGATCTATGGTATCACTTTCCCTAAAGCCAAAGAGCTCAAGGAATATCTAGAGCTTATGGAGGAAGCTAAAAAGCGCGACCACCGTAAGCTGGGTAGAGAGCTGGAGCTCTTCATGTTTAGCGAAAGAGTTGGAGCTGGATTTCCGATGTGGCTGCCAAAGGGAACTCAGCTGCGGGAACGGCTAGTAAATTATCTAAAAGAGCGCCAAGAAGAAGCTGGCTATGTACAAGTAGCTACTCCTCACATTGGTAAAAAGGAATTGTACCAGACCAGCGGCCACTGGGATAAATACGGCGAAGACAGCTTCCGGCCAATTACGACGCCGCGGGAAGGTGAAGAGTTCTTACTCAAGCCGATGAACTGTCCCCACCACTGCGAAATTTATGCTTTCCGCCCACGCTCATACAAAGAGCTACCGGTTCGCCTCGCTGAATTCGGTACGGTTTACCGCTACGAGCAGACCGGAGAACTACATGGCTTAAGCCGGGTACGAGGCTTCACGCAGGACGATGCCCATATTTTCTGTACACCCGAGCAGGTGAAGGACGAATTCATTAATGTGGTAGGCATTGTTCAGGAGGTGCTGAATATGTTTGGTTTTGAAAATGTCACGGCACAAATCTCTTTACGTGACCCAGAGAAGCCGGAGAAATACATCGGCTCCGAACAAAACTGGCAATCTGCCGAGCAGTCAATCATTGATGCTTGTAAGGAAATCGATATCAATACGGTAACTGAATACGGTGAAGCGGCTTTCTATGGTCCTAAGCTCGACTTTATGGTCCGCGATGCCATTGGACGTCAGTGGCAATTGGGTACTGTACAGGTCGATTACAACCTACCGGAGCGCTTTGAGTTGGAGTACATTGGCGCAGATAATCAAGGGCACCGTCCCGTGATGATCCACCGGGCTCCATTCGGCTCTTTGGAACGCTTTACTTCGATTTTGATCGAGCATACTGGAGGCAAATTCCCACTTTGGCTCACACCGGATCAGTACGCTATTTTACCGATTAGCGACCGATTTAATGAGTACGCGGAAAAGGTAAAGCGTGAGCTGGCCAAGCACGATATCCGGGGCTTTATTGATGATCGTTCCGAAACCATCGGCCGTAAGATACGGGATACGGAACTGAAGAAGGTCCCCTTTATGCTCATCGTCGGTGATAAGGAGGTTGAAGCAGGTGGAGTAGCTGTGCGCCTGCAAGGTGAAGGTGACCAGGGGACAATGACTATCGCGGAATTCGTCGATTACTTTAGCTCAAAGCTGTAGGCTTCCCTTCGAACCATTCGCCTAGATTTTATGCAGACTTAATTGTTTATAGTTAGCTTGTGGGGTAACCGAAAACCCTTGGAAATGCGCGTGCAAAAATGCCCCATCTACTTTGTCCTCTGTTGTTTATTAAGTTGTGCTGGTGAGTCCGTCGAGGAGTGGAGAACCTTCGATTTGCTTAGCCCGGTCAAGACGATCATTGAGCAGCGGCATCAAGCCGAACGACTATCCGATACGGAATGGGAAATAGGCGCTTTTGCCCCTTATTCTGCGGAAACACACCTCTTTTTCGATGAAGCTGGAAATTATGTGCGCACGGAGATTTTTCGGGATGGTAGGCTCTCGGAACGTACAGAAACCATTCGAGCGGGTGGTAAGATAAGCGGTTGGGTCATCTACGGCGAAGATGGGACAATCAATTCTGAAGCAGAACTGACGAAAAACACTCGGAAGGAGACCATATTGAATAACTATGAACTAGCTGAAAGCGGAGATAAAGTTTTAGTCTCTACCATCTTCTCGAGACTAAGAAAGGGAAGGGCTTACTTTAGCGAGCAAACCCTTTTCTCCTCCAGTGAAGAGGAAGACAAGCGATATGTTACGGCTTTAGAGTATGGCCCAAACGGGTTGTTGAAAGGAGTGAAATCAACGGGGCCTAATAACTATGACGTAGAGATCAGTTTTGAATATCTGGCTTTTGACGAAGCGGGCAATTGGACCCAAAGGCTAGACTTTAACAAGGAACAAACCTCCAATGCAGAAATTGTGGTGCGCAGTTATGAATATTACTAGCGTGGATGCTTGATCATCCACGCTAGTAATAGAGGATTTTACTCCTTAAACCAAAAGTGGTTGCTTTGGCCTTCCATTCCCCCCCAAGAGTTGCCAGTCCGTTCTTCGTACAAGCGACGGAATGTTGCCCTTTCTTCCTCATTTAGGCGGCGGCCATTAACCTTGATTTTTTCATCGTCAATATGTAAACGTTTGAAGCGACGTTGGGGTAATTGGCCGGCAGTTTGCATCTCTTCCACGATGCTTTTATAAAGCTCCAGGTCATTCATTACTCGGTTAGAGATCTCGCTGCCTTCTTCTCCAAAGAGGTGGAATTGCTGGGAATCGTTCCCTCCCAATTCAAATAGGAATTCGTTTTCAAAGTTTATACTATCGGCCAAAAGCCTTACTCGGACTAGCTCATCTCCAAGGATACTTCCGATAGAGTCTCTGAAGAGCCGCATTGATCCCTGCGGCCCTTCCAGGCGTTCATGAAGCAGTAGGAGCCTGTCCTCGTCCAGTAGCTCACGGCCACTCATGTTTTCCACGATCAGGGCTAGATTGTCTTCCATAATGAGTTGAGTACCATTCATGGCGTCATTAATTACAATCGCAACTCGTTCTAGCTCATCTCCAGTAATAATGCGGTCTTCCAGTTCTATTCTGGAAATACCATCTCCAAGAATAATATAGCTACCACCTCCTTCTTCAGACTCATAACGGTAGTAGTAGGTCCCTCCTTCACCTGGTGCACCTGGTGCAGGTGGTGCAGGTGGTGCAGGTGGTGCACCTGGAGCGGGTGGTGGTGGCGGAGGTGCTACTCCAGGAGGTGTAGGAGGCGCAGGTGGAGCGGGCGGTGCCGGTGGCGGAGGCGGGACAGGAAGTTGCTGCTTAAGCTGATAGAGGTCAGCAGCTACTAGTTGATAATAGCGCTGGGCTTCAGTGCGACTCAGCGAACTGGGGTCAATTTCTCGGCCATCAACTCTTAGCGCAACCAACTCTCCATCTTCGAGGTAGTAAGACAGATCTTTTGAACTGCCGAAGCGGCGGTCGGACATAAACAAGTTGTTGTGCCTTGCACTCTCAAAATGAGTTTCCATCACGTCCCGCATCCAGTCTTCATCGCTGGATACGACGACAACTCCTGGAGGGAAGCTATCCGCAAAAATTTGAGCCAGTTCTTCTAAGTCCTGAGAAGTAGTGCCTTCCAGCTCTGCTTCTAGTCGATCTTGTAGCTCCGGTAGCAGATGCAGAGACTCTTCACCATTTTCGGTACTTAGGACTTCAAATGTTTCCTGCTCTGGCAAGTATACGCCACTGAAGGTCTCGCCTTCGATCTCAGTTTCGAAATTCATCCGTACTTCCTGATCTCGGATCTCCAGGTCATAGGTGACGGGCTCAGTCTCTGTTTCCTGGGCGTTAGAGCGAAGAGAAAACAATAGGCCGATGCTTAAAAAAAAGAAAAGCAATAATCCAGGTTTCATCCGGTAATGATTTTGGGTTCCCTGAAGGATGCGCTGTATTCGTTGAACTAAAGATCCGGAGCGTGCTGCCAGACTTAATTGATTAAGGTTTGAGCGCTGTTCCTCCAGTTGGAACAAGGTTTTAGCGTACACCAGGGGAGAAATCGAGAGTTCCGTTACCAGTTCGTCGCAACAGTGCTCTCGCTCCTCCCGTATCCTATTACTGATCCAGTGTACAAAGGGGTTGAAGTAAAAAAAGAGTTCCAGGACCGATTGCAGCAAATTCCACCAGTGATCTAAGCGAGCATAGTGTGCCAGTTCGTGAGCTAACACAGCTTCCGCTTGATCGGGACTGAGCTGATTGACCATACTGATCGGAAGTAGAATAAGTGGCCGCAGATGCCCAACCAGCGCCGGACTATTCATCCGGGCTGATAGGGAAATAGCGGGCAGGGTCATTTTGGGGTTAAGTCTTTGCAATAAGTTTTGGGCGCGGTTTTGCCAATCTTCAGGGATAGCTTGCAGACCTCTACGGTAGTAATTATCAATCACTAATTGACCACCAACCAGGCGGCAAAATCCAATGGTTAAGCTTAAAGCCCAGAGCGCGCACAGGTAGGGGTAGAGCCAAACTAAGGGAGGCTCTGGAGGTAGAGTGGTCACGTTGGGGAGCGATTCCGTATGTAGACCGGCGAGCGGAAGTTGGCCAAGCTCAGTATTGATAATCAAGGTCCCTCCTGTTTCCCACTCCCCAAGACTAAAGAGCGCAGCATTGGGTGATTCCCAGCTGAGAAACAAGTACAGGAAAGTGAGACCACCCAGACAAGCCTGGACTAATAGCGCGCCATAAGCAAGCCGGTATCGAGACTTAGGCGCGAAGCCCGGCCGCCGGGAGGCCCACCAGATTAACGCTGCCAACAAGGCAGCTTGCCATAGAGAATGCAGGACGGTACCACCTAAAGCCTGCGCCAATTGAGGGGGAAACCAACTCATTATTGCTGCTCTTTTTCTTTTTCCTCGATCATTCGCTTGATAGCCGCTAAGTCATCTACACTGGTATCGGCATTTCCAAGGGCTTGGAGCACTAGGTCAGTAGCGGAGCCCCGGAAGAGCGTATCAGCCATCCGTTTCAATACCGTTTGTTGTACATCGGATTCTTTTACAGCCGGCGAATAAATATGTGTTCGCTGTGACTCATCGCGCGAGAGTAAACCCTCCTGGTGCATCAGTTGCATCAGCTTTAAGGTACCAGTATAGCTGACCGGCTTCTTAGCACCTTCGTTGAGTAGCTCATTGATCACCCGCACTGGGGAGGGGCCTCTGCGCCAGAGAATAGCCAGTATGGCCAGTTGACTTTCCGTAGGTTTCTGCATTACGAATTATTTCGTAGACAAAGTAAAGAGGCTCTGGAGAGAGATGCAAGTTTTTCTACGAAAATTTTCGTATTTATTTTAAGTAGGTAGTTTTTAGCGCGATTAAGGTAGAACTACCTCATTTAAATTTTAGGCAATCCTACGCTTACATCTGACTACCCTAGCGCTGAATCTTTGCGTAGTACTAATTCACCAAAAAAACACTGTACTATGAATTATGATAAGCAAAGACGGCAAGGAGTAAGAGCGGCAATCGCTGCCCGAGCCGACCAGACCCTGGCAGCTATCAGAGACCTGAACAATTGTTATGGGACAATTATGAAGACTGCCATCGAGGAGACCAGTGTGGAAACGCTGGTCGAGCATGTTTTGGATAATGATCCTGAGTGGGCCTACCGTATGCTCACCCTATTCCCTGACTTAGACCCTCACCACCGCAAACAGCTGGTAGCCAAGACCGCCGAAGGAGAAGAAGCAGCGATCTCGACCCTTCGGTTTGTGCCTCATTTAGAGGACCACGAAGAGACCATGTTAACACAGGCTGCTGGTAAGCTCGCTCATAGTATGGGAGAGATCTCCGCCTTTAGTCTTATTGATCAGGCCTGGTATAACGCTGAGTTTACCGTCTTTTGGGTCGACCAGGGGCAGGTGCAGCCAGCTGCGACAATTCCAAAGTCCCAGTGGGGTAAGTGGAAGTGGAGCGAAAAGCTGAGTGGCGGCGGTGGTACCGTAAAGATGAACATTTCTGAATTTGCCGTGGAGGATAAAGATGGCAATACTGTTGCTCCTCAACCCGGCAATGAGGTTTGGATGTATATGTGGGTTCAGGCAGGTGATGATTTTGAATCTCCACTTCGCTTTACCTACAATCCTAACACCGAAGCTACTGCGAACTTTACGGCTACGGGCACGACTAAGAGTACTCGTCTTTCATTGACTAATATTACTTAATCACTTCAAGACAAACAAGGCTGGCGGAAAGGCAATTTCTCCTTTTCGTCAGCCATTTGGCCAATCAGTTTAGCGCCCCATATGTACCAGCAGTACACTTACATCGGCAGGGCTAACCCCACTGATACGACTGGCTTGTCCGATGGTGAGCGGCTGTAGTTCGCTGAGCTTTTGGCGAGCCTCATGGCTAAGGCTGGTGATAGAGGCGTAGTCGAAGTTTTCTGCGAGTTTGATGCCTTCTAAACGGTTCATCTTATTGACCATGTCTTGCTCCCGCTGAATGTAGCCCTCGTATTTAACCTGGGTTTGCGCCAGCTGGCGAGTTTCCGCATCATAGTCAGACAGGAAGCTGCCAAAAGTAGGTACTGTTTCGGCTAATTCATTTAAAGAAACCTCGGGGCGTAGGAGTAAAGAATGCAGCTTCACGCCCTGCTTAAGGGACGCGCTTCCTTTGCTTTGTAAGAAGTCATTGAGTTGATCGGGGGTTACACTGTGCTTGAGTAATTCCCGTTCAATCGCTTTCACACCGTTTGCCTTGACTTGTGCACGGGATAAGCGTTCATCCATATTGCGTACCCCTAAGGCATGCGCCAGAGGGGTCAGGCGTAAATCGGCATTATCTTGCCTGAGGAGGATGCGATATTCTGCTCGGGAAGTAAACATTCGGTAGGGCTCGTCGGTCCCTTTGTTGACTAGATCATCAATTAAAACCCCGATGTAAGCCTCTGAACGTTTCAAAACCAAAGGCTCTTCTTCCTGTACATGGCGAGCAGCATTAAGGCCAGCTATCATGCCTTGGCTACCAGCTTCTTCGTAGCCCGTGGTACCATTGATTTGCCCGGCAAAAAATAAGCCACTGACTAAGCGCGTCTCAAGGCTGGGCTTAAGTTGAGTGGGCGGGAAGAAGTCATATTCAATAGCGTAGCCCGGGCGAAACATCTTCGCATTTTCGAAGCCTTCGATTTTTCTCAGGGCTTTGTATTGTACATCCTCTGGTAAGGACGAGCTGAAGCCGTTGACGTAAATCTCGCAAGTGTGCCGTCCTTCCGGTTCTACAAAGAGCTGATGGCGGTCGCGGTCAGCAAAGCGGTCGATCTTGTCTTCGATGCTAGGGCAGTACCGTGGACCTAAGCCACGAATACGGCCATTAAACATCGGCGAACGGTCGAAGCCCTCCCTTAGACTGTCGTGTACTTCTTTGCTGGTATAAGCAATGTGGCAGGGCATTTGGTTTTCGAGAGCCGGCGTTTCGGTGTAGCTAAATCGCCCAGGATTTTCATCCCCTGCTTGTTCCTCCATACGGCTCCAGTCCAAACTACGACCGTCAAGTCGAGGAGGAGTACCGGTCTTCATGCGGCCACTTTGGAAGCCTAGTTCGATTAATTGCTCTGTAATCCCTTTGGCAGCTCGCTCCCCTGCCCGGCCTCCGCCGAGTTGTTTCTCTCCAATATGGATGATACCATTGAGGAAAGTTCCGTTCGTTAATACGACACTTTTCGCAGGGATTTCTAACCCAAGGCTGGTGTAGACGCCCTGGGCCCGGCCATCTTTTACGATTATGCCCGTCACCATCTCTTGCCAAAAATCTACGAAGGGGTGAGCTTCCAGCATTTGACGCCATTCTGCTGCAAAGGCCATGCGATCTGACTGAGCACGTGGGCTATGCATTGCAGGGCCCTTCGACATATTGAGCATCCGAAACTGAACCATGGTATGGTCCGTGACTATACCGCTATAGCCACCAAGCGCATCGATCTCCCGCACAATCTGTCCCTTTGCTACCCCGCCCATAGCAGGGTTACAGG
Organism: Bacteroidota bacterium; assembly: GCA_039030655.1. Lineage (GTDB taxonomy): Bacteria > Bacteroidota > Bacteroidia > Chitinophagales > Saprospiraceae > Neolewinella. The sequence continues at coordinate 55,846 of JBCCDS010000035.1, read as the reverse complement.
ACATTTGAGCAATGGTCTGCATATTCATCGTTGCGAGCATAACTCGCTGCCCCAGATTTGCCGCAGCAATGGCTGCTTCACATCCGGCATGGCCTGCGCCGACAACTATGACATCGTAAGTAGGGAACATGATAAATGAACGGTTTCGATCATTATTGAGTTGAGTCACGAGGCTCCGTTTACGATCCTCTACGGCTTGGTTTAGAAAAATGAGCTGTGCCATTTTTCGTTGTAGATCCTTCTTGGCGATGAGCCTAAAATTCTACAACTGAAAAATAGCGAAGCGCACTTGAATCAACCACAGCGCGAAAGCTGCTGTGCAAACGGAACGCAGCGACTATAACAATCAGGCTTTCAATCTTACCTCGTCATCGTTATGATCGAAGAAGCGGTAGGACGTAATGGGGTAATCGGCGTCTGGAATAATTTTCATCCAGCGGTAGTATTTCATGTACCACTTCATTTGCTGGCTGGGAACTCCTTTGCGCAGATAGGCCGCTGCGTAAGGATGTAAACGCAACTTGAGCTTGGCTTTGGGCTGCGCTTCCATGATCAGATGGAGGTCACGGTCGATCTCGTCCGTCAATAGAATACTTGCATTGATCTTTCCAGTTCCGTTACAGCTGGGACATTTTTCGTCCGTCGTGATTTTAACCTCGGGGCGTACGCGTTGTCGAGTGATTTGCATCAGACCGAACTTGCTCAACGGTAAGACGGTATGCTGGGCTCGGTCATTCTTCATGAATTTGCGCATGGCCGTCACCAGTTTTTTGCGGTGGTCGGCATCGCGCATATCGATGAAGTCAATGATGATGATTCCTCCAATATCCCGCAGGCGCAACTGACGAGCTACTTCTTCGGCAGATTCCAAGTTGATTTTCAGGACTGCTTCCGCCTGGTTTTGCGAGGGCATTTTGTTGCCACTATTCACGTCCACAACGTGCATAGCTTCAGTGTGCTCGATAACGATATAGGCACCACTGGCCATGGTAGTTGTTTTACCGAAGCTAGACTTGATTTGCTTAGTGACACCGCAGACATCAAATACGGGACGATTGCCTTTGTGCAACTGTACCAGCTGTACCTTATCAGGGGCAATGTCTTGCATATAGGCTTTGACCCGTTCGTAGAGGTCACGATCGTCGATCACAATACGGTTGAAATTATCCGTCAGCAGGTCCCGTAGTAGAGAGCTGGTTTTGTCAATTTCACTAAGCAGCTTCATGGGAGGCTTAGCCGTTTTGAGCTGTTCTTGAATGGAAGCCCACTTTTCCATCAGGTGGTTGACTTCTTCAAGCAGCTCAGCCACGTTTCGTCCTTCGGCTGCAGTCCGTACAATAACGCCAAAGTTCTTAGGGCGAATACTCTCAACCAGTACCTTTAGTCGCTTACGCTCTTCGCTGGTACTGATTTTTTTCGAGACGGCTACCACTTCGCTGAAAGGAGTAATCACCAAGTAGCGCCCCGGAAGGGTAATCTCACAACTCAGGCGTGGTCCCTTCGTACTAATAGGCTCTTTCAGGATTTGAGCCAGTACATTTTGCCGTTTTTCAAATACCTGGTCGATACGTCCGGTTTTGACGATATCCTTCTCAAAACGGAAGTTGTCAATTTTAGCGGATCGCAGTTTACCATTAGCGGCCAGGGAGGCCCATTTTTGCAACGTTCGGACTTTGGGCCCGAGATCGGTATAGTGCAAAAACGCATCCTTTTTATGCCCTATATCGACGAAGGCTGCATTGAGGGGGGCATTGATCCTTTTGATCTTACCTAGAAAGACATCACCTACCGTAAAATTATCGGTAGCTTTTTGCTTATGAATTTCTACAAGTTTTCCATTCTCCATTAGGGCGATCTCTACGGCCTTTCCCGTAGCAGATACGATCATTTCCTTTTCCACACTAGTTCTTTTATCTGCTACCGTTAGGATCAGCGCAGCCAACTAGCAGCTCTCTTCGCCGGACTTGGAGACCAGAGACAACCGATAAACAAGTACTGTGTGAAGCTCCGTCGGATTTAAAACAAACTGGACCAGCGCAAGTGTTACGCTTTTTCGGCTAGGATAGATGATACAAATTGCCGCGTAAAAGGAAGGGTCCAGAAACCCTAAGATAAAACCCAATAAAGGGAGAAAAGCAGTAGTGGATCACAAAAGGGCTATCCAAATACTGCTCACTAATCTTTGTTGTAGCCAGTAGCTGGCGCTAAGGAATAGTCGGGATAGGGTTGGGTCGTGAATGACCAGGGAGCGACTTCAAATTAGTACTGATGTTACGCAGTTGGGTCGTCAAGAATGCGGGAAGCACAGCTTTTTCGGCCTGCTGAAAAATCGGATAGCTAGTTAACCTCTTTATTTAGGTTGGGGCTAAAATGAGGAGTCCGATCGCTCCCCAATAGGGAACGACCGGGTATAAGCTAGCTAGGGCAAACAGTATGAAAACAACTGTTCACGACTAGCGATTCTTCTTCTTGTGACGGTTCTTACGTAACCGCTTTTTGCGCTTGTGTGTCGCGATCTTATGACGCTTGCGCTTTTTACCACATGGCATAATGCATTGGTTTAAATGAGAAAATATGGTTGCTATAAATAACCAGCCTTGACGCATCGGGGCCGCAGAGCGGCAATGTGTACTGGCTGGGGTGAATTCAAATAAGTAATCGGCCCGCAAAGATACGCTTTTTTGCTGAATCAAGGAGCCCAATAATAATACCTCAATTAGCCAGACAAAGTTCACTGAGACGGGCGGCATCAACTAATTGCCCGGCGCGCTGATAAGTTTCTGCGCGTAAACAAATTGCGGCTTGGTTAGTCGGGTCAAGTTCCAGGGCGGCATCCAATCTTTCAGCAGCACGCTCCAATTGATTGGTCTGTAGTGCCAGACGGCCTAAACTAATCAAGGGACGAGGATCTTCTGGGTGGGATTCCTGTAGCTCTCGTAAGCGCATAATACCCCGCATGGGTTGTTGAGGGTCTAGCATATGGGTTAGCGCCAGGTTGATTTTATGATCCAACTCTTCGGGATTGAGGCTAATAGCGTTCAAGTAAGCTTGCTCGGCCTGCTGGTAACAGAAGCTGCGTACTTTTTCTTCTTCTGCTCGCTGTACACATATCGTATAGCTGGTGCCTGCCACGGACCAATCCTGCTCGTCATTAGTTTGCTCAGCAATTTGCTGGGCATAACCAGCGGAGATGCCTGGGTAACCAAGGCGGTACCACTGACCAGCGAGCTCTTCCAGTAATTGTCGTTTTAGGCTGTCGACTGGTGGTGGCTCTGTTTCCAGCCGTTCCTCGATTTCAATGATTGTTGCTATTTCGCCAGCCTTAAGCTCTTGCTGGGCGGAGCGAATCATGCTTTCAATACTGGTTGCACTGATTTGTAGGTTACGACTAGCTTCGGCTTGCGCCATTTCTGGAGCTTGGGTAGGACAACCAAAATACATGAACAGTAAAAGAGCAATAGCCACCAAGGCTGCTGCATACTGAGGCGCACGCATAAGAAAGAGATTTTAGCTGCGGCTCTGGAAGCCTACAGTTGCTTAGTCCGTCGAAGTATTATCATCCGGCAGCTGACTTACATTATCTTTCACTTGCTCGATGAAAATCTTAGCGGGCTTGAAAGCCGGAATAAAGTGCTCTGGAATCTCAATGGCCTTATTCTCTTTGATGTGACGACCAATCTTCTTCGCCCGTTTCTTAACAATAAAAGAACCGAAGCCGCGAATGTAGACATTCTCTCCATCGGCCAGGCTGGTTTTCACCTCTTTGAAGAAGGATTCAAGGGAGACCAGTACATCAACTTTAGCGATGCCGGTTTTCTCCGAAATTGCCGCGACCAAATCTGCTTTTCTCATTCTTCTATTAGTTGTTCAGGGGAGGGATTTTTAAAAGCGACGCAAATATCTACAAATTTAGGGTTCTTCACCAAAGATTTACTCTACTTTATTTAAAATCAAGAAGTTAGCAGACGATAAGTACACAGCTACCCGGAAGGGATTAGGGTTTTGTTTTTTGTACTTCCGCAGGTATTCCCTCGGAACGGGGTCCAATAGGGAAGCAAGCTTTAGCGGGTACCAGCCAATAGGAGACTGAAGTCCGTTTGACCTGAAGTGGAATAAACTCCGAGGCCTTGGGCCAATCAGCGCAGCTAATTCCGCTTAACCTAAACACCTGCGGAAGTACAAATTAAAGGCTTAAAGCCACAAAAAGAAGGATGGCAGTGGAAAGCATATGGGTTGCGTATCTTTGAGCCTTTATAAATTAATCGCTCACATTTCTATGCTGTTATCCATGACCGGTTATGGCCGGGGCAAAAGGGCTAACGGAGGCCGTACCTTTCTTGTCGAATTACGCTCACTCAATAGTAAGCAAACCGATCTGCGTTTGCGCAGCCCACAGAACTTGGGCCAGTATGAGCTACAGCTTCGCAAGCAGGTTACTGAGTTCGCCATGCGCGGCAAATTGGAAATGAACATTGACATCCGCCATGAGAAGGGGGATGATGGGGTGTCTATCAACCTCCCGTTATTACAGCGACTGTTTAGCCAGGTCAATGATGAAACTAGCTTTGCGGCCGGCTCCAATCCCGAGGCACTCCTGGCCGGTTTGGTACGACTACCCAACGTGGTGGAGACCAAAGATTCCGAATTGAGCGAAGAACAATGGGAAGCCCTACGTGGAGCTGCCCTGGACTGTCTCGAACACTTCCAGCAATATCGCCGGCAGGAGGGAGAAGTAATGGCTAACGATCTACGGACCAGTGCTCAAGCCATAAAGAACTATCTGGAGCAAGTCCCGCCTTTTGAAAACGCTCGGGTAGAACGGGTAAGAGAGCGACTCAACCGGCAACTGGAAGAGTTTCAAGGCCGGCAAAACGTAGATCAAAGCCGCTACGAGCAGGAGGTCCTCTACTATCTCGAAAAAATCGACATCAACGAGGAGAAAGTCCGCCTGGCACAAAATTGTGATTACTTTTTGGAAATTCTCGACAATGAGAATAACGTTAAAGGGCGCAAACTTTCTTTCATTAGCCAGGAAATCGGCCGGGAAATCAATACCCTTGGCGCCAAGGCACACTCAGCGGATATACAGCGTCTGGTTGTTGATATGAAAGAGCAATTGGAGCAGATCAAAGAGCAGTTGGCCAATGTCGTCTAAGCCTTCCCCAAAAGCGGGTAAATTACTGATCGTCACGGCCCCTTCTGGAGCGGGCAAAACGACCATCGTACAGCATTTGCTGGAGCAGTTTGATGAGTTGGCCTTCTCGGTTTCGGCCACGACACGCCCGCCCCGCCCAGGGGAAGAACATGGCGTAGATTATTATTTCCTGAGTCCGGAAGCGTTTAAAGCCGCCATTGCCGCCGATGAATTTGTAGAATGGGAAGAGGTTTACCCCGGACGATGCTATGGGACCTTAAAGGCCGAGATTGACCGACTTTGGGCAGCGGGGAAAACGGTTGTGTTTGACGTGGAAGTTGTCGGTGCAACAAATCTCAAGAAATTCTACCCTAAAAACAGTTTATCGGTCTTTGTACAACCACCTAGCCCGGAAATACTCTTCGAACGCTTGCGGAATCGCAACACGGAAAACGAAGAAAGCCTGCGGGTGCGGATTGCTCGCGCTACGGAAGAACTGGCGTACGCCGAGAACTTTGATACGGTATTGGTCAATGATGATCTAGCCTTGGCTTTGGCCGAAGCGCGGGGAATGGTAAAGGCGGTGGTGGTGTTGTAGGTCCCCTCCTAAGCGCTCTTAATTATTCAGCTCCGGTGCCCAGTGCAGAAATCGGGGCACAGTTGCCTGAAAACGCTCTTCGTCTACGGGATTTTCTTCCCACTGCCGGCGAAATTCATAGAAACCATCCATTGCTCCCAGTGGGGTGCCGAGTTGGACCCAGCTGACGTAACGATGAGTACGCCCCGGATCGATAATGGGTTGTTTTCCGATAACTCCTTCTCCCTCAACCTCTCGGGTGGTCCCGTCGCCTTCTACAATGCGCCAGTAGCGGCTGAGCAACTGTACGGACTCTGCCCCCTCATTAGTGATCTGAATGCGGTAGGCAAAGACGTACTTATCCTGATCTGGCTCGCTGTATTGCGGCTGAAACAAGCTTTCTACAGTTACGGTGATATCCTGAGTGGTTAGTCTGGTCATGATAACCCACGATTCTAGTATAGGGATAACGACAAATTACCGTAGGCTGTTTAATTCAGGGCCTTTAGATGACTCCTGATTGACGCAGGCGGGTTAAAGGACTTCAGGGATCAATGACGTTCCAGCAAACAATGTAGGCGTTGTAGATCTAGGACTTCGTCTCCGTATTGCTCCGTATAACCGAGCTCTAAGGACCTAGTCAAATTTAGGCAAGCTTCGCGACTTTCTCCCATCTCCAATAAAATCCGAGCTTTGACCTTGTAGGCCCACGAATTGGTGGGTAAAAGCGCTAGACTATGATTAACATCTTCCATCGCCTTGCGCAGATTGCCCAAACCCAGCAGACTGGTAGCCCGGTTGCTGTAGATCAAAGGTTCTTCCGGCGCTAGCTGCTGCGCGCGATCGAAATAAGGCAAAGAGGCCGCAAACTCCTCCCTGGTTTGGTGGTAGAATCCCAAATTGATCCAGGCTCCAATGTTTAAAGAATCCAACTCTACGATGCGTTGCAGTAGTGGAAGTACTTTTTCCGGCTGACCAATTTCGTCGGAGACAACGGCCATGTTATTCAGGAAATCAACATCATCCGGATTATAGCTTAGACCTTCTTCCAGTAGTTGATGGGCTTGCTGAAATGCTCTGATACTCATGTATGCGCTAGCGAGATTCAGATAGAGCTCATATTTAATACTGTCGCTAGGTGCTAAGCTGACGGCATGTTCGTAGTCGACAATAGCGGCTCGGTAAGCCCCCGCTTCCAGAAGAAAATAGGCTCTAGCCTGCCAGCTAAAGCGATTCGTACTATCCAGCTCAATCGAGCGGCTGTACAATGAAAAAGCAGTATCCAGATCACCGAATTGAAAGCATAAATCAGCATTTATTCCCAAAATTTCGAGATGCTCAGGGAATTGGCCAAGGGCATCAAGCGCCGTTTGAAGCATTGCCTGGTGCTTGCCCATATATTCCAATTCATTAATTTGTTCAATAGCGGCCTCCGGGCTAGCGAAGCTATTGGCTGGCCCTTTCTGGGCACGGGCATTAGGGCTAATGAAAAGAAGGGTACTAACTAGTAAAATAGCTTTAAACAGCTTACTACAGCTCGTAATTTTAAGGTGCATGCTTGTTGAGAGTAAGGGACTTTGACGGGAAAATAGCATTATAACATAGGGTGTAGATTTAAGAACGCCTACGACCATAAAACAGTACACTAGCCAATAAAACAAGCCCGACCAGGTACCCCTACTTGCTAGTAGGTCCGTAAGTAAGCAGAGCTAAATGCTTATTAAAACGAATCCTAACCAGCAAAAAGAATGCTGTGAACTGAAGTTACAAACGCCTCAGTTGGAGCAAAAAAATCTACGCTATTATGTATACCGTCGCCCAGTTGTCTACCTAAAACAGCAAAAATGGTCAACTTTGAGCCACTTCCCTCAGGAAGCAGACTAAAGATTAAGTACTATTTCCGCCTTAAAACGAGATCAGGAGCTGTTGGCCGCCCTTAGTCGGGGCGAATACCAGTTGTTACGCCAGATCTACCGGGAATACCGCTCCACTTTTTTCAAGTGGGCCTCCAGACGTTCTAGTTTGGGAGAAGATGATCTGGCCGACTTATTCCAGGATACGCTCCTCATTTTGTATAAAAATGCCCGGGCAGGGAAGCTGGAAGTCTTGCAGAGTAGGCTAAAAACTTACTTGTTTGGTATTGGCAAGCGCTTGCTTTACGAGCGCTATCAGGCCCAGACTAAGGTACCTCCGGGCGAAGACACGCTACCCCAAAAGGAGGTAGAAGAGTGGTCAATTCAATTACAATATGAACAAGATCATCAGTCTCGATTGTTACAGCAGTTAATTGGGCAGCTATCAGCCAAGTGCCAACAGCTGCTTTTGCTGCATTTTTACCACAATTATAGTGTTGAAGCCCTACAGCGAGTATTGGGTTATACCAAGCCGGAGGCTGTGCGGGTTTCACGACATCGTTGCTCAAAAAAACTACGCAGCCTAGTAAAGGAAAACTGGTCAAAACTGAGTTGAAATGGAGCCAGACGACTACGAATTGCTACACGACTACCTTTGGGGTCGTCTTGAGCCAGCTGCTCGAGAGGCCTTGGAGGCACGTTTAGCCGTAGACTCGGAGCTCCAGGAAGCCCTGGATCACGAGCGCCTGTTGTGTAAGGCCGTACAAAGCATGGGTGATATTCGACTGAAGGCGGCTCTGCACGATGAAGAGCAATTTTTGCGGAGCGAAGCGCGCTTACGGCCTGTCTGGACACGACTGAAGGTGGCCGCTTCTATCCTCATTTTAGCGGCCTTTGCATTTATCTTATACCAACAGTTTGACCCTGGTAGCTCGGACAATCTATTGGCTACTTATTTCGAGCCTTACCCCAACTTGATCTCGCCCCTTAATCGAGCAGAAGGTCACGAAACCGAGCTGGGCCAGGCGATGGCCAACTATGAACGTGGAGCCTATAACACTGCGATCCGTCAGCTGGATCAACTGAGCAGTGCCTCCGGAGATTTAAGAGTAGGCTTTTATCAGGGGGTTGCTTTGTTAGCCACGGACCAATACCGGGCTGCGCTGCCCCATTTTCAGGCCATTCCAGCTAGCCATCGATTATACTGGGAGGCGCATTGGTATCAAGCACTCTGCCAAATTGGTCGTGGAGATAAAGCTAGTGCAAGAACGGCCCTAAAACGATTGATCGAAGAGGGGAATTATCAGCAACAACGAGCGCGTCAATTGTTAGAAACTTTAAAGCCTTAATTCAACAAGGTATCATAGACGGCAGTCATGATTCGTGGGCGAATACTGAGTTCATAAATCGCCCGATTATTACGACTAGGGTGTACTCGATTGCTCAAAAAGATGAATAGAATTTCGTGTTCGGGGTCTGCCCAGACGAGCGTGCCCGTATAGCCGCTGTGCCCAAAACTATCAGGACTAGCCGTCTCGGCTACACTGCTGGCATCGGCGCTGTAGACCAATAAAGGCTTGTCGAAGCCCAGCCCTCTACGATTTTCAGCCTCGGGATACTGTACCCGGCTAAACTCTCTTATGGCACTTTCTTCCAAGTAGCGCCGCCCATCATATACTCCACCCTGTAGCAGCATTTGCCAGAGTTTAGCCAGGTCTTCGGCATTGCTAAACAGCCCGGCATTGGCGCTGATGCCATCCATCATTGCAGCTCCTTCGTCGTGTACGACGCCGTGCAGCAGTTGCATGCGAAAGAAGGTGTCGCGCTCGGTGGGTACAATTTGATCCAGGCTAAAACCACGATCCAGCGGGCGGTAGCCCAAAGTATGGGCGCCCAACGGATCATAAAATTCGCGGCGTAAATAACTGCGGTAGTTCAATTCATCCACCGTTGTTGCCACTGGAGAGGACAAGCGCATACTACGCTCGACATAATCGGGCAAAAGGTAAAACAACAGGCCAGAATAACGGTATTCTGCTTTTTCTTGCAAGGGACTTTTACGAATGATACGATAAATAACCCGCTCACGAAATTGGCGGTGCAGCCAGAGATTTTCCGTGAGTTGTAGGGGATATTTTGTACTTCCGCGGGTCTGTAAGGTCCGGCTACGATAGCGGCCGTTGTTGATGGTCTGTGGATCCCAACGCTTGCGCCAGGGGTAGCGCGCATTCCCTCTTATAGCCCCTTGCCAATAGGGCACCCAGGGCCGTAGACGACCATAATGCGCCAGGGCGGCTCGTAAGGAAATATCAGCTTTGTTGCTATTGGCTAATTGCGGGAATAGTGCACCAAGGGATTGGTCTAAGTTCAATTGCCCCTGGCCATATTGTTGCATCAACACCAGTAGTGCTGAACTTGCTTTGGTGATCGAGGCCAGGTCGTAGATATCCGTGCGTTGTACGGGGCGCTGGGCTTGATAGGTGTGGTGCCCCGCCGTTTCGTGCAGGATGATCTCTCCACGGTGAGCGACGAGTAGCTGCCCCCCTGGAAAGGCTTCTGCGCTGATGCCCTCTTGAAGAATGTCCTGAACCTGAGCTTTTAGGTCCGGATATAGATCCACTTCGTCCTCTCGGTGAGTGAGTGATTGAGCTCTTATAGAGCAAATGATAAAGCCCAGGCTGATGAATAGGTAAAATAGACGCATCCTTAAAGATACTAATCGGCCACGCCTCACAGGAAAGTATAGGATAGCATTCTAGAATAACGCCCCTACTTTGTCCTTATGCGTTTCTTCCTCTACCTCTTTTTATTGTTGATGTTTTATGCCTGTACAGCCGAGGAACGGGCAGTTGCTATGGTCACCATTAGTAATACTCAGGCTCGGACTACCATCGAAGGCGAGATTGTCGATGCCCATGACGGGAGGATCATTCAATTTGAGGACGTTTTTTACTGGTATGGCACGCAGTATGGTAATACCAATGGTTTTACCTCCGCGAATGCGTACCATATTTATCGCAGCACAGATCTGGTTAAATGGGAGCATCTTGGTCCGGCTCTGGTAGACCCTCCAGCGGGCGTTTACTATCGACCGCACGTAATTTATCACGAAGCATCCGGGCAGTACGTGCTATGGTATAATTGGTACCCGGAGTTGTGGGAGGGGTATTTCGGAGTAGCTGTAAGTGACCGCCCGGAAGGACCCTTTAGTATCGTCAATACTAAGGTAGAGGTGGCAAATTCAGCATTGGGGGTGGGGGACTTTGGTCTCTTTGTCGATGAAGATCAAACGGCCTATATCAGTTACAATACCATCAATGGTCATCGGGTATCTGTAGAAAAATTGACGGTGGATTATCTGGGGTCCACGCTGGAAAATGGTGGCTACATCGCACAGTATTGTGAAGCCGGCTCCATGTTTAAGCGACGGGGCATTTATTATCTGCTTACGGATTACACCTGTTGCTTTTGCAATCAAGGCGCTGGAGCTCGGGTTTATCTGAGCGACCATCCTCTGGGAGAGTGGACGCTGACCAACAACATCAATCGGCTGCCGGGCCAGCGGGCACTGACACTTACTGATGGCCAGAGCTTTAGCACAGAATACGTAGCCTTGCACCGAAAAGCTGACTCAACGTTTCAGAGCCTGATTATTGAAAAAGCACCTAGCAATCTCATTAAGCTGGACCTGTTTACGGGGGATCGTCAAGGTCAGTGCGGAGAACAGCACAATCCACAGGTACACGAGAGGATTGTGCTTCCCCAATTCTCGTTAGAAGTTTACGACCATGGCTGGCAAACGGTGGAGGGGCTTGACGCTACGGCTTATTCTTCTAATATGCTAGAACACATTAGCATCAGTTTCCCAAAAGGAGAATCATCGCTCATCAGACTTACTCCTCCCGCCACTTATCCCTATGATGAGGTCCGACTAACGGAAGTCCCCGGTGAAAATATTAACGGGGTATACATCTCCGATGGCGGCCCCGGCCCCATCATTATTCCTGCTCAGCAGACCTACGTTATGGATTTGATTAACGCTAAGGGAGATACATCTTACATTTGGATGGGAGATATGTGGGGGTCGGCTTCAGATAATATAAAAGGACATGATTTTCAGTATTGGAGCAGCCCCTTGCAATTTGACGAACAGGGGTGGATTACTCCAATGGAGTTAGAGGAAAAGTGGCGAGTCAATCTACTCCACGATTAGCTTCCCGGTATAGGCCCGCCCATTTAAGGTTTGGGCTTTGTAAATGTAGATACCGGCGGGCCAATCTGCAGTAGAGAGTTCTAAATTGGGCGTACTGTTTTCTACTTCCTGAACAAGTACACCATTGATAGAATAAACGGCTAACTGGACAATTGGCGTTTCTGCCCTGAAAAAGGCCTGTTGTCTTACGGGATTGGGGAAAACAGCGATTTCATCTCGGTTAGCAAGAGGTGGGCCTTCAGTAGATGATGTTAAGCCTTCGTAGTAAGTGATTACGGTATCGATAGCAGCTAATAAGTCATCTGTGGACGGGCAGGGGTGTGGTTGATCTTCTACGGTGACAACGGCGAAACAGAAATTGATTTCATCTCCAGGATTTATACTTAAGGGGCCGTAATTCATCATGAATCGGCGATCTCCTGCTTGATTCCCCGCTGAGCATTCGGTCCATTCGCCACCTTCCGCTAAATCTCCAGGAAAGGCATAGGCCGTCGTGGCCTCACCAGATTGGTAACCGTTTCCTCCCTGGGTCAAAGGAGAACCGTCTCGCCAACGACCAGCCATATAGTTATAATATTCTTGTGGGCTAGTTGGGGTTTGCATCGCTTCAATGGGGAAGTTGGCTGGTAGAAAATACATAAAGGAGCTAAAATTAGCCGTTGCTCCATTTACGACTTGTGGGCGCTCCAGCATTTTAATGCCCACCACGGGGATTTCGGTGTCGTAACCGACCGTACCAGAACAGGAAAGGTCAGTCGCATCCCCATTATATACATAGCCGACATTTTCTGAAGGTATGGAGCCTACAAAATCGTCGGTGAAGCAACCTAAATCAGGGTCCGTCCAAAGGCTGAGGTAAAAGCTATCTAAAGGCTCCGACCCGCGGTAGTACAATTTGTACTCATAAAAAGTGGCAAGGTTAAGCGCGGGAGGGCTGGTAGATTCCGCAAAGGCCAAGGTCTGTATTTCCATTTGGACCGGTGGGGCATTCGTATTGCGGTGGATATTACCGAAATCGTTGTTGACCCACCAATGGGCTTCATCTCCTTTGATTAGCGGATAGTCGCCTAGTTCGGGCTGATAAATACCATCATCATTCCGGTCGAAGAAGGGGGCCATTGGTTGGCCGGTAAACAAAGGTTCATAGCCAGAGGTACCAGCGTAAAAGGCGTTGCCGCTGCCGGGCCATCGCTCGATACTATTCGGGAGGTCAGCGTCTATCTCGCCATCCAATTCAAAATCCTGGATATGAGCTTGTATGTCTTGCCGTTCTACGGAAAAAATCCGGTCCCAGGCAGCACAGGCTTCTCGCGTGACGCTACCGTCCACAGGGTTTAGGGGGCCGGAATAATAGTCGAACCGCCCATTGGAACGACCATAGGTTTGGGCGGCCAGGCGGATTTCATCTTCCCCATCTTTACCTGCGATCCAAATACCGGCAGTATAAAAAGCGGAGATTTCACTTACTCCCGGAGGTTGTTTGGGTACGATGTAACGGCCATCTGCGCCGTCTCCCCAAAGATCACCTCCAGTTAGTAACCTTGCCCGTACGCCATTAATGTCTAATTCTGATTGGGCGAGAGGGTTATCACAATTACTTTGCCCGCTAATCAGGGTAAATGTGCAAAGCAGTATATTGATTAATAGCGATTTCTTTAAATAGGATTTCATAACTATTGATGGGTTGTTTTCCTTTTGTAGAAAGTTACGACGGAAAACGAATTGATAGAGAGGTGGAGAGAATTGAACTTTCAAATTATTTCAGCACCTGAAAAGTCGAAGTTTATCAACTAAAGTGATTTAGATCCTTGCGATAAGCTTTACTTACCTAAGATTTTTGCCTGCTATATAGCCTTATATTCGCCCTATGGAAAGACTGATTTTCATTCTAGCAATAAGCCTTTCGCCATGGCCACTATTTGCTCAAGCAAGTATGCCACCTATTCTTTCTTTACAAGAGCAAGGGGAGCTGGAAGATGCCTGGCTGGAACAGCGAGTAGCCAGAGTATTACCAGAGTTAATGCGTAGAGAAGGGGTGGATATGTGGATATTGATCAGCCGCGAATACAACGAAGATGCCGTGCTGGAGACGATGCTGCCCAGCCGTTGGATGGGCGCACGCCGCACGACGATGCTGCTGATTTATGACCCGGGGGAAGGCCCGGTAGAAACCCTGGCTTGTGCCCGTTACGATGTAGGAGAAGTCTTTAAAAAAGCCTGGGACAAAGAAGAACAGCCCGATCAGTGGGCCCAATTGGCAGAGCTGATCGAGGAACGCAACCCGGCTAAAATTGCCGTTAATCGCAGCGACCATTTTGGTCTAGCCGATGGCATTAGTGCTTATCACTACGAAAAGTTGTTGACCAGCTTACCCGCCGCCTATCAAGCCCGGTTGGTATCTGGAGAAGGAATGGCTATCGGCTGGTTAGAAGCGCGGATTCCTGAAGAAATGGAAGTGTACCGACACATTATGCAGGTCGCCCATAAGGTCATTGGAGAAGCCTTTAGCGAGCAAGTCATTGTGCCGGGGATAACGACTACGGACGAGGTCGTCTGGTTCATGCGAGAGCGGGTGAGGGAGCTAGGCTTGCAAGTCTGGTTTCAGCCCACCGTCGATATTCAACGCAATGAAGCGGGAGAGCTGTACGCGTTTAGTGGCCGACCTGCGACTGATCGTATCCAGGCTGGTGACTTGTTGCACTGTGACTTTGGGATCACTTACTGTGGCTTAAATACCGACACCCAGCACAATGCTTACGTTTTGCGACCCGGTGAAACCGCCGCCCCGACTTACTTACAAGAAGCCCAAGGCCAGGGTATGCAGATTATGGATATCCTGACGGATCAATTTTCCAACGGACGGACCGGGAACGAAATCCTGGCCGCTGGCCTGGCTAAAGGCCAGGAAGCCGGACTACGGCCGACGATTTATACTCACCCGATTGGCTATCACGGCCACGGAGCCGGGCCGACCATTGGGCTTTGGGATCAGCAAGAGGGCGTGCCGGTGCGGGGAGACTATCCACTCTATCCTCATACAGCCTACAGTATTGAGTTGAATACCCGGGTTTACCTCGAAGAATGGGGGAAAGACATCAGAATGATGATGGAAGAGGATGGTTACTGGGACGGTGAAAAGTTTCAGTACATCGACGGGCGACAAGAGCGGTTATACCTGATCCCTCGGCAATAGTCAACTTTTCCTTATTTTTCATGGCGCTAAACCCCAAGAAATCAAGGAAATGAAACTAGCGAATTGTCTACTATTAGTCGCCGTCGGCTGGAGTCTCTTGTCCTGTCAGGAGGTAGAAAACTCAGCGCCCGGCTGCGGGCCGACAGAAACGGAACAAGCCGTGGTCGATGCGCTGGATGCAGGGCTGGCCTACCCTTTTCAGTCGGCTAATCCAGAAATAGAAGACTCTCAGCTACAGCCTTTAATCGACTATCTGGCAGATACAAAATTTGTAGGCCTAGGAGAGGCGACCCACGGTACGGCTGAATTTTTCCAACTAAAGGACAAGCTCTTCCGCCTCTTGGTTACTCAGGCTGGCTTTAAGGCGATCATCTTCGAAATCCCCTGGGGGAATGCCCTCAAAGTCAATGATTTTGTGACCAAGGGGATCGGTACGGCCGATGAAGTTATTAACCAGACCTGGTATTGGGTTTACGATACGGAAGAGGTCAGAGCTCTGGCTCAGTGGGTCCACGATTATAATGAAGACCTAGCGGAGGAGGAGAAAATCTTCTTTGTAGGTTGTGATCCTCAGGGACCAGACTTTGCTCTGGAACGGCAACAGCTGCGGGAGTACTTATACCATACCGACCCGGACTCCGAGAGAGTGGTCTTGGACTATTATGCGCAATTGCCCGGAGGCGACCTCCCGGCTTACAGTAATGCCAGTGCCGCTACGCACGAGGCTAATAGAGTTGGTACCCAAGCGGTCTATGATTATATGCTGCGGCATGCCGATCGACTCATCGCCAATTCCTCGGAACTGGACTATCAAATTGCTCTCATGTCCGCACACGTGATTCAACAGCGAGAGCATATGTACCGCATCAATAATTTTGGAGAAACGCGCGATGAATTAATGGCCACTTATTCCGAATGGTGGCAAAGGGTGCTGGGGGAAGACAGTAAAGTGGCCATCTGGGCGCATAATCGCCACGTATGGGATGCTGGTCTACTCAATTCTAACTGGATGGGCACCTTCCTGACGAACCGGCAGGGAGCCGAAAATTACCGCACGGTTGGCTTCAGTTTTAGCCGAGGGACATTTAATGCTTTCCTGGCGGATTCGAACAGTGAATTTGCTGGTTTTAATCGTCGCCATATCATCGAGGAGCCGCTTTGCGGAACGGTCAATCATCTCTTGCAAGAAGTGGCCGGCGAACAGCATTACCTGATCTTTGACGAGTTTTCGGGATCGGCCTTCGATTATTTTCAAGCAGCGCAGCGCTTTACCCAGACTGGAGCTGGCTTTAATATCGATTTTATTGAAAACTACACGCAGGCTATTCCTCTCTCGCGCGTTTATGATGTGCTGATCCACTTTGACAATACCCGCGCCAGTGTACTTCAGTAACAGCAATTAGCTTTGTGGCCATAAAATTCTTGCGATGCCAGCTCCTGACCCCCGACAAAAATTTCCCTTGCCGCATTATAATCGGCTCTGTTTTCTGAAGAACATCATCGATCAAGCCAACATCAGCGTGGGGGATTATAGCTATTACGATGATTTCGAGGACGTGCATAATTTCCTGAAAAACGTCAAGTACCACTTCGATTTCAGTGGAGATCAACTGATCATCGGGAAGTTCTGCATGATTGCCTCCGGAGTTACCTTCATTATGAACGGTGCCAATCATTTAACGGATAGTATTTCGACCTATCCCTTTGCCATTTTTGGTGATGATTGGGAGCATGCCATGGAAGGAAAAACCTATCCTAGTCGGGGAGATACCGTGATCGGCAATGACGTCTGGATAGGGTATAAGGCGACCATTATGGCCGGGGTTACGATTGGAGATGGAGCGATTATTGCCACTGGTGCGCTGGTTACTAAGGATGTGCCTCCTTACGCGATTGTCGGGGGGAACCCCGCGCAGCTGATAAAAATGCGTTTTCCTGAGGAACGTATTGCTCAACTTCTGGAAGCGAAATGGTGGGATTGGGACATTGAGCGGATTAGTGCTCATGTCCAGGATTTAGCCGGTCGTGATTTTTCATTTTTAAAGCCCTCATGATGCGCCCTCAGCTGATTACCTACCAGGTGCAGATTCGAATACCTCTAGTGATTCAAAAAAACTACCAGGCCTGGTTGGTCGACCACGTTGTTGGCAATCCTACGGCTGGGATTCTCGGGATGCTGGAGCTGGTCACAGATGCTGGCGCTCCGCTTTTTGTGCGGGCTGAAATTCGGCAAGCGAAAAGTCCGCTTTATCCCGACCATAGCCTTTATCGGGTGAATTATTATCTGGAAAGCCTGGAAATGATGGAGCTCTACGAGCAGCAATTTGCGGCCGAGATGCGTCAGCAAGCTCCGGCGGAATTCGTGGGTAAAGCTGTGATTAATCGATGCTTGTTTCTGCCGGAAGTTATTGGTGAGTGGAGTACGGAGCTGGGCGCTGAGCAGGAAGCGATTGAGGAATGGGAGGTAGTGATTTAGGAACTACGGCATTAGCTCGGCATTAACTTTGCGGCAGCAAGGGTTGTTTTAGCCTACAAGTTAGTCTGCTACTTTTATGAGGAATGTCTTTTATCTATTGTGTCTGGTTTTTTGGTTGAGCTGTCACTCTATCGAGCGTGATTTAGCTGTTTTGAAAAATGCAGACCAACTCGAAAGTGCGTACCTGGGAATTGTGGGCTCTCCTTCGAAAACCTATGCTGCTTTTGATCGCTTAAAGGAAAAACTTTCGATCGATGATTGGCTTGAATTGAGTCGAGACACTAATACCGTAACCAGAGGCTATGCCGGCTGGGCTTTGATTGATTTAGAGTATCCACGATTGGAAGAAGTCTATGAGGAATTCTTGCAGAATGACGGCTTCGTCAGTACCATGAGTGGTTGCATAATGATGGGGACTACACTCTCCAGCGAACTGTTTTGGAAGCTGAAAGGCTGTGCGCGTAGCCCAGACTATCCCCTAGCTGCTTTTTGTCACGATAAGCTCCAGGAAATTACGGCAGTTAATATCAGAAATCTAAGCTTACTGGATTCATTTAGAATCAACTCCGCTTTTCAAATCACGGAAGCCGATCCAGAATACTATGAGGCCATCCGCACTTTTGTGTTAGATCAAACCCATGAATATGCGATTATTTCATTGGCCAAATATCAGCGGGAAGAAGATCTGGAGCTTATCCTAAATAGTCAGAAGTACCAATTTGCAGCCATTGAGCAATTTCAGCACCCTCGTCTATGGGCCTATCTCGAAGGGATTCAGGACAGCGTCTATACCTTAGGATTTAACCGACTTCCTTATTTCTTTTCAGTCGCATCCTTCCCGACGGAAGCGGCCGAAAAATTAATGGAAGAGCAGAGTGTAGAGGCGATACAGCGAGGCGATACTCGGGTAATCGGTGCGATCCAACAGGCCATAAATAAGTACCCTCGGTTGGAATATTTGCGGATTGTAGAACGATTTTGGACGGAAGCAGCTACGATTAATTTGACCAATTTTAATTACCTCCGTCAGCAGCGCAGAGGAGTTAAGACCAATTGTGGTAGAGGGCTTGCTTAATGAAACTGTTTCATTGCGTTTGATGGATGAGCTTGAAGAAAAAGAAGAACTGCTTCATGGACTTTTTTCCACTGCTGCAGATACCTCCTCCAAAGAAGTATTCTCCGCCATTGCTCAATTGCAACTCCAGCGGCTAACGGGTGGTGGCTTAAGGATTTTGGGAGAATATATTCAAGATTTGCGACCAGACGGTTGCCAGCAACTGCTTTTAAATAGGGTGAAAAACAGCTTCATCGCTTATGAGCAGGAAATGCTCATACAGAGTATACTAAGTTATGATGATGATGTGCTTAATCAGAAACTTCTCCAAGTGCTTAGAGAGAATGAAAGCTGGGATAGGGGAGCGTGGAGTTACACTATTCGATCTGCTTTAGCCGAGCAAGACCTGTATCTTTAGGATCTATTACTAAGTACCCATCATGAAGACCGTTTCCTGTAGTCATCTTAATGCCATTGCCACTATTCGCCAGCCCAAGGAGCAGGTTTGTGAGGAGTGTGTGAAAACTGGCGATCGCTGGGTGCACCTGCGCACTTGTCAAATTTGTGGAAAAACGCACTGCTGCGATTCTTCGCCGAATAAACATGCTACTGCACACTTTCACGAAACGGGCCATCCCGTCATTGCCTCGGCTGAACCCGGAGAGCGCTGGATGTGGTGTTATGTTGACGAGAAAATCCATAAGTATTGAATTCACTTACTCCGGGATTAATCCGACAAGCCCGTAAGCAGCGGGGGTATTCTCAGGAAGCATTGGCTGAAGCCAGTGGACTATCACTGCGCACGATTCAGCGGATAGAAAAAGGACAAGTTCAGCCCCGGCCGTATAGTTTGAAGGTATTAACGGATTTATTGGATCTGGAACCCGCAGATCTAGTCGTTAAGGAAAAGACAGGGAGTATAGACTGGCCGCTCTTAAAGCAGCTTAATTTTGTGATTTTGCTTACGGTTATGTTACCCATTATTTCCCTGTTACTGCCTTGGTGGCAAATCAAGCGGAAGTCGGCGAATACCGTAACTCGCGCTCTTGGAAAAAAATTGATTAGTCTCCAACTCGTCTTATTGCTGGGGTTGTTCTTGGCCTGGTGTTTGCGTCCTTTGATTTCAATGCTTTTGAGCGGGGCGGTAGCTAATGGGAATTTCCCTTATGAAATATTGACCTACGCCTTGTTTGTCCTGCTAAATTTGGGCGTTGCATTGCTTAATGCTCGGCAATTTCAACGGCATAAGACCCAGTTCATTACCCTGTTTCCAAGTCTGTTGTAAGCTGCTTTTGGCAGTAAATGGCGTAAAAATGGCGCATAAATGACGTAGTGTGTTGCAAGTCGCTGCTCTAGTTTTGTCGCTGCAACAACACCCCATTCCTCATGAAGAAAAAGCTGCTTATTGCTTTTACCTCTGCGCTGATTACAGCGCTTGTCATTTTAGCCCTTTTTGAAATTCAGGCCCAGCGAAACTCCTTGACTGCTGACGAAGTAATTCAGGTCGAATCACAAATTCTTGGGGAGGAGCGTGAAATATTACTGCACCTTCCCGCTTCCTACCAAGAAGAAGCATTGCAGCATTACCCCTTGCTGGTCGCCTTTGATGGGAGCTCCCTTGATCACAAGATCAAGCAAGTTGCAGATATTTTGGCCGCTGCTGGAGTGATGCCTGAAATAATCATTGCTGGTATTCCCAATACCGATCGAAATCGAGACCTCAGCCCAGATTACTTGCGCCAGAATTTAGCAACGAAGGAATTGGGCGGAGGTACTAACTTTCTGCGCTTTCTAAGCGAGGAGGCCTTGCCTAAGCTAGAAACCAATTTTCGCATTAATGACCATCGATTATTAGCGGGGCATTCCAGAGGAGCATTGATGACTTTTCAGGCCCTCCTGGAACAGCCTGAGTTATTTGACAGCTACCTCTGCTTCAGTCCAGCCTTTTGGCGGGAGGAACACGCGATAGTTGCACATGCCGCGAGCTTTCTGAATCAGCAAGACAGCCTACAGCATTTTGTCTACCTGAGTTTGGGAACGGAAGAAAATGAGAAAATGCGACTGGGTTATGAGGATATGATTACCCAATTAGAAAGTCACGCGCTACCTGGCTTGCATTGGCTACGGCAGGACATCGTCGGTGCTAATCATCAGACTACCCCCTGGCTATCCATGCCCTCAGCTTTAAGACAATGGGCTTTGTTTTATGGGCATGACTGGTAATGGACTTAGCAATTACGGGCGTTCTGCATTTTTTTGAGTAATTCTTCCAATGCTGGGATCCACTGGAAACTAATAGCGATTTGCTTACGAAAGCGCTCAAAATCGTTGGCCGATTTTAAGTGTAGGGGTATCAACTGTTTTACGCTAGTCAGTAATTTATCCTGGCTAATCAGGCCCTCGCGGTACTGGGCTGTCAACTGATAAAAGGGTAATACCGGCAGATAATTTTTACTGTTGGTGTAGGTCTGGTCGCGCTCGAGTAAACGATACTTGCTCATGGTTTTGAGCAGTTTTTCGTTGTGATTAAGCTGTAACAAAGAGGCGAGGTAGATCGTAAAGAACAGATGCCAGCGATAATGCAGGACCTCCTTGGAATAGGCGGCGAGGAAGACATCCCCATAGCGTTCTGCTTGCATTGGTAAACCGTTCTCGATAAATGCTTCCATGTGAAAAGCAACGAAGCCTACCCGGTTGTGCATATTCTTAGTCGTTTTGGCTATGGCTGAGGCCTGCTGCATGAGCTTGAGGGCCTCCTGCGCTCGGTTTAAGCGTAGTAACACGGCGCACAAATTGTTGGTGTACAGCAGGTTGTCGTGGGTGCTAGCTCTTACAGAAAGGTAGCCATAGTTAACGGCGCGGTCATAATCGGCAAAGTTGGAATGGAGCATCAACCGATTATTGTAATAGTTGAGCAGTAAGCGTTTGGAATAGAATCGGCCTAAACGAAATTGCTGGTCGAGGAAGTCGAACGGGGCTCGCAGCTGGGTGTATTGGCGATGATTGTGGCTGATAAATACCATCCGGACCAGTGCTAGATAACGGAGATATCCCTCCAGGTCTTCATCATAGAAAATTTCAGTCAACCAGGCTGCCCACTGCTGCGAACCTTCTTGCTGGCCGGAGTATTGGTCGACAATATCTTTAGTAGCAAGTAGGATTCTTTCACGTACCTGTTTAGCATGTAGGTAATCTGCTTCTTTCTCCCGCAGAAAAGTAGCGACCAATTGATGGTCGGCATATCGAAGACGGATCAATAAGAAGTCTCGGTAGCGATCCAGTAATTCGTAAAACTTGCTGAAGTAAAAGCCCGGATATTGGTAATGCCGGATGCTTTTAAGTAATTGTTTTTCTTCTTCGGCCAGAATGCTGTCCGTCATTATTTTTTGTTCCATCTCAAGCATCCAATTGAAATGGGCATCTACGTCGATTTGCTGTAGTCGCTTATTGATCCAGTTGGTAAGATGGTAGTATTTCCGCTTGTCGATACTGGTGTCGTAGGGCTGAAACTGCTCGATCTGGGTAGCGTTAAAATCGATGCGTTGGAGGATACTCAGCCGCTCATGGTCCTTAAACTGGTGGATAGAAAGCAGGTAGGCTGTTTCGTGTGGTAAGAGTTGGTTAGTAAACTCGGTGAATTTCTGTAGAGGGCTACGCATTTTGCAGGCCCGGAATTTATAAGATCAAACCTCCATCCACCTTGAGTACAGTGCCGGTAATGAAGGCCGCTTCTTGTGAAGCAAGGAATAGATAAGCATTAGCAATATCCGTCGTTTCTCCTAGTCTACCAAGGGGCGTCTTAGCCTTTAGGTCGTTAACGATCTCAGCGGGTACTGTTTTAATCATTTCCGTATTGATAAAACCAGGAGCGATGGCATTTACAGTAATGCCCTTTCGTCCCATTTCTCTAGCCCAGGTTTTTGTCATCCCAATCAGGCCGGCTTTACTGGCTACGTAGTTGGTCTGTCCAAAATTGCCGTTATGAGCAACAACCGAGGCAGCGTTGATGATTCGTCCTTCTCCGCTAGCTTCCAAGTGGGGGTAGACAGCCTTCGTACAATTGAAAACCCCGCTCAGGTTAACATCGATAACTTGCTGCCACTGTTCGGCATTCATTTTTTTGAACGAGGCGTCCCGGGTAATCCCAGCATTATTAATCAAAATGTCGATTTGCCCAAACAGATCCACTACTTCTTGGGCGGCAGCTATGGCTCGATTGAGCTTAGTCGTATCTACTTTGAAGAAGGCAACCTTGGCATTCCCGCCCCCTGCTTTTGCAGCCAGTGCCGTACTAGTTTTTTGCCCCGTTTCTTCGTCAATATCCCAGATGGCAACTTTAGCTCCTGCAGCAAGAAAATGTTCCGCGACGGCCTTGCCAATTCCCTGTGCTCCACCAGTTATGATGGCCGTTTTTCCATCTAATCGCATGAGTTGATTATCCACATCGACTTTTTTGAAAGCTTAGTTAAGAGTGAAAGTGAAACTGCCTGGATAAATAGGCCCAAGTCAAGACTACTATCCACAAAGTAGGTGGGCGATTGCGCCCACACAGAGTAGGAAATTATTCAATATTGGTTGACTTTGCCAGTTTTAGCTTGAATTGGGCATTTCATCACTAAGTAAATCAAGTTATTAGCTAAAAATTAATAAGGGGTTGACTATTGGAAGTAAGGTAGATTCTGTCGATCTGAGCAACAGCTTTTCCCGATCTTAAAGAGTAAATCTGAGTCTATTATGCAGCAATTACTCTTTTTCTTGTGGATTGGTTTAGTGGCCTGCAGTGCCCGGCCTAACCTCCAAAATGATTCAAGTATGGAAAGTTGGCAATACCCTTATCCAGTCAAGGAAATAACCATCTCCGATAGCATTTCGGTAGCTTACATCGACGAGGGACCAAGGCGCAGTCAAGAACAGCCCGTTCTCTTGTTTGTGCATGGCCTGGGAAGCAACTTAAAAGCTTGGAATAAGAATATTGAAGTACTACGGAAAGATTATCGCTGTATTGCCGTAGACCTACCGGGCTACGGTAGGTCTAGTCAAGGAGACTACCTCTTCACGATGGATTTTTTCGCCCGTAGCCTCGCGGAATTTATCCAACAACTCCAATTAGAACGGGTAGTACTGATTGGCCATTCTATGGGCGGGCAGATCTGTATGCATCTGGCTATCGACAATTTAGTACCCTTGGAAAAGTTGATCCTGGTGGCCCCAGCGGGCTTCGAAACATTCAGTTTAGAAGAGGTGGCCTGGTTTTCCGCCGTGCTAACACCTGCGGTAGTCCAGGCAACAACAGAAGAGCAGATCGTACACAATTTTGAAATCAATTTTGTAAACATGCCTGATGATGCCCGTTTTATGATCGAGGATCGTATGGAACTAAGGGCGTCTGAGGCTTACACGGCCTATTGTGAAATGATTCCAAAATGTGTAAAAGGCATGTTAGCGGCTCCGGTTTTTGATCGTCTTGGGGAAATAGAAGAAGCATGCCTGGTATTCTACGGCACTCAGGATCAGCTTATTCCCAACCGCATTCTCCATCCTGATCTGCGTGTAGAAACGGTTGCTCAAACCGGACTAGAACGCCTGCCCAATGCCCACTTGGAGCTATTACCAGAAGCAGGTCATTTTGTGCAGTGGGAAGCCACTGAGGCCATGAATGAGTCCATATTACGGTTTCTTGGCAACCACTAGTCAACCAACAGTCGCCTGGGTTTTAACTACTTGATTTTCAGATTTTTATATTTTTTAGTAGTGTTTTTTATTCCTTGAGTCCACTTCGTTCTATTTGTCAGTTGGGCGCTTTTTTTAAATAGGGCCGTCTACATTCGCTAACCAAATTATTCTTCACAAAGAAGACTTCCTGGAGAATAATAATTCAAATTATTGCCATTGCACAAACCATTTACAACCACTAGTTAAATGAGGATTATATACGCAATCATCTTAAGCTGTTTCGGTTTTCAGCTAGCCGCCCAACATATCGTTAGTGGTCGGGTAACCGATACTCAGGGGGAGAGCCTCATCGGCGCTAGTATTCAATTGAACGATGGAACAGGAACCGTGACTGACATTAACGGTAACTACCGTTTGGAGTTAGGGCCCGGGACCTACCAGCTTAGCGTCAGTTACATCGGCTACGCAAGCACGGAACGAGAGCTCAACATTAGTAATAATTCGGGGAGTACCCAGCTGAATTTTGAACTTTCAGTAGGTAGTAACCTGGATGTTGTAGTTGTTTCTGGTTCTAGTCGGCCGGAAAAAATAACCGAAAGTCCAGCCACTATCGAAACGGTCTTTGCCCGAGAAATTGAAGAGTACGCCGGTAATCCCGCTGAGTTATTGGCTCGTCAGAAAGGAGTGGATTATTTCCGCGCGGGTATCGCCACTCCTGCTTTTAATATTCGTGGTTTCAATTCTAATTTCAACTCCAAAAACCTGCAAGTAACCGACGGTCGTTTCTCCACCTTGATTGCTACAGGCCTACCCTTTGGCCCCTTGTCGACCACTATTCAAGAAGATATTGAACGCTATGAGGTCGTCTTAGGCCCCAATGCGACGCTTTACGGCCCCAATGCACACAACGGTTTATTGAATACTATTACGAAGGATCCTCGTACTTCCGCAGGTACGACCATTGCGATTAATCCCGGCGTAAACGGTAACGGAGATGCTTTCTTCTCAGGGCGATTGCGGCACGCCCAGGTACTGAGCGACAAGTTTTCTTTCAAAGTGATGGGAGAGTACACCACAGCAACTGAGTTTGATTGGGCCGACTCAGTTTTTATCGATCGAGTTGGCGCCTTTGATGAAATGGGTAACGCTATTCCAGATGGAATTCAGGAAGGTTACGAAGAACTAGAATTGGACCCTGAGGTCAATTTCCTGCGTGCAGAGGCTGCTCTTTACTACTCCCCCTCCAGTGACTGGGATATTATCTTCAACACGGGCTACAGCAACAGCAACTACCTCTCCCCAACCAACGTCGGCCGTAACCAAATCCAAGACTGGTCCATCAACTATTACCAACTGCGCCTTTCAGGCAAACACTGGTTTGCTCAAGCCTACTATACCCAAAGCCAAACTGACAGTACTTACGCTATCGACCAGCGGACCAAAAACTACTATGCTTTTCTGGATGCCGGCTTCTCCGATGCCGAAGCCCGAGGCCCGCTTTCCTATGGTAATGGTGCCCTTTTTCAGGATGATTCCGACCGTTGGAACGCTGAGATCCAGTACAACAATACCTTCGGCCGTCTCTCGCTTATTGCGGGGGCACAGTATCAGAATGACCGAGCTAATAGCCGAGGAACGTACCTGTTGGATGGTGGTGGTGATAGCCCTATTGTAATCGATCAACTGGGGGCTTATGCACATTTGACTTACAATATTGATCGTAACTGGCGCGTACTGGCAGCCGCCCGGGCAGATAATCACGAGATCTACGGCTACAACTTTGTGCCTAAACTTGGTATCATGTATGTAGATGATCGATCGAGTTGGCGTCTCACTTATGGTCAGGGTATCGCCGCTCCTACTATCCTTAACCTCTATGGTGATTTGTTTGCTGGACTTATTTTAGGTAATGCTGAAGGCTTTACGCTGGCTGATGGAACTACCATACCTGGTCAGCAAGTAGAAAAGTTACAAACCTTTGAGCTGGGGTACCGAGGGCAGGTAGTCGAAAATAAGCTGTTTTTAGATGCCAATGCCTACTATAATATTTCGCAGGATTTTCTCAGTCCACTAACCATTATCGGTGTTGCTACTGAGCGAGGTCGTACCCCCATTGAAGATGTACAATCTGGTATTGGTATCTGGAATGGTTTGGTAGGGACTTATATCAACTTTGGCGAAGTCAACACTTATGGCATTGACTTGGGACTTACCTATTACTTCACGCCGCAATTGAGTGCCTTCTTCAATTACTCTCACTTCAATTTCTCGGTAGATGAGTTGGATCCAGAAAATGATTTCAATGGTGACGGTGAGGTCAACTTTCTAGACCTATTGGTTAATGCGCCGACGAATAAAATGGGTGCGGGTATCAACTACAGTGGTGATAAATGGTTCGGCAGTCTCTTTGGCCGTTGGGTACAAGAATATAATTACTTTTCTAGCTTTCAGATCGCCTCTGAAACGTTGGTACGGGTTGATGGTACGCCCTTCACTTATCGGGGGGTGCCAATTGTTGAAGATGCTCGTAGTGCCGATACCTACAATTACGGCCCATTGGGTGGCTTTGTAACTTTTGACCTAAGTCTGGGCTATCGTTTATCTGACCGGGTTACACTAGCTGCTGCGGCCAGCAACTTATTTAATACCGAACTGCGGGAGTTTACTGCTTCCGCACCAACTCGAGGGTTATATACTCTGGAAATGAAAATCAACTTACCTGCGATCGGTAGTCGCCGCTAAGGACAATTAATCCCCGAACGTTTATGGCTTTAGCCTGGGTCCTTTTCAGTCTCTATCTCTTGGGTACCACCTATTTGGGCTGGCTGGGCCATCGCCGAACCGACAACTTTAGCAGTTTTGCTATTGGTAAGGGTGACCTCTCACCTCTCCAGGTGGGGGTCACTCTTGCAGCGGCAACTGCTTCAGCAGCGACTTTTATCATTAATCCCGGGTTTGTCTATGTGGATGGCCTGGCCGCATTTATGCACTTGGGCTTGAGCGTTTACTTGGGTTTTGTCAGTATGCTCATCCTGCTTTCCTTCCGCTTTCGCAAAATGGGAGAAGCGATGCAGGCCTTAACCATTCCGGACTGGATCGGGAAGCGCTATGGGTCAAAGAATTTATCGCTCTACTTTGCTCTTATCAATTTGCTCAGCTTCGCCTTCATCGTTTTATTAGTTGGGGGCATTTCAATAGTGATGCAAGGTTTGTTGGGAGTAGGCAATGTAACTGCTCTATTAATTACCCTAGTTTTCGTGACGGGTTATGTAATCTACGGAGGTACCTACGCTCACGTATTCACAAATATGTTTCAGGGCTTCTTGATGATCGGAGTCACCTTATTAGTGCTGGGCTCCGGGTTTTACCTGCTTTGGCAACAAGACGATTTCTGGCAAGACTTACAGAACAATCAGCCACAGTTACTGAGCTGGGTGAACCCTGAAAGTAAACTGTACAACGATTATTTTTCTACCTACGTGGCTGGCTTCTGCATTGGTGGCGCTTTGGTTTGCCAACCCCACATTCTGACCAAAGCACTTTACGTAAAATCAACCAAGGCCGTAAAGCAGTATATCTTGGTTTTTAGTATTGTATTCTTCCTTTTTTGCCTACTGTTACTCGCAGGCTTTTGGGCGCAGGCAGTCGTACAGCCGGAGCAATTGCTCGATCGCTCTACGGGAGCTTTTCGCCAAGATTTGGTCATGACGGTTTACTTGCAGAATAGCTTTCCAGACTGGCTATTTACCATTGTAAGTGTGGTGCTATTGGCTGCAGCGATGTCCACTTTGGATGGCCTATTAGTAGGTATCTCCACGATTACGGCCAATGATTTGGTCTTGAACTTATTGGATCGCCAGAAAGGAGCCCGTCGAAGTCCAGAGCAACGCATGAAAATAGCTTTACGCAGTAGTCATTTGGTACTCATCCTGATTGCGATACTGACTTTTATGGTCAATTTAAACCCACCTAAGCTATTGGGTATTTTTGGTCAGGTAGGGGTTTATGGCCTGGTGCTGGCTGCCGTACCTCCACTACTGGCAGGCATCCTCTTTACTCGCCCGAAGATAAAACTGGTTTGGGGCATGTCCGTGCTGGTACTGGCTATCCACCTAGGCCTGTTTTTCTTCGGTGAAGATTGGTTCCCTGAGAGTAGTCTGGCTTTCGCTAACCCAGGGGTTACGGCTAGCATCGGCCTGCTGATGGGCTTAGTCCCCACCTTGCTTTTTCACTTGCTGTATCCAGCAAATACATTATCCGTTAAGCAATAACTTCATGCAGCAAAATGCCATGATCGTAGCCTGTGGGGCTTATGCTCCTGAACGCATCATTACCAATCAGTGGTTCAACGATTTACTGGGAGAAGATGTAGATACCTGGCTTCGGGAGAACGTCCACATTCAGGAGCGGCGCTGGAGTGCCGAAAATGAAAGTTCGGCTGATTTAGCTGAAAAGGCAGCACTCCAATGTTTGCAACGCGCCAACTTGACGGCCGATCAACTGGATTTAATCATCGTCTCAACGGATACACCAGAATATATTTCGCCAGCTACAGCTTCGGTGCTTCAGCATCGATTGGGAGCAGGGAAAGCCGGTATTTTCGATATCAACGCTGCTTGTGCCGGTTTTGTAACTGCCCTGGATATCGGGTCGAAGTACATCCGGGCAGATCAACAATACCAGAACGTTTTAATAATAGGTACTTACGCCATGAGCAAGTACCTCAACCTAGCCGATAAAAAAACTGTAACGCTTTTTGCCGACGGTGCCGGTGCCTTTCTACTACAGGCTACGGCCGATGCTGACCAAGGATTCCTGGCCAGTGAGCTGATTGCCGAAGGGCAATATCACGATCATATGGGTATCTACGCAGGGGGTACTAAAACGCCGGTGAATGAAGCAGCGATTAGTCGACATGAGCATCAACTGCAGTTTGTGCATCGCTTCCCTAAAGAACTTAATCCCACCACCTGGTCCGCGATGGCTAAACGACTTAATGAACGTTTGGACGTTACACCTGCGGAAGTAAATCGCTACTTCATTACCCAAATCAATATTAATGCGATTTGGGAAACGTTGGATTTACTGGGCGTCGAACGTGAAACAGGGCACACTATTATGCATCATTATGGCTATACTGGCTCGGCTTGTATTCCAATGGCCTTCAACGACGCCTGGGAAAAAAAGCTGGTGCAAACTGGAGATTTGGTCTACTTTATCGGCTCTGGTGGCGGTCTAGCTTTTGCAAGTGCGGCTTTCCGCTTGTAATGGAATAGCATGAAAATGAGTCAGCTGGATTGGGTAGCAAAATGGGCAGTCTATAGTCCACAGAGCATCGTTGCCAATGAACTGGAAAGTAGGCGTGCTTGGACTTACCAGGAACTGGATCAAAAGGCAACGGCCTTTGTGCACTGGGTTCGGGATCGCTGGCAACTTAAGCTAGGGGATCGCATTGCGGTTTTGGCCGAGAACTGTCTAGAGTACTACCTACTTTTTGTAGCTGCTCAGCGTGCAGGCTATATACTGGCCCCCCTCAATTATCGCTTGACAGCTAGTGAGCTAGACTATTTATTGCAAGATGCTGACCCCCAGTTACTGATTTATAGTCAAGCTTTTGCACCCAAGGTAGCGGCCATTCCGAGCGCCTCTTCAATCAAAGGAAGGCTTGAATTAGAAAACCTGCTGGCTGCCCTAGACGGAGTAATTAAGCAGCCACTAGAACCGGTAAATATTTCAGAAACTGCCCCCGTTTTTATTCTTTACACCTCGGGTACGACGGGCTTTCCCAAGGGCGTGTGTTATACCCATGAGATGTTGTTTTGGAACAGTGTTAACACCTCGCTATCGCTGGTGATTAATAGCGATAGTCGGACGGTCAACTGCATGCCCCCTTTTCACACCGGCGGCTGGAACGTATTGAGTACGCCTTTTATTCATCATGGTGCATTCAGCTGTATTGCGAAAAAATTTGATGCTGACCAGATTTTGCAGTCGCTTGAAACCGAGCGAGTAACCATTTTTATGGGTGTGCCCACTATGCTCAAAATGATGGCTGATAGTCCTCTGTTTGTATCGGTGGATTTAAGTGCTTTACTCTACATTATTGTGGGGGGCGAGGCGATGCCGGTGCCACTAATTGAGCGTTGGCACGCTAAGGGGGTACCGATTCGGCAGGGCTACGGCATGACGGAGGTAGGCCCCAACTTGACGTCGCTGCATCAACGCGATGCGGTGAAGAAGGCAGGTTCTATTGGTCGGCCTAATTTTTACACCCAGGCGCGCATCGTAGACAAAAGCGGTCAAGATGTTGAAGTGGGTGATGCCGGCGAATTGTGGCTGGGCGGTATATTGGTTACGCCAGGTTATTGGCGACAACCAGAAGCTACAGCCCGTACAATCCAGGATGGCTGGTTGCGTACGGGAGACCGAGTCCGGGCCGATGAGGAGGGCTATCTATACATCGTTGACCGGATCAAAAATATGTACATCTCTGGTGGAGAAAATGTATACCCCGCTGAAGTTGAACGAGTTCTATTGCAACATGCAGCAGTCGCCGAGGTGGCCGTAGTCGCGTGCCCAGATGAACGCTGGGGAGAGGTGGGGCGGGCCTACGTAGTACTCGCAACGACTACTGCTTCGGTTGAACGACAACTTCGTGACCACTGTAGGGCACAGCTGGCGAAGTTCAAGGTGCCAAAATATTACGTTTTTCTGGAAGAGCTACCTAAGAATGACAGTGGTAAAATTGATCGAAAAAAACTGAAGGCACCGTAAAAGTAGGATTGAGTCGCTTGCAAGATTGGTGGCTAAAATCCCACAACCTTTTGGAGCGTACTCAGTTTTTGCAATATGCAGAATCCTCCTCCCTCGGTAGCTCCTGATAACAACGAAACCGGCAGCACTCGAAAGTTCTTGGGCTATAGCCTGATCGCGGTATTGATCCTGCTAGGGACAAACATGGCCCTACAAGCAGGGCTAGACCGTCTGTCTTTAAGCGAAGAGACCTATGCGTCTTTGAGTAGTATTAACGGTACGCTCTTTTACTTCGGGGCCTTTATCATACCCCTGATTATGGGCTTAGCTATTTTGATGAAGCTGGCTAAGCTGTTTATTGATTGGTTGCCGGAGAAGAAGAAATGATTGGTTACGGCACTGAAAAGCTAGTGTTCGACAAAAATGTCGATGGCCAATCTGAGTGCACTGGCTGTAGCACGATTTCAGCTGCTAAAAAATTAAGGATAGGATATCAATGAGCAAGGGCTTAATGGTGCACCAACATTGAAAATCTATGCCCACGCACAAGTGCACGCCAGTATCAAGAAAACGCTGGCCATGCTGGGGTTTGGTCGGCAAAACATCAAGGTATTGCCAGCAGATGAGCAAGGGCGAATACCCATCTACGGACACGGCCGTGATCCGCTTCTATATAGGCCTGAAATGTCCAAACGATCGCGAGCCATAGAATTGTGGGCCACTATGAAGTATTTGGGCAAAGCAGGTATTGATCAGATGGTGAGCGGATTTAACCAACGCGCCCGACAGCTGGGCGCCGGTTTGCAAGAACAGGGGTACGAGCTGCTGAATGAAGTCGTTTTTAATCAAGTGCTCGTTGCAGGACGAGACGAGGCGCATACCCGTCATATTTTGGAATATGTACAGCAGTCGGGAGAACTATGGTGTGGGGGAACGATCTGGCAAGGGCAGGCCGCTATCCGCATTTCAGTTTGTAGTTGGGTGACGAATGAAGAAGATATCCGCCGGGTCCTCTTGATTTTTCAGCAAGCTTTTGGCCAATAAAAAACCGCCCGTTTATGCAGGCGGCTTTTTAAAATTCCTGTTTGTTAAATATCCTCACGAAAACAAACACTAGTTTATAGAGTAGGCATACACAAATACTAGGAGGGGTATTAGTTGCTTACCAAGCTCAAGTTAAGGCAGCAAGAGAAATAATTATGGCGTATTTAAAATTCGTGGGGTGTGAATTAAAATTCGAAAGCAGGACTAATTAGCGGCAGCCCGAAGGGCTTGTTCGACCAAACCAGGCTTTAGTAGCGCGATTACTGAGATAGGCCTGGCAATACAAATGCCGGGTATGTCTCCGGCACTGGCGCACTAAATCGTGATTTAGCACTCTCTTTAGGACTCAATATTAGATTTACGAGCATCCAAGGTATTCAGATACTTCAGTGGAGTTTGTCCGGTCACTTTCTTAAATACTCGGTTGAAAGTCGTCTTAGAGTTGAAGCCACAGTCGAGCGCGATGCCCAGTAGGGTCCGTTCGGTCTGTTCCCCTCGTTGGAAACTGTCTTTTACGGCTGCTACACGGTACTGGTTGACGTAATCGTTAAAGTTCATAGCAAAGCCCTGATTGATGAGCCTGGATACCTGTCGGCTGTGGGTGCCAAGAGCCTGAGCAACTTCCGTCAAGGTGAGGGTCGGGTTACGATAAAGAGCTTGCTCTTGCATAAGTTGTTCCAAGGCTTGCTTCTGGGTTGTCACTCTAGCAAGTTTCACACTGGAATCCTCTTTCACCGGTGGAGAGACTAGATGTTCGGTTGCGTTGACTGGCGATCGGGAGCCGGCATGGAAGTCCAAACCGGAGTCGCGAACGGGCACCAGTGATTCAACGGTATTAGTATAACCTTCTAGGGCGATGTAATAAGTCAGAATAGCAAAGCAGAGGTAGTACCAGAATTTAAGACCGAAGCTGCCCCATTCTGGAAGGATAATCAAAAAGCTTAAGCGCAAGAGCAGGACAAATAGAAAAACGATCAGGTAACGTTTGATCCAGCTGAAACGAACGCTGTCGGCGTAACTCAACTCCTGTACAGCCAAACGACGATAACGGAAATAATAACGGACGCTCAGACCTGCGTAAGTGACCATAGAAATCAAACCGCAGATCTGATACCAGGGGGCCAGATCTTTGTCGCGGCCGTCAGCATAAAACCAGTATTGATCCAGGATGAAAACGTCGGTAATAAAGACGACGAGACTATACAGACCATAGGCTATGGCAGGAGCAAAATGCCACCATTCTTGTCCTTTAAGTGAAAAGTTAGGATTGAGCAAAGCTCGGGTGTAGGCGTAAATTACGGGCCCGAGCAAAAAGAGTTGATGGAGCGGTGCAAAGAACAGAAAATCGCGAAAGCCATCTTTAGCGTACCAATTGGCATGGCCAAACATCCAGGGCATGAGGTAGAGACTGCAAAGAAAGACAAAAAGACTCAACCACTTGCTGGGAGCATTGTCGTGTTTGATGCCTTTACGGACTAGCAAATAGGCGAAGATGAGCCCCTGTAGACAGAAGAAAAACAGTAATCCATTCTTGTAGTAAAACCCTAGAATCATGTGCTGTTCTACTCCTCTATAGCTTCTTCGATCAGCGCCCAGGTTGACCATACCTGCGCTACTCCCGCTTTAAAATTGGTGCTATCCGTACTTTGTTCGATCTGAGCGAAAAGGTCGTGCATTTCTCCGCGCAGACTATCATAAGGGGCTACCAAGGGTAATAGTTGCTGCCAGGCCAAAATATGCTGGCTAAAGCCTTGCTTAAAAGCTGCTGGACAAGCCCGGAAATCGAGCGCTTCCAACTCATCAGCATAGCTTTGAATTGTTAAGTAAAGGCTAGTCAATTCGCAAGCGTGGTTCCGTACTCGGCCCAGGCTATCGTCAGCGGCGATGATGGCTTGCATACAGTCGATAGGCGAAGGCGCTACGGTTGTTGTAGGAGTTGGCCCACAGCTTAATACTAAAAGTCCGACCGATGGCAGGAAATAGAATTGCCTGCTTATTTTTGGTAGGCTAAGCATGACTTAAATATAATAGAATTTATAGCAGCCCGACTCTGACCATTCCTTTTTCTAAGTAGCATTGAATATGGACTTCCGTAGATCTCAACCTAGCTGGTATCATCCGGTACAACCTACGCTGGAGCATAGTGGGCAGGAGTCGGTCAGCTATCTGGAGATAGTTCCCGACTGGCGTTTACAGCAACAGATTTACTGCTATTGGGAGCTAAAGACCATCCAGCCGCTGGACGCGGACTTCGTCTATCGGGTAGTAGCTGATGGCTGCATCGATTGGTTGGTGGAACTCCATCAACCGGATGATATTTACGTAGCAGGACTGTCGACGGAATACCTGGAGTTTCCCCTGGGACCTAGCTTCCGATATTTGGGCATACGTTTTTTACCTGCCGGCCTGACCCAGCTTTATCCCCTCAACGCGAGTTTGCTGACCAATCGTTTTGAACGTCTGGACGCAGTCCTCCCCCAGGCGGCAGCAGAACTATCGGGGCGCTTCAAGCTAGAGCAAGAATTGTCGGACATGCTGGCGATCTTGAATGCTTACTTTTGTGGGCAGCTGACCAACTTTAAGCAACCACTGGACACACGGGTGAAAGCCGCCCTCGAAGAAATACACCGCTCTGCCGGGCAGCTGGAGTTGGATCGACTCGACATTGGCCTTAGCCCACGCCAACTACGTCGCCTTTTTCAGCAGCAGTTGGGTACCAGCCCGAAACGGTTTAGCAAAATTGTTCGTTTTCAGCAGTTGCTACAGGCCAAACCCTCAGTGCAGAGCCTGCGGGCGAATAAGCTATTCTACGATCTGGGCTATTATGATCAGGCGCATTTTGTCAAAGAATTTCGGCATCACTATGGCTTGCCCCCCACCAAGGCGCTGCCCCGCCAAGATTGACCGTTTTTTACAAGCTTTCGGTAGCGGAGGACCGCAACTTTGTCTCGTTATCAAAATTGACAGACATGAAAGTTATAGGAATCGCATTATTTCTGGGGCTAAGCTTGAATTTGCTCAATGCCCAATCTCCTCAACAAAAACCATTTGAAAGTATGCAACTCAATGCCGGAATTGTCACTGAAAAACTAGCCGAAACAAAAGCTTTTTATCAAGAAGTATTGGGCTTTGGCGTTAGCTTTGAAAACGATTTTTATCTGCTGTTACATACCCCTAATGAAGGGGCACAACTCAGCTTCCTTTTACCCAACCACCCGACGCAGCAGCCCTTCTTTCAGGCTCCTTTCCAGGGCCAAGGGATGTACCTGACGATTGAAGTCGAAGATGTGGATGCCCTCTACAAAAGCATTAAGGCGAAAGGCGTAGAAATCCAGGTGGAAATGCGGGATGAACCCTGGGGAGATCGTCACTTTGCCATCCGGGACCCCAACGGCATCGGGATCGACCTGGTGCGTTATACCGTACCGGAGTAATAAAGTATAGTATCTTGGATTTTGTCCATATGGACAAAATCCAAGATACTATGATCATTCAGACCTTTTACGAAGCCTTTGCTCGCCAGGATGCTGAGGCGATGGCCGCCTGCTACCACGACGAAGTAGTCTTTAGCGACCCTGCCTTTGGTACCTTAAAAGGAGAACGCGCCAAAAATATGTGGCGGATGTTAGTCGCCAGTCAAAAAGGAAAAGACTTTGTAGTGACCTTCTCGGATATTGAAGAGGGGGACACCCGCGGAAGTGCAAAATGGGAAGCCCAGTACAATTTCAGTAAAACGGGACGGCGAGTACACAACAAAATCAGCGCGCAATTTCGCTTGCAAGACGGAAAGATTATCGAACACCACGATACTTTTAATCTTCATCGCTGGTCGCGACAGGCACTAGGTGCTCCTGGCTTACTCTTGGGTTGGAGTGGCTTTTTCCGTAAAAAACTACATGCTCAGACCAACAGTTTGCTGGATGAATTTGAGCAAAACCGCTAAAAAACAAGCGTGAATAACGACCGGATTAAAATAAAGGAGACGGAGCTGCTTTCCGATAATTGGTATACGCTCAACAAGGTGACTTACGAGTATCAGAAGTCGTCGGGAGAATGGGAAACGCACCAGCGAGAAGCTTACGATCGGGGCAACGGTGCGGCCATATTACTCTATAATCGAAAACAAGGAACGGTCATTCTGACGCGCCAGTTTCGGCTGCCGACTTACGTCAACGGCAATCCCGATGGCATGATGATTGAGGTAGCCGCCGGACTACTCGATGCACTCCATCCAGAAGACTGCATTCGCCGCGAAGCGGAGGAAGAAACCGGTTACCAGATTAAAGAGGTGACTAAGGTGTTTGAAGCTTATATGTCGCCAGGTTCAGTGACCGAAATCCTCTATTTTTTCGTAGCGGAATATGATCAGGAGATGAAGGTCTCCGCGGGTGGTGGCCTAGATGAAGAGCAGGAGCATATCGAAGTTGTGGAGCTGGATTTTGAGCAGGCCTACAAGATGATTGCTAGTGGAGAAATCAAAGACGCTAAGACGATTATGCTGCTGCAGTATGCTAAATTGGAGGGGTTGTTGAGATAGGGTGAATTATGAGGATTTCCGCGCTCTTTTCTGTTTGAAGTAGGCCTTATCGGCAATGTAGATGGTTTTTTGAATTTCGCAGAAGACCTGGCTTTGGTCTTGATTAGTTAGCTGAGTGGTCTTTACGATTTCGATTTCTTTTAGCTCATCTACCTTTTTTCTGACGGCTTCCAATTCTTCTTCACTGTAGTGAAACTCGGCGTATAGATTTTCGCGGGCGGGGCGCTTGAAATGGATGGTCGCGGACTTATCCCAGACGATGTAGTTATTATCCAGGATATTGATCAATTGCACCATCGGTATTGGGTCAACTGCCGAAAACATGCTACCTCCGAAGATGGAATTGACGTAATTGCGATTTTTATAACTGATGGGCAGTTTGATCTTAACTGCTCGAAGGTCTGCTGATACTTCCGTAATCCTTGCTGTACTACGGCGATACATGGGGGAGAGATTGAAACCGTATTTGAAGAGTTTGGCTTTACCGATGTACTTGGAGCCCACGCGGCTTATTTGCTGATAGAAGGACATTATGTATTCGTGTTGAGGATGTTTTCAATGAAAGCTCGGGCTTGCTCTTCTTTGAGCCGTGCGTAGGTTTTGCGGTCTTGTTCGGCAGCTTCGGCAATACCCAATTTCAGTTGCTGGTAGGCTTGGCGTAGCTCTGGGCGTTGGATCAAGGCATCGCGGAAGCTAAGGTGGCGTTTTAGCTCCAGGTTGTCTGCTTGGCAAACATAAAGGTGATGAGCAATCCTGTCAAGTATCGGGTGTGGCGCTCCGTGTTTATTCCGTTTAAAAACTTCTCGCCCCGCTATTCCCTGGTCGCCGTTGTGATAGTAGCCTAAGGCTTGTAGAGCGCTTTTGGTTAGGTTGAACTGCTCTTCCGTTTGAAAGATAAGGTCGAGGTCAATGATGGGCTTCGCGGCTAAACCAGGGACGGCTGTGCTACCGATGTGTTCGATTTGGAGCGTTGGGTCAGCCATTTTATCTTTTAATACCGACTGGATGCGCTGAAAGTCGTCGGCCCAATTAGACGTATAAGAAAGGATCAACATGAGGTAAAATTCTTTGACTTTATACAATAAGGTGTCCTATTTCTCAATGGGCAATTGACAATAAAGTAAAATGACAGTCCATGAGAACTAAAGGAATATTATTTATCGGGTTTGTAATCCTAAATCTGGGGTTGCTGGCACAAACCAGTTCACGTCATTGGTTGAGTTTAGAGACGGATCCGATTACTACTGTTTTTGGAGCCCGGACTTTATCTTTCACGATTGAGCCACTAAAGCCGAAACATTGGTCCTGGTTTGGAAACATCGTAAGAGCAGATTTTCCTGATTGGATGGATGAGCTGCTCAATCCCAAAAACGCAGACAAGGGGTTTGATAGTGAAATTTCTATCGGGGGAGGAATAGGTATAGACTATTTCTTCAAGGAAGATCGAGAAGGATTATATGTTGGTCTGCTCAGCTTGTTCTTTGAATATTCAATCAGTAGAGATCAGCTTAGGGCCCCCTTGCTTACTCATAATCTGATTCCTAGACTTGGGTACCGTTGGTATCCCTGGAAAAAACTATCCTGGTACCTTAACCCATTTCTGGGCTGGCGTTATGAACATAGTTTCGGTAAATCACTGGAGCTTGGAGAGCAGCGCTTTTTGCCAGCGGGTTGGCAACCTTTTGGTACAATACACCTTGGGTTTCACTTTTGAGTGGATATCCTTCTTCGGATTAACTCTTTCTCTTGATCAGAAGTAGCTAATGAAAGAGCTTGTTTAAAGTGTAACTGGGCGGCGGCTGTCTGTTTCTGATGAAGCAGGAATAAACCCAAAGCACATTGAAAATGAAGGTTGGATTTTAAGGAGGGCTCTTCCTTCATGCTTTGTAGATCTATTAATGCTTGCTGCTGCTGCCCTTGGTGAAATCTGGCGATCGCCTTGTTGAATTGGATAATGGAGCTGGCTTCAAAGCGCTCCAGTAGAGCATATTGCTGGTAAATGCTAGCCCAGTTGGTTGCCTCAAAACTTGGAGCTAAACAGTGTTCAGCGGCAATGCCCGCTTGTAGTAGATAGCTGTTGAGCGCGTTGGATTGAGTAGCTAGCTGTAGTAAGTTGATACCTTCTGCGATAAGACGTTGATCCCAACTCGTTCGGTCCTGCTCTTCTAGAGGTAATAACAGGCCTGCCTGATCTTGTCGACCGGGGAAACGTGCAATGCAAAGCAGCATCCAGGCTAATAGCGATTGGGCTACCGCCGAGGTCTGATAGGTGACCAGGACCTGCCGCTGCAATCGGACGGCTTCGAAACATAATTCAATCTGGATGGATGTTTTCCGCTGGTTCGAGTAATATCCCGTTTTAAATAGAAGGTAGAGCGTTTTGAGAACTCCGGTTAAACGGCTGGGGTCCTGCCCAGACGGGCCCGTAGCAGGCGGAAGTACAAAATCAAATTTTCCTTGGCGAAACTGTTGCTTAGCCCGGTAAAGCCGCTTATTGATATTGGCTTTACTAGTAAGTAAGGCTTGAGCGATTTCGGAGATGCTAAGTCCGCAGAGCGTTTTCAAGGCTAGTGCGATTTGAGACTCTTCAGCAAGTATAGGGTGGCAACAGCTAAAGATCATCCGAAGCTGATTGTCTTGGTGTTGAATTGCACCGCTTTCAAAATGAGCTTCCAGCCTCTCCATTTCTTGGAACTCTGGGACAACTTTCTTCAGAAAAAACTGCTGCCTTTTCAAGCTGTTAATGGTCTTTTTCTTAGCTACGTCCAGTAACCAGCCTTCAGGATTTTGTGGGAGCCCCTGCAGACTCCATTGTTCCATAGCATCAACTAGTGTATCTTGTACAATGTCTTCGGCTAGGCTAATTTCAGACAAGCCAAAGTAGCGGACCAGCAGTGCTACCAATTTGGCGTAGCTGTGGCGAAAAAAATGATCCGTTAGCTCATGAGCAGATAGCTGCTTGTCCATTTCAATCATGTTGGATGATTGGTCGCAAATAGGCCTCGAAGTGATCGAGTAAGGGTAGGCGCTTAGTTATTTGTACGGCTTCTTTTTGATTTTTGACCTTAATTCTGATGTAGCCGGCAATGATTTCCTTGGCTTCGAGAAAGGGGCCATCCGTCAAAACCTGGTCTTTTGCCCTAAAATGAAATCCCGTTTTGTCCAGACGCTGACCATCGATATAATTATCTCCGATCTGGGCAACCCAGCTGCGATAGGCCACTAACCGTTTTTGGAGCTCTTCGGGAGAATAGTCTAATTCTTTCTTGCCTTTTAGAAGAATGAGGTACTGTTGCACGGGGGGAATTTATTGGTCGATAGGTACTAAGATAACGTAGCAGTAGCTTGTTGTAGAAAGGTATTCAGAGGATGAACTGCTCGAAAAGCAGCCATCAGACGGGGTTCAAGCTCTTCCTTATCAAAATAATCTGCTAGCTGGAGTTTTTGCATGGCGTAGAACTGTCGCTTCGTTAATTCAGGAATTTGTTCAACATTAGCTTGCCACTTCTTGGGCAGTCGTTGGGCACTAGTTCCTTGTAGACTGCCGAAATGATGGAGAAAGCGGTCTGCCCGTAAAATGCCATGAAAAATGGCTGGTTGCTCTACCATATTACTTCGGAGCTGCTGTAATCCCCTGGTCGGGATTTTAAACAATCCTCCACCTACGTGAATGGTATCTGCACCAATGCCCAGATAAAAACCGGGCTGTCCAGACTTCTTTCCATGTGGAACGAAGCTCGCCTTCATTAAAAGATGATAAGGGGTTTTGTCCTTAGAAAAACGGAGATCCCGATTGATTCGAAAAAGGGTGGCTTTGGGAGAAGAAGGGATATCTGGTTCTAGCAGTTGTAGCTGGGGGAGTAATTGGCTGATTAACGCCAAAAAAGGGGCTTTAACGGATTGCTCAAAGAAAGGTCTGTTGGCCTGGAACCAGGCTTTACTATTATTAGCTGCCAGTTCGCGAAAAAATCGCTGATAGTCTTTAGTAATCATTGTTCTTTGGTGATTTGCTGTAGTGCCATTTCGGCGAAGAAATACCATTGTTCATGTTCGTCATAGGACAGCTCAAACCAGGCTTGCATGGGAGGGCGTTGGGTAAACGGATTGAAAACGCTTAGTGAATTTTTGTACTCCCGCGGGTCAAACCCTTTCCCGAGCTTAAAGACCATTTTGCGCTGGCGAGAGAAAAAAGCAAAGACTTTGCCTCGATAGGTAATGGCTGGCGAGCTCATCATTCGACCAGGCTCTACAGCAGGCTGTTGAGAGCAAAACTCGTCGCGGAGCCTATTAAAATAGTTTTCTTCCATGCTTGGACTAGTGGTTTTAATCAATAGTCAAACGAACAGCAAAAAATAGGACCGTTTAATGAAGAAAACTTCTGAAAAAGTGCGAGTAGTAGGCAAAATGATCAATGACTCATCATTCAGCTCTCCGTAAATAAGCCTGCAAAATCAGGTAGTTAAATTGCTAACAAGCACTACGTTTCAGCAGCTGGTATTCGCCCCCGCTTTTGAAGGCTCTGACGGACATGCCCGTATACCGCTTAAAGGTTTTCGAAAGGTGACTAACGTCGGTAAAATTCAGTTCATCGGCGATTTCACTCAAGGAAAGCCGAGAGTTGAGCAGGCGAATTTCAACCTGCTTTAAGCGCGCTTTGATGATGTATTCTCGCAGGGCAGTGTTGGTGTTTTTACGAAAGTACTCGCTCAGGTAATTAGGAGATAAATGAAAGGTTCTGGCCAGGTTATCCACCTTCAATAATTGGGGCTCGTGGAGGTGTTCGTTGATGTAGCTCAGCAGTTGAATAATACGTTCGTCTTGCTTGCTTGTGACTGGTTTTTCCTGGAAACTGTGTCGTTTGATATTGCGGACTAAAACCTCCAGAATGCTCCGCATGAAGCTTTTGATCAGCGAGGCCGAGCTGCTACGGTTGTTGCGGGCTTCTTTAGCTATGAGATCAATTAAGGTGTAGAGATGTTGGCGGTCGAGCTGGTCGTGGATGATGTCGCCGGGCAGCTGATTGTAATTGGATAGGATATAGGCGGCCTCTTTAAACCAGCTCCCTTGCTGATCTTCCTCTGTTAGGAAAAAGGCCGAAGTGAATTTCAGGAATACGAACTGGGTAGGCGTGTCTATTTGGAAAGAATGACACTTTAAAGGAGGGAGCAAAAATAGACTACCTGATTCGTAGGCATATTCGTTGTAATTGATACACTGCGTTCCGCTTCCTGCTTTAATCAGGACCAACTCAAAGAAGTTGTTTTTCAATGGGCGATGCATCCACTGCTGTAGCTCTATTTCTTGTATATCAAAAGGTTTGTACGCTTCAATTACTTCCATTTTGACCTGAATTTTGAGCAAAAATCGACTAATTGAACAACTTTGAGCGATTTAGGCTCTAAAAAACCTTGTTTTATACCATAATAACCAGTGGTTATACCTAGCGGCCTGGCTAATTAGCCCCCCATCTTTGGGACCTTGTTAATCAAAAATTAATACGCTTAGATGAAAGCTATAGTCTTAGAACGTCCAGGAGGGGTCGGAAACTTCAGCATAGAGGATATTCCCATGCCTGAGCTCCGTGGGGAGGAAGTCCTGGTGAAAGTAAAAGCCATTAGTATTAACCCGGTTGATTACAAGGTGCGCAGCATCGAGGCAGCACTTAAAGGGATTTATGGGGATTACCCAAGGATCATTCTCGGTTGGGACATCGCCGGTGAAGTCATTGAAACCGGGGAAGGAGTTACTTCCCTAAAAAAAGGAGATCGTGTTTTTGGCATGGTTAATTTCCCGGGCAAAGGAGATGCTTATGCTGAATACGTAGCTGCACCAGCCGATCAATTGGCAGTGATCCCCGAAACGATATCTTTTGAAGCAGCAGCAGCCACCACCTTAGCGGCCTTGACTGCTCTGCAAGTATTAGCGGGCCGTGTGCAAGCAGGCGACCGAGTGTTGATCCATGCGGGGTCAGGAGGTGTAGGTCATTTTGCCATTCAAATTGCGAAAAGCCTGGGGGCTTACGTGATCACGACCAGTTCGGCTAAAAACAAGGATTTCGTACTTGCCCTGGGAGCAGATGAGCATATTGATTACCGCGCTCAAGCTTTCGAAGAAGTCGTCTCGGATGTTGACTTTGTCTTCGATATGTTTAACGGAGAGATCCTCTATAAGTCCCTACAAGTGGCTAAAGTTGGAGGGACGGTATTTTCAATTCCGACCGCAGATTTTTCTGAGGCAGCAGTGGCTCTTGCTCAGGAACGCCAATTGGACCTCTCCTTCCATATGGTACAGTCTAGTGGTCAGAATATGAATCAGCTGAGTACTATGTTAGCAAAGGGTGAGTTGCAACCACATATCTCAAGAATCTTTCCCTTCGAGGAGATGGGCTTAGCTCACCAGCAACAGGAAAGCGGCCGGACGGTCGGTAAAATTATTGTCCGCTTATAAACTATTTAAAGCTAGACTGACCGCTTTCGGTCAAACGATCTGATACTGTAAGTATGCAAGTATTTGAATCTATTAATAGGGGCTACAATCGCGTCTTTCAACCGCAACGCCTGAGTTTAGGCCTGATTATCCCAATTGAGTCGTATCCAGCTGGTACAGTACCAAGTCTGGCGGATCACTTGCAGCGTGCACGTTACGCTGAACAGCTGGGATTTTCGGCTTTGTGGGTAAGAGATGTCCCCTTGCACGTTCCTGCTTTTGGAGATGCGGGGCAGACCTACGACCCCTTTACCTATTTGGGCTACTTAGCAGGGCAAACCCAGAAAATAGCGCTTTGTACGGGTAGTATTGCTTTACCGCTCCACCACCCGCTGCAAGTGGCCAAGGCGGCGGCAACGATTGACCAACTATCGGGAGGAAGGCTGATTTTAGGAGTGGCTTCGGGCGATCGCCCCTCAGAATACCCCGCAATGGGGATCAGTTTCGAACGACGGGGAGAATTGTTTAGGGAGGCTTTTGAATACATCAGAAGTACGCAAGGGAGTTTTCCCGTTCATCAAAGTTCGGACTATGGCTACTTAAATGGCCAGGCGGATGTGCTGCCAAAAGCTAATGGGACCAAAATTCCACTTTTAGTAACCGGTAACAGCCGCCAGTCTTTAAGCTGGATTTCTGAACAGGCCGATGGTTGGATGTACTATCCGCGCAACTTGGCCATGCAAGGCAGTAACCTGGCACAATGGCAAGCTCTGAACCGACAGCAGGAATTTGCCAAGCCTTTTATGCAGCCTTTTTACTTAGACTTGCACGCCAATGATGATTTTCAGCCTCAACCTATTCATCTGGGCTTGAGAATGGGGATTAAGCCACTCCTTGAGTACCTGCATCAATTACAGCAATTGGGGGTCAACCACCTAGCCTTTAATCTGCGTTTTTCCAGTCGGAAAGTGGAAACGGTCATGGATGAACTGGCTGAAAAAGTACTGCCACACTTTCACATAAGCTAAAAGTAACCTTGCAATGAAGAAGAGAATTTTAATTACGGGGAGTACCGACGGTATCGGAAAATTGGCTGCCGAAAAATTAGCGACTGCTGGCCACGAGCTTTATCTCCACGGGAGAAATTCTGAGAAGCTCTCGGAGGTAGTATCAGTCCTGAAAACGGCTAGCGGTAATTCTGCCATTCACGGATATGTTGTTGATTTTTCGGATCTACAAGCCGTTCAAACCATAGGCAAGCAAATTGCGGAGGATTTAGGCCAGTTGGATGTTTTAATCAACAATGCTGGTGTTTTTAAAAGCACTAACCGTTTAACGGATGCTGGCCTTGACCTGCGCTTTACAGTGAACTACCTAGCTCCCTACCTCCTGACGCAACAACTATTGCCATG
This sequence comes from Bacteroidota bacterium, assembly GCA_039030655.1. Lineage (GTDB taxonomy): Bacteria > Bacteroidota > Bacteroidia > Chitinophagales > Saprospiraceae > Neolewinella. Next base: position 11,501 of record JBCCDS010000035.1, on the reverse strand, counting down.
CTTAGCGCAAAGCACGGGTGCACGCATTATCAATTTGAGTTCGGCCGCTCAATCAAGGGTTTCCTTGCGAGCTCTGGTAGGCCGGGAAGAATTGTCGATGCAAGAAGCCTATGCGCAAAGCAAATTAGCGCTGACAATCTGGAGTTTTGAGTTGGCTCGGCAGTATCCGGAGATCACGACCATCGCAGTGAATCCCGGTTCACTACTCAATACCAATATGGTACGTGAAGCCTACGGTCGCCACTGGTCGCCAGCGGAAAAAGGCGGAAATATCCTTTACGACTTAGCCCTTGATTCGACCTATGCCAATGCTTCGGGTAAGTACTTTGATAATGATAAAGGAAACCCAAAGGGCGACTTTGGGGATGCCCATCCCGACGCTTACGAGAAAGAGGTTGCTCAGCAATTGATCGATAAAACTCAGGCAGTTTTGGCTACCATTTGACCAGGCGACGATTGAATGCTACCCCTTCCCTGGAGAAACGGAGCGTATAGCAACCACTTGGTAGATGACTTAGATCAAGGCGGTTGGAGCTGAGCTGAATCTGGTCGCTGAGCTGACCGGCTACCGAAAATACACTTAGTTGCCAACCATTGAGGTCCATTCCAGTAGCTAGCAGCTGCCCATCATTAGGGTTAGGGTATAATGCAAGCTGCTCTTCGGGCTTAAGGACGGAGGTAGTCGATACACTATTAGCAGATCTTTCCAACTTAACTAATGATCGAGAGCCGGAAAAATAAATACTACCGTCTTCGTCGATGATATTGTTTACGCCTTGATCGTAGAAGGGGTCGTCAGGGAAATCCCCCTCTTGGCCCAAAGGCTCTCTGACGACCACTTCACCACTTTGCCAATCCAAACCGTAATAGTAGTATATACAGTCGGCTTCTTTTCCGCTACCGTAGACCAGATCGCTACCCGAAGAATAAGTCAGTACGCCATTCATATTTACGGCATCGTTGGTCCATTGCAGGTTGAAGGCATCGGCGAGCGGGTCCCAGCGAAATTTAGAGACGCCTTTTAGATTTTCGCAATCATAACCCAGAAAGCCATTGAACTGCGCAATAGCAATATCGTAGCCATAGGCCGTAGGCGAGTTTTCAATTGACTGGAAAAGGTTGCTGAAGGATTGTGCATTAGGGATGGTAATGGCATCCGCAAAATGAAGAGCTTGGCCAGGGATAGCGGTCCAGCCGGGCGGGAGTTCCCGCCAAAAGGCGACTAAGTTATTCTGGGCATGTCCGTCAGCTACTACAACCAACTTATCGTTCCCGGCACCCCAGCCCATGAGCGTAGGTGTAGTACCACTACCATAGGCGAAATTACCCGTTGGCCCATCGGCTACGAAGTCGTATTCTGCCTGCCAACCGATGCTTAATTCTTCTCCATCCCAGGCAAATTGGATCAAGCGATGAGAAGTCACGATGTAAAAGGAATTGTTTTCATCAACCGAGATCGAGTTGTGGTTGACTCTTTCGTCAGGAAGGGCTGAAAAAACCAGGGTGTCCAGCAGGTTAAAATTTTGATCAATTACCCCAGCGTAGGCTAGCCCCGTAGCGGGGTCTTTTTCAGAGTACCATACGATATGACCATCGTAATTGAGGTTGTACATATTGACCCGATTGATGCCATAATCACCAAAATTAAATTCATCCAATTGCACGATATCGGAATAAGGGTCATTGGGGTCGGCATCCGAAAACTTGAACAAGCGGGAATATTGGTCATTTTCCGGGTTATAGGTAGGCTCATAGGAAAACCAAACCCTGTCTTTAGACAATAAGTGATTGTACCCATTGGATTGTAAGGTGTTGAAATCTAGTCTGAAGCTGTCAATGGCCACTAAATCTTCACCGTCGTCGATGAATTTGAAAACGTGAGTGGAGTTGGAATAGAGAATGGTCCGTTCTCCAGTAGGGTAAGCTTCGGACAAATAGATCCAGGGGGAAGTACCTCCGGTAATGTCTCGCCTTACTTTGATCGTCAATTCGTCATCGGGCAGGATACTTGCCAAGCAAGTTGATGCTTGGCCGTAGCTATTCCGATGGTATATCGGATAAGGGGAATCTGCGAGCCAGGGATTGGTGGGCGGGTCGTCGGGGCAAAATCCGACTTGATTGAAAGTGGTCTGACTAGGTAGATTGTTGATTGGAAGCAGGAGGAAGTATAGCAATAGCACTCTGTACATCATAATGGGTTTTACATCTTAGATGTACAGAAACAATAGGGGTTTAATGTCATCTATGCTGCCAATTCAACCGTCCAGCAGATAAAATCTAAGATCCTGGCCGCTATCCGTGACTTGGCACGCTCTTTTTCCTCCCATTGGATTTGACCACCTAGTTCTAGCTTTTGTAGCGCATACAATTCCCTGGAAAGCAGTATCACTTGATGCAGATCGTCATGATGGAGTCCATCTAGTTGCTTAAGCTGCCTAACCACTTTCAGCAGTTGGTCCTTTGCAATTAAGTCCCGCAAGTGATTGATCTGATTGTCCACGGCAAATCGGAATGAAGTATCAAGGTTGATGGATCAAAAGTCGTCACTGTAAAGGCCGCAATAAAGTACATTTAGGAACATTTCTCACATTTCTATATTGAATAAATTCTTGTAATTATTTGTAAATCAACATTTTATTTCTTTTAAAATTGTATTTTATTCTTTTTTATTGAAGAGATTGTCCGAAATTTATATGCGATCAAACAAGCTTTTGCGGGATTTAGCTCAATTGGCCAAGGCCGAGCAGCGCAGATTTCGCTCATTTGTAGCGTCCTCTTTTTTTAATAAGGACCCCAGAAACCTAAAGTTGTTAGACTTGCTGCTAGCTACAATTGCGAAAGACAAAGTGGAAGACCTGAGTAAGCAAGATGTTTTCTACAGCATCTATCCCCGCAATACGGCCTACCGTGAAATGAAGGTTTACCACCAGTTGAATCGTTTGGGCAACTTACTCTGGAAGTTTTTTGCCGTTCGTGAATTAGAGAGCAACCCACTAGAGCAAGAGCTTTATACGATTAAGTACGCTAACCGAATAGGACAAGACCGCTTGTTTCGGCAACGGGCCAAGGCTATGATCAATGAATTAAATCAGGAGGGTGTATTAGATACAGAGCAATCATTGATCGCTTATCAACTGAATCAGTTAGTGGCCTACCGAACCCAAGAAGATGTTTTTAATAGGGCTTATCATCTACAAGCGATGAACAATCATTTAGACGCCTTTTATTTTGAGCGAAAGCTACTATTCGGGTATCAATATTTAGTGAATATTACCCAACGATCTGCAGCTTATGAAGCAACCTTTATAGATGAACTACTAATACTGGTAGAGGAGCACGAAGAGCATTTTAAAAGGCTAAAAGGGGTAGAATTTTATTATCGAGGCGTAAAAACGCTAACCGAACAAGACAATACGGAGCACTATGAGTTTCTAAAATCTTTACTGGAGCAGTACGAAGAATTGCCTAGAGGAGTCGCAATGAATATCTATGGTTTTTGTACCAATTATTGTATTCGCGGAATAAGTAAAGGGGTGCCAGAATATAGCCGTGAACTATTTACTATTTATCAATTGGGAATTGAAGGAGAGCTCGTATACTCTAACGGATGGATCAGTGAATGGGATTATCGCAATATCCTGACCCTAGGCTGTGCTTTGGGGGAATATGAATGGACTGAGACCTTCCTAGAGAGTCACTACGAAAGGCTTAACGAAAGCGTCAGGGATAATGCCTACCACTACTGTAAGGCGCTTTATTTGTATACAAGGCTTAGGTACGAAGAGTCCACTAATTATCTACTGCAAGTATCATTCACCAATAGCAGGTACCATCTACAGGGCATGCTCCTGCGGCTGCGGATAAGCTATGATCAGAACGAGTATACCCTTTTCCTAAACGATGCAGAAACGCTCCGACTGTACGTTTTACGCAGTCCTAATATGAGCGCTAGCGATAAGCGGGCATATTCGAATTTTATCCGATTCGCGAAGAAATTAGTTCTCATTCAGGAATCCCGCCCCTACGCAAGGGCCGACACAACTCGTAAACAGCTAGAGTTACTGAAAGAGAAAATAGAGCAAAATGATAATGTAATTAATCGAGCTTGGTTACTGCAAGCTTGTGCATTTTAGATTAAGCTTACTAGCGATGCTGATCCACCATGATCAGATTACCATCAGGATCTTGTACCATGAAACTGGCTGGGCCACTGGAAGCTTCATCAGCTTCGGTGACCAAGGCAACACCCTTCGCCTTAAGGGCTTGCTGAATTTGGCGCACATCGGTGAAAGCTGCAAGTGGATGAGCATTTTCGTCCCAGCCTGGATTAAAGGTGATAATGTTTCCCTCAAACATACCGTGGAAGATACCGATTAGTGCGTTCCCGTTTTTCAGAATGAAATAGTTGTGTTCGAAGCTACCCGCCAGGGTTTGAAATCCCATGTTTTCGTAGAAAGTCTTGGAGCCAGCGAGATCCTTTACCGACAAGCTGATGGAAAAAGCGCCTAATTGCATTTTACGATTGATTTAGTAGTGAATTAATGGTTGTACCGGAAGTGCCAACTCAAGTTCGAAATTCGACCAATCGGTGGCATTTTGTTTGTTTAAGAATATCTCCATAGCGGGGGAGTTGCAAGGCTCAAAGTCACTATTTAACAGCCAGCTACGGAAAAGAAAATTATAGGCGCCAATTACTTTTTCAATCGGCCCGCTGACCTTAAGGCAAGCATACTGACGAGATCGAAGCACCATCAATTCAATTTGAGAATGCTCCAGCTGAAAATCATCAGGTAGGCTGATGGCGACCAGATATCGATACTTTGACTTTGGGGTCACTAGTACATCATCGGCTGACATGCCCATAAGGGTTCCTTGTTCGTAAATACCTGCGTCTTTGGACCAGGCAATAAGCTGTTGTAACGCCCGGAGACTTTTCCCCGCTTCGAAAGAATTACGCACGCTGATGTAAGCCAGTTTGCGGAAAGCGAGCTGTTTTACCTGGACCGCGAATACTTCTTTGCTGTCCGCAAGGTAGTGGGGGATGTCGGGAAGAGTTTTGCGAATCTTGCTCTTTTCAGGGAGACCGTGCTTACGGTAGTAAGAAGGCGTACAATCAAACTGCTTTTTGAAAGCCCTGGAAAAAGTCGAGAGGGAGGAATACCCCAATTCATACGCTACGGTAGCGACTTTTTTGTCGGTATACGCTAATTGCCTACTGGCGGTTTCCAGCTTCTTGCGCTGGATGTAGTCCCCGACGGTTTCGTCGACATAAGCCGTGAAGATCCGATGAAAGTGAAAAGAGGAAAAGTGAGCATGGGCAGCGAGCTCGTCGAGTAAAATTTTCTCGTCCAGATGTGCTTCGATGTAGGCTAAAGCCCGCTTTATTCTTGAGCTATATATGGATGATTGTGACAAGGAGTAAGGCTTAAGAAAAAACGATCATAGACCTGAAGATAAGTCTTAGCTAGTTTTACCTTTTCGACCTCTTACTAACTACTTTTCGATAAGCACTCGGCTGCATAGCGTACCAGCAATTCAGCTTTTCTGATTGATTAGCAGCTTGCCGGGCTAATAATCTACCTTGATTTCTCGCCGCCCCTGATGCATGCGAAAGCCCCTAGAAGCACCATTGAGATCCAACATAATGACATTTGACTGCTGATCTACGCCCAGCATAAATTCATTTTGTAAGAGCAACTGCTGGACCGCCCCTTCCACCCTGGGAAAACGGCAAGTAGCTTTGAAATGCTCCCTTTCTGCAGTTACTTCCTCGACTATGAGCGCCTGCTTTTTGCCGTTGATGACCCAGTTGGTGGTTTGTTCCAGATAGGTCTGAAGCTGGACCCGATTGACGGCCTCCAGGGAAAGATCACTAGTCTTACAATAGTCTTCGCGATCAAAATTTATTTGCAGGCTAAGACCTGCGTCGTCAACCGATAGTCGAAAAACGGCCATGGCTACGTCGTGTTCCTCCGGCGCAGAAAAACTAGCCAGAGCCAACAGGCTGATCAGGATCATTTTCATAATACGATCAATTTAGTAGCCCCCAGATAATCACCATCGGCCTGAACACTCAAAAAGTAAGCGCCAGCTGGGATATTTTGGAAAATGAGTTGACCACTACCCTGCAGCTGTCGCACTACCTGACCATTCACGCTACTGAGCTGTAGATCGTACTGGCGGTTTAGCGGCGTTTCCACCCAGAAGGTACCTTCGTTCGGGTTGGGGCCGATGGTGATACCTGCATTGGCTAAATCATAGATGGAGGTAAGCTCACCATCACAATTTTCGTCTATATCGTTGCCGTCGATTTCTGTAGCCAGGGGGTTGATGTTGGGGTCGTTGTCGTTACAATCGAAGCTGCCGAGGAAGCCATCACCATCTAGATCCTGTCCTACAAGAGTAGGGGCACTGTTGGCAAAATCTTCACTGACGTTCCCGAGCATACAGCGTGGAATTTGAGGAAAGGTGGTGGTAATGACGTAGTAAAAGTCAAAGGTCTCTTCACCCTGGCTGGTATTAATCGCCACCTCAGCTTCAATGCCGTTACATTCATTGAGGTCACCTTTACCACAGACGTATTCATAGTCGCGGGTATACTTGCCGGTATAGGGACCACAGGGCTCACTAATACCATCGCCAGGGCGCAAGCCGGATCGTAGCTGAAAGCTCGGCCGCATTTCCTTCATGTTGCCATCTTCGTCAGGGCCGAAACGATAGAGGATGGGGAATCCATCAGAGGCCCAGCCGATATGAATCGGTGCCTCCGGAATATCAGTAGTAGTTGTACTGCCGGGGAGGATAGTCTCCAGGTATTCAAGCATATTCCCGTGGTAGTGGTAGCCCTGGGAATTAGCGTGAGCAGATGCACAATCGAGCGATACCTGCCCCATGCCTGGCCCTTGATTAGTGGTGGGTTCAAAGACCCAATCCCAGTTGAATTCTCCCGTATTAGCATCTTCAAAGATGAAGGGTACGCCTGGTGCCGGCATAAGAAAAACGCCATTGGCGGCTACGCCAAAAAAGCGGGCGGGGCGACCATTCTCCCGTATGATGAGGGTTGTGTCGCCCGTAAACTGCGGGTTTTGATCAATGCGATAGAGTCGATAGGTCGGTACGGGCACGGTGGCTGCAAAGCAGTAATCGTGATTGGGGAAGTTATTACTGTAGATATTTCGCTGATTATCCTCTACATATTCGTAGAAAACGCTGGGAACAGTGGGTTCTTCACAGCAACCAATGTTTTCGGAGCTTAATTCGTCGACCTCGGCGCAGCTGTTGTCGCAGTCATCGATGGCAATTTCATCACCGTTCTGAATGCCATCATTACAGGACCAACCGCTGCGGATGATGGCTGCTTCTGCCTCCAGTGCGTCTTTAATGATTTGCTGTTCGGGGGTCAGGTTATCGATGAGGTTATTGACCTCCATGATGTCGGCAATGATGTCGTAGAATTCCTGGTTGCCGTTTTCGTCTTCGATGAGTTTATACTGGGCAGTACGGGTGGCCCAAACCAGCGTACCATCATCATCGTAGTCGCTGTAATTGATCTCGCGTAAAGGACGATCACCGCACTCAAGCAGTGGTTTTAGACTGAGGCTGTTGTGGATGCCGCCGGGCAATTGCATGTCCAGTAATTCTAGGATAGTGGCGTAGAGGTCGGTAGCCTGAACGAGACTGTTTTCTTCCTCGCCCATCCGATTGACGTTTTTGCCGCTGGCGATAAAGGGTACCCGTAGGCCACCTTCGTAAATGGAGCCTTTATTGTGACCTCCGGGGTAGAAGGTGTTGATACCATTAGGAGTGCCATTGTCACCAACAAAGAAAATAATAGTGTTCTCTCTGGTTGCTTCATCCATGCTGTTGAGCAGGCGGCCGATTTCGTGATCCATGGCTTCGACCATGGCGAAGTATTGACTGCGATTGTCGGTGGCTTCGGTGGTGTAGAGGCCTTCCGGGGGTACATGAAAGGGTCCATGTGGAGCGATGTGTGCCAACCACAGGAACCAGGGTTGCTGTTGCTCTGCGACCCAATCGATGGCGGCATCGGTAAAGTGGGTCGTGGCGTATTCATTGACAGATTCACTAGCACCATTAATGACCTTGGTCCACTCGTAATAATCATCTACTCCTGAGGAATACACACCTTCGTAGTGATCGAGGCCGTGTTCTGCCGGGTGGTCGAGATTTCCATCATTTCCAGCGATGTGCCACTTGCCGATAGCGGCCATGCTGTAGTCTAAATCGCTCTCGTTGCGGATTTGATTGAAAATGGACGTATGCAGCAGGGGGTCGAGCGGTCCGGGAGGGCGCATGACACCGGTATTGATGCCGAATTTACCACTCATGATGGCTGCACGGGTGGGTGAGCACTGAGGTGTGGCCCAGCAGTTGGTAAAAGCAATACCGTTTTCCCGAAGGGAGTCGAGGGTGGGCGTCACGGGTTTGTCGCTTTCTATGCCGAAGCCTTCCATGACGTCGATACCTAAATCATCAGCAATGATGAGTAGTACATTAGGCGTTTGTTTTTGGGCGGCGCAAACGGCCACTAAGGCCAGGAATAAAAGTAGGCTAAACGTCTTTTTCATAGTGGGTGGATAAAGAGAGCGGTAAGTGAGTAGCGGCTAAAGTAATGCGTTCCGATCCCGATCTCGTGCCACAGGCACTCATCGAGGATCAAAACTTTGGCTAGACGTTCCGATCCCGATCTCGTGCCACAGGCACTCATCGAGGATCAAAACTTTGGCTAGACGTTTCGATCCCGATCTCGTGCCACAGGCACTCATCGAGGATCAAAACCTTGGCTAGACGTTTCGATCCCGATCTCGTGCCACAGGCACTCATCGAGGATCAAAACCTCCGGTGGACGTTTTGACCTGCGGAAGTACAAAAGGTTTAATACCCCTTATTAAGAAAGTCTAATGTTTTTTGATGCTTCTCAATCAGATATTCTTCCATGCCGGAGAGAGAGGCCATGGACAGTTGAAGCTTTTGGAGAACAGCCATGCGGTGAATAGCTTCAAAGCTGTCGTTGTCGTAGAACATTTCCACGATTTTCTTCCAGGCGGCTTCTACGCCTTCGTTCTGGAGCTCATAAAGCTTGGATAGCTCATAGATGGTTTCATTATCGAACTGGCTCAGGGTGCCGCTGAGTTGGGCTGTTTGCCAGGCATTGGCCTGTACTCGGGGTTCCTGAAGGCCATAGCCAGAATGTTGCAAAAACACCTCGATAGGATTCTGATTGCCAAGGCTGTCTTCCAGGTATTCCTGAGTGAGTAGCTCGTTGAGCCTCTCTGCAACCTGAGCGTGATAAGGCGCCACTTCCTCGAGTGATGCCAGGTTATTTTCCAGCTCAAGCACGATACTATCCAGTATTTTTTCCTTTTCGACCCTTAGTTTCTGATTCGCTCTCCATTCGTTAATCACTAATGCGAAAAGAATGCTGAAGACAATGAGTAGAGATTCCCGGATAATTTTTTTCATGTCTTCTGTTTTTGGAGATGGAGTACCTCAAATAGCCCGGTGAAAATCATCATTAAGGTAAGTGGGAAGCCAAGAGCGTAGGCTTCGGATCGCTCTCCTTTCTCTAAGCCGAACAAGGTGACCATTAGTGCGACCCCGCCTACAAACAAGATAGTTCCCGTTATGATTTTTAGCCAGCCTAGTCGGGCGCTGCCGAAGTCGTGAGCGAGGCTAATGGTCAGCAGAATACCTTCAATGACCGCTAGCCAGTTAATGACTAATTCATCAGTGCGTAGGTTGCCTTCTATCAAGAGGCTGATGGAACTGATGAATAATAACACGATAATCAGCATTTTGGCGATTACCCAAAGCCAGTAAGTCGATTGGAAGAAGGATTTGATCATACTTTATTCTTAGGACCTTGTTGGTAGACCCGCCACATGAAACCGAAGATAATGAGTAAGCCTAAGACCGAGGGCAGTTACTGGCTATTGATGGTGTATTTGCGGTGCACCCGAAGGAAAGGAGCATCTAATCGCTCCTGCAGAAAGCGCAAAGAGTAGTCGGCAAGCTTCTTTTGGCGTCGGAAAAGGGCCTGAACTTGTAGCTTATTTTCCCGTAACTTGATGATCTAAGGTAGCTGCAATATCTTCAATTAAAACGATGCGTTATGACTTTAGCTAATCGAAGACTTCGCCTTTTTCTTGCGGTACCGCTATTATTACTAGTGCCGCTTATTGCAATGCAATTCACGACGGAGGTTAACTGGTCCGCCATGGACTTTTTGTTAGCGGGCGTCCTGTTGGTAGGGGTGGCTTTAGCTATTGACTTCCTTTGGGAAAAAGGATGTAATGGCAGACAACGCGGACTCCTCCTTACTTTACTATTACTCGTGTTTTTGCTGGCCTGGGCCGAGCTGGCGGTGGGGGTATTAGGGACGCCCTTTGCCGGCAGTTAGGCGGGGTATGCTCTTTTTAAGAGGCATTAAACTGCTCGCGGGTCAGCCCATACCAGTGATGAGGTTCTCCATCAAATTCAAAGGTCTCCAAATGGCGGAGGCCAATCTTTTTAAGGACGTGGTTGGAGGCGAGATTGTCTACGTGGGCGCCGCCAAAAATTTCTGCAAGCTCCATTTTCTGAAAGCCATAATTGATTGCCGCTAGTGCGGTTTCGGTAGCGATGCCCTGGCCCCAGAACTTTCGTTTCAGTCGATAACCAATATCGTAATAGGGGGCATCTGGCCGTACTACTCGCTCATACTTGAGGCCTGACCAACCGACGAATTCTTCCGTGGCTTTATCGATGACGGCCCAGCGGCCGATGCCTTCATTTTTGTACTGGTCGCGAATGTATTCCAGCATGCCTTCGGCTTCCTCCAGGGTTTTTATCGGCTTATTGCCGAGATAGCGGTGTACTTCGGGGTCGCTGTCTAATTCAAAAACTCCTTGGAGGTCGGTTGCTTCAAATTCGCGAAGGAGGAAACGTTTGGTTTCTAGATGGATGGTCATTGAGAAGCGTGTTGAATTTGGGAGATTCTGGCCGAGTAAACGCCAAGCTTTAAGGGGTTAGCGCGTCAAACAAACCACGGTTTAGCTTGATTAGTTCCCAAAGGAAATAAGAAGACTTTTAGCTTACAAGCTGTATACAATAATAAAGATAGAGAAGGCCTGCTAGTTAGGGCTTAATGCGGCTTATTGGTGGTTTAACGGCAAGGCTATAGTAATCCATAGCCTTACCGGAAATACCTATTTAGAGAGTCTGTGTCACGCTTTGGTTCCAGACGCCAGTAGACGCATTTTTATGGGCAAACTCCTGAAAACTGATGGCCTTACGACCGAGCACTTGCTCCACGTCATGGCTGATGGCTTGATTGTCGGGATTGCCTAAGACCTCGCGGAAAAGGTAGTCGATCAACCAGACATAATCTGCGGGCAGCCCGGCAGCTTGCAGCATACCATGGTATTCATCCAGAGAAACGGGCTGGTATTGGATATTCCTACCGCTTGCCTGAGCGATTGCGTTAATGGCTTCTGCGAAGG